>NZ_AZEB01000099.1 GCF_001434135.1 Lentilactobacillus kisonensis DSM 19906 = JCM 15041 | reverse complement strand
AAACAATCTAAGATTAGATCCAGTTAGAAACTGATTAATTTCAGCTTCTAGCTGGACCTTTTTCGTTACACTGGAGATGAAGCTAGAGATCGAACATAGTCTCAGGGACTTCGAGTCCGTAATATAAAAGGGTCGCCGTCATCTCCACCGCTTTAAACTGGTTTAAGATTGAGGACCTTCGAGGCCGTGTACAGGAAATGAGTTTAGTTGTTCAGATGTCGGGAAAGGCTTCAAAAAATAATGATTTAGGAAGCGATAAATTGTCTGATGTGATCGCCTTAGATGTGTCAGAAGGTCACAGTTATGTTGTTTGGTATGCTCACGGAGTGTGCCAAAGTGAATTTCAAGTCTTACATACCCAATCCGGGTTTGCCAAGTTACTGAAGCTCGCGTTGCGGGCGAATCAGCCCACGG
>NZ_AZEB01000098.1 GCF_001434135.1 Lentilactobacillus kisonensis DSM 19906 = JCM 15041 | reverse complement strand
CAAATCTTCCATTTTAATCACATCATATTGGATGACGAGCTGCTTAGTTAAGTGATGCAGGTAGTTTTGTCGTTGATTGGCGATCTTTTCTGCATACTTCGCCACCATCCGTTTCGCTTGCTGGTAATTTTTGAAATCATTGAGTTCGTGTGGAACTGCAATGTGAGTATGTTTCTCCCAGGCAATCACTTGTTGGGCCTGCCGTCTTCTACGGGTTAATCGTTTTTCCCAGTAACGTTTCTTTTGAGACAGCCGTTTATCAAACCGGATAGTGGGGTGTTTAATCCCATCACTAGTAATCACCAAATCCGCGACTCCCAGATCAATGCCGGCCTTCTTATCAGTTTTAGCTAACTGCTTGATTGCCGTATCCACCAACAAGACAGCGTAGAACTTGCCAGTAGCCGAAAGCCGCATGGTGACGTTC
>NZ_AZEB01000097.1 GCF_001434135.1 Lentilactobacillus kisonensis DSM 19906 = JCM 15041 | reverse complement strand
AACGCGGCTATTTAGTTACTGAAAAGAACAAGCTCCACGTCAGTGAAGCGGGGATTACTTTATGTAAAGCGGTTGAACTCGAACCCTTGTTAACTAGCCCAGAGATGACAGCAAAATGGGAGCAAGCGTTACAACAAATCAGTACCGAAGAACGCACCCCGGATAACTTTTTGAACCAAATCAAAAAGTTCGTGGCAAAGTTGATCGCTGATGTTCCCACGCAATTGACTGGCAGTGCAGCCATTAAGCAACAAATCGATCACCAACAGCAAGCGCAAAAAGCCGCCGAAGTTTTCTTAGAAACACCGCAAGCGACCGTTTTAAATAAACAGAAGTTTTACATTGTGAAGCCCAAGCAAGGTGAAGATTTTACCTTACCTAAGAAATGGAGTAGCAAGACGCTCGGGAAGACCGCAATTAAAGCGTTAGTTACCAAGGG
>NZ_AZEB01000096.1 GCF_001434135.1 Lentilactobacillus kisonensis DSM 19906 = JCM 15041 | reverse complement strand
TTGTTCTTTTCAGTAACTAAATAGCCGCGTTACTTTAACACTTCTAGCACATTGGCCCGGGCCACACTTGTCCCAATGCCTTGCACATCTTTGAGAATTGCCTGGGCTGCTTCATCATCAAGCGTTTTGCCGGCCGTCTTCATGGCTGTGATTAATGTCCCTTCGGTAAACGGTACTGGTGGGGTCGTTTCTTTTTGCGGTGTTTGCAGATTTGCTTTAACCTGATCGCCCTGATGAACGAGTGGTAAGGTGGCTGTTTCTTGCTGGTCGGCTTTGTGATCATCAAATAAAGCTTGCCAGCCTTGCTTAGTTGGGACCTTACCGGTTGCTTTAAAATTGACGTCGCCAACCTGGGTGATAATGGTGGTTTCTTCGTACTCGTACGGATCAGCAAACATGGCTAATGTGGTTCTTAAAACTAAATCATAAACCTGTTGCT
>NZ_AZEB01000095.1 GCF_001434135.1 Lentilactobacillus kisonensis DSM 19906 = JCM 15041 | reverse complement strand
GACAAACCGGAGGAAGGTGGGGATGACGTCAAATCATCATGCCCCTTATGACCTGGGCTACACACGTGCTACAATGGACGGTACAACGAGTCGCGAAACCGCGAGGTCAAGCTAATCTCTTAAAGCCGTTCTCAGTTCGGATTGTAGGCTGCAACTCGCCTACATGAAGTTGGAATCGCTAGTAATCGTGGATCAGCATGCCACGGTGAATACGTTCCCGGGCCTTGTACACACCGCCCGTCACACCATGAGAGTTTGTAACACCCAAAGCCGGTGAGGTAACCTTCGGGGACCAGCCGTCTAAGGTGGGACAGATGATTAGGGTGAAGTCGTAACAAGGTAGCCGTAGGAGAACCTGCGGCTGGATCACCTCCTTTCTAAGGAAAAACGGAATCCTGCACATTGTCGAAAGTTTTGTTTAGTTTTGAGAGGTCTACTCTCAAA
>NZ_AZEB01000094.1 GCF_001434135.1 Lentilactobacillus kisonensis DSM 19906 = JCM 15041 | reverse complement strand
TTAACCGGTATGCCCAAAGGAACCGTGATTTGCGATCGATTAAAGTTAATAAAACTGCCTTACTATGCCCACGAGGACCAACGACTGTATCTAGTTCAAAATCGCCGATGCGATTACGTTGATTAATCATCATGGGACGCTGTTCAATTGATCACCCCAAAGATTGATTATATTTGGATCGTTGGTCAACGTTACGCCGTTGGCGTACGCCATGTTCAGGTAGATCATTCAAGGAGAAACCAATTCTCCCCTGATTTAGCCAATTATAAATAGATTTAGTAGCTAGTTTAAATTCGTGAGCAATCATTCCTGGTGACCAGCTTAGACGTAAATGGTTGAGAATTTTTTGCTTTAACTCATCGCTCAGCTTAGTTTTCCGACCACATCGTGATCGCTTGTATTCGGCATCTGTTTGTGCTAATTCAGCCTGATAAGGTTGACATCGAGATAATTCATAAGAAA
>NZ_AZEB01000093.1 GCF_001434135.1 Lentilactobacillus kisonensis DSM 19906 = JCM 15041 | reverse complement strand
GAATATTCAATATTGGCATATTTAAAGTAGTCTGGTTAAACTGTTAGCACTAATGTTGCTTGGATAACCAATTATGATAAAAAATTAGTACTTTTTCCAAATATCAGTATTAGAACACCAAGAGACTAAGAATCATGTGATGAACATGACTCTTAGTCTCTGTTTTTGAAAATATAACGTTTATTGAAATATGAATGATTTTAATAAAAATGATTCTCGAATTAAGATAATCTTATTCCCGAATTGGCATCATAATAATGATATTTGCCATCATTTCCCAACGCTGACTTACCTTTAACCTGAATTCCATCAGACATAAAGCACATCTTTTTTCCTCGTATTGTTTGCTCACCAGTGACAGCGTCTCCATTATTATTAAGATATACCCATGATCCATTCGGAAGTTTGCCAAAATCATTCTTTAACATTGTTCCGTTTTTTCCTTCATAATAATTTGTTTTGCCATTGGATTCTCTTACAATGTTTCCCTTTACTTGCTTACCATCTGCGTTAAAGTAGTAGGTTTGGATTGAAGTCAATATTTGAGACAGGTTTT
>NZ_AZEB01000092.1 GCF_001434135.1 Lentilactobacillus kisonensis DSM 19906 = JCM 15041 | reverse complement strand
TTTTTTGCCATTCTCATCTAAAATATATTGCTTTTTACTCTTGATTCCCCATGTTCCGTCTGGGTTAAATGGTCGGTTAGTTAACATCACATGTGCGTGCGGATTATCTTGGTGGTCGCGATGAATCGCTACATCAGCTACCATGCCTTGATCAACAAAATTTTCTTGCACGTATTTTGTCAATAATTCTTTCTGTTCATCTTCGCTGAGTTCAACTGGCAAAGCCACGTTAAACTCTTTCGCATACCGAGAATTTGCCTGCCGATCTTTTCTTTCTACTTCGTTCCATAATTTTTCTCGATCACTGGCCCATGCTGGTGCATTTTTAGGAGTTAAAATAAAACTCTCTGGCATGACTGACCGAGCATAGAAATAGTGGCGACCTTCTTGATCATCAAATAATTTTTCACCACTTCGATAAGCGACACTGGCAATCGCACTTCGTCCTTTCCCAGCACTAATATTACTAAAACTCATATGAAAAATTGCCATACTAGTCACCGTCTTTCTTTGGATCTATTGGTTGATTTTGTTGTCGCCAACGGCGACTTCTGATACAAGTCTTTGG
>NZ_AZEB01000091.1 GCF_001434135.1 Lentilactobacillus kisonensis DSM 19906 = JCM 15041 | reverse complement strand
TGATGAGGAAGGGCACGTCTACTTTATTTTTTCGAATCAGGAATTAGGAAATTTACTTAATTGCAAGAATCAGAAAGTCGTCAAAATAAAAAGAGAACTCGCAGCTGCTCATTTGCTGATACAAAAACAACCAGTTTTTAATCCCCGAACTAAAAAAGATGAACCCAACCGTTTATATCTATCTACGCTTGATGTGAAAGCAACTGACGTTTATTTACGGGGAAAATATGGGCAAAAAGCGTCGCAACCCCTAGGTACAAGCAGAAATGTGAAAATCACACATAATCTAGATAGAGAACCTAAATAAAAATAGATATCGTTTGTTATGGGAGGCAGTTTCTGATGAGTAAAAGAGCCTTGATCTATATTTTACGGTATTTACTAGCGATTGGGTTATTTGCTGTTTATTATGCAGTTTTTGAAAATCAAAGCCATGATTTAATTCAGACCGTTTTTGCTGTTGCAATCGGCGTTGGAATTGCCACTTTGCCCGTTAAATCTAAAGATCAAAATAAAAAGTAATTCCTCAATTGTCAAATCAAGTGCCACACTAATAGGATATCTAAAACAAATTGTTGCCAGGTAATATTGCTGGGATAATT
>NZ_AZEB01000090.1 GCF_001434135.1 Lentilactobacillus kisonensis DSM 19906 = JCM 15041 | reverse complement strand
ACCTTGAAAGGTGCCAAGACTGTTGCATCAAAGACCACTTTAGCTGGCCTTAAGGACAACAAGACTGGTCAAAAGAACTGGCGTGCTTACCGTGTTGCTACTACTAACCGTGGCTCAGTTTACTACAAGGTCGTATCATTCGATAAGACTTACCGTGGCTGGATCTATGGTGGTAAGAGTACTTCTGCTTTCGCTGGTGGTATTGCTAAGTACAGCACTACTACTGACGCTGCTGGTTCTACTTCAGCAACTGCTTCAAACAGCTCTTCAGCTTCAGCAACTTCAGCATCATTCCAGACCCCATCAAATCAAACTACTGCTTTGACTGATGCTCAAAAGAATGCTACTTACAAGATTACTAAGGCTGGTACTGCTAATGATGGTACTGCTACTACTTATTCATATCCTGCATGGACTGAATACAAGAAGGGCCGTACCGTTACTGATGCTACTCCTTACGCTAACGATACCTTCAAAGTTACGGACCAAACTACCCGTACCCGTGAAGGCGACCTTTGGGTAAAGATTGCTGACACTAATGCTACTAACGGTCAAAAGATCAATGGCTGGATTAAATACTCTGCCCTTACCGCGCAAGCTACTACGCCAACCACTACTCC
>NZ_AZEB01000009.1 GCF_001434135.1 Lentilactobacillus kisonensis DSM 19906 = JCM 15041 | reverse complement strand
TTTCTAACTGGATCTAATCTTAGATTGTTTTTAAATATCATCGTCACTTTGATTGCCCTTATCGTTTTTCTGTTAGTTGATATCAAGAAAGTGACAGGTCGAAAGTGGGTCAACCTTGGCAAGGCTGTTGGGATTACCGTGTTATTGAGTAGTACTTTTTGGCTGCCCGCATTACACTTTGGAACGAGTGTTGAAATGACGAAGCCGTTCACGTTTCAATTAAATGGCATTAGCTTATTACAGTACACGACTGCGGCACTTAGCAACAGTATTGCTTATGGCTTTACGATTGTGGCGTTGGTTGGGTTTGTGATGGCGATTATCATGTACCGTCAGTTATCGCATTTTAGTAAGGAGATCTTTTGGATCGGGATTGGGTTTGTGATTTTGAGTAGCAGCCTATTTCCTTGGCATTTGTTTCAAAATACCCCGATTGTTCTCCTACAGTTCCCATGGCGATTTCTAATTTTGCCACAGCTTGGGTTTACGTACTTGTTTAGTGTATTAGGATCGACCCTATTGAAAAAAGTTCCACAGAATTATTACAAATTGGGAATTGTCGGCGTCTTTACCCTGATTGTCTTAGGATTATCGCTTAATTCGCAGTCGGGGCGGGTTAACTTCGAATTAAAGTCGCCAGAAATGAAAGCCGACCTTTATCCTAATAGTAATCAGATCCCGTTTGTTCAGGGGATGGTTTGGTACCGGGTAACTAATTTGAAGCAGTACCGCCATTTAATGACGTACATTGATACCGCCGACTATCTCCCTAAGATGAGTGATGACACGTTCCATACGCTGTCGATGCAACGGGCGATTGTAGATGATAAACCAGCCGTTAATATTCCAGTAACCAGCAAAGCTTTGCCAGATGGCAAGCAAATGACGGTAGAAGTTGGCGCCCCGTTAAACCGGTTAGCTTTGCCAATGGTGGTGTACGATAACCACTATACCGTGAAGGTGGATGGTAAAAATTATCCACTCAAGTCCAATAAGGATCATGTGTTGACCGTTAACAACTTAGCAGTGGGTAAGCATACGGTTCGGGTGAGTTATCATAATGGCTTGCTGACGGCGATGATTTCTGTGTTGACGTTGGCGGGGCTAATTATTGTGTTATTACCTGAAAAGTTGATGCTGAAAAGAAAAACTAAAAAGCAACTTTAAATAATTAACCCTCTAAGCCAGAGAATTAGACTGACTTAGAGGGTTAATTTTAATTAGAAAAGTTAGTTACCCCTTCAATCCCCGTGCTTGCCGGTCCATATCTTCAACCACGATGTCAAAAATTGAGCCCAGAGTAGAACAGTATTCCAGGATTTTCCATGGGTAGTTGGTATGGAAGTGGATTTTCATGAGCGACTCATCGCCAACAACCAACAAAGAATCGCCTTCAAATTTGGCGAGAATTTGGTCATTAAGATCGTCTTCGCTAACTGTACAGCCTTCTATTAGTAACTGAGTATCGTATTTGTATTTAATCATAGTTGGTTTCCTTTCAATGGGGGGGTGAATTTTCGGGGTTACTTGTCCGTTAGTGAGTGGGGCGCACCTTCAATTTGAAGGACCTCACTGACACTTTGTAATTGTCGCATTTGAGCATCGAATATAGCTAGCTTAGGAAACTGAGCAAGGGGGTAATCGAGCCGCTTCATCCAGTTGGTCATGACGAACAAGTAGGGATCGGCAAACGTGAACTTCTGCCCCAGTAACCAAGGACCAGCAAAATGAGCTTCAACGAATTTTAATCGAGGCGCAACTCGTTGCCAAACCAATTGTTTAGATTCATCAGTATTCGGCAGCCAATTACCCTTCCGGAATGGAGAAATAAAGTTCTTATGCAATTCGGTGGCGATGTAGTTAACCCAAGTTCTAAGTTGCCAGTAGGCATCCGTGCCATAGTTAAATGCGTATTGATTGTCTGCCAACGAGTCGATGACTTCCAAAATTACCGCGCATTCTGTGAGATATGTATTAGGACTGGTTTGAAGTGTTGGTACGTAAGACTTCTCATTAATTCGATTATAGTCACCATTTGCCCATGTCTTTTGATCCAAATTAACTTTTTCGATAGTGAATGGTAAACCGCTAGCCTGTAATAAAATATGGGGTGCCATGGCACTGGTTCCTGATGCATAAAATAAGTTCAGCATTGTAATCACTCCTTGTTCGATTGTTATCGAAATACAATTCAAAAAGAAAAGCCTACAAGGAATCTAGAAACGCAGGAAGATATTCCTTGAAGGTTTTCTGGTTAATTGACAAATACTTTGTTTGGGCCACCTGACGGGTTGTGGTTAATCCAGCATGGCGAAGGGCTTTGAAGTGATACGAGACGGTGGACTTGCTGATATTTAGCTGATCGCTAATTTCAGAACAGGTTAATTCTCGACCCGAATGGTATAGGATCCGTAAAATCCTGATTCGATTGGGTTCACTCAATGTCTTAAAGATTGCCGATAACTGATTATCTTTTTTGCTTTGTTCGATATCCATAGAACTAACATACGGCTAGAACTTGAAATTGTCAAACTCGATTCATTCATTTGAAATGGCAACTTTGCCGATTTCGTGATTGGTTTCGACCAATGCATGGGCTTGTTTAAGGTTGGCAACATTAATTGGTCGTAATACTTTTGTAACGGTTGAGTGAATATCACCGTTGTCCAAAAGATCAGCGACTTTATCTAAGATTTGATGCTGAGTGATCATGTCGTCAGTGTGATAATAGGATTTGGTGTACATCCATTCCCAGTTAAATGACGCTGCTTTTTTGGTGAGCTTTTGCAAATTGATTCCGAGTTTGTTTTCGGTGATTGCGCAAACCGTACCTTCTGGTTTGATAAGCTCAGCAATCTCATTCCAGTGGCCATCTAAGTCGTTCAAGTTTAAAATATAATCGACATAATGGAAACCAAGTTTGCGAACTTCAGTAACTAAGTTTTCGCGATGGTTTACGGTGTAATCAGCGCCGTTTTTCTTAACCCAGGCGATTGTTTCTGAGCGAGAGGCACTGGCGATGACTTTGAGTCCAGCCATGTGAGCTAGCTGGGTAGCAATTGAGCCTACACCACCTGAGCCGTTAATAATGAGGATGGTCTGATCTGAGTTGTCAGCTTGTGGGTCAATCCGAAGGCGTTCAAACAAAGCTTCCCATGCCGTTAAGCTGGTGAGAGGCATGACGCCGATTTCGGCGGCGCTTAGCTTGGTGGGGGCGTGACCGACAATGCGTTCGTCAACGAGCTGATAGTCGCTGTCAGAACCCGGCCGGATAAAGGAACCCGCGTAAAACACTTGATCACCTGGCTTAAATAATGATACCTGATTGCCAATTTGGATGACGGTTCCGTAAGCATCCCAACCAATCACTTTCGGTTGTTTTAGCGTTCCACGGCCATGCCCACGAACACCAACGTCGACGGGGTTAACCGAGGTAGCGATGATTTTTACGAGTAAGTCATGTCCCTTGGGAGTTGGGATTTCCTCGGTGAATTCTTCAAGACTACTTGGGTCAGTGATTGGTAAATGTTTGGTGAAACCAATTATTTTCATTTGCGACATTTTATTTTTCTCCTTTCAACTTCAATTTCAGTGTAGGGCGTTGATTTTACAATAACAAGACGTGAATTTTTAATAACAAGGTTACAAATTATTCACCTAGTGAATTGATTGAAACGCTGATTTGAAAGGCTTATCATAGAGAAAAGGGATTTTAAAGAAGGCTGATACTTGTGAAAAGACACGTTTACGATTGTCAAAATGGGTGCCCGGTTGAAAGCACCTTGCAAATCATTGCCGGTAAATGGAAAAGCGTCATCATTTATCATTTGATGGCTGGCACCCAACGGTTTAATGACTTACAAAAACAGATGCCTGATTGTTCAAGACGAATGCTGGCGCTGCAGCTTCACGAACTCCAGGTAGATGGGGTGATTCAAAAGAAAGTTTATCCAGTCATTCCAGTTAAGACTGAATATTCACTGACTGACTTTGGTCAAACTTTGCGCCCAGTTATTACCGCGATGGAAACTTGGGGTAATCTGTACAATCAGCGGGCAACCCACCAAGCAGCTGTTGACTGACTTTCAATGAAATGGAGAATGAGAAAATGGCTTTAAAACAACATCAGGATTGGCTGGTCGATTTTTATAAATCTCGTGGCTGGTACCAATATTCATCATTATTCGACTTAACTTTTTGACCGAAGAAGTGGGGGAACTTTCTAGGGCCATTCGAGCAATTGAAATTGGCCGGGATCATCCGGGTGAAAGCACTTCGACCAAGGACCGCAACTATAATCTTCATGAAGAATTGGCTGACGTGATGGATCAAGTGCTTATCCTTTGTGACAAGTACGATGTGGATCCGGATAGTTTGATGGCGTTTAGTGAGGAGAAGCTGAAAAAGCGGTTTGATGAATAAGTGTGCAGAAAGAATTATTTAGCTGTGGTAATGTACAAGACCCATCCTAAAAACTAAACCCAGGATTTTAGGATGGGTCTTGTACAGTGCTAACAGCTACTTCGCGGAGCACTACTCGTCTATATAGATAGAGAATATTTAGCACGATATTTCTTGGCAGGAATGCTTTTGAGGATTTGGGTACATTTCAGATGATGAAACAAGAAAAAGTGATTCGACAAAGCTTAGATTGAGGGATAATCATTGACTTTTAATGGGAATTTGGTATTCTATATTTGAACTGTATTACACTTGTCATACATGAGGTGATAAAATGTCAAAAACTGATTTAAAGCCTGCGACTGTGTCTGTTCGAATCAATCCCGATATCAAAAAGCGAGCAATCGAGCGATTGGCAAAATCGGGATTATCATTATCTGACTATACCCGGATTGCTATTACGAGCGTTGCTAATGACGGCCTGCCAAAGTATTTTGGTATTCCAAATGCGGATGTTCTAGATGCAGTTGGTGAAATGATTGATGATGCAACAGGAAAGAAGCGGATGCCTGAAGCCCATAGTTTGAAGGAACTGAAAGAGCGGTTAAATGACGATGACTAATATTATTAGATATTCCTCAAAGTTTAAACGGCATTATAAGCGTGTTTCAAAAGACCCAGGGTGGCGAAAAGTTTTTCATGATAAAATATCAATAGAAATTACATGGACAAAACAAGAATTCATCTCTTTTGATTTCGTTATTACCTGTCTTGAAAAAGATATTACCATTCCAAAATATTTCTATGCCCATCCGATAACACTTCCCAAAAAGATGATTCAAAGATTAAAATCAACTTTTGGGGATACATACACTAAGATTGAGTGTTTAGAGTTGCATTTTGACGGTCATAATGGTGACCATCTGTTAATCTATGCTAAAAACACGGTTGCTAAGCTTGTTTACTTACTGGAAATTGGAACACATAGTGAGTTGTTTTAGAACTAGTGAGATAGAATTTAGCAGTAAGACTTATTGAGTAACATGAGATTGAAAAGCGGCTATCTTAACTTTGACATTCAAGGTTAAGATGGCCGCTTTTTAGTTGAAACCTGTAATGGGCAATTACAGTAATAGCTAAAATGAATTACCCTTGGTAGCATTCATTTCCACTTCGATTTTCTCTAAATCAGCCAACGTCCCAATGGTACATTCGTTGCTTTGCGCGCTTTTTTTTAGATGGGTCATTAAGTCGAAGAGGTCACCAGGAATTTCCCAGTGAGCTTGGGAGTTACCGGCAGATACCATAACGGCATCATTCTGGCTTTTCACCTGGTAAGTTGCCTGGTGCTGTTTGGCGATCACTTGATTATAGTCTTCAAAGGCAGCCCGTAATTGCTTCATCAATTCAGTTTGATCAATCATGTTACCTGGCCTTCTTTCTAGTAGCTATTATAACGAGGAGGCTGGGGCTCTACAAGCCGAGATGAGCTAAGCAGAAATGTTTCCTGACTGAAGCGTTAGAGTTCTTTTTCCTGAATTGCAAGCAATGAAAAGCCAATACAAATAACTAAAATGATGCCGCAAGTTAGAATGTAGGGACCAAATTGTGAGGGACTAAGGGTTCCCATAGCGACTTTATTACTGGCACCAAAGAAATCAACGTAGGTTAACCAGTTCCAATTTGCATCGACGTGAAACATAGAAATGGCTAGCGGGAAAATCACGATAAAAATAGAACTGATGATAACGGAACTCGTTAACATTAGTATTAAAATGGCAATACTAAATACAATGCTGATAAAGAAAGCAACTGTGACGGTGGTTATGGAAGCAGTTTGCAATAAGTGGCCCCAAGAGGTTCCCAACTTTCGATTGAGAACGAGGCTGGTAACGATCACGGTGAGGAAGTATATCGTAATGTTGACCAAAATGGTGAGTAATAACATCACATATTTCGCCAGGATAAATTGGAAGCGAGAAATTCCGGAGATCAACGTATTCTTGTAAGTTTGTTGGCTAAACTCGTAACCGATGATGATTACAAATAACCCCATGAGGACGTACATTAAGACACTGGCCGACATTGTTAAGCCACGAATACCGTCAATGATCGACCAATTACTGTGAGCAAGATGATGCAAGACATTTTCGTTGGCGTCTGCCATAATCCCACCGACGGACTTAGTCTTGGTAATTAGCGCACTGTAGCCGATCACCAATAATAACGTTAGGTAGAAACCAGTTAAACGGGTAAGGCGAAAGGCGTCTGCCCTTAATTGATTGATCATGCTAATCACCTCTTCATTAATTGATTGTGTATAAAATTGCTCCAATAGTTTTTTCTATATAAAATTTGTTTGGTATACCTAAACGTCACTTTAAAGCTCCTTCTCTCTAATTATAAGTAACGACAGTCCGATGCAAACAATTAAAATAATGCCACAAGTTAGGACATAGGGGCTAAACTCCACAATGGACATATTACCAAGACTAATTCTATTACTGGCACTAAAGAAATCGATGTATTTTAACCACTTCCAATTAGCTCGTGTATGAAGAATCATAACTGCAACTGGAAAAATAACGATAAAAAACGAACTAATAATAACTGAATTTGTGAACATTAGTAGCAAAATTGCCATGCTAAATACAATACTAATGAAAAAAGTAATGGCGATGGTTGCTGATGAGCCAACACTTAATAAATGGATCCACGAAGTACCAACTCGTCTGCCAAAAATTAAGCTTGTGACGATAGTGGTTATAAAATAGACCGCAATGGTCATAAGGATACTAATGAGCATGGCAACATACTTAGATAAAATGAATTGAAGCCTTGAGATACCAGAGATCAGTGTATTTTTGTAAGTTTGCTGGCTAAATTCATAGCCAATGATGATCACAAATAATCCCATAAGGACATACATCAGTAAACCTGCTGATATTGTTGAACCTTGAACACCGTCAATCATTGACCAACTTGTGTGGGTTAAGTGATCCGATGCTTTTTCGCTAACGTTACCTACAATGCCTCCAAACCACTTAGTTTTAGTAATCAACGCGTTATAACTAACCACTAACACTAGCATGATGTAAAAGCCCGTTGAACGGGTAAGGCGATAAGCGTCTGCCCTTAATTGATTAATCACGTTGGTCACCTTCATCCGTTTTTTTCATTAATTGCGTGTAATATTGTTCTAATGACCCTTCTTGCTTACTTAGCCCATTCAAGACAACGCCATTCATAACTAATAGTTGACTGAGATGACCAGTATCTAAATCAGCCTTTTGAATGAAGATGCTGTGGTCGTTTGGAACTGAGAAAGGTTTGATATTTGAAGAATCAAGGACTTCGGCGGCCTTGGAAACGTCGTTGACTTCAAGCGTAATCCCGGCCGTTTTTTCTTTATCGAGTTCCTCTTTAGTTACCTCTTTAATAAACTTGCCATGATGGATAAAGCCAAATTTAGTGGCAACTTGATAAAGCTCTGACAAGATATGGCTGGAAATCAAAATGGTGGTCTGCTGCTCATGATTTAATTTGTAAAGTAAATGCCGAATTTCAATAATGCCAGCTGGATCCAGACCGTTGATTGGCTCATCCAAAATCAAAAAGTCGGGATGGGGCAAGACGGCCATTGCGAGCCCAAGTCGTTGTCGCTGGCCTAATGAAAGGTGTCTGGCTTTAGTCTTCTTCTTTGCAGTCAAGCCGACAAAATCAATGGCGTCATCGATAGCCTTTTTTGACTGTAGGCCATTTTGCTTTGCGATAATTTTTAAATTCTCAACGACGGTTAGATTTTTGAAAGCGGCTGGGGATTCAATCATGGCCCCGGTTCGCTTAAGCGCCTGCTGATAGTGGGAACTTGTTTCACCAAATAATGAAATTGATCCCTTCCGTAGTGGTGATAATTTGGTGATGAGCTTCATAATGGTGGTTTTACCGGCACCGTTTTCACCGATCAAGCCGTAGATGTCACCTCGGTTAATTTGAAATGACACTGAATCTAGGGCTTGGAAGTGGCCAAACTTTTTACTAACGTTTTGAAAATTTAAAATAGCCTCTGGCATTTGGTTATGCCTCCTTGATTTAATTGATAAATTAATCATAACCTGCAGATATTAAGTCAGGGAATAACAAAACCTTAATTAATCCTAAATTGTGGTGAGAGATAATTAAAGTTAAACTTAACAGTAATAAGATAGCCGTGTCAGGTAGAAACCTGGCTCCGCATACTTACAGACAAGGGGTAAAACTGATGACAAATACTAAAATCTTAATTGTGGAAGATCATCGAGATGTCCGCGACTTACTAAGGGATGTTCTTGCCAATGATTATCAGGTTGTTGAAGCTGTTGATGGCGTCAGTGCGCTAGCCAAATTTAACACGGAAGCGCCTGATCTCATCATTTTGGATTTGATGTTGCCTCAGGTAACCGGTGAAAGTGTGCTGAAAACAATTCGTAAGACGTCAGCCGTACCAGTGCTGGTGTTGACGGCAATTCAGGATAAGCAAAAGGTTGTCGCCTTGCTGGAAGAGGGGGCCAACGATTATCTTACCAAGCCATTTGATATTGATGAACTTCTTGCTCGGGTACAAGTGCAATTACGGCAACGAACGAAGCCACTCAATGAACAAAACAAGTTAACCTATGGCGCAATTGTGCTGAATCCCAGCGATCATCAAGTCGTGATCAATGGTCAGAAGCTGCCCTTACCCAAAAAGGAATTCGCAATCCTGCAGTTACTATTAGCACATCCAAAGCAGGTATTTACAAAAGAAAATCTGTACGAAACGGTGTGGGGTGAACCATATTTAAACGCCGAAAACACCTTGAACGTCCATATTAGTAACCTCCGAAATAAGGTGAACGATTTAGCAGGAACCCCAAATAAGTACATCATTTCGATTTGGGGGATTGGGGTTCGCTTGGTTTAGTCAGGAGTTGAGGAAATGACAGTTGTATTGATCATGATATGTATCGTCTTGATGGGAATCATCGGGATTATGATAACTGAGGTTCGGCGGATTAATCGGGAGCTCAACTATATCAATGCCCATGATACCAACGCTGAAGTGACAACCAATACGTGATGGCCGCTGTTTAGTCGGTTGGCGCAGTCGGTTAATTTTAGTCTGATTAAAACCCGGGCGGCCAGATTAAAGCAGGTTGAGCAGGAAAAACAAATTAAGCAGATGCTAACCAATTTGACCCATGATATTAAGACACCGTTAACCGTGGCAATCGGCTATATTCAGTTGCTGGATAAGAATCGTCAGAATAATGACAACCACCATCAGTATCAGCGAATTGAGAACAATTTGTTGGAAGTGAATTACTATTTGCATTATTTGATGGATTTTAATTTACTTCAAGAAAAAAACGCCCAGTTATCACTTTCTGAGGTGGACGTTTCAAAAGCCCTGGAAGGGGAACTATTTAACTACTATGATGACTTAACGGCCAAAGGGTTGGAAATGACAATTAATATTAAGCCAGCGGTTACCATTCAAACGGATAAGACGTTGTTGGAGCGGGTGTTTCAGAACTTGATTAGCAATTTACTGAAATATGCGGATGGGCAGGTGGTGATTTCACTGCAAGAGAAGGATGCAACCCATTTTCAGATTACATTTAAAAATCAGACGGCCAGGCCACTGTTGGCAAATCGCCAATCAACCAATCGGTTTGTGACGGAAGATGTTACCCAAACAAATCAAAGTGTTGGGCTCGGATTGGACATCGTGCGGTCGTTAATCACAACTTTGGGTGGCAGGTTTCGTATTCAACACGAGGATGGTTATTTTGTGGTGATGTTAACGTTTAGGTATCAAGCAGGGTGAGATCATAATTGCGACAGTGGTTTTTATAATTAAGTAATTTTCAAATTAAGGAGAGTGGCATGATAAATTGGCAAGATAATCGCATTAAATCAGCTATTAACGGGACTAATCCAATGGTGATGGCAGAACTCCTAGGTGGCTTTGCTGTTTTTGGTGACACTCAGTTTTTGCCAGGATATTCTGTTTTATTGCCCAAGCGACAGGTGTCGTCCCTTAATGATCTCTCAATTTCCGAACGGAAGGCTTTCCTGCTTGATATGAGTATCTTAGGTGACGCGGTTCTTGATGCGACCCGTGCTTTGAGAATTAATTATGATATTTTAGGTAACACGGATAACTTTTTGCACGCCCATGTATTTCCACGCTATCAAACTGAACCGGCCAAAAGACTACAGAAACCGGTATGGCTGTATAGTCCTGATCATTGGGTTAATGAGCGATACGCTTATAACCCTGAACGAGACGGTGAGTTACGGCATCGGATTACAGAATTTTTGAGATGACAAAAAGATAGCTTGACATTTTTAATTAAACGAGATAAATTATAGCCACATTAAAAAGCAGGGATTAGTCTAAGTAGTTTCTAATTTACAGAGATCATTCATTTGGCTGAAAGAATGAATAGAGAAACGAACCACAGCTAATCGCAGGCCAGCGGAACGACTCTCGTTTAGTAGGTTGGCACGGATCATGCCGTTATCATGATAAGTCATTGAACTTACTGAGGCAGTAGTCGTGAGGCTATTGTAAATCAGAGGTGGAACAGCGTTTCTTCGCCCTCTCAAAGCATTGTGCTTTGAGAGGGTTTTTTTTATATCGTAGCGTTTATTGGGAAATCAAGGGGTGTATCTAGATGAAATTAAGATTAGAAATTATCACGATTACTATCGGAATATTGGGGTTAGGGTTAGCTGGTTGTTCTAACGGAAGTGCTAAAGAAAAGCCAAGGGTCGCAACCATCATGGAGCAGGCCGATATCTCGTCATTAGATCCATCAATGATCACCGACGTGGGCGCGTTAGGGACGGTTAATAATTCCGAAGAGGGCCTGTATCGCATGAAGAACAGTACTCAGGTTGAACCAGGGTTAGCGGAGAAGGTAGTCAAGCCAACTGCTAACGGCACGGTGTATACATTCAAGCTACGAAAGAACCTGAAGTGGAGCAATGGTGATCCAATTACCGCCAATGATTTTGTCTATTCCTGGCGTCGCACGGTTAACCCAGCTACCAAGGCTGCTGATTCATATATGTATTTACCAATTAAAAACGCACAGGAGATTGAAAAGGGGAAAATGGCCGTCAACAAGTTAGGTGTTAAGGCACTTGACCGAAACACTTTCCAAGTGACGTTAGCTGAACCGACTCCATCGTTTAAATATTTATGTGCGTTAGTCCCGTTTTTGCCACAAAATCGAAACGCAATTGAAAAGTACGGTAAGGCTTATGGGACGTCATCAACCAAAATGGTCTACGATGGGCCATTCACCGTTAGCGGTTGGTCAGCTGCCAAGGGAAGTTGGACGCTTAAGAAAAATCCAAACTACTGGGATAAGAAAGCCGTTAAATTGGATCAGGTTAAATTTGTGACTACTAAAAATGCCCAAACGGCGCTGTCATTATATCAATCTGGAAAGCTCGATAATATTACCTTAGCTGGCCAACAAGCCGCCCACGAAAGGAATAACAAGGGGTACTTAAGTTATCCAAGTGGTGAAACGGACTACATTGCTTATAATTTCAAGACAAAGGCATTACGGAATCTCAATATTCGGAAAGCCATCTCACTGACAATTAACCGCAAAGCGTTAGTGAACAACGTTTTGAAAAACGGCGCCAAGGCACCTTATGGGGTTGCCCCAGAAGCAATTTCTAAGAATCCAAGGACGGGTAAAGATTTCGCAAAGGATTCTGAGGTTGCTCAAAGTGTTGCCTATAACCCAACGCTTGCTAAAGAATACTGGCAAAGAGGGTTGAAGCAGTTAGGAATTAAGAAGCTCAACTTGAGCTTGGTATGCTACGACGTAGATTCATTTAGAAATTCAGCCGAGTTCGTTCAATCGTCCGCAGAGAAGAACCTTAAGGGACTCACCATTAACATTGATGTTCAGCCTAAGGTTCAAGCGATTACGACGATGCAAAATAAGACCGGCTATGATCTCGGCTTTAGCAACTGGATCGCATCTCACCCTGATTTAAACGAATTCTTCCAGCTGTTAAATACCGACAACGCTAATAATGCTGGTAATTATAGCAACAAGCAATACGATTACTATTACACTAAGGCAAATGGCGTTGACTCTAGAAATGCAGCCAAACGGTACGCTGATTTTCAAAAGGCCCAGCAGATTGCAATGAAGGATCAGGCAATTTTAGCGGTCAACCAGGGACAGATTGCCCGGTTAAATAATCCTAAGTTGAAGGGAATTACCTACGCGGCAGCACAGGGAATTACGTTGAAGAATGCGTATAAGGTAAAGTAGTGAGCGAAGTCAGGCGTTTAGAAACCGGAGTGTAAGTCTCCTCCGAGGGAAATTCCCGGTTTTGGAATTTTTCTCGGAGGTGCTTACATACAGGTTTCTGCCTGACATAGCTGTCCTAAAATAGTGAGCGGAGCAAAGCGGTTAGAAATCGGAGTGTAAGTCTCCTATCGGGGAAATTCCCGGGCTTGGAATTTTTTCGATAGGTGCTTACACGCAGATTTCTGCTTTGAGAAGCTGTCCTAAAATAGTGAGCGTATCAAAGCGATTAGGAATCGGAGCAAAAGTCTTCAGCAGCAGAAATCCCCGGGTTGAGATTTTTGGTGTTTATGATAAATACGTATGCAGCAAATTTTAAAGTGAAGTCGTCTCAGGGACTAGGAGGATATCTAATATGCAAAATACAATCACGTTAAATGACAAGCAAATTTTCACAGACTTTGATTGGTTACACGAACATGGTGAAACGGCCTTCAAAGAGGTTAACACAACAGCATATCTAGCGAAGCGACTCGATGAGATGGGTATCCCATATGAGCAGTTCGAGAATATGACCGGTTTAATTGCCACGTTGGGGAGCGGGTCGCCAGTAATTGGAATGCGAACCGATATTGACGCCTTGAGGCAGACTTATCAAGGTAAGGAAGGTGTCTTTCATTCCTGCGGTCACGATGCGCATATGGCAATTGTACTGGCAGTTGCCCAATATTACGTTGATAACCCTGCGGACCTCACTGGGACGTTGAAATTGATTTTTCAGCCAGCCGAAGAAACGGTTACTGGAGCGGAAAAGGTCATTAAAAGCGGTAGGCTGCCTCACATGAACTATTTGTATGGTCTCCACGTTTGCCCAGAAGTCCAGGTGAGGGCCAAGCAAGCGGAGCCAATTATTCCAGCTGCCGCTACTAGAACATACTGGGTAACGATTAAGGGCAAGACAGCCCACGCCGGAACTCCCGAGTTAGGGGCTAATGTTATTGACGCGTTTAGTGAGTTGAATGAAAAATTGCGGCGAATTAACCTGGATACTAAATTGCCCTACTCGGTCACCACGACGATGTTTCAGGCTGGCAAATCCTCTAACATTATTCCAGATTACGGCACTTTCGCGATTGATTTGCGGGCGCGGACAAACGACTTGATGGATGAGTTACAACAACGGGCGTTCGAGGCAATGGATAGTGTCCAAACCGACGACATTAAGGTTACGCTGGATGGTAATGATTTTTCACCAGCAGCTATTCCAAGCCAAAAAGCAATTGCCAATATGAGTTCAGCGATCACGGATGTTTTGGGGCCAGCCGGTTTGATAGATGCTCTTGATACACCCGGTGGCGATGATTTTCACTTTTATGCTTATGATGGGATTGCGGATGAGACGACGATGTTAGGGTTGGGGTGCAACTTGAATCCTGGCTTGCACATTCCTGGGATGACGTTTGAACGTGAGTCGATTTTGGATGGTGCTAGAATGATGATTGACGTGGTGAGGTTAACGAGAAATTAAGAATAGATAGTTGATGCGTTGTAATGCCATAAAATGATCATCGCGCCTAAATTAAACACTGACAGAGGATAACAATCTAAAAAAGGGCCATTCAAAAAATTCTCAATGTTTTTGAATGGCTCTTTTCTAGGCTGTTTATTTTTACCAACTTGATGATTAATCTGGGAATTACTTATGAGCACCTGCAATAGTCTTTCATTGGTTTTTCTAACCCCTTGTAATCAATGATAGCCCAATCTCAAAGCCCAGTCCGCGGGCGTAGCGGTCGATGGTCGTAAGTGACGGGGTTGAGTCAAGGCGCTCAATTCTAGCTAATTGGGGTTGTTTCATACCAATTTGGTCGGCGAGATCAGTTTGGGAAATTCCCCGTTTAATTCGTTCTGAACGCAGGGAAGTTAAGACTTCGGCTACTTTTGTTTCAGCAGGGGTCAGAAGTTGCGAATTGATTTTTGGTTGATTCAGCGTTGGCATTTGCATGTTCTCCTTTATTAATGATGATACACATTAATCATTTTAGCAGTTTTTCCGCCAAAGCTCGGGTTAATCCCTCAGAAAAGTTAATATTTTGGCCTTTTTCCGTTTTTACCAATTATTCTGGAATTGAACCATGGGATCTTCTTTTTAATTTCTCTGTGTAAATGGGTATCGGCACAGTGACATTGGTTTCAGGGTTATCCATTATTGAGTGTCATGAAAGGTGTTGCTTTTTTCTAATAAATCCATGTTCCTACAATAGTAAATACGAAAAGAGTACTAGTTATTATTGTGTCATTAATCACTTTTCTAAATCGTATTTGGTTTAATAGTCTTTCTAATTAATTATTAAGACATTCTAATATTTCTAACAATCGCGTAAATGTTGATGGCATTTTCGAAGAAATTTGTTAGGATAGACCTACCTAAATGTTACAAATAGATTTCAAAACTGTAACAGTTTTTAGGACAGCTGCGCAGAGCAGGAACCTGCGCGTAAGCACCACTACCAAAAATCCCAGAACCAGGGATTCCCGGTAGTGGAGACTTACGCTCCGATTCCTAACCGCTCTGCTCTGCTCACTATGTTAGGACAGCTATGTCAGGCAGAAACCTACATGTAAGCACCTCCGAGAAAAATTCCAAAACCAGGAATTTCTCTCAGAGGAGACTTACACTCCGGCTTCTAAACGCCTGACGCCGCTCGCTTTACATAGGACAGCTGCACAAAGCAGAAAGCTGCACCTAAGCCACTCCGTTCAAAAATCCAAGCCCAGGATTTCTGAACGGCCTAACTTAGGCTCCGCTTTCTAACCGTTTTGTTCCGCTCACTTGTTTTTTAGGACAGCTCCTCCAGGCAGAAGTCTACGTATAAGCACCGTTAACCAAAATCCCAGAACCAGGGATTTTCGTTAACGGAGACTTATACTCCGCCTTCTAACCTCCTGGATCCGCTCACTTTACATAGGGGATGATTTAATGGGGGATAAACGTTGGTTATTTTTATTACCGTTACTGTTGCTATTAATGGGATGCAGTTCAGAAGCTAAGCCGGCTCAGACAACTCATCAGGAAAATGACGGCAAGTTCAACGGGGTAACGCTAGATCTTTCTCGGCACCATTACCATGTTTCGACCTTAGTGAAATTTGTTGACTTGGTTGCGGCTAATCATGGTAACTTTATTCAGCTGCACTTAACGGATGACAAGGACTTTGCAATCGAAAGCCAGACAGTCGGTCAAACAATTCAAAATGCCACTAAGAAAAACGGGATCTGGCGAAATAAAAAGACCCACCAAGCTTTCTATAGTAAGGGCCAGATTCAATACTTACTAAATGATGCCAAGAAACACCGTGTTACTTTGATCCCGGAAGTTGATACGCCTGCTCACGTTACCGGCTTGGTGAACACAATGAAGGCTAACGGTAAAAGTAAACTAGCGAGCCAACTTAGCTGGCAGTCAAAG
Organism: Lentilactobacillus kisonensis DSM 19906 = JCM 15041; assembly: GCF_001434135.1. Lineage (GTDB taxonomy): Bacteria > Bacillota > Bacilli > Lactobacillales > Lactobacillaceae > Lentilactobacillus > Lentilactobacillus kisonensis. Next base: position 72,009 of record NZ_AZEB01000009.1, on the reverse strand, counting down.
AGCTACGGTGGTGAATTACATCTTAATCAAGCTAGCATTGCGTTTGTTGAAAAAATGGATAACGAAATTGGCAAGCAGTTTGCTAATCAGCCCAATGCCCGCTTCCACTTGGGGGGCGATGAATTTACCGATAAGCTCAGCAAAAACACAGCGTACATTAATTACTTGAACGCTACTAGTAAAAACGTTGAAAATCAGGGATTTACTCCTGAAGCCTGGAACGATGGCTTTTTGAACAGTGAATTAAGCCAATTAAATCATCATATTCAAGTGACCTATTGGAATTGGACAGCCGATCAGTCAGGTCAGTTAGGTGCTCAACGAAAGAAAGCCTGGGCTTCAATGCCTAGATTGATTCGTAACCATTTCAAGGTGTTTAACTACAACGATTATTATTTATACTTCAATATTTCTAAGGATAATCTTAAAGCCCATAACGTGTCTTACATGATCAAGGATATGAAGCAATACTGGAAGCCAACTTTATGGCACACGGATCACGTTACTAAGCTTAAATCGCTTCATGGCATTGTTGGCAGTAGCGCATCGTTCTGGGCGGATTCTGCCGGGGGAATTTCTGACAACCAAATTTATTCGGCGGGTCAAAAATTTGTCAAAGAATTTTTCGTACTGGCTAGAAAGCCAGCATAGGGGGGAAAGGCGATGAATACACTTAGCTCGTTTGTTATTTTGTATCCGGTCATCGTGTCAACGGTCTGGATAATTGGATCAGTATTTTTCTCAATTCAACAGCACCGTGTCCCATTAAAAGATTTGCATCATGGTAAGCCAACTGACTTGGTATCCGTACTCATTCCGGCTCATAATGAAGCGGATACTCTTGAAAATGTCGTTGAATCGGTTGCCAACATTAGGTATGCCAAAATCGAGCTAATTTTGATCAACGATGGTAGCCAGGATGATACGCTGAGAGTTATGCACCAGTTAGCTGATAAATATGCGCAACGTTTCCCAGTGAAGATCATTAATATTCAAAAAAACCAGGGGAAGGCCAATGCCCTTAATAATGGCGCAAAGTTAGCTGAGGGCAAGTTTCTACTGTGCTTAGATGCTGATTGTTACGTCGATAAAAATGTTTTGGGATCGATGCTGACTCAGTTCTACAATGACCCCCGTGTTGGCGCCGTTGCTGGCAAACCGATTGTTCGTAACCGAACGAGCATTCTTGGTCGGCTTGAACTGCTTGAATACGTGGGGGTTATTGACATTATTAAGCGTGGTCAGGCGTTTGTGACTGGTCACATTACAACGGTTTCCGGCGTTGTCGTGGCTTATCGAAAGAAAGCCTTGGCGGATGCTGGTTGGTGGAATGCTGACGCGATTACTGAAGACATTGATGTGACCTGGCGACTTTATCATCACGGTTGGCAGGTCGCATATTGTCCGCAGTCAGTTGCCTGGATTCTCGTTCCGGAGCGGATTAAGGATTTAATTCATCAGCGTCGTCGGTGGGCCCGTGGCGGATTTGAAGTTCTATTTCGGAATCGAAAAATGTTTGTCACCGGGACACTGAGTGAACAGTGGTTACTGATGGACATGGTATTAAGTGATCTTTGGGCAATTAGCTGCGCGTTTGTGACCTTATTTTATCTGATTACCGTGCTGTTTACTGGTGATCTCATTATGGATGGCGTTATCCTGTTTCTTCTATTATTAATTAGTTTGGTTCAATTTTTAATCGGGTATGCTGATTCAAAGCAATCTGATTTTATTAGCTGGCATGATCTTCTTCTATTACCGCTATACGTTATTTTTTATTGGTTCATTAACTTGGTAAGCTGTTTGACCGCGCTTGGCTCATTCTTCCTGGATCCTACCCATGTTGGCAGCTGGCGCAGTCCGGATAGGGGGCTTTGACCATGAAGAAGAAAAATCGTTTTTCGAGGTTGATTATTCGAAGACGTTCCTCGTTATTAACAAATTTACGACGAGCACTTATTTTAATTGCGTTATGGGTAGTTGCCGGCTATGTCATTTATATCAATGTCTGCTTTTTGTTTAACGTTTACTCAGATGCCCTGGTTTCAGATTACTTGGTTTTGAACCTTTCCTTTCACTCGTACGCCATCTTTGCACTGTTAGTCTTAGCTGTTGCGATCATTATGATTGTTTTTGGCTGGTGGCGGATTCATCAATTAGAAAAGAGGGCGAAGGACCATGAGTAAGACAAGTCGCAAATGGATTTTAACTGGTTTGATCACCGTCTTTTTAGCGCTACTCGCAATTAGTACCCATCACAACATTGAATACGAACTTGGTAATCGCCCTAGCTACGCCATTTCAAGCCATGATGATCACATTAAAAATGGGGTGATGGTCCTTTGCTACCACCGAATTTTGAGTAGCAATCAAATGGTGAGATTTGATGAAAATGTTTCACCAAATAGCCAATTTCATGACTTTAATGTCAATTTGCCGGAGTTTAAAAAACAGATGAATTACCTTCAGGCTCACCATATCAAAGTTATCTCAATGCCTGAATTGATTGAGAAGGTTAACGATCATGAACCGATTCGTGGAAAATCAGTTGTGATTACCTTTGACGATATTGATCGAACCATGATCGATAATGCCTTTCCGGTATTATTAAAGCATCACTATCCATTTACCGATTCGATTATCACAGGTAATACTGGTTGGTACAAGCAGGGGACGAAGTTGGCAACCTGGCCGGCAATTCTAAAAATGAAGAAACAAGCGGGCAACTTAGTGACCTTTGGGGTTCATACAAACCGGATGCATTACTTAGTAGATAATGGCACGCCTGTGTTCAACCTGCCACGAAACTATACGAGATTCAAACACGATTACGCCACTAGCCAAGAAGTGTTGAAAGAAAAGATTGGTTATCAGTCACCAATCTTTACGTACCCATACGGAAGTGGAACCCCGCAGATTCAAAAGTTCTTGGACGAACAGCGCCGATTAAAAGTCGTTTTAACTTTGAACGATGGTATTGTGACTAGCCACAGTAACTTAAAACAAACACCTAGAGTAATTGTGAATACGAGCAGTTGGCCAAGCATTAAGCGATGGCTGGTTTAGTTCCTAAGTGCTTTATGGCGCTCACTGATTTTAGGACAGCTCCGCAGAGCAACAATCTGCGCGTAAGCACCTCTACCAAAAATCCCAGAACCAGGGATTTTCGGTAGAGGAGACTTACACTCCGATTGTTAATCGCTCTGCTACGCTCACTTTGTCTTAGGACAGCCTCTGTAAAGCAAAAGCCGGAACATAAGCAACCTATTCAAAAATTCCAAGCCCGGGAATTTCCGAATAGGCCGACTTATGTTCCGGCTTTTAATCGCTTTATGCCGCTCACTGATTTTAGGACAGCTCTGTAAAGCAAAAGCCTGTACATAAGCAACCTCTTCAAAAATTCCAAGCCCGGGAATTTCCGAATAGGTCGACTTATGTTCCGGCTTTTAACCGCTTTACGCCGCTCACTCTAAATAGTTACAATTTCCCGCAACACCAAACTAACATCACGAAAATTTACTAATAAAATGGGTCTCCCTGGTGCTATACTTTGTGCGCTTGTAAAAGTATACACAATCACCATAAACAATAACTAATCGTTTCGTTTCATAATTGAATATTGCTTATCTTGATAATATAGCGGAATCAAGGACAGCTGCGCAGATCAGGAATCAGAGCATAAGCACCCTAAACACAAATTCCAAAACCAGGAATTCACGTTCAGGGAGACTTATGCACCAGTTTCTAACCGCCTGGATCCGCTCACTTATTTCAAGGAGGGGTCGTTTTGGAAAGTTCAACAAATGGGCCAATGGTTCATTACGCACTTAAGCCAGACATTGCTAAGTTTGGCGGTTATGTATTATCAATCTTTGTGATTGGATGGGTTCTGGTATTTTCTTATCTTAATAAATATCCCGCGTTATTAGGGATGGCGTTTTTATCGTTTACGTTTGGCCTTCAGCATGCGTTTGACGTTGATCACATTTCAGCGATTGATAACATGACCCGAAAACTGGTAAACGATGGCAAAAATACCCATGGTGTTGGTTTTTACTTCTCACTAGGGCATTCGCTGGTTGTCATTATCATGGCGTTAATTACTATTTTCTTTGTCGAGTGGTCAAAAACTAAATTACCAGCTTTACAAAACGTTGGGGGGATTTTTGGAACGTTATTTGCTGGGTTCATGTTAATTCTCTTAGGGACCATTAATCTAGTTATTTTGGTTGGTATTTGGAAGTCATTTAAGGCAATTAATGCTGGTAATACTGAGCAGGCTGACAAATCAACTGATACCAGGATCTTCAGATTCTTTAAAAAGAGTGTTAATTTGATTAATCACAACTGGCAAGTTATCTGTGTTGGCTTCTTGTTTGGACTGGGATTTGATACTGCCACGCAAATTGCTGTTCTGGCAACCTCAGCCGTTGCCACCAGCAAGGGAATTCCCTGGTTTGCCGTTTTCTCATTTCCATTATTATTTACCGCAGGGATGTGCTTAATGGATTCAAGCGATGGTCTGTTCATGAGCACGGCATACAGTTGGGTGTTCTCATCACCTTATCGCAAGGTTTATTATAATTTGGCGTTAACTGGCTTGTCGGTAACCGCCGCTTTCTTTGTGGGAATCGTTGACGTTTTGCAGGCCTTTGGATCTGATATTCATTCCCACTTTTTCATCATCAAATGGGCGCAGGCATTGAATTTTAATATTCTAGGGATCATGCTAGTTGGTCTATTCATTATCACGTGGAGTGTTGCGCTGATTTGCTGGAAGGTATTTAACTTGAATGAAAAGGACGAGGCACTTAAAGAGAAGGATGAAGCACTGCAGCGGGCCGATTTTATGCAGAAGAACAATCAAGCTAAATAGGGTTGCTTTGCATAGTGCATTGATTTCTGTTAGACTACCCTCAATTGTTTTTTACGGAAAAGAAAGGATAGATTAATGCACATTCGTAAGACACTAACCGTTCTCGCTACCGCTGCTTCTTTAGCAGCAATTTTACCAGCCGCTACGGCCAATGCTAAGGCAGCCGCCAACCCAATTCCAAAGGCACTACAAGGGACTTGGTACGGCAGTTATTCTGATGGCATAACTGGTAAAAATGCCGTTAAATATCAGTTGACAAAGTATACCTTTAAGCAGGGAGCAGCCAAAATAGCTGGCAATAACTATCAGGCAATTACTTTCTATGATAACGTTGATAAATACACTAATACTAAGGATAGTGAGTATTTGTTTAAGGTAGCTAGTAAGGTTAATCGAAACGGGTATTGGAAGTTGACTCTGATTGATGTAAATAACCCACTATACTTTAAGAAAGTTAACCATAATGGTAAGACCGCGTTGAAAATGTATTCGTATCTCAATACGGATGGTGCTGGCAAAAAAGCACAAATTAATTATTACTATCAGAATAAGTGATTAATACGAAATTTAGGATAAAGGCTAAGGCAAAGTAGTGGTTTTGTCTTAGCCTTTTTTGTTTTGGATGTGCTAGCTAAAACCGGGTTGTACCGAGAAGCATTTGTGGGTGAGCTTTGCTCCGCTCACTGATTTTAGGACCGCTCCACAAAGCAAAAGCCTGCGCATAAGCAACCTATTCAAAAATTCCAAGCTCGGGAATTTCTGAATAGGCCGACTTATGCTCCGGTTTCTAAGCGCTTTGTTCCGCTCACTTTTGTTCTTTTATACGACATTCTTTACCGATCTTATTAATCATGTTGAATGGTTCACAATTAATGTTATGATTTTCTTGAATTTGAAATTATACGATTGTTAAGATGGGAAGCGGATTTTATGAATAGTTCAAATAGTTTGAAGCGGGTGGTGTTGGCCGCCATGTTGCTGGCGCTTTGTGTGAGTGGGGCTAACGTTAAGATTATGGGGTCAATTGCTTTTGACTCCGCACCAGCTTTTCTGGGAGCGATCCTATTAGGACCGATTTTTGGTGGCTTTCTTGGCGTGTTTGGCCATTTGGTATCTGCTGCCTTAGCAGGATTTCCGTTGACACTGCCAATTCATCTCATTATTGCGGTGGCAATGGGGGTCTGCATGCTTGTGTTTGGATGGCTTCGACAACGACTTGGCAAGGGAACCATTAAGGGCGTCATTATTGCGGATATCGTGGGTTATGCTATTAACGTACCGATTGAATTGGTGTTCATGTATCCATTGCTGAAACAAGCGGTGTACGTCTATTTTGTCCCGTTAACGATTGCGACAGTTTTGAACCTAATTGTTTGTGAAATTATCTACGCGGCCTTACCAAAGCGGGTAAAGGAAGCCCCATTCTTAAGACTTCATTCATAAATACAGAATGGTTATTCAGCAAACATTAATTTTGAAGTGAATTCATATTGGAAAAGGTAGTATGAAAAGAGGCATGTTTCTATGGCTGGTAAACGATTCCGTGATCTTTCAATCGTTGAGTTAGATGCTCACAATACGTTGGTAATTGCCTGTGATTGCAGTGCTGGAATTGGTGAAAAAGAACTTGATACGGTTTTGATTGACCCCGCAATATCAGCGGCATATTCTGTTCGGGCACCGTTACTGGAGCTGCTGTGTTTTGGGGCTGACCCGCTAACGGTGGTCGACACAATTGGTAATGAAATGACGCCAACAGCTGAGCGCGTGATTTGGGGGATTTAAAAAGAACTCGAAAAAGCTGGGGTGGCCGATATCCCTTTGAATGGCAGTACGGAAGACAATATGCCAACAAAGACGACTTCAGTTGGTGTGACGGTAATCGGCAAAGCCCATCAAACTAACGCCGCGACAACCAAAGTAACGGGCACGTTGTTGGTTTACCAGCTGGGCAAACCATACGTTGGTGAGGAAGTCAAAAAGCACTTAGCAACCATTTTTTCATACGACGTTGTCTGCAAAATTCGCCGAAATAGGGCCGTGGTGGACATGCTGCCAGTTGGGTCACGAGGAGTGCGTTACGAAATGGTTCAGATGGCTGAAACTCATCGGGCTAAAATCGAAGAAATTGCTGATTTAGGTACTGCTGATAAAAATCAGTCGGCAGGGCCGGCAACGGTTGTCTTAGTTGCGATTATCGAGTCAAAACAGAAGCAATTTGAGCAGGCGTTTCCGAAAATGACATTACTTGCCAAGTTGCGAGTCTCATAAATATAAATTCTAATTACTAAGGATGATAGTTAATGTTTAAGTCGTTGATTTTATTGACACAATTTTTTACAAGAATTCCAGTTCCGTTTGAAATAAAAGATGCCACGAGCCGATTTAAAAAGAGCATTCAATATTTTACGTTGTTTGGATTTTTAATCGGTTGCATTGAGGCGCTCTTTTTTTGGTTAATGACCATGATCTTTCCGGTTTGGTTTGCCTGGATTTTGTATTGGATTTCTGACGGGCTGATCACTGGTGGCTTTCATTTGGATTCCCTTGCGGACACGGCTGATGGCTTATATTCTTCTAGAACCATTGATCGAATTAAGGAGATCATGAAGGATAGTCGAATTGGAACCATGGGTAGCTTAGCATTAACGTATTTTTATGCGATTGTAATGGGCGCCGGAATTGTGACGGCTCCTTATTTAAAGTTATGGCAGATGGTTGGGTTGGCTGCTGTCACCACAATGGTTGCTAAGACTGGCATGGTTCTCTTGTTCTATAAAATGGTCTATGCAGGCAAGACAAAAGGCTTGGGTGCGCTATGGACTGGGGTTTCGCCGTGGCGAATTGCCATTTCACAGTTATTTGCGATCGTTGTGATTGGCTTGATTTTAGGCGTTAGTGGGTTAATTGCTTACGTTGCGTTAATTGCTTGTGCCTGGATTTATCGGCACTACATTAACCGTAAACTTGGTGGTTTTACCGGTGATACGATTGGGGCCTATGGCGAACTTGGCCAAATTGTCTTTCTGTTAGTATTAGCAGCATTAGTGAAGGTGATCTGATGAAATTACTACTCAGCCGACATGGCGAAACCACGTATAACCGAGAAAAGAAATATTACGGGAAAACCGATGTTGAGTTAGATGATACCGGTTTGCAGCAAGCAGACCAATTGGCAGAAAAGTTGAAGACGGTCCCAATTAACTTTGCTATCCGGAGTGATTTGAAAAGGACTGAGCAAACATTAAAAGCGGTTGAAAGAAATCATTCTGTAATGAAGGTGATCGTTGACAAGGAATTTGACGAAATGCCGTTTGGTAATTGGGAAGGTAAAAACGCTAATGAAGTCGAAGCAGCTTATCCAGATGTTTGGGAGAAGTGGCTTAAAGCACCGTTTGATGTAACGCCTGAAGGGGCTGAACCCTTTCATGATTTCGAAAAGCGGGTTATTAAAGCGATTGACCACTACTTAATGAGCCTGCCTAGTGATGGAACCATATTGCTGGTTGCGCATTTGGGAGTTCTCCGAACGCTTCATCATCATTGGTATCCGGATGTTGACTGGTGGTCAGTAAAGTTTAATGCTGGGGACTATTCATTGTATGAAGCAACTGGTGCCAAAGTTAAGCTAATTAAGTTAAACGTTTGATAACGTTTTCGGAATAGTTTGAAATATTAAAATTATGTTTGCAAGCCTCGACTGTTACAATTTTGAATTCAATTCAGGATTGTAACTTTATTTTTATCCCTCGATTTTTATCTCAAAAGTGGAAATTTAAGCAACTAATATCGGATTTAAACGATATTTATTCGAAAATCCACTTATAACATTTTGACCAATTACACTATTTTGCACCAAACAACCAATTTGATGTCAAAGAGAAAAACAAATAGGTGAATATTTTCACTTGAACATATGCTATTCTTAATGCGTCGATTATGGCTTATCAAATACAAGGGTAGGTGTATATTTATGGATGGTTTTATTGGTGAATTTTTTGGCACAATGATTTTGATTATGCTTGGTGCCGGTACCGGTGCCGGATTTAATTTAAACAAGGCTTACGCCAAGGGTGCCAACTGGACGTTTGTCTGCTTGTCATGGGGTATGGCCGTTACCATGGGGGTTTATGTTGCCGGATCACTTGGATCAATGGGGCATTTAAATCCCGCTGTCACAATTGGATTTGCATGCTTTGGATTCTTCCCATGGAGTCAAGTATTGCCATATCTTGCCGGTCAATTCTTAGGGGCTTTTGTTGGTGCAGCATTGGTTATCATACAATTTGCACCGCATTTCAAGGCAACGCCTGATGAAGCATCAGGAAACCAAGTTGGTATCTTTGCAACTAGGCCAGCAATCAAATCACCATTATTCAACTTTATCTCAGAATTATTTGCAACGTTTGCATTTATTTTTATTCTATTGAACTTAGGTAACTTTACTTTAGGGCTTAAGCCATTTATTGTTGGTGCGTTAATCTTCGTTGTTGGTACTGGATTAGGTACGACCACGGGGTTCGCGATCAATCCAGCCCGGGATTGGGGTCCTCGTTTGGCATACACAATCTTGCCAGTTCCAAATAAGGGAAATGCTTATTGGAATTATGCGTGGGTACCAATGTGTGGCCCATTAGCCGGCGGTATCTTAGCGGCAGCGATTCAGTTCGCATTAAAGGGTTAGAGTGCCGAGACCAACGGGTTGATGCGTTCATATAAGAAAGACACCCTCTATAATCCTGGTTTTTGGGATTATAGAGGGTGTCTTTCTTATATGTTAAGCATCAGTTGGTTAAGGCACGTTTTTTCGCAACGGCAGCCAAGAAAGCAGCCGGTTTTTGAAGTTATAGGCGGGGCCTTTCTTACATGTTAAGCATCAGTTGGTTGAGGCACGTTTTCGCAACGGCAGCCAAGAAAGCAGCTGGTTTTTGGAATTATAGGAGAGGCTTTTCTTATATGTTAAGCATCAGTAGGTCGAGGCACGTTTTCGCAATGGCAGCCAAGAAAGCAGCTGGTTTTTGGGATTATAGAGGGTGTCTTTCTTATATGTTAAGCATCAGTTGGTTGAGGCACGTTTTTTCGCAACGGCAGCCAAGAAAGCAGCCGGTTTTTGAAGTTATAGGCGGGGCCTTTCTTACATGTTAAGCATCAGTTGGTTGAGGCACGTTTTCGCAACGGCAGCCAAGAAAGCAGCTGGTTTTTGGAATTATAGGAGAGGCTTTTCTTATATGTTAAGCATCAGTAGGTCGAGGCACGTTTTCGCAATGGCAGCCAAGAAAGCAGCTGGTTTTTGGGATTATAGAGGGTGTCTTTCTTATATGTTAAGCATCAGTTGGTTGAGGCACGTTTTTTCGCAACGGCAGCCAAGAAAGCAGCCGGTTTTTGAAGTTATAGGCGGGGCCTTTCTTGCATGTTAAGCATCAGTTGGTCGAGGCACGTTTTCGCAACGGAAAATGTCAATTAAAAATCCCTCAACGCGTCGTAAAATGCGGTTGAAGGATTTTTTGATATCAGTAAATTATTTTTAATCGCCCGGGTATTCCGTATAAATCCATTGAATAACGGACTTACCTTTGATGGGCACAAGCATGGATGAAGCGTTAGGTTGTTTGCAATCAACGGTAAAGATCCAACCGCGTTGTCCAGAAGAATCGGCCAGTCCAGCAATACTATTGATGTATGGGAAACCGTTAACGGGTTGTGAATAATAGCTAATGTCATGATCTTGGAAATATTGCTTTGAGATATCGTAAACACTGTCACTGTCGTTCCAAGTGAGGTCACGATGAATGGTGACAATTTTTTGGATAGAAGCGTTACGCTGTCTGAATTCAGAAGGAGTTAGGCCAGTATGCTGTTTGAAGATCTTTGTGAAGTAGCTGGTTTGAGCAAAACCAATCTGCTTAGCGATGTGGCTTACTGGTGATTCGGTTAAGCAAAGCTGTTCACCTGCGATAGCAATTTTTTGATTGTTAATGTAATCGATAAAGTTGACATGCATTGTTTTTTTAAAGATCCTGCTTAAATAAGATGGCGATAAAAAGACATGTTGTGCAACCTCATCCAAAGAGATGGTTTGATCAATATTGTTTTTAATGTAATTGAGACAGGCTTGCAAACTATGGTAAATGTTGCCTGAAGTATCATCATTGAGAGACGTCGAATGTGATCGTTCATGGCCGTCAATTGCGGGCATGGACTCAATTGGTGCTGAAGAAATCTTTTTGCTGGTTTCATTTCGAAGATACGTATCAAAGTTACGAATCGCGGATAGTCCCTCACTGCCAAGCGCGTCCCAAACGACGATCTTAACATCGCTGTCAGATTCAAATATTTGACCAATAATGTTTTCTAAGTAGTTTCTTGATAACGAGATACGTTGTTGTGAAACATTTACCGAATTACAAATAACGAGCCCCCAAAGTTTGTAATTCATGGTTACCGGAAAGATCGAAAAGATTTCATCAGAGTAGCCACTGAGGCTGTGCTGAACTTCCTCTGGTTTTTGAAAAATACTACCATTTTTCAAAAGTTGACCATCCAAAGTATAGAACGCTGTATCAATTTGGGTGATACCTGAGAAAGTATTGATTGCTTCAGCGAGTGTCTGATAGCCCTTTTGTTCGAGAGAATACGTGATCATTACCGTTCCTCCAGTCATAGATGAAGCTAATTACAATTGTATAGTGGAACCGCTTCCACCTACAGCTAATTTTATGATAATCAATTCACGATTACAAGATAAATTTGAAAAATAATTGATACTTTCTTGTTATTTTATCTTTTGTTGTGTAAACGTTTTCAAATATTGCGGTTTTAAATTCAACTTGATTAAGATAGCATAATGCAAATTCCTTATACTGAAAGTGTTTTCAAAAACAATTGAATTAGTCCGTTTGTTCACAATTTCGCGGGCCGAGGGATTGGTTCAACACACTTAGGAGGAATTTCACATGGAACAAGAAGCTTTAGGTTTAATTGAGACTCAAGGTCTTGTAGCATCCATTGAAGCTGCCGATGCAATGGTTAAAGCAGCAAATGTGAACTTAGTTGGTCAAGAAAAAATCGGTCACGGATTGGTAACGGTTATGGTTCGTGGAGATGTTGGTGCTGTTAAGGCTGCTGTTGACGCAGGAGTTTCAGCTGCTGAAAACATTGGCGAAGTTGTTTCCAACTATGTAATCCCACGTCCACATACGGATGTTGAGAAGATTCTCCCAAATCCAGATGACTTGAAGAAAGCTGCTTCAAAATAAGCCGTTAATTTAGGAAAAATTTTATGATTATCGTAGGTAATAATTATGGATAAAAATAATGATGCGTTAGTTGAGAAAGTCCTTAACGAAATGATGAAAAAAGGCATCTCTGTTAAAGGCGAGGATCAGTCAAAGTCGTCGGGAGGATTACAAATGAATGATTTCTTAAACTCTACTAGTGCCGTTCCTGAATTAGTTGGGACTAGGAAAATCGGTGACACAATTGGAATGTGTATTCCAAGCGTTGATTCTTTGCTGTTAGATCAACTTCATGTAACCAAGAGATATTCAGTACTGGGTGTATTAAGTGCTCGTTCTGGTGCTGGTCCACATATTATGGCAATGGATGAAGCTGTTAAAGCAACAAATACAGAAGTCATCGATATTGAACTTCCCCGTGATACTAAGGGCGGTGCTGGACATGGTTCTTTGATTTTAATTGGTGGGTACGACCCATCAGATGTACGTTCAGCAATTAACGTTGCGCTTGATACGTTAAGCACAACGTTTGGTGACGTTTATAATTCAGCTGCTGGGCATTTGGAATTACAATTCACTGCCCGTGCAGCCGGTGCCTGTCATGCAGCATTTGGTGCCCCAGAAGGAAAGGCATACGGATTAATTTGTGGCGCTCCTGCCGGAATTGGTGTTGTGATGGCCGATACTGCGATTAAAACAGCTAGTGTTAATGTCTTGTCGTTTGCATCACCTGCACATGGAACCAGCTTCTCAAACGAAGGTATGGTTCATATTAGTGGTGATTCTGGTGCTGTTAGACAAGCCGTCAAGGCCGGTCGAGAAGTTGGACTGAAGTTACTTGGCGATATGGGTGAGAAACCGGTTAATGATTTTCCATCATACATTAAGTAGTCGGAAGGAGGAACACAATTGAAACGTCAAAAGAGATTTGAAAAACTGGAAAAGCGTCCAGTTCATAAAGATGGTTTTGTTCAAGAGTGGGACGACGAAGGTTTAGTCGCCATGCACAGTAAGAACGACCCAGAGCCAAGCGTTAAGGTTGAAAATGGGGAAATTACTGAACTTGATGGTAAGCAAAAAGCTGACTTTGATTTAATTGATCAATACATCGCAGAATATGGGATCAATGTTGATAATGCCGAAAAAGCAAATGCAATGGATTCTAATGAAATTGCGAAGATGCTAATTGATCCAAATGTATCACGGACTGATGTTGTTAAAGTTACAACTGCTTTAACTCCTATGAAGGCTTCCGATGTTATTAACAAATTAAACTTCGGTGAAATGATTCAAGCGGTTCAAAAAATGCGTCCACGTCGAACACCGTTTACTCAGGCTCATGTCACGAACACACTTGATAACCCAGTTGAAATTGCTGCTGATGCTGCTGAAGCTGCATTGCGTGGATTCCCTGAGTTGGAAACAACCACCGCTGTTGCTCGGTATGCCCCTATGAATGCCATTTCAATTATGGTTGGATCACAAGCAGGACGTCCAGGTGTTATTACCCAATGTTCTGTTGAGGAAGCCGTTGAATTAGGATTAGGGATGCGAGGATTCACCGCATATGCCGAAACCATTTCAGTTTATGGGACTGATAAAGTCTTTACCGATGGTGATGATACGCCTTGGTCCAAAGGATTCTTAGCATCATGTTACGCTTCTCGTGGCTTAAAGATGCGATTCAGTTCAGGTTCAGGTTCTGAAGTTCTGATGGGCTACACTGAAGGTAAATCAATGCTTTACCTTGAATCACGTTGCATTTACATTACCAAAGCCTCTGGTGTTCAAGGACTTCAAAATGGTTCTGTAAGTTGTATTGGTATTCCCGGTGCTGTTCCAAGTGGTATTCGTGAAGTTCTTGGCGAAAACTTAATGTGCATGATGATGGACCTTGAATGTGCATCAAGTAATGACCAAACATTCTCTCATTCAGACATTCGTCGTACTGCTCGTATGCTTGGACAATTCATTGCCGGTACTGATTACATTTCATCTGGATATGCTGCCGAGGAAAACTCAGATAACACATTTGCTGGATCAAATATGGATGTATTGGATTACGATGATTACGAGACACTGGAACGTGACCTTTGTGTTAATGGTAGTATTCTGCCAATCACTGAAGAGCAATCAATTAAGATTCGTAACAAGGGTGCTAAAGCAATCCAAGCGGTATTTGATGGGTTAGGATTACCGGCAATTTCTGATGAAGAAGTTGAAGCCGCAACATATGGTAGCACTTCAGGCGACATGCCAAAACGAGATATGATCCAAGATATGAAAGCCGCTCAAGACTTAATGGATCGTGGTATTACTGTTTCTGATGTTATTCGTGCACTTGCCGAACACGGAATTGATGACACTGCTCAAGCCGTCTTCAAACTTGCTCAACAAAAGATCTGTGGTGATTATCTACAGACATCAGCTATCTTTGATAAAGATTGGAACTGCATTTCTGCAATTAATGATAGGAATGATTATCAAGGACCAGGTACCGGTTACCGTGTATGGGAGCACAAAGAGCAATGGGACAAGATTAAGAATATTCCATGGGCTTTGGATCCTCAAAAGGTTGAGTTCTAGTTATTTAAAAAGGAGGTAAGCGCAGTGAGTCAAGAAATAGATGAGACGCTACTCAAAGGTATCATTCGAGACGTTTTAAACGAAGTTCAAGGAGCTGAAAAGCCCGTATCGTTTGGCGGTAGTTCAACTGCCACAGCAACGCCATCGGCTTCATCAACATCATCTCAAAGTGATGCAGTTCACCCTGTCGATTGGTTTAAGCATGTCGGGATTGCTAAACCAGGTACTTCGAAGGACGAAGTTATTGTTGCTGTTGGACCAGCATTTGCTGAGATTATGACACAGACGATGATCAAGCTTTCACATAAAGATGTTTTACGACAAGTTATTGCTGGTATTGAAGAAGAAGGTCTTAAGGCTCGAGTCATCAAAGTTTATCGAACCTCAGATGTTTCATTCATGGCAGCTGAAGCTGATCAATTATCAGGATCAGGAGTTGCGATTGGAATTCAATCCAAAGGAACAACTATTATTCACCAAAAGGATCAAGATCCTTTAAATAACCTTGAACTGTTCCCACAAGCACCTGTAATGACACTTGACACGTACCGAGCAGTTGGTAAGAATGCTGCGCAGTATGCTAAGGGGATGTCTCCTAATCCTGTTCCAACGGTGAATGATCAAATGTCACGACCAACTTATCAGGCACTTGCAGCTTTAATGCACATTAAGGAAACTAAGCAAGTTGTAACTGGTAAACCCGCGGAAGAAATTGAAGTTAACTTTAATTAGAAAGATAGGAGGCATTATTGATGAGCGAAGTAGACGATTTAGTTGCGAAAATCATGTCACAGCTTAAGACTGGGGATAGTAGCAGTAATACTTCTAGTAGCGCCACTGCTACAAGTTCTAACAGCTCTGATCCCGATTTAACAGCAAAAGACTTTCCATTGTTCAAAAATCATCCTGAAATGATCAAATCACCAGGTGGCAAGCCTGTCAAAGACATTACATTTCAAGATATTGTTGATAATAAAATTGATTCTAAAGAATTACGAATTGCACCGTCGACACTTCGGCTACAAGGTAAGCTTGCTGCTGAAGCTGGGCGAACTCAAATTCAAAAGAACTTCCAGCGTGCTGCTGAATTAACCCAAGTTCCTGATGACCGGGTTCTTGAAATGTATGGTGCACTGCGACCATTCCGTTCAACTAAACAGGAGTTATTGGATATTTCAGAAGAATTGAAGACCAAATATAACGCACCTATTTGCTCCAATTGGTTCAAAGAAGCTGCCACCAATTATGAAAAGCACAAGAAGTTAAAGGGTGATAATTAAAAACGAGTAAGGGGTTTTAGTATGACACGTGTAATTGGTGTTGATATTGGTAATTCCTCAACTGAAGTTGCGTTGGCTGATGTATCTGATACAGGTGAAGTCAACTTCATAGGATCAGGAATTGCTGAAACCACAGGAATTAAAGGAACGAAGCGAAATCTTGTTGGGGTTAAAAACTCAATCAATTCCGTTTTGAAGTCTACTAACACCGAACTGTCGTCGATTGATTTGATCAGAATCAACGAAGCAACACCAGTTATTGGCGATGTTGCAATGGAAACCATTACAGAGACGATTATCACTGAATCTACGATGATTGGACATAACCCAGGTACTCCAGGTGGTGTTGGAACTGGTACTGGTTATACAGTTGAACTGTTGGATTTGCTCAAACAAAATGACCGTTCGAAAAATTATATCGTTCTAATTCCGAAAGGGGTTGACTTTGCTGATGCAGCAAAGTTAATCGATGCTTATTCGGAATCAGGTTATAAGATTACTGCAGCTATTTTGCAGAGCGATGATGGTGTTTTAGTTGATAACCGGTTAAATCACAAGATTCCAATTGTTGATGAGGTTGCTGGAATTGATAAGGTTCCAGTTGGAATGTTGGCAGCTGTCGAAGTTGCACCACAAGGACGAGTAATTTCTCAATTATCAAACCCATATGGCATTGCAACGTTATTCGGGTTGACTTCTGATGAGACCAAGAATATCGTTCCTGTTTCCCGAGCATTGATTGGAAATCGTTCTGCGGTTGTTATCAAAACACCTAAAGGTGACGTTAAGGCGCGAGTAATTCCTGCTGGAACAATATATATTCAAGGCAATAAAGGGAAAGCTCAAGTTAATGTATCTGCGGGTGCTCAGGCCATTATGAAGGCCGTTAATGAATTTGATTCAATTGATGATATTACTGGGAAATCAGGGACCAATGTTGGTGGTATGTTAGAGAAAGTTCGTCAGACAATGGCGGATTTAACTGATAAACACAATAAAGACATTGCCATTCAAGATTTACTGGCGGTCGACACCTCAGTTCCAGTCAAAGTTACCGGCGGTCTAGCGGGTGAGTTTTCAATGGAGCAAGCGGTTGGAATTGCGGCGATGGTTAAATCAGATCATCTCCAAATGCAATTGATTGCAAACCTTATTGAGGAACAGCTTCATGTTCCGGTTGAAATTGGTGGTGCAGAAGCAGAAGCGGCAATCTTAGGAGCATTAACGACTCCGGGGACGAATAAGCCGATGGCGATTCTGGATCTTGGTGCTGGTTCGACCGATGCGTCAATTATTAACAAAGAAGATCAAAAGGTTGCAATTCATCTAGCGGGTGCAGGCGACATGGTTTCAATGATTATCAATTCGGAACTTGGGTTATCTGATATTTATTTAGCAGAGGATATTAAGAGATATCCACTTGCCAAGGTGGACAATCTGTTCCAGTTGCGTCATGAAGATGGATCTGTTCAATTCTTCGACAAACCACTTCCTGCTGAATTGTTTGCAAGAGTTGTGGCAATTAAACCAAAAGGTTACGAGCCGTTGCCTGGCAATTTAAGTATTGAAAAAGTCAAGCTGGTTCGGCAAACCGCTAAGAAACGAGTGTTTGTTACAAATGCTATTCGGGCATTAAAACATGTTAGCCCAACTGGAAACATTCGAGATATTCCGTTTGTTGTCTTAGTCGGTGGGTCAGCACTCGACTTTGAAATTCCGCAATTAGTAACCGATGCATTATCTCATTACAATTTGGTTGCTGGGCGAGGAAATGTTCGAGCAGTCGAAGGACCTAGAAATGCGGTTGCCACTGGCTTGATACTTTCATATGCCAGCGAGAAAAGAGGTTAACTTATGTCAATCTACGACGAAAGGCCGGCAATTTGTATAGGAATGCCAGAGAAACTAAATAAGCAGCTTCCTGAAAATTTAACACCTATCCTAAATGGAATTGAAGAAGAACAAATTCCGTTTAAGATGATTGAATCGGATGGTAGCTCAGCTATAGATCGAGCCTATCAAGCGGCAGTGGCCTCACGTTTATCGGTTGGCATCTCGTTTGACGATCAACAAATTGTGGTTCATTACAAAAATTTAAAACCAAATGAGCCACTTTTTGTGGTTCCTATCGACAATCCGACAAATATTAGAAAGATAGGCGCCAATGCTGCAAGGTTGGTCAAAGGAGTACCATTTAAGAAATAAGGACAGGTGAGTGATTTATGGAATCAATTGGATATCTAGAAGTCGAGGGTCTGTCTGGTGCGATCGTTGCTGCTGATAGAATGCTTAAAACTGCTCAAGTTCAATTGAAGGTTCTTGAGAATACAAAGGGTAATGGTTGGATTACCGTTTCGGTTACTGGCGATGTTGCCGCTGTTGAAGCAGCAATTGACGCTGGGAAAGGTGAAATGGGAGACCGTGTTGCCGGCTCAATGGTTATTGCCAATCCGGCACCTGGAATTAGTGAGTTGGGCAAAAATGATGCCATTAAGAGTAAATTTGATGCCGCAACCGAATATGATGATTCTAATGATGACGGACCAGACGATGATGGACCAGATGGCGGTGCTGCTAGTGAAGGTCCGAAAGATAATGGACCAAAAGATGGCGGTTCTAACGGTGGGTCAAGTACCACGCCTAATGCTTCTTCTACTAAGAAGGATGAGTCAAAGCCTGAAACAAAGCCGACAGCTCAAGCGGCAACGAAGCCTGCCGATAAGTTAGATAGTAAGCCAACAACTACTAAAGCTGCCACCACGAAGTCCACTAGTTCTAAAACAACTAGTAAGTCTACGAGTCAGGCAGCACGTACTAAGCGGTCAAATACTCGACGAACACCTAGAAAACAAACTAAGAAGTAAACAAATTAGGAGGAATTAATTATGAATAACGCACTTGGAATGATCGAAACAAAGGGATTAGTTGGTTCTATTGAAGCAGCCGATGCAATGGTTAAAGCAGCCAACGTTGTTTTAATTGGTCAAGAAAAGATTGGTAGTGGATTGGTAACTGTCATGGTTCGTGGTGATGTTGGTGCCGTTAAAGCTGCCGTTGATGCAGGTGTTTCTGCCGCAGAAAACGTTGGTGAAGTATTAACTTCATTCGTAATTCCTCGTCCACATTCAGAAGTTGAAGGTATCTTGCCAGATATTGACAAAAAGTAATTCAAATTCAATATAAGGACGGTTAGCGATTTATGGAAATTAGTGAAGATAAGATCCGGCAATTAATCCGTCAAGTGATCACTGAACAATCAGATCCGTATCGGGTACCAATTGGTGTATCAAATCATCATATTCACCTGAGCCAAGAAGATTTTGATAAACTTTATCCTGGTCAGAAGATGAAGATTAAGAAGCAATTAAAACAACCTGGTGAGTTTGCGACAGAGCAGACAGCAAATATTATTGGCCCTGCTGGCAAAATTGAACACGTTCGAGTTCTCGGACCTGTTCGTTCACATTCACAGGTTGAAATTGCCCGTTCAGAATGTTTCGGTCTTGGAATTGATGCTCCAATTCGTTTGTCAGGTCATTTAGACGGCACGCCTTCAATTAAGATTCAAACACCTGATGCCGAAATTAGTGTTCAAGGCGTTATCGTTGCCAAACGACATATTCACATGAGTTTGGAAGATGGTAAACGGTTTGGTGTCAAAATGGGAGATGTTGTTTCCGTTCAAATCGAATCTCAGGATCGCCGAACAACTTATGATGATGTTGTTTGCCGGCCAAGAAAAGACTTTGTTTTGGAAATGCATCTCGATACTGATGAAGCAAGTGCGGCCAATGTTCGTGATGATACGTTTGGTCACATCATTCTCCCAAAGGAAAATTAAGGTTTTGAACAAACAATGAAGGTTGGTGGCCAAAATGGATCATATAGTTGAGCAAGTACTGGCTAAAATAAGGCAGCGCGAACACCAATCTTACGAAGTTGATTATTCCAGTGAGGAATCAGTACCTGACAAAAGTGTTTATACGGATTATGCGAATGTCACAATTGATAATGTGACAATTCCGCTACTGGCAAATATTTATCGCTTGAATCTCAATGATCCTTGGACAAAGTGGGTATTACAGGGTATTAGTTTTCAAGTAAACTTTACTTTTCAGATTAGTTCATCAATGGTCAACTTTATTCCGAAAAAAATGTTGCTTGACTGGCCTGTATCATTTGTAGTTGATCAAAAACGGTCTGTCACTGCATTTTATCAGAAGGCAATCAGTCGTTCAGATCTTGCTATACTGCCGGATAAATCAATTATTGTTGTAACTCCAAATCAAAAGATTACAGATGAGGCTAAGCAAATTAGCCAGCTTAAGCAAATGATAATACAGATGAGGAGTGATGGAAATTGTATATGGCACGAGTGATGGGAAGCGTTGTTGCAACCCAAAAAGATCGTTCACTGATTGGCCGGAAGCTAATGATTGTTCAGCCAGTAGATTCTGAAGGTAAACCAACAAGGTCCGAAGAAGTTGCTGCTGATACAGTTGGTGCGGGGATCGGCGAATACGTACTCTTGGTGCGTGGTGCTGGTGCCCGAAGAGCAACGGTCAGTCAAGTCCAAAACGATGTGAATGATTGTTCGATTGTAGGAATTATTGATCGATTCGATAAATGAAAAAGAAGGGATTTTAAATGGCCATTTACACAAAGGGCGGCGATAAAGGGACGACGAGTCTTTTTGACGGTAAGCGCGTATCTAAAGATTCTTTGCGGGTATCAACCTACGGCACGTTTGATGAACTCAATGCCAATGTTTCGCTTGCTGAAAAGTTTTGTATCAGTGACCGAAACAAACAGATATTGCAGCGAATTGAATATCGGATGTTTTTCCTTCAAGGGGAAATTGCTTCTCAAGATGGCGAGAAGTTCCGATCCAAGAGTAGAATTATTACGGATGATGATGTCCATTATCTTGAGTCAATCATTGACGAATATACGACAACATTGCCAAAAGTTAATAGTTTCATTTTGCCAGGTTCAAGCCTTGCCGGTGCGCAACTTCATGTATGCCGAACAGTATGTAGAAGAGCTGAACGGCAATTGGTATCGTTTATGAAGGTTAATCCTGTGAGACCTGAAATTGAAAGATACGTCAATCGACTTTCAGATTTCATGTATATCATGGCGCGTTCTGAAGACCATGAGGACTATCTGGAAAAGGTTATCGAGAAAGTTGTTCAACGATACTGTAAAGCGATAGAAGGGTAAATGACCATGGATAAAGAACAAATCAATCAAATCGTAAAAGAAGTTTTATCTAAGGGATCAAATGCAACCGCTTCAAATACATTTGATCGGCATAAGATGGAAAAAGTGATTGATGCAGCTGTTGCCAAGGCAGACGAGTTACACGTTGGGGTGACGATTTGCATTATGGATATTACAACCACGGTTCAGATGTTGTACCACATGCCAAATGCAAACCTTGTTAGCTCCACATTAGCACCAAAGAAAGCATGGTCTGCCATTGCGATGAAGGAACCAACGAAAGATATTAGTAAAGATATTCAACCTGGTGGTCCTTTATACCAGATGGAGACAATGCTTGATGGAAAGCTCGTATCATTTCCAGGGGGCATTCCACTTATCGAGGATGGACAGATGATTGGTGCTATTGGTTGCAGTGGTGGCTTAATTGAAGAAGATCAAGCTATCTGTGAAGCAGCCGTTCAAGAATTTTCTAAGGAGCGTATGTGAGATATGCAAGAACAGAATATTGAAGAAGCAATCAGAAGAATTCTAAAAGAAGAATTAAGCGGACAATCGCAATCTGGTTCCGATAATAATAGTGAAGCACAACCTACAGGTCTAGGAAACGGAATTTTTGAAACTGTTGATGAAGCCGTTGCAGCTGCAAAACAAGCTCAAGAAATTTACGCTGACAAGCCTATGGCATTCCGTAAGAAAGTTATTAAAGCAATTCAAGATGGTTTTGGCCCAAAGATTCATTATATTGCCCAAGCCACTCGTGATGAAATCGGCATGGGAACTGTTGAAGCTAAGGAAACAAAGCTGAAAAATGCTCTTTACAACACTGCTGGTCCAGATAGCCTGAAGCCAGACGTTGAAACTGGTGATGGCGGCATGGTTATGTATGAATATACGCCATTTGGTGTTATTGGTGGCGTTGGCCCAAGTACAAACCCTGGTGAAACTGTTATCAACAATTCAATTATGATGCTTGCTGGCGGGAACGCATTGTTCTTTGGTGCTCATCCAGGTGCAAAGAATATTACCCGTTGGATGATTGAACATTTGAACGAATTTGTATACAAAGCAACGGGTCTTCGTAACTTGGTTGTGTCACTGGCAACACCATCCATTGAATCCGTTCAACAGATGATGCATCATCCAGATATCGCCATGTTAGCCGTAACTGGTGGTCCCGCTGTTGTTCACCAAGCATTAATTAGTGGTAAAAAAGCTGTTGGTGCTGGTGCTGGTAACCCACCTGCAATGGTTGACGACACAGCCAATATTGATTTAGCTGCTCATGATATTGTCACTTCTTGTGGCTTTGATAACAACATCTTATGTACGGCTGAAAAGGAAGTTGTTGTTCAAGACGACGTTAAGGATCAACTCATTGAAAAGATGCAACAAGATGGTGCCTTCTTATTGAAAGATCAAAGTAAAATTGATGAGATTGCTCACATGACCATCCAAGAAAATGGTACCCCTGATCGTAAATTTGTTGGTAAGGATGCAACCTTCATTTTGGATGAAGCTGGTGTTTCATACACGGGTCACCCAACAGTTGTTATCTTTGAAGCCAAGAAGGATCACCCATTAGTAACAACCGAAATGTTAATGCCATTATTGCCGATTGTTTCTTGCCCAACGTTTGAAGATGTTTTGAAGACAGCGGTTGAAGTTGAAGGCGGCAATCACCACACAGCTTCAATTCACTCAGAAAACATTCCTCACATCAACAAGGCGGCTCATCGGATGAATACTTCAATTTTTGTTGCCAATGGCCCAACATTTGCTGCGACAGGTGTTGGTGATAACGGTTATTGGAGTGGAGACGCTGCACTGACGATTGCTACCCCAACCGGTGAAGGAACAACAACTGCCAAGACATTTACCCGTCGTCGTCGCTTCAATTGCCCAGAAGGATTCTCATTACGTTCATGGGAGGTTTAGTAGAATATGGAACAAATTCGAATTCCAACTAAAATTTTTTCGGGTAATGATAGCCTAGACTGGTTACAAACCTTAAAAGGTAAAAAGATTTTAATGGTTTGTGATGCCTTCCTACCGAATACCCCGACATTAGATAAGATTAAGGGTGAAGTTGACGGCAATAATGACGTTTCAATTTTCTCAGACGTTAAGCCTGATCCACCATTGACTAATATCATGGAGGGTGTTGAACAGTTTGGTAAGATTCAACCAAACGTTATTGTCGGTATCGGTGGCGGTTCTGCCATTGATACTGGAAAAGCCATCCGGTTCTTTGGTGAAAAAGTTTATCAACATAAGATTGAAACCTTTGTTGCAATTCCAACTACCAGTGGAACTGGTTCAGAAGTTACCAACACCAGTGTGGTTTCAGATACTAAGAATCATACTAAGATGCCCATCATGAAGGATTATCTAACCCCAGATATTGCGTTACTTGATCCTCAGTTGGTTATGACTGCCCCAAAGAGTGTCACGGCATTCTCTGGCTTGGACGTCTTAACCCACTCACTTGAGTCATTAGTTTCACGGGATGCCAATACCATCACTGATGCTTTGGCTGAAAAGGGAATTGATGTTATTACCCACTGCTTGGTAGAATGCTACAAACATGGTGATAATGAAGCAGCTCGTAAAGTGGTTCACGAAGCATCATGTGCTGCCGGAATTGCGTTTAACAATGCTGGTCTGGGAATTTGCCATTCACTTGCCCACCAGTTGGGCGCTAACTTCCATGTTCCGCATGGATTGGCTTGCGCAATGCTTTTGCCACACGTTGTTGAATACAATGCAAGTCATTCAGAGACTGCTTTACACAAGTACGGTGCAGCAATTAAGAAGACTGGCTTGGTATCACAGGGAATGAGTGACCGAATCGCCGTTCAACGAATTGCAGCTAAGATTCGTCAAATGATGGTTCAAATGGATTGCCCACAAACGTTACGAGCATTTGGTATCGATCCTGCCGAAGCTGAAAAGAAGACTGACGTTGTGGTTGCTGATGCAAAGAAGGATGGTACTTTCCCAGGAAATCCTGTCGTACCAACTGATGATGATTTGAAAGCAATTTATGATAAAGTCATCAAATAATTAAATTAAAGACGGAGAGGAAGCACAGTATGGTAGAGAAAATTCTTGCAATCAACGCTGGGAGTTCATCGCTGAAGTTTAAACTATATTTGATGCCTGATGAGCAGGTTATGATTCACGGAATGGTCGATCGAATTGGTCATTCAGACGCTGTATTTACCTATCAGACAGAAGATGGTGCTAAACATGACACTACCGAGTCCGTTAAGGATCATACCGAAGCAACTGAACTGGTTATCAAAGCGTTGAACGAAAGTGGTGTTATTAAGGATAAATCAGAAATTGTTGGGATTGGCCACCGAGTATCCCATGGTGGAAACTATTATACGCAGTCCGTTGAGATAAACGATGACGTTGCCAAACGAATTTCTGAATTATCAGTGCTTTCTCCCTTGCATAATCCAGCTAATTTATTAGGAATTGAAGCCTTTGAGAAGTTGTTGCCAGAAGCGCGAGAAGTTGCTGTCTTTGATACGTCGTTTCATAGCACAATGCCACCAAAGGCATACACATACGCCTTACCGTACAAGTATATTGAAAAGTATCATATTCGCCGTTATGGATTCCACGGCCAATCACACCAATATATTTATAGCGTTGTTGCTGATCGGTTTGGTGAGCAGGAAGCTGACAAGCTCATTTCTTGTCACTTAGGGAATGGCTGTAGTATCTGTGCAATTAAGGATGGTAAATCGGTCAATACCTCAATGGGATTTACCCCGCTAGCTGGGCTAGTGATGGGAACCCGATCTGGTGATATTGATCCAGAAATTCTACCGTTTCTCGAAGAAAAAGAACACTTGGATTCTGAAGATATCAGAAGCATGCTTAACCATGAGTCTGGTGTGTTAGGGATCTCTGGGGTTTCAAATGATATTCGGGATGTCTTAAAAGCAGAGGCTGACGGCAATAAACGAGCCAAGCTGGCACTTGATGTCTACGCACATCAAATCCAGCAATTCATTGGTGCTTACACGACTGACCTTGGTGGTTTGAAGGTATTAGCCTTTACAGCGGGTGTCGGTGAACATTCAGCACCAATCAGGGCCCGGGTTTGTCAGGGACTTGAATATTTAGGCATTAAGATAGACGAAGCAAAGAATCAAGCAAATGATATCGAAATTCAAGCTTCAGATAGTAAAGTGAAAGTTGTTGTGATTCCAACTGATGAAGAATTAATTATTGCTCGTGAGACGGCAAAAGTAATCGGTTGAACTGATGAAAAACAGGATGGGGTGGTAAAAATGGCTAGAGATATTGAACGGAGCATTCAAGAATACGTTCCTGGTAAACAGGTTACGCTGGCTCACATCGTTGCCAACCCTACATCTGATATTTATGAAAAGCTTGGCCTGCAAGCTGATAAGAATGCCATTGGAATTTTGACAATTACGCCAAGTGAAGCATCAATTATTGCGGGTGATATTGCCACTAAGTCAAGTAATGTAACCCTAGGGTTTATTGATCGGTTTAGTGGTTCAGTGGTCATAATCGGCGAAGTTTCAGAAGTAGAATCAGCACTCAAAGCAGTAATTGAAAAGCTTCACGATCTGTTGGATTTTGATATTCCAAAAATCACAAGAACGTAAAGGTGGAGAACTGTATTATGCAATTAGAACAAATTTTGAATGATTATCAAATCAAGAAAGATTGCCGATTGAATAATCGAATCGTTCTCGCCCCGTTGAATATCCAATCGTCTCTATTTGATGGCAGTGTCAGCATTAATGATATTGTTTTTCATCAACAGCATGCATCAAAAGTTGGCATGGACATTGTTGGGTCCGCTTATGTTTCACCGTCGGGGAACACAGACTATGGTTCAATTAGTGTTGCTGATGACAAAAAGATTCCTGGTCTTACGCAACTAGCCAAGGCAATTCATAGCAGCGGCAGCAAGGCAATCCTTCAATTGGTTCACGCTGGTCGAATGACAAATGGGCACATTACTCAGGGCCACCCCGTTGTGGCGCCAAGTGCCATTAAAGCTACTCATGGAAATGTTGATACCCCGACAGAATTAACAACTGAGCAGATCAGCGATATCATTGATGATTTTGCGGCTGCAACTAGACGGGCAATCAAGGCTGGGTTTGACGGCATCGAGCTCCATGGTGCTAATACCTTCTTGATTCAACAGTTTATGTCACCGTTATCGAATCAACGTCAAGATTCGTTTGGTGGGTCACTTGCTAAGCGAATGAAGTTTCCAATTTTCCTCGTAAATCAAGTGAAGGCGGTCGCTAAACAATTGGCACCGAAGCCATTTATTATCGGTTATCGCATGTCACCAGAAGAAGTTGAAGCTGGTGGCTTGAAGATCAAGGATAACTTGATGTTGGCAATGGTTCTCAAGGAAGTTGGCATTGATTACCTCAGCTTGTCGCTTCATCAGTATAATCAATTACCGTTGACGAGTGATAAGTTGCAAGCATTTTCAATGCCGGATGTTTTCCGAAAAGCAGTTGGACAGTCACTACCATTGATGGCGTCTGGCGCCATTAATTCTAAAGCTAGCTTGGAAGATGTTCACGCTGATTTAATGGCTGTTGGCAGTAAGCTTTTTGTGGATCCGATGTGGCCAGAGGAACTCGCTACAGGTAAATCCCATTTAGGGGCACCAATTACTGGTGGAGTTCCATACAGCAATATTTGGCCAAAGTAAGTTAAATTTCGTGGAGGGCTAAAAATGGTGGTGGCTAATCGACATATTGAAGTTTCTCATAGCGTCAATATTCGCGATCTTGGTGGCTACCCAACCCTTGATGGCCGAATGACGAAGTGGCATAAACTAATCCGGGCTGGTGATCTTTCAGAACTTTCTGAAGGTGATCAGCAGACCCTTCTAGATT
This sequence comes from Lentilactobacillus kisonensis DSM 19906 = JCM 15041, assembly GCF_001434135.1. GTDB lineage: Bacteria > Bacillota > Bacilli > Lactobacillales > Lactobacillaceae > Lentilactobacillus > Lentilactobacillus kisonensis. Next base: position 44,891 of record NZ_AZEB01000009.1, on the reverse strand, counting down.
ATGGTATTACGGTTGACGTTGATCTCCGTTCAAAAGCAGAGAGCAAAGAATTTCCAGACAGAATTCCTGATGGGATGAAATTCGTTGCTTTACCGTTATTTGATAACGATGAAACTGAGAGCCGGACAACTAACCAGCGACTGCAGAAGGCGTACTCTAAGGATCCGCATAGCGGTTATTTAAGAATGCTTTATGCCTATCGCCGGCTGGTTGTTAATGAGCAACCGCAGCGTGCCTACCAACAATTCTTTTCATGCTTGATCAATAGTGGGGTAAATGAAACGATTTTATATCACTGTTCAGCAGGGAAGGATCGAACGGGGATGCTGACGGTACTGCTGTTGAGTGCCCTTGGGGTTAGCCCTGAAATTATCCGGACAGACTACTTGTTAACGAATAAGTTTTCGGTTCCCCGGATTAACCACCGGATCGAGTTAGCAAAAAAAGCGCATATGAATCGTTCATTCATTGCGTCGCTTAAAGATTTGTCGTCAGTTTCAATTGATTATTTGGATCAGGCGATGGCGATTATTAACTACGAATTTGGTGGTATTCAGGCGTACTTAAGGGATGTTGTTGGCCTGTCAGATATAGATTGTGAAAGACTGAGAAAGATTTATCTTGAATAATAATTGTTTATGCATAACAAAAATGCGTTGAGTCAGAAAATCAATTTCTGATTCAACGCATTTTTGGTTGAAATTCAGGTTAGCCCTGAGTAGCAGTTGGATCGGGACCTTGTTCAGAATCATAACGTCATTTACCCCGATTCAGGGTTGCTAATTATTTAGATAGTCGGTAACTGCATCGACGTTCTTCCCGGTCACCGCGGATATTTCAAACACCTTGTTGGCGCCGGCATCAATTAGCCGGTCCTTAACTAGCTTAACTTGGTGAGGCGTGGCAGCGTCGATCTTTGTCACGATTCCAACGGTTGGCTTGGTGAACATGGTACTAAACCCAGTTGGTAGAACAATTCGGGGATCGGTGGCACTTTGCATGAGAACAACCACATCGGCATCAATTGCTGAAGTCATTAAATTTGAATACATCGCACGATGCTCTACGTATTCACCGGGCGTATCAATAATGTTTGAGTGAAACTCAAGTGTTTGCGTTTTATTGTATTTAATCTTTAACTTATCCATCCGTTGAATGAGCGTGGTTTTGCCACAACCGATTGCGCCGATAAAAATTGCCTTTTTCACAAGAACTCACCTTTTCATTCATTATTTGCCATTGAGGCCGTTAACTGAGAAGTACCAGTGAACTTTATCACCAGGGGTAATTCGCTTCTGATCAGCGCCCTTGTCGACAAATTTGCTGTTAACTGAGTACATCCAGCCGCTGCCGACCTTAATATCATTTTGCTTCAAACCATTGATTGAGCTGACATAAACGTGGGGACTGCTTTGGTAAACAAGCTTTAAATGGGTCTGTTGAAGCACAGAAAATGCAGTGGCAGACTTACTAATCTTCACATGGCCAGCGTATAACGTTTTTTTGTAACCAGAGACTTTGATATAAGCGGTGCCAATCGAATTATCTTTGGCAGCGGCTTTTTTAGCACGGTGATTTTTCCTAGCAGGACTTGTATTTGACCGTTTGGTAGTCTGAGCTGCCTGGAATTTAGTTGAAGTAGTTACTTTATCCTGAGTAGGCTGGTTTGAACTCGCTGCGGACTTCACGACAGAACTGTTATTGGTACTGTTGGTACTATTTGAATGATGAGTTGTTGAAGAGGTCTTAGGCTGATGTGACTGTTTCTTGGCATGATGTTGTTTAGAATTTGGTTTGACATTTGAGCTTTTGCTGGCTGCTTGACTTGATGATGAAGCAGCCGACTTGGGTGAGATGGCAGAAACCGGTTTGTGATCAGCTCTGGTTGACATGACCTGCTGAACACCAAAGCCAATTCCGACTACTAAAATAAAAGCCAAAATAATGCCAACGATGCGTCCCTTTTTCATAGAAGCCCTTCCCCCTTAGTTGAGTGAGCGGATCCAGGCGGTTAGAAGTCGGAGTGTAAGTCTCCTCAGGAAGAAATTCCTGGGTTTGGAATTTGTTTCTGAGGTGCTTACGCGCAGACTTCTGCCTAGAGGAGCTGTCCTGCGTAAATTATTTGATGGTATAAACAGATTTGTGGTTTAATGCTTGCCGGTATGCAGCAGTTGCTAAGTTGATTTGGCCAACGCCGATTACTTGGCTAACTGCACCTTTAACTGAGCCAGTCTTATTAACATAAGTGAACATTGCGGCTAGTGGTGAAGCTGTTTGGCCAGTTTTACTGGTACCGTTAACGTATTTCAATGTATTTTGTTTAGTTGATAAGGCGATGATCGCTTCAGCGGTTGAGTTACCATTTGGAATATTCTTACCATTGAAGGTGTAGCCATAGGCGCCTGAAGGATAAACAGCGTCTTTCAAGTATGATTGCCCCTTGGTGATGGCACTGGTCGTGGCACTTGTGTTGGCCTTGCCACGGGCTAAAGCAGTAACGGCCATTGCAGTTGTGTCTGAATCAACGCTCGCAACCTGGTTATTATATGCCCAGCCATTGTTGCTCTGTTGGTTCTTAACAATCGCATTACTTAAACTAGTGGTTGAGAACTTTGCGTTTGCTGGTCGTTTAAATGATGAGCTCATCGTGAGGGCAAGTAAAACTTGGCTTTGAACGTTAACCGTTTGCTTGTTCATTGATTTGCGATATAAAACAGAAACTAAGTTAACGGCTTTCTTGGTTCCTGAACGCCGGAAATTAGTTGGGTTCATACCGATCGACTTGAGGCCTTCAATGGCATTGGCTAAATCAGCGGGCGTACTCTTACTGTTAAGAACCAGGCTTGAGGCCACGCGCTTCTTTTGATTAGTTGTAAATTTGTAGCCCCAGCCCTTTAAGCTGAGTAAGAAGTCAGCGTAACCGCCGGCAGCCCCAGTTGTTGGATATGCTTTTTTATTGAAGATATAGGCAGTTTTGCCAGACAAACCAGTTTTATTTTCAGCTAACATCTTTTTAGCATAACGATAGCTGGCCTTAATTTTGGTATTTTGGTAACTACGGCTAGCAGTTTTGACACTGGCAGCCCCAGCAGTAATGGCCGGACTAACGGCACCAAAAGTTAATAGCGTAGAAGCAGAAATTAATAGTAACTTACTTGTAAACTTCATGAATGAGTCATTCCTTTATTTAAATTATTTGGTAGGTAATATTCGATATTTTTTGACTAAGCGACTAAATAGTTTCAGCCACCCTTTGTAAAATAGGGCAATTAACACGGCGTTTGACAACGCATGGTTAAGGTCAAATGGAAAACTTGATGCATAAGCTAATAGGAAGCTTTTAATTGTTAATGGTGATACGTAGGCTAGGGCGTACCAGAGATCCATGATCCAGCCAAATACAAATCCCCAGGCAAACGAGAAAACGATCATAAAGATTAAGCTTCGACTGATTTTAGTATTTGTAAGCAAACCAGCAGTTAATCCCATTAACCCCCAAGCAACCATCTGCCAAGGTGTCCACGGTCCCTGGCCGAGAAACATGTTTGAAACCAGGGCGGTGGTTGACCCGGTGATAAATCCCAGTTCAGGCCCTAAGCTAATGCCACTTAAAATAATGACAAAGCTGGCTGCTTGAACACTAGGGATTGCAGCGAGTGGGACTCTGCCGGCAACTGCTAACGCAATCAGGACGGCGATGAACATCAACGTTTGGGTACTGACGGTATCGCGCTCGAATTGCCAGTAGGCCGGTAAAATACTGCAGATTAAAATCATAAAGCTAAATAATAAGTAGTGCTGACCCTTCAATAATAAAACTAAGGCAAGAAAGGCTGCCATGATTACAACAGCGATAAGTAGCCGGTAAACATAGGTAAAATCCATGATTTTTTTCAACTCATGATCACCTCCCTTCAGATGCCAGGTTGATATCGTCAAATAACAAGGCGCTGGGAACCTGATCGTGGACAATTCGATTGATTGGGGTTGTAAAGAAAAAGTTATTCGCAAAGAACGCCGTGGTCGACAGTAATGTGTTAAGGTGACCATCGAACATAAACGCACAATGATCTGAAAATTCGGCGCAAAACTCCATATCGTGACTGGCCATCACTATTGTAACCCCGTCTTGTTGGTATTGCTTTAGAATTTTGCCAATAAAGACTTTGGTGTAGGGGTCGAGTCCCTTAGTTGCTTCGTCTAAAATAAGGAGATCAGGGGTTGCCATTAAGGCGATTGCCAGTCCAAGTAATTGCTGCTGGCCGCCACTGATGTCAAATGGATTGTGATCCAGGATCTTAGTGAGATTAAATTGCTTAGTAACCCGCTTGATTGCTGAAGCCGGGTCGGATAACTGCAGTTGATCTGCTTGAACTACCAGTTCTTGGCGAACGCTGTCTGCGGTGAACTGGAGACTCGGGGTTTGTGAAAGAAACGAAATCTTTTTAATTCGATCGACAGTTTTCAATTTCCAGACAAGTTGGTTTTCAAAACGGATTTTGCCGTGTTGTGGCGTTGTTAGGCCAATTAGTAAGGATAATAAGGTAGATTTACCGGAACCGTTTTTGCCGATAATTGACAGCCAATCACCACGGTTAACCGTTAAGTTAAGGTGATCGATGACGTTTCTAGTTTGATCGAATGTGAAGGAAATGTTCTTAGCTTGCAATAGTGGTTTGCTTGTCTCACTTAAAAGGGATTGTTTGGGTTTTGCAGCCGTAAACTTTAAGTGATCTGTTTGAATCGCCGCTTGCCCTTGAGAAACTGAAATTGGTAAGGTCGAAATCGGGATGTGATTAGTTAAAAAGAGTTTTGGAATTGAGGGGATAAAGTATCTCAACCGCTCATCTTGGAACATCTTTTCAATTCCCTTGGTTGGGGAACCATCAAAGCTAATGGTATGGTCTTGAAGTAAGATCATTCGGTTCGCTAATCCAGAAATGGTACTCAGTCGGTGCTCCGTGATCACGATCGTAATTCCAAGCTCTTGTTGAATTCGACTTAATACGTTAAGAAAGGTCTGAGCAGTTAGGGGATCTAGTTGAGAAGTAGGTTCATCTAACAAAATTAATTTGGGTCGTAAAATCAGCACGGATGCCAAGTTAACGAGTTGCAGCTGACCACCAGAAAGCTCGTTGATAGCGCGATTTAATGATTGGTCTAGCGCTAGGAAATTTGTTAACTCAGTAATTCGGCGTTCAATTTCATTGCTGGGACAGCCAATGTTTTCAAGTGGAAAGGCTAATTCATCAATGGCTTTTGACATGACTGGCTGGAGTTGAGGATCCTGAGCAACGTAGCCAACGGTTTGGGCACTTTCTAATTTAGATAGATTGTCAATTGGGGTATCGTTGATGAGAATTTGTCCCTGACGGTTGCCAAGCGGCATCAGTTCCTTTTTTAGGTGATTAAGGAGGGTTGTTTTGCCGCTGCCAGTATTACCAGCAATCATCAAAAAATCACCAGGATAAATGGTTAAATTGATGTTATCCAAGACCTTGTCAGGTTGATCGGGATATGCGAATGAAAGGTTCTTAATGGAAACTAATTTGTGCATGCGCGGTAGATCCCTTCAGAAATTATTGGTAATAAAAATAGAACGAGTAAAAAGCCAATTGGCAGCACGTCGGTAGGCTGGAAGATAGTCGTAAAGTTAGCCACTGAGCCACTCCAGCCAATCTTCAACCACCGGATATAGACGGTAACTAGTAATAGTAATGTTGAAGTTGAAATGAAAAAGATATCCGCAACCTGCCAATGATACGACCGATAGTGCGTCCGCTTAGTTGACCCAAAGCCTCGGGCATCCATCAAGTTAGCGGTCTCCATTGCTGAAGCCAGAGAATCTTGGAGCATAATTTCAAATATGTGGAGAACTTTTTTGGTACGGATGATCAATGAACCACTGGTAGTATCGACATTTCGCGTTTTTTGCAAAGTTATTAGTCGCCTGAATTTAATGATGAAATTGGCAACCAGGCTAAATGAAATGGAAACAAGCATTGCCAGCCTGGGCGCAATTGGGGAGAATACATAGATTAACCGGTTAGGGGTTAGAATCTTGTTTAGGAGAGCAAAAATAAAAAGCATCGAAATTAGCACGATGGCCATTGCCATTCCATATAAAAATGCGGGGTATGAGAATTTATAGGTTATTACGCCCCAGTGAAAGTGCCACAGGATTGGTTGGAATTTTTGGTTAAGTAACGTATTAAAGAACAGGATCATGATTAGAAAAGAACCGCCGAACTTTAATTGTTGGGTCATTGACTTGACTCCTAGATAATAGAATCCGCAAATAATCAAGCTGACGATTTCTGCCAGGGCAACAATAACGTGATTGAATAGGAGTAAGCAGACGATTAATTCGGTAAAATAAATGGTTGAGGCTACAGGATGGACCTGTGAAAAAAATGTCATTTGTAATGGTAACCGTTTCATGAGAAGAAGCCTCTTTCTAGGCTATCGTAAGCCCTTCCAACAGTATACCATCTGTAAATATGGGGGTAAATATGTACCCGGCACCATGCAAGATAGTGACATTACTTACAAAATAATGATGTTATTTGGTGGTTCAAGAGACGATTTTTTGCTATGTTATTAACACTATTTAGCTGTTTAAAAAATAAGCGAATGAATTTTATAGCATTTGAAAAACTAGATGATATTTGGATGGAATAATTTGGTATGATAGAGTTAGATATATTGCGTGAGAAGTGTTAAGGCAATATACGCGCATCAAATAAAACCGACAGATTGTGAGGAATTTATATGAACAAAATTTCTATTCGTGGCAGTTTGCAAACGAAACAAATCGTAGGTAGTTATTCCGATGTTGAGAAGAAAATTATAGCGGATTTGGACGCTGTTCAAAAGCAGGATGGCAAAAAGCCGTTCTCAAAGATTGCTGATGAAGTGGTCGTTGAACCATATCGAGATGGCGCGTATGCATACCACGCCTTATTGACAGAAGCGGCAAAGATGTACGACTTGTCGCCAGAGATTCAAAAAAGCGCAAATGTGAGCGAAGAATAAATTGATGTAGGTCGTGGAGAAAATTTCTGGTTAGTCTAATCACTTAATTGGGAATGAATTTCCGCGGCCTATTTATGTTGATTGATCAGTTGAAGGGATTGTGCTATTTTTTAAATGCTATCTGAGTTAAATCGAAGTTGATGAAAAATGGTTATTTGTGGATTTGAGAATGGTGTAATGGCGGGATTTGTTTAGTGTATTCCCCACGTATGTAGGGGTGATCCTATTGGGGATGCCAGCTAAAACTTTCGCCGAATGTATTCCCCACGTATGTAGGGGTGATCCTACTTATAGGGAAGCAGAATGCTTTTGTACCAGGTATTCCCCACGTATGTAGGGGTGATCCCCTTTGGCTTTGATAGAGTCGTCTGCCTTTTCAGTATTCCCCACGTATGTAGGGGTGATCCTTTTAGGCGACCTACCATCACTGAAAGATTATCGTATTCCCCACGTATGTAGGGGTGATCCCAAAGCAAAGCGACAAAACCAGCAATCATCAAAGTATTCCCCACGTATGTAGGGGTGATCCCGCTAGCACTTTGGAAGCCTTGGCGTTGGAAATGTATTCCCCACGTATGTAGGGGTGATCCCTGGTATGCCGACTTGAAGTAAGCAGACCAAAAGTATTCCCCACGTATGTAGGGGTGATCCTTTTGCCGCGACATTAGCGCCTGGACAGCAACGGTATTCCCCACGTATGTAGGGGTGATCCTAGTCCAGCACCCTATGCTGAAAAGAAGTTAGAGTATTCCCCACGTATGTAGGGGTGATCCTATGGCAAAGCAAGAGTACACAAAGGCTCAAAAGTATTCCCCACGTATGTAGGGGTGATCCTAGCCCGTTAGTAGCTCGTTTGCTTCACGATTAGTATTCCCCACGTATGTAGGGGTGATCCCAACTGCGGCTGCACCAAGATGATGACATGGGCGTATTCCCCACGTATGTAGGGGTGATCCTCAATGCACGGAATGTAAATCGTATTTACAAGGGTATTCCCCACGTATGTAGGGGTGATCCCATCTCGATGTCCTCTGGATCTTCCAGGATCATGTATTCCCCACGTATGTAGGGGTGATCCCGAAACTGCAAAGGCTTTGTGTCATTATTGCAAGTATTCCCCACGTATGTAGGGGTGATCCTAAACGTTAACCCTCACGTACCAAGCCAATGACGTATTCCCCACGTATGTAGGGGTGATCCTCGGGCGGATGACGGCGGGGGCAGTGGAAGGTTGTATTCCCCACGTATGTAGGGGTGATCCTCTTACTAAGGTTGCCACAGCAGCAAGGGCGATGTATTCCCCACGTATGTAGGGGTGATCCTGTGGCTTGTAGTGTAAAGGGAATTATTTTTGGGTATTCCCCACATACGTAGGGATAGATCCTGCTATCGGTTGTTTCATATCATCATATTCAAGCGTTCCGTGACCAAAGCTGATTCTACGGACTATTATTGTTGTTTTGTAGTAACAAGGGAAGTATTATTGGGGTTTACAACAAATTGGATACTTAACTATTTTTTAAGTGAGATAGGATAAGAAAAATATTAATCCCCAAAAGTTGCCCAACAATAAATGATTCCTGCTATAATTAATGTTTAATTGTCTCTTTTTATTTTACAGAACAACGTTTTTATGATTAATAACTTTACTCTAATAATACAGGGTAAACTAAAGACATTTACACTATAATCAAAGTAAACAGTTATCCTTATTTAGAAAGTGTGTATCTCAACTTATGAACAAGAAAATCATGTCCGGGTCCTTCTGGCTGTCCTTTGGCAGTATCTTTTCACGGGTACTTGGGATTGTTTATCTAATTCCATGGCTATATATGATTGGCTCACCGGCACATAAGAGCGTTGCGATGGCGCTATTTAATGCATCGTACAATCCATATGGCCTGTTTATTGCGCTTGGCACGGCTGGCTTTCCTTCCGCCATTGCTCGGCGAGTGGCTATTTATAATGGTGAAAATAAGTTTTTGGATTCTAAACAATTAGCGAAAGTGGGATCCCTTGTGATGCTCATGTCCGGGATCCTTTGTGGCGCAATTTTGTGGGTGATTGCCCCAATTATTGCCAAAAATAGTCCGGTTGTTTCCACTAGTAGTGCTGTCACTTCCATTCGGGTACTAGTTCCAGCAATCGTCATTTTACCTTCAATGAGCAGTATTAGAGGTTGGTTTCAAGGTAATCAAGATTTGAAGCCCTATGGGGTATCCCAACTTTGGGAACAATTTATTCGGATTGTTTTCATTCTGGTATCGACTTACGTGGTCATTTATGTGCTCCACCGCAGCTACGTTGAGGCGGTGTACCTTAGCGTTATGGCAGCTTTTGTTGGTGCGGTAGCCAGTTATCTCTATTTAGGAATCTACTATAAAAAGCAATCGGCCACCTATGCGAAAATGGCTGCGAAAAGTAAGCCTTATGACCTATCAAGCATTCAAAGCATTTTTAAGATGATTGCTTATGAGTCAATTCCGTTTGTGATCGTTGGTTCAGGCATTACGCTTAGTCAATTAATTGACCAGTTATTTTTTAAGCAGGTTATGGAGGGCGTCCAGCACTATTCTGCTGTGTACACCCAATATATCTATACGTTGTTTTCAGCCAATCCAACGAAGATTACGACGGTTGTTGTTTCGCTGGCGTTGGCAGTTGCCGAGACCACTTTGCCGCTGTTAGCACATAGTTTGGCTGCTAGGGATACTGACATTGGCAAGCTTATCTTTCAAAATATCAATATGTTACTATTCACGCTATTACCGATCGTTGCGATCTTAGGCGCGCTATCCTATGAAATTAACGGGATCTTCTTCAGCTTTAGCACACTAGGTGGCGATTATCTCTTCTGGAATATTGTTCAGAGCTTGATTCTCGGGCTTGCAATCAATGGGTTAACCTTACTTCAAGCACTTCATTACAGTAAAAAAGCCATGTACTATTTGTGTGTTGGCCTGGTCGCCAAACTTTTGTTCCAGCCACCACTGGTTATTTTGATGCAGGGATTCGGCGCCATTTTATCAACGGCAATTGGTTTTGGCTTCGTTATTTTGCTAAGTTATGGCGAGGTTCGTCGTGAGTTCCATGTACCGTTTGGAAAGTTGAGGGTAACGGTTCTAGTTAATATTATTTTCTTTGCGATTGTCATCGCATTAGCAATGGGAATTCACCAACTGTATGTGCCAGCTGGCTTGATTACGGCTTTTGTATTCTGCTGTGTCTTTGGCCTAGTGGCATTGTTGATTTATCTGTTCATGGCAAATCACAGTGGTTTGTCGGGAATTATTTTTGATCGTAAAATTGGGTATAAGTACTTTCGATATAAGCATTTCCAGTAAGCAGCCAATAAATCGGCCGCTTTTTTCGTATGTATAGATTGAGGAGGAAGCAAGATTATTCACATTGTCTAAGAACATCACATTAATATTCAAATATGGAATATTTTGCTATAATATCACTATGAAAGCACCCGCTTTTAAGGAATTTACGAATCAGCTAGACACCGTCACAACAGATGGATTTATTTTTGAATGGCAAGTTAATGATCCGCGTGAACGGATTGTTGGACTATTGATAGACGGGAAAGTAGTCGGCTTGGTAAAATTTTCTCGTGAATTCAGTAGTCGATATAATCGGATTGAAAGTATTGAGGTTATGAAAGAATATCAAGGACAGGGTTATGGTGCAATGTTAATGGCATTTGTCATGATGGATTCATTTTCTAATGATGGGTTTGAAGGTTTTGTCGCTTTGACTAGCAAGAGTGATGGCACAGAAAACTTTTATCTTCATTTAGGAGCAAAGCAGCGGACTAAGCAATTGATGATCTTTGATACAGAAGCTAGCCAGTATGTGGTTAGTAAATATTTACCTAACGGAGGGATTTTTAAATGACGAAGCGTAAAGTTCTTGCAAGAATAGACTATTTAGACAATCAAATTCAAAGTAATCCGGTCGATTCAGAAAGTTATCAATACGCCTCGATAGAATTACAGCACATGATTTTGGATAAAATCGGTATCCGAGAAGTTGATTTTTTTGGAAAAGCACTTGAACGACCATTAACCAATGAAGAAATTGCAGATTTAATCGAGGCTGAGGAAAAGGGAACGCCCCTTAACGAAGCGATTACTTTGCCAGCAAATGCTGATGCCGCTTATACGATTAGGCTTCAAAGACAGCACATGAATATGACCCAAAAGGAATTGGCTGGGAAAATTGGTATGAGGCAAAGTCAGCTTGCTAAGATTGAAAGTGGCCAATTAAACGTTAGCCTGAATGCTTTGCAAAGAGCAATGGCGGTGTTTGGTAAGCCATATACAATTCAGCCCCTCAGAAAAGGTCAATTTCACATTTCGGCAAAGTAGTAACGGACAGTTCATAATTGCTTAAGGCTAACAAGATAATATAAGTTCTTTTGGGTATGATGAAACTGTGCTATTCAGATATTAATATCATTAAACTGGAGATCTTAACTTGAAGTCCTTAACTGCTTCTCAATCTAAAAGAGCGGTTGGCATCGCATTGCTTTCCGCTCTCCTATACGCTTTATATCCCCCAATTGCCAAAGTTGTTTTGCATAGTTGCCCGCCAATCATGCTATCAGCGTTGTTGTATATCGGGACTGGTGTGGGAATGGTGCTCATCTTACCAATGCTATATTGGTTGTTGCCGGATATGAAAGCTGAAAAATCATTAGTGAACAAGGATATTCCCACGTTGATTGCAGTGATCATCGTGAACATTTTAGCCGGGATTTTCATGAACGTTGGGATCGACTTATCCACCGCGGCAAGTGCTTCACTACTTGGAAATTTCGAAGTGGTCGCAACGACGATTCTGGCGTTTTTGTTCTTTCATGAAAAAGTAGGTGGCCGGCTGTGGCTAGGCGTTTTATTGGTATTTGTTGCCAGCTGTGTTCTAAGTATCAGTGGTGTAGGTGACTTAGCAATTAATTGGGGATCCATTTTAGTAATTCTCGCAACCTTTTGCTGGGGGTTGGAGAATAATTTTACCCGGGTATTATCTGATAAGAACCCAATTCAAATTGTGATCGTCAAAGGGCTTGGAGTTGGTATTGGAACTTTAATTGTGGCGTTTATTGACCACGAAAATTGGCCAGCACTATCCGTCATGGTTGTTGCACTGGTCTTAGGCTTTCTTTCCTTTGGGATCAGTATCTTCTTTTATATATTAGCGCAGCGTTATATTGGTGCTGCCAGAACCAGTGCTTATTACGCGGTTTCACCATTCTTATCAACGCTTATCGCGGTCATTTTTTTACGAGAGAGCGTTACTTTACAACTAGTTGTGGCGACGTTGATTATGATTGCTGGAAGTTACGTTGTAGTGAGAGAGACGTTCAGCCATGTTGAATAAAATAGACAAGGGGCTCTTGTTGTGTGAAATAACACAGAACAAGGGCCCCTTAGTAGGTTGCTGTCACATGAATAGACTGGAAATTCAGAATCACTTCGTTGTGTTAATCCAGCCGTAATCACTGACATATGAAAAAGTTTGGCTCTTACCAGTTACTGGAATTTTTACAGTGATTGATTTAGTTAAATCATAATGAGTGTTTGGCGCAAGCACGCCCTGTTTGGTGAGCATCACGCGATCGCCATTGATCATGGCAACATAATAGGTTACGGGGGAATCACCAGTATGATATGGCCTGGCTTTAAATGACTTGGTTGATTGTAAGATAAACTCGTGGCGATTTGAATTGGTAAACCATTTAGTGACGTCAAAGCCTGGTGATCCAATGACACCACTGCTAAAGACGTTTCCACTTGAACCCATCGCTAAGGCCTCCCTTGTGAGTAATTTGAGAATCAAAATCAATATAAACTTTATAACGGGGTTGAGATAGTTAACCACCCATGGATAGGTTCAATAACAACTAACTAATGCTGCACAATTTTCATATAAGTCTCGTAAACCGGTGAATTTTCAAAGAGAAATTCATGATAGATCTGCAATCCCAAATGATCATTTGAGCTTAGGCTAAGCGTGACTGCCTGGTAATGGGACTTTAACCAGTGGAGTTGCGCATTAACCAGGACCATTAGTTTGCCATTATTAGCTTCAGCTGGATAATTAAGCATGGCTTGCCCCTTTGCTTGCTGATAGAGAAAACAAGTGCTTTCAAAATGGTTATCCGCGTCGAGAAGGACAACGGGTGCTTGGGGGATTAAATTTGCGGATAGTAGTTGCTGCCAGTCATTAAGCGAAATGTTAGCGACCGGATTATTTGGGTGTTGGGCTTGATAATGACTTAAACTAGATTGTGCAATCTGCTGCCATAAGTTTTCTTGGGTCAAAAGCTGGGCAGCTGTTAATAGCTGGCCATCCAAAGGCTTATCAGGCTCTGGAATGGTCACTTCAGAAAGCCTTAGCGTTGGTTGAACGGCTTTTTCGGTCAATCTGAACCCCTGGTGAGTTAACCACTGATTAAATGTGTGCTGAGGTGCATAGTCGCTGGTGATGATGCGGTTGACATCAAATTTCCATGCTAGCTTTTGAATATCGCCGAGAATTCGTTTTGATAATACCAACGGTTCACTGGCCTTAGGATCCACAAATGCCGCAAAGTTTAAGGCGTTAGGGTGAAGTTTATTTAACCAGAAGACTGATGTGGCGTCAATTGTTCCGTGAGGATGGTAGACCTTGGCGTTATCTGGATAGAGCTGCATTGCCCGGAAAATCTCGTGTTCGTTGACTGGTGGGCTGGGGATGAAGGTGGTTTTGTTGGGTAGATTTGTTTGCATATGCGAAGTGCTCACTTAAACGGATGCTCATGCAACAGCTTCGTGTAAAAACTAATCTCATGAAAGGCGTCATCTAATCGGTCAGCAAAATGATCACTGTTTTTGGCATCCAAAATTAAATGGCCGGCTGGCGTAAAGTTATCATTGGCGTTCCACAGTAAAACTGGCGTTGGCAACACGATCATTTTCAACATTTGTAGGATTTCTACAAACGATTCCGCTGCTAGCATGCCACCATCGCTATAGTAAGAATAGGAAATAATTTGAACAGGTTTGCGATCAACTTCTGGACCGACATAATCCAGGGCATTCTTTAAAGTGCCAGGGATGGCATGGTCATATTCCGGTGTCACGATCACGTAGCCATCCTCATGATTTAATTGATTAAGCCAACGCTTTTCGTTAACCTTTAAGTCTTGAATCCCTTCAGATAACGGTGTCTCATCGTGATGATAGGGTTCTAATGGAAAGTCATCTAACTTAATCCAGTCAAACTGAACGTCTGCAGTGTCTGAATACATTGATTGTAAGTAATTAAAGATCGATTCGCCAAGCTTGCTTCTAACTGATCCTAAAATAACGCCAATTTTTACCATTGAATCCTGCCTCCAAAATATTAAATTTACTGTTTGTGCTTTGATGTGAGCTGTTGATACAGGGCGTCGCTAATAATGTGGTTAGTCCACATCCAAGCTATGTGGCCGAGTGCTTCTGAAACGTGTTCTTCAGCTGGCTGGTCTTTGGGTGCGGGTACGGTTCCCATTGCGGGCATCACGCCAAGGTGAAATGCGCCCCAGATGCCAAGCCCGAATAAGGTCCCTTGACCTAATCGAATAAATGGTACGTAACGGCCAGCAACGGTGTAGAAAACGGCAAACGAAGTTGAGAAGCCAAAATGAATCATGTAACTTACCCAAGGCAATTGTTGTTCTGAATACGTGTAAGTTGAATGCGTGATTGTTGCCGGAATACCAAATTGTTCCAACAGTCGCTGTGGTGGATTGGTTTTATTCCGAGCGGGTGTCCGTGGTGGTAACACGTTTTCCCAGCCCAATTTAACGAGCCCTGAAACAACACCAGCGACACCGCCTGCAATGATTGCTGCTTTCCAGTTAATGGATTTATTCAAAATGATCGCACTCCCTTAAAATATGGTAACCAATCATACGTTTAAATGGTTTCACTTACATTATAGCGAACATACTATTTAAAGGGGGATTTTCTTCTTAACAGCAGTAAGTGGGGTAAATTGCTATTTTAATGGCGTGTGGGTGTAATAGGGAGAAGGGGTAGAGAACACTTAGAACATATTTAAAGTAAATTCTTTATATTGCAATTTGAAATGTGTTTCTGTCTTAACAATGATCTGGTCAAATCCCTCACAAGGAAATCATTTGAATGATATTTATATTAAATGGAAACTCATAATGTAGTATAATATGGGTGTAGATATACTTGAATAGAAGGGTGGAGAAATCTCATGGCTGTGAGCGAAAAGAATAAGAAAAGGATTCAGGTTCAACTCGATCGGCAGCTTGCGGATGAAGCTGAAGAAGTATTAGATGGTTTGGGGATCAACCAAACGACCGCGTTAACTGCATTTTATAAGCGAATTGTTGCGGTTGGTGGGATGCCCTTTGACTTGAAGCTAACTCCGCGAGAACAAGCTAATCTTAAGATAAAGGAAATGAGCAAGTCACTTCCGAATGTGAAGATCAATAACTCTCAAGAATTGGATAGATTATATGACGACGATGATGGATACTAATGATGTCTTGGTTGCGTTCATTGCCTATAAGGAAAAGACTGGTGGTAAGACGCGACCTGTTCTTCTGATTTCTAAAAGGGGCCGGCAGTTAAGTGTCTTTCGAATTACCTCTAAGTATCAAAGTAAATCACCGCGGATTCAGAAGGCTTATTGTCACATCGTTGATTGGCAACAAGCAAATTTACGAAAGCCATCATGGATTGATGTTGGCCAAACAATTACGATTAACAGTGAAAAAATAAAAGTTGTCAAAATCGGAACTTTAAGTGATGCAGATGTGTTTAGGCTTAGTGAGTTCATTGAAAAGCATCGGCTGGAAGCCAAATAAGTTACCCCAATTTAATATTAATTCGAAAAATCCGCTTACGTGTTGAATGGTTATTGGCACATAAGCGGTTTTTCTGTTATGTAACACATCACGGTAAAGTAAAAATGTCATTGAAGGTAAAAGCCTTATGAGGGGTGTATTATGAGGATGAATTTAATGTCAGATTAGCAATTGTTAGTTTGGAGGTGGGCAATATGAAGCATTCAGGATGGTGGATTTCAAACTTATGGTTAGCAATTATTTTCATCGGAGTTAGCGGCTGGATTTGGCTTCGTGGCGTCGATGGTGCGGGAATTGTTCAAACACCTAAGATGAAGTTAATGGCATTGCTTATTTGGGCTATCTTTGTTGCAATGATTGTGGTGATTGAATGGATTGTTTGGTTAGTTCGTTGAGGCACAAAGAGGCGACAAAATGACTAGTGAATATTTCTAAATAAGTTATTGAATAGGCCTCATGGTTGCCTCAAATCCTTGCTAGTTGGCTGATGATTTGGATTAGCTTCGTAGCGGCCGTGGCTGCCTTGATCTTACGAACCCAAAAGTCTTGATGATCAGTGAGAATAAATGGTTTTTGTTACGTTAAAATCCCCTTGGCTATTAAAGTAGCCAAAGGGGATTTTGAAAATTAGTCAAAGTTTTTGTTGGGAAATACGATCAACATTAGATCTAACTTGCGTTACCATAATTCTTTACCAGTTGACTTCCGATTTAGCCATTCTTTTAGATCGTTGGGTTGTTGGTAATCATCAGGGTGTCTCTTGTAGGATGCGTATTTTTCGGATAGTGTTTCTTCCTTGAGGCCGCTATTTGGTGTTGGTTGATTTTCTGGGTTCAAAGAGTGAGCATGATTATTTTCTAATTTTGTACTGCGGTTATTATTTGTCATTTGAGATCCCTCGTTTTTGATTTAGTGATTAGCGCATAGTCAAATCGGTTAGATAATGGTAACAGAAAATATAATGATCATCAAACCAAAATATATTGACATTCATAGTGGCGGTCTTTATATTAAATGTAACTCAAAATTAGAAATAAATGATATTTCGATGAGATGGGAAAGTCTACTAGCGGTGAGGTGGTGCATCATGAAGCTTAAAATCGCGATTCGATTTATTTTTCAAACTGCCATTATCCTGATACTGGGTTATTTCTTCAATTTGAACAAAAATGCCCAGTTCGATTTTAACTGGAACGGGTTTAATATTTGGTTGATCCTTTCGTGGATTTGCCAGCTGTCGCTATGTATTCGAAAGCAATTGTACCCAGCATATCATTCGTTGGCGACTCAGGGACTTAAGCAATACGGTGAGGATATCAAGCAATTTGGCGTTAAACAAGCTGCCAAGAATGATTGGAGTATCGCTAATCCAAGAGCCGTTCAGGCGGATCGGACTGTTTTTTATTCTAAGATGCATGATGACCAATATGGTGCTGTGCTCAAGATTGCGATGGCGGTGATTTATGGACTGTTGGGACCGGTGGTGTTATTGGGGCTTTTGGGCTGGAATTGGGCCCATTCCAGTAGGAACAATCTTTAAAAAAGTGAAATAGTATCATATAAATTAACAAAAAGCCTTAGTATTTGAAGAAGCAAATCTCAATGCTAAAGGCTTTTGGTGTTTTAGCTCATAAGTTGGGAACTTATTGGCTACCAAATGTCTTCTTTTCCGGTATTATTTCCGTTATCTGGAATTGCCATTTCCTGAAGCGCAGCTCGAACATTGTATTCTGGATTCTGTTCAAAAATATTGTGATGAGCTGGGATGAATGAAATGGCACCATCATCATCTTGAACTGCTATGAATTCAGCACCTTGGCTAA
The DNA here is from genome assembly GCF_001434135.1 of Lentilactobacillus kisonensis DSM 19906 = JCM 15041. GTDB lineage: Bacteria > Bacillota > Bacilli > Lactobacillales > Lactobacillaceae > Lentilactobacillus > Lentilactobacillus kisonensis. Next base: position 27,161 of record NZ_AZEB01000009.1, on the reverse strand, counting down.
CTCCAAAACCTTTGGGAATAGGAATCATGATTGAATTCCCATATTTTTTAGTTTTGACAATCATAATTATCACCACCTATAGGTTTATTATATCTAATTCTTTAAAATTAGCCTATTAGCGTCAATTGTTACGCCCCACAACCTCCGCAAACGCCCCATTCCAAATTCCTTCGTGATGCTTAATGATCTGCTGGGCACTCAAATCGTTCGTATCAAAGGTTGAATTCAAACCAGTCGTGGTGACCATTTTAAAGCCCCGGTCGTGGCCGACTCGGATTGCGGTGTCGATACAGTATTCTGTCTGCAAACCACAGACATCAATGGTGGTGACACCAAGGTGATGCAAATAGGATTCCAGGCCGGTTTCGTAGAAGGAATCACTATGATATTTTAAAAAGACGCGATCACTAGCCGACCAATGAGCAGCGCTAACGATTTGCCAATCGGTAGATCCATATGTTAAGTCTGAATCGACATGTTGCATAAAGATAACGGGTGCGTCTTCGTTATGATAAGTATCAATTTTTTGATTGATTTTGTCGATAAGGTTTGAAAAGTTAAACGTGTTTCGAAGACCGTTTTGAAGGTCGATGACTAGTAGTGCCGTATTTTTCATATAGAAGGCTCCTTAATGATAAAATTGTGACTCAAGTATACACTGCTAATGGTGGGGGATGAATTCAAACTGGTTAGATCTCCCAAATAATGGCGGCAAAATTTATGAAAAAATAGCCAGCTAATTAATTTCAAAATATTAATAATAAGGTTGTGAGTTCTACCAGGCATGATTATCTCCTTTAAAGTGGCAATGACTTTTGAATATCAGAATAAAAAATGAGGATCACTTCTTTTAGAATTACCTATCTTGAAGTTTTCCTCATTTTGTTTCTAAGGTTTACTTATCTTATTAAAATCCCAAGAACCAGTACCAAGGCCGATAATCAATATTTCCAGGATAATTAAACATATTGAAACTAAAGCCACCAAATGCAAGTCCAGCAACAAATAATACCAAACCCAAGATCAGTAACAAACCAGCGATTCACCAATAGTTTTCTTTTAACCAAATCAATAACATTTTAATAAGCCTCCTTGAATTTACTAATGAGCCACTTTGAAAAAGCAATTGAGGCGATTGAAAAGTACTTAATGCTCCACCAGGAGATGGCGCCGACTAACAGTGCCAAGCTGAACCCAATCAAAGAAGTACCAAGCTCAGCGGCCCCAATTGCCACGCCAACTTTAAATAGGGAAACAATCCCCGCTGGCAGCCCATAAGCGCCGATAACTAAAGCTGACAGGGAGAAGACAATTAGCCCAGCTGGAATTAGCCAAACCAGTAAGTATCCAAGTAAGATGAGGATAATGCCGAGTAGCAGTAAGGAACACCAGAGTGGTGAGCCAATAACTAGTGCAAGAATAAGTAACACTAACCACGCGGTCGGAAAATGAGTCTTGGGATGATCTTCAGTCATGATATTCCTGACAATTGTCTTAGGATCATCCAATCCATTCACAACTTGATCTTCACTAACGGAACGAGCTTCTGATTCATCCGCAATGAGTTCGCGGTAATCTTGGAGATAGCGGTTGATATCCACAACGTGCGATCGTTTCAAATTAGTTTGTAATTTGTCTAAAAACTCAGCTTTATTCATTTTCGAACGCCTCTCTAACGAATTGATAAATACCTTCGATCTGACCTTGTTCTGCTAAAAATTCTTTGGTCCGGGTGATGCCTTGTGACGTCAAATGATAGTAGCGACGGACACGATTGTTATATATTTCGTTATGACTGGTAATGTATTCGTTCTTCTCTAGCCTCTTTAGTATTGGATATAGCGTTGATTCTGAAATTGGGAAAGTTGCTTCCACATCTTTGATGATCTTGTATCCATATGAGTCGCCTTTGTTTAAGACTGCCAGAATACAATATTCCAAAAAGCCTTTTTTTAACTGTGGATTCATCACTATCCCTCCTTTCGAGAATGCTATACAACGCATAGTACTAAAATTCAATAGTATTAGTTTGATAATTGATAGTTTAATCCAAACTTTTTTCACGGCAGCATGCTTCTGGGAAGGAGGGTCGCCATTTAAAATCAATCGGAGTAAGATGAAGTCAATCGATAGACTGATAGATGATTGGAAGCAGGTGACTGAGAACGGGGTCGATTGTTTCTGTAAACGGACAAGTTTGCGTTGTGAAGTCGATTAGCCCATCAGCAACAAAATAAATGATTGTTAAGGGAGAAAATATTGAAACAAACTAATTGGCTCATAGATCTGTCCATCAAATACGCCATCTTCTGGCTCATTTGGTTAGGTGTTCAAGATTACTTATACGATGAACTCGTCAGACTGCCAGCTACTGCAAATTATGCTGACTTCATTGTAAATACGGTAATCAAATCCATCCTTTGGCTTGGGCTGGGAATTTGGTGGCTTCATTCAGATCAAGCTCAACTGTGGTTGAGTAAAAAATTGTACAATCGTCACTTTCCAACCTTGTTTTGGATATTGCTCATTTTATTTGTCGGGTATCTTTTGGTGACGGCCATCTATGAACAACATTCGCTAACCATTATGCCAGATTTGTTTACCCGTGAGCGTCACGGTTTCATTGGGGTTGCACTAATTGCGGGGGTGGCCGAAGAATTCATATTTAGAGGATATTTTATGAACCGGCTACTACACCGCTACGACTTTATGACCGCGAACATCATTCAAGCCCTTCTATTTTTAGGCATCCACTTGCCAATTTATTTTGTTGGTCACTTGTCAGCGATGGGGTGGTTGAATAATGCCTTGACAGTTCTGCCGCTTGGATTGATCTTTGGCTGGGTCTTTTACCGCTCGAAGAATTTGTGGCCGAGCACGATTTTGCATTGTGTGTGGGATGCGATGATGTTTGTGTTGTAATTTTATGTGAATAGTTTAAAAGGATCGTCCATGCCGATTTGGCATAAGACGATCCTTTTCATTAGGGTTATTTAGTAATAAAGACATACAGTGTCGTGGTCGAGTACCCTAAGCTAAACTGGATGCCGTTTGAATGGAACGTTGGCGCGGTCGTTGAACTTGATTTCTTGGCCTTAGCGGATTTTTGGAAATCCTTTAAAACGTGCTTGGCATTTGCACCAACGCTGTCAGCTAGGATCGAGAACGACATGATGAATGGCTTGAGATCCCTCTTATGTTTTAAGCTGGATACGGGAACCATCATGGCAATTCCCAATGTCTTTCCATCGTGCAAATTAGCTCTTAACGTCATTTTATGGCTTGAAATTAAATTGCTAATGCCATTCTTTGGCTTGGCTGGCAGTAGCTGATCGGCCACGCTGGCCTTTGCCCGTTTCATTGCCGGTGCCAATTGGGCCTGGGTTTGCTTAAGCTGCTGGGCTTGCTGCTGAAGGGCGGCAGCTTGCTTGGCCTTTTGCTGCATAGCGGCCATGCTCGTTGACTTGTTGGCTTTCAATGCCTGTGATTCTTTCTTTAATTGAGCACCTTGTTTTGCCAGTCCCATCGCTAGCTTTTGGTCTTTCTTGGAGAGGGCTGATCCAGTCAGTGCTTGGTTATACGAAGCTCGGACTTTGCTGTAACTGGCGATCACCTTGGCTCTTGCCACTTGAACAGTTTGATGCTTGCCGTCAGCCGTTAGCTTGACAGTCTGTCGATAATCCTTGGTTGGCACGCTGATGACAAAGGCGCCGTTTTGGGTTTTGGCTGATTTCTTAGGGCCACCATTAATGGCATAGTGAACTTTGTCCTGGTTACTCTTGCCCTTAACAGTAACAGCGAGGGCATTGGCACTCAAATGATGATCTGAAACGGTCAAAGTTGGTTTGCCACAGCCACTCAGAAACAGTGTTAGTGAAGCAGCTGCGAATAATAAACTGATGATTTTTTTCATTGGTAGCTTCTCCCCTCCTAGTCAAACGACACGTCGTCTGAGAATTGACTGTTGTAAAGGTTGGCGTAAAAGCCGTTCTTTGCTAGCAACTCATGATGCGTTCCGGTTTCAACGACAGCGCCGTGATTCATCACAATGATGTTATCGGCGTTTTGAATCGTTGATAGTCGATGGGCAACCACAAAGCTCGTCCGGTTCTCCAGTAATTGACTCATTGCGTGCTGGATTTGAACTTCGGTCCGGGTATCAACCGAACTGGTGGCCTCATCCAAGATTAGGATCTCTGGATTGGCCACAAATGCTCTGGCGATGGTGACCAATTGGCGCTGACCTTGAGAAATATTCGAGGCGGATTCGTTTAGCACCGTATCATAGCCCTTAGGTAATTTACGGACAAATTCATCCACGTGAGCTGCTTTAGCTGCATCGATAATCTCATCCTTAGTGGCATCTTCTCTACCATATTTAATGTTGTCGTAGATTGAGCCGGTAAATAGCCAGGTATCTTGAAGCACCATTGCAAAATGAGATCTTAATTCTTCGCGGTCTAAGTCGCGGGTATCAACACCCTTAAGGCGAATACTGCCACCCTTAACATCGTAAAAGCGCTCTAACAAATTAATGATAGTCGTCTTCCCAGCACCAGTAGGCCCAACGATGGCCACCTGTTGGCCTGGTTTAACTGCTAAATTGTAATCTTTCATCAATAGTTCATCTTCATAACCAAACTGGACGTATTCCAATTCAACTAGGTTATCCGTATTTTCTTTAACTGGCCGATTTGCCTTGGTATTTTTCATCTCTTCTTCATCAATCACTTCAAATACTCGTTCGGCTGAAGCAATGGTTGACTGGATGGTATTCATCAAGTTGGCGAGTTGTGAAATTGGTTGGGAGAACTGGTTCGTATATTGGAGAAAGGCCTGAACATTTCCAAGCGTCACCGTCCCGTTCGCAACCTGAATGCCACCAACCACAGCAACGAAGACGTAGCCAATGTTATTCAAGAAGATCATTAACGGCATGATAATCCCAGAAATAAATTGTGCTTTCCAGGCAGCTTGATAGTACTTCTTGTTTTGAACTTCGAACTTATCAATTGTGTCTTTTTCCTTATTGAAACTCTTTAAAACGATTTGACCAGCATAATTCTCTTCCACTTGGTTATTTAATAGCCCGAGGCTCTTCTGCTGGGCCGCAAAATATTTTTGTGACCGAGGGGCAACAATACCAACGATAACTAAGCTAAGCGGGATGGTTACCAGCGCAATGAGGGTTAACTTCCAGCTGATGGTAAACATCATCCACAAAGTTCCAATGAAGGTCACAAAACTAGTAACCGCCTGGGTTAAGCTTTGCTGGAGGGTGCTGGCGATGTTATCCATATCGTTGACAGCCCGGCTCATAACATCACCGTTGCTGTGGGTATCGTAATACTTAATTGGCACCAGACGCATTTTTTGCTTCATTTGGCGCCGCAATTTATAGACGGTATTTTGAGAAATTCGGGTCATGATGTATTGCTGTAAGAAGCTGAAGATGGCCGCTGCCAGATACATCACGATGACAATGAGAATAATTTGGAAAATTTTCTCGTAGTTGATGGGAAGTGAACCAATATTGAAGCCGGCTTTTTGTTGGGCGTTACCCTTCATCAAGCCCTTAAAAATTTCAGTGGTTGCTTCACCAAGAATCTTGGGGGTTCTGATCTGGAAGATGACACTGATAATGGCGAAAACCATTACCAAGATTAGGCCAATCAGGCGATCTTGCATATAATCCAGTAGTCGTCGAGTGGTTCCCCAGAAGTTATGGGGCTTTTGGACGACGCCCTGGAAACTGCCGCCTGGTCGACCAGGGCCGCCATGACTTTGATTAGCCGAGGCTTGTGAGGTTGTATCTTTTTCAGCCATTATTTTTCATCCTCCTCTCGTAGTTGTGAATGAATGATTTCTTGGTAAACCTTGTTAGTTTTCCGTAACTCATCATGAGTGCCCTTGCCAACTAACTTACCGTTATCTAACACCAAAATTAAATCAGCGTCAGCAACCGTTGCGATTCGTTGCGCAACGATAACGGTGATGCTTTGTTGGATATGCTTATCGGCTCGCAAAGCTGCTCGTAAGTCGGCATCGGTCTTAAAGTCTAACGCAGAAAACGAATCATCGAAAACGTAAACGGAGGACTTTTTAACGAGGGCCCGGGCAATTGCTAACCGTTGCTTTTGACCACCTGAGAAGTTGTCACCGCCTTGTTCTACCTGAAGATCTAGGCCCTTTGGATCTTCCTCAATGAAGTCCTTTGCCCGAGCGATTTCTAGGGCATGCCAAATTTGATCGTCAGTGGCGTTGTCATTTCCGTATTTCAAATTATTCCGCACAGTACCGGTAAATAACGTCGCTTTTTGGGGAACTAATGAAATTTGGTCTCGAAGGGCAACCATTGAAAGGTCATTAATGTTGTGCCCGTCTAATTCGATTTTACCTTTACCAACGTCATAAAAACGGGGGATCAGACTGACCAGGGTCGTCTTTCCGGAACCAGTTCCACCAATAATAGCCACTGTTTGGCCACTATGAGCTTCAAAATCAATGTCGCTTAACGCTGGCTGCTCGGCGCTATGATAGCGGTAGCCGACGTCGGCAAATTTTAAAGTGTGATTTTTAGCATGGGGGTCAAGCACAGCTGGTTTGGGTGCCTGTTTCATGGTTGATTTTAAAGCTAGAACCGTTTGAATTCGTTTGGCAGATGCCTGAGCTCTGGGGATGAAGACAAAGACCATTGAGAGCATCATGAAGCTCATCAAAATTTGCATTGCATAACTCATGAATGCAATTAGGTTACCAACCTGCATGGCTTGGCTGCCGATTAACTTGGCGCCAAACCAGACGATGGCAACGTTGGTTCCACTCATGATTAACGTCATAACGGGAAAGGCTAAGGCAATAATGGTGTTAACCTTGATGGCATTATCGGTATAGTCTTTGTTGGCATCTTCAAAGCGGTCTTGCTCAAATTGATCTTGGCGGAATGCTCGAATAACCCGGACACCTGTCAGACCTTCTCGAAAAATTCGGTTAATCTTGTCGGTTTTTGTCTGCATGGCTCTAAAGAGTGGCACGGAGAAGTACAGGAGCAGCCCGACAAAGACAATCATGATTGGCAGCACAATTAAGAAGATCATCGTTAACTGGTGATCTTTGGTATATGCCAGAAAGCTGGCCCCGATTAACATAATTGGCGCCATTAGCATCATCCGTAACATGATGATGGCAACGTTTTGGATCTGAACCACGTCGTTAGTTGTCCGGGTAATCAAAGAGGACGTTTCAATCTGATCATATTCATCCTTTGTAAAATTAATGACTTTCCGGTAAACGTCACTTCGCAGATTCTGCCCCAACTTTTGCGACGTTCTGGCCGCCAAAAAGACGTTGCAGATTGCCGCAAAAATACTGATTAATGAGAAGCCGGCCATCTCGGCTCCGACCTTCCAAATACACGGAATGTCGCCCTTGGCTACCCCGTTGTTAACGATGTCTGAGGTTAAGCTGGGGAGGTTTAGGTTGGCAATTACTTGGACGGCCATGAATAACACCGCTCCAAGGACTGCCAGATACGAGATCCGGTTCTTGGCAATTTTTAGCATGTTGCGACTCCTTCCAGGTTCTTTTTAAGTGATAATTGTTTGCTTATTTAGGTACCGAACTATATTACTGCGTGATACCAAAAAAGACAAGCATAAATTGGGATAATTTAGCAAACTGTTAGAATCCATTATGAACTAATCAACAGAAAAATTCACGTGTTTATACATAGGGGCGGTTAACCAATATATAATAGTAGTTAAAGAGACTCGATTCGATATTATGGCCACAGTTTGTTAATGAGAAGAGGCAAAGAAATGAAATCAGTTCAACAAGTTTTAGCTGAAAAATTCAATCTAATTCAAACTGAACTTATCCGTTTTCAAAACAATCCATATTCCATTGACCGGGTGCATGATTTGCGAGTGTCAATTCGAACATTGCGCGGGCTATTTAAGTTTTTAAAGCAGGAAATCCCACAAACCACCTTTGAAGATATTGACCAAACGCTGAGTGATGCCGCAATGATATTTGGACCACTTCGTGAACTCGATGTGCTAATTTCACAAGCTAGTAGTTTTGCGTATGCTCACCCCGATAGTCAAAGTGATTACCAGAGTCTATTTCAAGACTTTCATGATAAACGTGAGGCGGCAATGCACCAGGTGCTGGCGGCAGCAAGTCAGCAGCAGTTAATGGCGGACCTAGATAACATTGAGGAACATCTAAAAACACTCGCGTTTGACAAAACAACTGATTGGCATAAATATATTGTTCGAGAACTGAAACGCCGTACTGATAAGGTTATTCGGAATTATGACCGATTGGATTTTAACAATTATGGCCGGGTTCATCAAATCCGCAAGAAGGCGAAGACGGTAAGGTACGCTGCAACGACTTTCGCTGACTTTGCCCCTAAACTTGCTAATAAGGTTGGCAAGAAGGCCAAAGCAATTCAGGATGAGTCGGGGCGAATTACTGATGCCCACGTTAATGATGGCCTGTTACGGCAATTTGCGGCTAGGACCAATAATCCAAGTGAAGCCAAACTATTACTACAGATGGCGCAGGCTCAGCGCAATATCATAGCTGATAGTGGAACTAAGGGGTAGGAGAATCAATAGGCTTGCAAAAACGAAGAGAATCACACAATCATTCCCATCTTAGGAATGGCTGTCTGGTTCTCTTCGTTTTTGGAAGTTAATGAGTGATGTGCAATGACGCTATTAAGGAGGCCAACATCAAACGCTCGCTTTAGTACCTTCATCCATGGCACTTCGAATGGCCTTGGTAAATGCTTCGACAGCTTTTGGTGCCGCCTGTTTTTCCCGAGCAACAATATCCACGATGGCACTGCCAATGATAACCCCATCAGCGATACTGGCCATCGTCTTTGCCTGTTCTGGTGTATAAACCCCAAAGCCAATTGCGGTTGGCACGTCTGTATAGTTCTTGATTTCACTTACCAGGTCTTTTAAGCCGTTGAAAAATTCGTTGCGTTCACCAGTAATTCCCAATGATGACACAACGTAGATAAAGCCAGTGGCGTTTTTGGCAATCTTTTCAATTCGGTGACCAGAAGTAGGGGTGATGAGTGGGATGATATCGATGCCGTACTTGTTGGCAGCAGGCATGATTTCAGCTTTACTTTCGTATGGCATGTCGGGGATGACCAGGCCAGAAACCCCTAACGCCTGACACTTTTGACAAAACGCGTCGTAGCCATACTTGAAGACGATATTCAAATAGGTCAGAAAAACGATTGGGACAGTTGTTTGCTTGCGGGCTTCTGCGATGATGTCAAAAACGGTTTTGGTACGGACCCCTGACGCAAATGCACGCAAATCAGCTGCTTGAATGACGGCTCCATCAGCGATTGGATCTGAAAATGGGATGCCAACTTCAACGATGTCGGCGCCACCGTCAGCCAGAGCAACGATATTAGCTACGGTTGTATCAAAGTCCGGGTCGTCAGCAACGACAAACGGAATAAAGGCTTTATGATTTTTAAATATTTCTGTCAGATTACTCATCAATATCGACTCCTTTATATTTAGCGATGCTGGCAACGTCTTTGTCTCCTCGGCCAGAAAGGGTGCAAACGATAATCTGATCCTTAGACATAGTTGGCGCCACTTTTTCGACGTAGGCAATGGCGTGGCAGCTTTCAATCGCGGCAACGATGCCTTCTTCTTTGGCAATGTACTCAAATGCTTGGACGGATTCATCATCGGTGATGCCAACGTACTGGGCACGGCCTTCTTTAGCCAGCGCAGCGTGTTCGGGGCCAACACCAGGGTAATCTAACCCGGCTGAAATTGAATAAACCGGATTGATCTGGCCGTCTTCATTTTGGAGGAATAAGGATTTCATCCCATGGAAAATGCCAACCGAGCCCCGTTCAATGGTTGCAGCGGTTTTATCGGTGTTAACCCCTTTGCCAGCTGCCTCAACCCCAACTAATTTGACACTTGGGTCATCAATGTAATCGGCGAAGCTGCCGATGGCGTTACTGCCGCCGCCGACACAGGCGACGACCATGTCAGGCAAGGTATTTTCCTTGGCTTTAAGTTGAATCTTGGATTCCTTGCTGATGACGCTTTGGAAATGTTTGACCATTTCTGGGAACGGGTAAGGACCAACAGCGGAACCCATCACGTAGAAGGTATCTTCGGAACGGGTAGCCCACTCCTGCAACGCTGCGTTGATGGCGTCCTTTAGAACCATTGTGCCGGTGGTTACGGGGTGAACTTTAGCGCCAAGGAGTTCCATGCGATAAACGTTTAACTTTTGGCGGTCGGTATCTTCCTTGCCCATGAAAATTTCGCATTCCATTCCGAATAGTGCGGCGATAGTGGCGGTGGCAACTCCATGTTGGCCAGCTCCGGTTTCAGCAATCAGTCGTTTCTTGCCCAGGTGTTTGGCGAGGAGGGCTTGACCAATGACGTTATTAATCTTATGCGCGCCAGTATGGTTTAAGTCCTCGCGTTTGAGGTAAATTTTGGCACCGCCGAGATCTTCTGTCATGTTCTTAGCATAGTAGAGCAAGGATGGACGGTTGGCGTAGTTAACAAGCAGGTCATGTAATTCGGCTTTAAAGTCAGGATCGTCCTTTAATGTATGGAATGCCTTATCAACTTTTTCAAGTTCGGTCATTAACGTTTCTGGGATATACTGGCCGCCATATGTACCAGCGTAGATGCCAGCGCGGGCCTTTTGGGTTTCTTCTTTTAATTTTGTCATAGGACAACTTCCTCTCTTGCGTTTTTAATGAATGCGTTTATTTTAACTGGGTCTTTAATTTGGTCGGTTTCAACGCCGCTGGAGACATCAACGATATCTGGGTTGACGATGCGACTAGCTCGACCGACGTTTGTGGGGGTCAAGCCACCTGCTAAAATCAGTGGCTGGGCTAACGGTGGGATTGGCTGCCAATCGAGGACCTGACCACTGCCTTTGCCACTATCAACCATCAGATAGTCTGCCTTAGAAGTGGTATCGATTGCTTGGCGTTCAAACACTTGGATAACGTTTAACCCCGCTGCCTGCAGCCTGGCAATTTCTGCTGGCGTACCTTTGCCGTGAAGCTGGGCGATGTCGATAGCCCCAGCGCGATAGGTTGCTAAAATATCGGTTACGGATTCATTAACGAAGACACCAACAGCTGGAATGTCAGGGTTTAAATGCGCCCGGAGTTCTAATGCTGTTGCTAGGGTGACTTGATGGCGGCTGGGTGCGAAGACAAATCCGGCAAAGTCGGCCCTGGCTGCGTTAACGGCTTCAACATCTTGGTGCCGCATTAAGCCACAAATTTTAACTTTGACCATTTCCATGCCTGCTTTCTATATGGAATTAAATGAGCTCACTGTTTGGATGCAAATGATTCTGATTCATTATTTAGTTGCTTTAGAGTCAGTCACAGCAGTGGATGCCTTAAATGCTTGAATCAGTGCTTGTTTGTCGGCTGCTCGCATTAGGGTTTCCCCAATTAAAACACCTTTGAACCCAGCACCAGCTAACTTGGCAACATCCGCTTGGGTTTGAATCCCACTTTCGGCAATTACCGGAATGTTGGCTGGCACCAAGGATTTGAGCTTTAAACTATTATTGAAATCAACGTGAAAATCTTTGAGGTTGCGATTGTTGATGCCGATGATTTTGGCGTCTGATTGCAATGCCCGGTTAACTTCATCTTCTGTGTAAGCCTCGACAATTGCTTGCATGCCTAATTCTTCAGCAAGCTCTCTGTATTCCCTAAGCTGGTGATCAGTGAGAATAGCGACAATTAATAAGACGATTGAGGCGCCATTGGCTTTGGCTTCGTAGATCATATAAGGGTCGATCGTAAAATCTTTACGTAGGATTGGTGCTGTTACCTTATGGCTGATTTCTTTTAAATAATTGAGATGGCCGTTAAAGTAATCAGGTTCTGTCAACACCGAGATGGCATCCGTTCCAGCCTTGTCATAAGTTTCTGCAATTTGTAAGTAGGGGAAATTACTGACGATCGTTCCCTTGGAGGGGGATGACTTTTTAACTTCGGCAATCACGTGTAATCCTGGATTATTTAGTATAGAAAGAAAATCAGGATTCTCATCGGCTGACTGTTGCTCAACCCGTCGCTTTAACTGGGCTAGCGAAACCTTTTCTTGGTGCCTTTTTAGTCGAATCCTGGTTGCAGCAACTAAATCATCTAAGATCATGCGACCACGTCCTTGCGATTGTCTGAAAAGGCGATTAGGCGGTTCAATTCTGCCTGGGCTTTGCCGGTATCAATGGCCTTGGCTGCTAAGACAATTCCATGTTGAATTGATAATTCTGGGTGGGCAAGGTGTAAGGCTGAACCGGCATTTAGTAGCACGATGTCACGTCTGGGGCCCTTCTTGCCAGCGAGGATATCACGGGTAATTTGACCATTTTCTTCAGGGGTACCGCCAACGAGGTCATCACGGTTAGCACGGTTAAAACCAAATTGTTCCGGTGTTAGGATGTATTTTGTTAGCTTGCCGTCCTTTAATTCAACGACAGCCGTTTCATCGGCAACCGTCATTTCATCCAAACCATCCCGGCCGTGGATCACCATGGCGTTTTTAACACCTAATTTTTTCAGGACGTTGGCAAGTGGTTCGAGGAGATTCTCATCATAAACCCCAAGTAATTGCTGGGTTGGGCGCGCAGGATTTGCCAAAGGCCCTAAGATGTTGAAGATGGTTCGGATGCCTAATTGCTTTCTAACTGGGGCAACGTACTTCATTGATTTGTGGTACTCTTGGGCAAATAAGAAGCAGAGGTTGTTTTCTTTCAGGCTTTCAAAGCTCGTTTCAGGATTTTCATTAATGTCCAATCCAAGGGCTTCAAAGACGTCAGCGGCACCACTTTTGGATGATGCGGCGCGGTTACCATGTTTGGCAACTTTGGTGCCGGTTGCGGCAACTACGATTGCACTCGTGGTTGAAATATTAAACGTGTTGGCGTGGTCGCCACCGGTTCCAACGATCTCTAAGACGTCTTTAGCAGCTGGGAACTTCAAAGCATGGTTTCGTATTGATGAAGCGGCTCCTGCAATTTCATCAATGGTTGGGTTCTTGGCAGTTAAGGCGGTCAAGAGGCTGGCAGTTTCAATTTCAGATGTTTGGCCGTTCATAATTTCATCGAGAACGGTTTGGCTTTCATCAAAGGTTAGGTTTTCGTGGTTGACAACTTTTTCAATGGCTTGTTTTATCATGGTAAATTCCTCCAAATATAAGTGAGCGGAGTAAAGCGGGTAACAATCGGAGTGTAAGTCTCCACCAACAGAAATCCTGGTTTGGGGATTTTTGTTGGTGGTGCTTACGCGCAGATTGTTGCTTTACGCAGCTGTCCTAGTAAGTGTCTAGTTATCGATTGGTTGAAGTTTAGAATATGAATTGCCATCGTTTAATTTCTTTTGTCATGTTAGGGGACCTCCAAGAGTAGTTGGTTAGTGTTTAATAAAATTATGAACGACTCGGCAACCTAGATTAGGACTGCTCCGCTCACTTTTTCTACAAAAAAATCCGCCCATAACTTGATACAAGTTAAGGACGGATTATTCCGCGGTGCCACCTTAGTTCAATTAATCAGGGTAGATAAATAAAGTTGTCTTCATCTATTAAGTTCCCCAATTAATTACGCTTAGCAAGGGACTAACATCCCTCCGGCAACTGACGTATGCCAACACGTTTTTCCGTACTCGTTAATTTTCGGGAAAACCCTCAGTGGTCCATTTAATTATCTGCGTCCGGCTGCACTCTCATCAACGGCAGCTCTCTGTGCGTGCACAATAATCTTGATCTCCACTTCATCGGTTTTATGGACGAATTAATTGTTGCTTTGTATATTAGAGCTTTATAATAAAAATGTCAACAGATTTTAATTAAATAATTTGAATAACCAAAACAAAGGAGCGCTCCGAATGGAAAAAGTAATTGGAGACTATATTGATAAGCAACCAGTAGAACGGCGTTCACAGCTGATTAGACTTTATCAAATAATTACAGCTGAAATGCCAGCAGGTTCAATTGAAAAGATTTCGTATGGTATGCCAACCTTCTATTTTCACAGAAACATTATCCATTTTGCTAATTTTAAACATCATATTGGCATTTACCCAGGGGCTGAGGCGATTATTCAATTTGCTGGTCAACTGGCTGATTACAAAACGAGCAAGGGCACCATTCAACTACCAGTTGATAAGCCGCTTCCAGAAAGTCTGATTCGCCAAATTGTTAGATTTAATTTGGATCTTCCCTAGTATTTCGTTAATAGAAATGTTATCACGGGATAAGGGAGAAAATATCCCGAAAGAATCCAGGGAGGAATTTCGTGCAAAATCAACTGAGCCACCCAGGCGGCCATTCGTTACATCGAAGTAAACAAGTTTTTAGTGAGGATAAAATTGTTGGTGACATTGCGACCGTCGCCAATATGATCATGTACATTTCATACATAGGAGAAATAATGGGGAACCTGAACGGGCAACCGTCCTCGTTTATTCAGCCGTTTTGCGCGGCAATCAACGCGTTACTTTGGGTTGCCTATGGCTGGGTTAAGCCCAAGAAGGATTGGATCTTAATTATTGCTGACATTCCCGGAGTAATATTTGGGTTTGTGGCGGCAATTACTGCTATCCTATAATTATCGTGAGTGGATCAAAATAATTATATTGGAGCAATGACATTGAAAGCAAAAATTGCTGACATCGCAAAAATTGCCGGTTTATCAGTGGCTTCGGTTTCGAGAATTTTAAACGGCCGGGGCCGCTACAGTGAGGAAACCGCCAAACGGGTTAGGCAAATCGCTGATGACATCGGCTATTATAAAAATCGATCGGCTTCAGACCTTGCCCGTCAGAGTAATAATACGTTTGGCGTGGTTTATACGAATTCAGAGACCCATTTTAGCGAACCATTAATTAAAGGGATTATGGGGCAAGCGGCCACTGATAAGCTGGACGTGATTATCATGATTGGTAAGCGTGATGATGAACAGGGTTTGACTAAGATCGTTCAGGATATGATTGAGCGGCGGGTCTTTGGCCTGTTGTTCTTGTCGATTCAACCCAGCCAATCAATTATCGACATTCTAAATCACGCTAATATTCGTGCACTGGTAGTTGGTTCTGCCACGGAACACGACGTTTCTTATATTTCGTCTGATGATTTCCAGATTGGCTATCAAGCAACTCAGTTTTTGATTGATAAGGGCTATCAAAGAATTGGCTTGGCCGGGATGGATGTTCAGCGTGATTATGTCGGCCTGCAAAGATATCAAGGATACCGCCAAGCATTGAAAGAGGCTAATATGAAAGCAGCTGAAGGACTCGTCCATTCCGGTAATTTTAGTTATCATTCAGGAATAACTGCTGCAACGTATTACACTAATGAACAATCAGTTGATGCCGTCATTGGTGCGAGCGACGAGGTCTCGTTGGGATTACTAAATGGCTTTCATGACTTAGGGGTTCAGGTTCCTAAGCAAGTCGGTTTAATTAGCATTGATGGAACTGAACTATGTGAGCAGAGCCGCCCCAAGATGACCAGCGTCACCCAGAACTTTCAGTTGATGGGGACACGGGCGGTGCGTGAGTTTATGGCGCTTGAAGATAGTCATAATAAGATTGAGACGGTTACGATTCCATTTGAGATAGAGACGCGTAACACGACAAAACAAGACTAAGAGAAGTTAGGATACAGTCAATAGGCATCGGTCGGATTTTTCCGGTCGATGCCTATTTTTAGAAATTAATTCCTAAAGCCCGTTAGCTCAAAAGATAGGTCTTTGCCTCATATGGCCGCAATTCAGTTAATTGGTCGTCCTGGTAATTAGAAATAACCAACTGATCATCCCGAGTTTGTCCGTAGTCACGGTTAACCGTATCGGCTGTAAAGTTGCTAATAACTAACATTTTTTGCCCTTGGTATTCCCGCAAATAAGCGAACACCTGGCTATCGTCGGGATCTAGTTCCTTGTAATCACCATAAACGACTAGGTCGGATGTGTGGCGGAGCTTGATCAGTTTTTGATAGAAGGCAAAGACTGAATGGGGATCGGCCACTTGGCTGGCAGCGTTAATGGTTCGATAATTAGGGTTAACTGCCATCCAAGGGGTTCCTTTACTGAAACCAGCATTCTCAGAAGTATCCCATTGCATCGGTGTTCTGGCATTATCCCGAGACATGGTTGCAAGATACTTCATCATCGTATTTTTATCAATAATCTTTTCTTTTCTGACCAGCTCGTTGTACGCATTGACGGACTCAAGATCTTGGTATTGTGAAATAGCCGTGTAGTGGCAATTTGTCATGCCTAGTTCTTCACCCTGGTAAATGTAGGGTGTCCCTTTCATCATGTGAAGCGTCAATCCCAGCATCTTGGCAGAAAGGGCCCGGTAGTCCGTTGAATCATTGCCAAATCTCGAAACGGCGCGGGGCTGGTCGTGGTTATTCCAGTAGAGGCTATTCCACCCAGTTTTGTTTAACCCAGTTTGCCATTTAGAAAGAGAAGCCTTTAGATCGGTTAGCTTGACGGGTTCGTCGTTCCACTTACCAAACCGAGGATCCTTGTTTGGTGACAAGGTGACGTGTTCAAATTGAAAAATCATATCTAATTCATGATTGTCACGGTCAGTGTATTCTTTGGCATCCTCAATCTTGGAGCCGTCCATTTCACCGATCGACACCATGTCATACTTACTAAGGACTTCCTTATTCATTTCCTTAAAATAGTCACCGAGCCGTTTGCCGTCAGCGACCGTTGATTGGGCATCTGCGTACAATGCATGACCAGGATTAGGTGCATCTGGATAGCCATCCGGTTTATCCAGTAAACTAACCGAATCCATCCGAAAGCCATCGATCCCCTTATCAAGCCACCAACGCATCATTTTATAAACGTCTTGGCGCATATTGTGATTACGCCAGTTGAGTTCTGGCTGTTCTTTGGCGAAGAGGTGCATATAGTATTGACCAAATTTTTGATCGTAGGTCCAAGCTGGGCCACTAAAGTAGGAACCCCAGTTGTTGGGGTATTTATCTGGTTTACCATCAACCCAAATATAGTAATCGTGGTAGGGGTTATCCTTGGCCTTCTTTGCTTCAACGAACCACTTCTGTTGATTGGAGCTGTGGTTTACCACCAGATCCATGACGATCTTAATTCCCAGCTTATGGGCGGCTGTCAGTAACGTATCAAAGGTAGCCATATCACCAAATACGGGTTGAATATCCTCATAATCACTGACGTCGTAGCCGTTATCGCGGTCAGGTGATTTGTAAATGGGGTTCATCCAGATAACATCTGCTCCTAACTTTTTGATGTAGGGTAGCCGCTGAATAATTCCTTCGAGGTCCCCAATACCATCGTTATCGCTGTCCTGAAAGCTTCTTGGATAAACTTGATAGATAACTGCTTTTTCCCACCATTTTCTCATGTGACTGCACTCCCTAATTGATATTTTGACAAAAAATCCGGTAATTGGTATGATGTGCGTAAGCGTTTACTCAACTTGTATTGTATCCGTTTCCATTACTTTGTCAACACAAATAATAACAGCTGGTAGTTGATCGCCAAAGATACTGAGGATGGGTCATATAAGCTGATTACTGCTATGATACTGATTATTCGATAGTCATTGTAACCAATCAAAATAAAACAGCAGCGCCAAGTAGAAACTTAGTACCGCTAAATAATAACGGGGAGTGAGCTTAATGAGAGCTAAAAGGGAAGTTAATCGATTAGAAGAAGTTAAATTTGTGGGTGATTTTGCGACCGTTGCCTGCTTAATTATGTATGTATCCTATATTGGTCAAATAATCGCTAACTTAAACGGAAACCCAGTGTCGCCGATGCAACCGCTATTCGCATCACTGAACGCGGCGCTATGGGTGGGGTATGGTTGGTTAAAGCCTCATAAAGATTGGCGGGTAATTATTGCTAACTTTCCGGGAATTATTTTTGGCATTTTGACAGCGCTTACGGTGATTATGTGATGGCCTTGAATACGATGGATTCGAAATGAGTGCTATAATACTGCAAAAGCAGTAGGAGGCCAGTACATGAAAATAACCATTTCACTTGCGCAACTAAATGTGTTTTTTGGTGATCCGGATCAAAATTTTGCCCAAATCGAACCAGCGGTTAAACAAGCTGCTGAAGCGGGGGCAGATATTGTCGTCTTTCCTGAAATGTGGAACACCGGCTATGATTTAACGCGGCTGGAAAAAGTTGCGGACAAGAATGGTGATCGGACCCAAGCATTATTAGCGAAGCTGTCACGGAAATATCAAATTACCGTTCATGGTGGGTCAGTATCAACCGCTAAGAATGGGGCCTTTTACAATACGACCTATATTTTTGGTTCGGATGGGCATTTACTGACGACATACGATAAGGTACATCTGTTCGGTTTAATGAATGAGGATAAGTACCTGGCTGCCGGCCACCAAGAAGATCACTTTCAATTAAAAGGAATCGACGCCACCAGTGTGATCTGTTACGACATTCGGTTTCCAGAATGGCTGCGGACGCTGAGCTTGGACAACAGTCGGATCATTTTTGTTCCCGCTGAATGGCCAACCAGTCGAATGAATCAGTGGCGGCGATTGTTAGCAGCCCGGGCAATCGAAAATCAAAGCTTTGTCGTTGCGGTGAACCGCGTTGGTAGTGATCCAGATAATCCATTTGGTGGGCATTCAGGCATTTATAACCCAATGGGCGATGAAATCGTGACGTTAGACGATCGGCCACAACTCAAAACGGTAACGATTGATACTAACGAAACTGATGATGCCCGTGGCTTCATGCCGGTATTTGAAGATCGGCGACCGGAATTGTATCGCTAATTTAGTTAAGTAATTGATACACACGACATATAGAAAAATAGGTCGTCTATTGAATTTAGGATAAAACCAAATAAGTGCCAAGCAAGATTAAGGAAATTTCCTCAATTTTGCTTGGTACTTTATTTTAAAAGAGGTCTTTTTTTAGGTGAATATCATCTTTTTCAGTAATCGCTCGAATCACCTTGCAGGGATTACCAACGGCGAGTGAGTTTGCTGGAATATCACGGGTAACGACACTGCCAGCACCAATCACGCAGCCGTCCCCAATTGTCACGCCACCGACGACGGTCACGTTGCTAGCGAGCCAGCAGTTGTTGCCAATCGTGATGGGCTTGGCGTATTCGTCATCATACTGGGTACCGTTTGCATTGACTTTTATATTCCGTTCTTGGAATCGTAAGGGGTGAACGGGGGTCACCAGCGTCACGTTAGGACCAATGAGGACATCATCGCCAATTTTAATCGGGCCTGAATCTAGGACGGTAAAATTAAAGTTGGCGTAAAAGTTTTTGCCGGTCGCAGTGTATTTCCCGTAGTCAAAGTACATAGGCCCCTGAATAAAGGTTCCTTCTTGATGGTTGGGTAACAGCTCATTTAAAATGGCGTTGCGCTGATCAACTTCTTCTTCGCCTAAATTATTATATTGTTGACAGAGCCGATGGGCAGCCACCCGTTCGTCAGCTAATTTTGGATCGCTGGTATCGTAGATTTTACCGCTGAGCATTTTTTCAGTTGCAGTCATGATAATCCTCCAATAATTTGTTTAATAATTTAATTCTAAAGGAAATGTAAGCGCTTGTCGAATTGAGTGGAATATTGGCCCTTGTTTTGTGCATAAATTATAGACTAACTTGGGCTTTAATAAATATACATTATTTAGCCGATTATATACGTCAATCCAAGCGTTGATAGGCAAGACATGATATAAATTTATCCTTATCCGACCTCAATCTAATGGGTTCGAATCGCGACTTTTGCTTTTTTTCTAAATGCATGAGGGGATATTTCGGTCCAGCGCTTAAACTGGCGGCTAAAGTTTGCAAGATTACTGTAGCCAAGTGACGAGCCGATTTCACTGATGGAATAACGGGGCTTCATGAGTAACTTCTTGGCTTCATTGATTTTTAGCTTGGATAGGTAATCTCTTGGTGATATACCATATGTTTCCTTAAATATTCTAAAGCCATAGCCACTGCTAATTCCCACACTATTGATGGCGTCTTCAACAATCACCGGCTTTTCTTCTGGTAGATAGCCATTCTTAATATATCCGAGAACTTGGCTAGTCAGTTTTCCCTTCATATAGTCAGCAATCATTCTTGAATATTCGGCTTGCGTGGATGTACTTTTACCAATTTGTTTCCTAGCAGCATGGTAGAAAAATTGAAGAATTTTTGAAAGCTCAATTTGAATAATCATCTTGGTATCAAAGCTGAATTCGCCATCTGCTATGAGGGAGTCCATTTTTAACAAGTGTGGGGTCACTTGCTTACATAACTTAGAAGTCGCGGGGTAGTAGTACTTTAGACCATTGATTAATTGAACCTTTAGATTAGGATCATCAATATCAAAATGAAAACAAAAGTATTTAAGCTCCTTGCCTGCCGAGACTTGGTGAAGAAACTCAGGTGGGATAATAAAAAAGTCTCCTTGCTTTAGTGTATAGTCTTCAGAGTGAATATTAGCGTATTCTTCGCCGTTTAAGACAAAAATACATTCAAATGCATAGTGCTTTTCAACCGGAACAACCCAATCCTCACCGACTTTCTGTTCATGAGCACCAAAAAATGTCAGATTCCAGTCAATGACTGGCAATCTTTTTGCGTTTTTTAAGAAATCCATGGATAGCCCTCCAATGCCGCGACAGTAAGTTCAAACAATCACTTGTAGTCATTATATGTCATATTTGGATAAATTTAAAGTCGATGGGGTAATATACAGACTGCTAGAGAAAATGCAATAATAAAAACCGATGAGAAAGCGCTTTCCGCATCAAGCATTATTTAGGACAGCTGTGCAAAGCAGAAGCTTGCACCTAAGCCTACCTGACCCAAAATCCAAACCCAGGATTTTCGGCAAAGCAAGCTTAGACTCCAGCTTCTAACCGCTTTGCTCCGCTCACTTTATTTCAGGACAGCTGCGTCAGACAGAAATCTGACTCCGCTCACTTTATTAGGACAGCTCCTCCAGGCAAAAACCTACACGTAAGCACCTTGGAGAAAAATTCCAAACCCAGGAATTTCTCTCCAAGGAGACTTACGCTCCGGTTTCTAATCGCCTGGATCTGCTCACTTATTTTTAGGAGGATCACTAAATGAATTTCAAAAACTTTTTGTATGGTTCCGCATACTACTACGAATATCTGCCATACGAGCGACTCGATAAAGATATTCAAATGATGAAGGATGCCAACCTCAACGTTGTTCGAATTGGCGAGAGTACTTGGAGCACCTATGAGCCTCAAGAAGGGATCTTTGATTTTACCAAGTTGGACAAGGTTGTTGATGCCATGCAAAAAGCTGGCATTAATGTCATCATTGGCACGCCTACTTACGCCATTCCAACTTGGATGGCTAAGAAGTATCCAGAAGTGATGTTGACCGACAAGACTGGCAAGCATGAGTATGGCCCACGACAAGTCTTCGATATCAGCAATCCAACCTTTAGAGTGCTTTCTGAACGAATCATTCGGAAGATGGTTGAACGCACTGCTAACAAACCAAATGTAATCGGTTTCCAAGTTGATAACGAAACTAAACATTTTGATACGAGTAGCAATAACGTATACATTGCCTTCCAGAAATGGTTGAAAAAGAAGTTTAACGGTGACCTTGATAAATTGAACCATGCTTATGGTTTGGATTACTGGAGTAACCGGATTAATAGTTGGGAAGATTTTCCACCAATCAATTCAACCATTAACGGGAGCCTTGGGACCGCATTTGAAGCTTTTAAACGAACTCTTGTAACCGATTTCTTGAATTGGCAGGTTAACATTGTCAACGATTATAAGCGTGACGATCAATTTGTTACCAACAACTTTGACATGGAATGGCGGAAACAATCATATGGGCTTAATGCCGATTCCAATCATTTTGAAGTATCTAAGGCCTTCGATGTCACTGCGGTTGATATTTACCATCCGACGCAAGATAACTTGACAGGAATTGAAATTGCCTTTGTTGGTGATGTTGCCCGCTCAACGAAAGATAAAAATTACATCGTCATGGAGACTGAAGCCCAAGCATTCCGTCACTGGGTTCCGTATCCAGGTCAGCTTAAACTTCAGGCATTTTCACACATTGCTTCTGGCGCCAACATGGTTAGCTATTGGCATTGGGCTTCAACTTCCAATGGTTTTGAGACATATTGGAAAGGTTTGCTGGGCCATGATTACAAACCCAATCCCGTTTACAACGAAGCTAAGACAATTGGTAAGGAACTCAGCAAGATTGGTGATAACTTCCTAGAAACTCACAAGAATAACCGGGTAGCATTCGTTGTCAGCAATCAAGCCCTGAGTGCCGTTGATTGGTTCCCGTACAAAAATACCATCTTTGATAAAACTGGGGAACACCAATATAACGATGTTTTACGTTCATACTATGATCCACTGTATAAGTTGAACGTTGAAGCAGATATTCGCCAAATTGGTGATCCAAGAATTAGCAATGATAATTATGATTTATTAATTGTGCCGATGCTTTATTCAGCAACTGACGAACAGCTCGAGCAACTCAATGATTTTGTTAAGAACGGCGGTAACATCGTTTACTCATTCCGTTCTGGATTTTCAAACCAAGATGTTAAAGTGCGAACTGAAACGCAACCAGCCATTATTTCAAAAGCAGTTGGCACAGAATATGAGCTTTTTGTTGAACCAGATCGCAATTACGGTACTGGCAAACCCGCAAAGGAAATGACCATTACCGGAACTGACGAACTGAAGGGAATCGACGCACAACCAGTTAAGTATTGGGCTGAATTATTAACCCCAACCACTGGTAAGGCACTCGCAACGTACGACCATCCATATTGGGGTAAGTATGCTGCCATTACTGAAAATCAATTTGGTAAGGGTAAGGCCTTCTATGCTGGTTCATATCTAAACGAAAAGTCAATTACAGAACTCTACAAGTACATTTTAAAGGACACCAACTTGTGGACTGCTCGCCAAGAACAAACTTTCCCAATCATCAACAAGCAATTGGTCACGAAGGATAACGATACGTTAGACTTCTACTTCAATTACTCACAAGAAAAGCAACAAGTAACCTTCAAGTCTGATTCTGGTAAAGAGCTTGAAGATAGTACGCAGTTATCATCTGGAGACACCTTTGAGTTAGATCCTTGGTCTGTTAAGATTTTCAAATCTACAAAGTAATAATCAAAAATAAAAAAGAGGTATTGAACATTGAAAGAAAATAATAATGGGGCTGTTGCCTGGCATGCAGGTACAACTAATGCCGAGCAGCCCAAAACACCAGTATACATTGGTATTGCCGTAGGACTTGGTGCTTTACTCTGGCTAGCACCATTCATGGGTTTGAACTCAGTCTTGAACCCACAAAAGTTAGCTAACATTTTTGGCGGTCCTGGTAGCCAAGTTAACAACTTCCTTGCTTTACTTGGTACGTTAGGAGCTGTTACATCAACAATTACTACTATCATCATTGGTGCTTTATCTGATTTGACCCGTTCACGTTGGGGTCGGCGGGCACCTTGGATCGTGGTTGGTTCTGTATTAACCGCAGCCGTTATGGTTGGTCTTGGATTAGTTAATGACAAATCACAACTCCCAATCTTCATCGTATTATGGTGCTTGATTCAAACATTCATTAACATGATTGTTGCACCATTGATCGCTGTTATCGCTGACCGGGTTGCTCCTAGTCACCGTGGAACGATTTCATCCATTTACGCTATTGGTTATGTTATTGGTCAATATGGTGGTCCAGTTATTGGTGGCCGTTTCTTAAGCACTGCTAACCCCGGTCTTGTTAACACTGGTTACTATGTACTTGCTATCCTGATGTTAATTTCTGGCCCAGTTGCCGCAATCATTATGCGTGAGCCATCAAGCTTGGGGATGCCTAAACAAAAGCTTGACTGGAGTGGCTTTGTTCAAGCATTTATCTTCCCGATTCATCATGTTCGTAACTTCTACCTTGCCCTCTTTGGTAAGATGATGATCAACATTACTGTTACTGCCTTTGGTACTTATCAAGTGTTCGTGTTGACAAGTGGAATGGGTCTTGCAAGTAGTGAAGCTGGTCAATACATTTCATGGATGGGTACCGCAACAATGATTACCGCCATCGTGTTCTCATCAACTGCCGGTGGAATTTCAGATAAAATCAAAACTCGTAAATGGCCAGTTGCTTTCTCAGCATTGTTAACTGCCATTGGTACAATTTTGCCATTCGTATGGCGAGTACCTTCATCAATGATCTGGTACGGCATTATCGCCGGTACCGGTGCCGGAATCTTCTTCTCAGTTGACCAAGCTTTGAACCTTGAAGTTTTGCCAAGTGCTGAGAACTCTGCTAAAGACCTTGGTATCTTGAACTTTGCCAACACTGGTGCGCAGATTTTAGCCCCTGTTTTGGGTGCTATCCTGTTCGACATGGTTGGAAAGGAATACATGCCAATCTTACCAATCCTTTCAGTTATCGCTCTTGCTGGTGCATTGCTTGTTCTTTGCATCAAGGAAGACCGTGCCAAGATTGGTGGGAAAGACGAAGCGTAATTATTAATGACAATAGTTTCATTCAGATTTATTTTTAGAATGTAAATTGAAAAATGTATCAAAATTCGGGGGAATGAATAAACCAATAAGACTAATTCATTTCCCTGTTTCTATGTAATAAATGTATCCGGTTACATTTATTGTGATGTCTTAGTAAAGGAGAATAACTTTAGATGACGAACTTAGTTAAAAAGATTGTTGTTGGGATTTGTTTCTCTGTTGGAATCACATTTGCAGGCGCTGTGTCTGTAAATGCAGCAGATAAGCCACAACCCATTTCACCAGTAACTGTTTATCAAACAGTGCTCCCAAGTAGTGGCCACTTATTGAATAATCGTGATTATGGGGCAAGGTCACCCCGGGTAATTCAATTGGAGCATCAGTCAAATCCTAATGATAATGGTAAACTGCTCTTAACCTTCGAACAAATACCAGCAAATGGGCAAACTCCGGTATTTCCAATATATGAGAGTGATGATAATGGCGCAACTTGGAACTGGAAGAGCAATGTTACTGAAACTAAATATCAAGGTTGGGGAATGGCCAACTGTCCACAATTGTATGAGTTGCCCCAACAGGTTGGTGATATGCCAAAGGGAACAATCTTAATTGCAGGTGACGCAACTCCCAACGACTTAAGCAACACGGAATTGCAGATGTATACCAGCACAAATGTTGGGAGTACGTGGAATTACAAGAGCACGATTGCAGTGGGTGGCAATAATCCTACAAACGAGATTAACGATGATCCGATTTGGGAGCCATTCTTCATGGTAAACAATGGTAAACTTATTTGTTTCTATTCGGATGAAAGAGATAATACCGTTCCAGGATCTCAAACCATCGTTCATCAGACTACAAACGATGGTGTCAGCTGGAATCCGGTATTTGTTGATGCTGATTTTGCCAAAGATGGTGGCGATAAACGACCGGGAATGCCGATTGTTGCTAAAATGAGCAACGGCAAATATGCAATGACATATGAGCAAAATGGTGGTGGGAGTGCTGCCGTAAAAATTAGTGATAATCCTGAAGTCTGGAATTCAAAGGATGTTGGAACAAAAATTACAAATGGTGGTTCCCCATATATTGTTACTCTAAATGATGGCCAATTAGCATTTAACAACTATAGTAATAATGGTCGGGTCACTGTATTCAATGGTCAAGATGATTTGCTTAAAGGTATTGGGGCTGGTAAAAGTTTTGATACCAAAACGGGTCAAGCTTATAATCGTCAACTCTTACCACTCTCAAATGGGATGTTGTTAATTGCTAACGGCGGTGGTTTTGGCAAGGCTAATTCAATTCGGGTTGAAACGATTGATGTGGGAGATAAGGCTGTGACCCCACAACCAACCCCTACACCAAATCCGACGCCAACGCCTGTCCCTGATAATAATGGTGGCAGTGTAACGCCAGTTCAACCCACAACTCCGACACAAAGTAGCCCTTCAACTACAGCTCCAGCTACGCCAAGTAAACCGAATACGTCTGTTAAGCCAATAACATCTGTTTCAACTACTTCAAATAAGTACTATACAAGTTCTAATTTGAAGAAAGGAAATACAATAGCCGTTACTAATAAAAAAGGCCTGTACGTATACAAAAATGGTGTGTTTACAAAAGATAATCGCATCAACTATCTTCGCAAGGGAACGGTTCTAAAAGTCGTAAAAGTTGTTAAGCGGGATAATATAACAAGAATTCAGCTAAATGACGGCAAATATATCACCGGTTTGAAAGCGGCTACGAAGTCAGTTAAGATTAGCAAGACGTTCTATGACCACGCGACTAACAAGGCTGTTGTGAAAAAAGGTTTGTACGAATACAACAAGCCGACTTTTAGCAATGCCAAGCGGATGAAATATCTCAAAAAGGGAACAATCGTTAAGATCAAAGCAGTTGTTAAGAGTGGGCAAACTACCCGATTACAGTTGACAAATGGTACCTTTATCACTGCACAAAAAAGGAGGTGTCAGAATTCTATAAAGCTTTGTAACAATACTTTGTGACTATTTGATTTGCACCCCAGCGAATAAATACACTCACATTCGAAAAATGAAGGTCAAGTCCACTTTGGATTTGACCTTCATTTTTTGCTTTAAGGAAATTTATTCGTTTAGTTACGTTAATTTGCTTGGGATGTCACGACTTATAATTACGCCAAAATGAACCGTGTTTTTCCACTGTTTCCAATTCCTGAAGCCCAAGATGCGATTAACAAGTTTGTGGCGATTATCAAATGAAAAACTTAATTTTAACTAAAATACTGGATCAATCACTACTCATACGTAGATGGATTGATTCAGCTTTTTTGTTGGGCTTGTTCATGGTGTAAGGAAGTCACGAAGCCGTGAAAATAGATATCGTTCAAGACTTCAGTTCACAACTCAGCTAGAGGTAGCGGCTGTGAAACAGTGATTGCAGAAGTTAGCTGATAACTAATAAATTAGCCCTTCTTGCTATTCCTGAATTAAATGGCGTTGGGGTACTTTGGTTGCGTTGAGATGATTAAATCAATTTCCTCGATTTAAAATTGAAGTGCAACACCT
>NZ_AZEB01000089.1 GCF_001434135.1 Lentilactobacillus kisonensis DSM 19906 = JCM 15041 | reverse complement strand
GGCTTACGTATGGTCGAACATCGGTGTACAATCTTAATTACCATATCATCTGGGGAACCAAATATCGCAACAAGGTATTGAAAGGAAATGTTGAGAGGGAATTAAAGCAATCACTTAAAAAGATTGCTTTAAAATATGGATTTAGTATTCCCCACATGGAGATCGGTAAAGATGACCACGTTCACTTATTAGTTAGCGCACCCCCTAAGTTATCCGTGACAAATATTGTTAGGTGGCTTAAAGGAATTAGTGCCAAAGAGCTATTTGAAAAATGTCCCGAACTTCAGCAGAGCTATTGGAAGAAGCAAAAGCGGCATCTGTGGTCTCCTAGTTACTATGTGGAAAGTATTGGCGCTACTAATGAACAAGCGGTTGAGAAGTACATTGATGAGCAAAGAGAAAAAGAGGTGAGTTTAGATGACACTCAAAGCAGTTAAAACAAGAATATATCCCAATCAAGAACAGAAACAAAAGATTATTGATAACTTTGGCTATTGCCGATATGTTTGGAATCAACTTTTAGACATGCAACAACAACGATATAAGAATGGTGGAAAATATGTGAACGAGTTTGGCATGAACTACTTGATTAAGTCTTTGAAGCAAGAACACCCTTTTCTTAAACAAGCTGAATCAAC
>NZ_AZEB01000088.1 GCF_001434135.1 Lentilactobacillus kisonensis DSM 19906 = JCM 15041 | reverse complement strand
CCGGCAGTCTTGCTAGAGTGCCCAACTAAATGCTGGCAACTAACAATAAGGGTTGCGCTCGTTGCGGGACTTAACCCAACATCTCACGACACGAGCTGACGACAACCATGCACCACCTGTCATTCTGTCCCCGAAGGGAACGCCTAATCTCTTAGGTTGGCAGAAGATGTCAAGACCTGGTAAGGTTCTTCGCGTAGCATCGAATTAAACCACATGCTCCACCGCTTGTGCGGGCCCCCGTCAATTCCTTTGAGTTTCAACCTTGCGGTCGTACTCCCCAGGCGGAGTGCTTAATGCGTTAGCTGCAGCACTGAAGGGCGGAAACCCTCCAACACTTAGCACTCATCGTTTACGGCATGGACTACCAGGGTATCTAATCCTGTTCGCTACCCATGCTTTCGAGCCTCAGCGTCAGTTACAGACCAGACAGCCGCCTTCGCCACTGGTGTTCTTCCATATATCTACGCATTTCACCGCTACACATGGAGTTCCACTGTCCTCTTCTGCACTCAAGTCTCCCGGTTTCCGATGCACTTCTCCGGTTAAGCCGAAGGCTTTCACATCAGACCTAAAAAACCGCCTGCGCTCGCTTTACGCCCAATAAATCCGGACAACGCTTGCCACCTACGTATTACCGCGGCTGCTGGCACGTAGTTAGCCGTGGCTTTCTGGTTGGATACCGTCACGATGTGAACAGTT
>NZ_AZEB01000087.1 GCF_001434135.1 Lentilactobacillus kisonensis DSM 19906 = JCM 15041 | reverse complement strand
TTAACCGGTATGCCCAAAGGAACCGTGATTTTCGATCGATTAAAGCATTATTTAATTTACGACCAACAATCTGATGTCTATAAAAGCTGTACATTATTGGGAGGAATTTTATATGAATAAGTTATTGGACAGATTTGACCCATTTATGTTTGTCATCGGGATCTTAAGTATTTTCGTTGCGGTCATTTCTTTAAGAAATCCCCTAGCAACCTTCAGTGCGGTAGTCGTTATTGCAGCAATTACCGCAATTTTGTCCGGGATTTACAAGTTAACCGTTCTTAGAGGTGCTTTAGAAAATTCTGGATGGGTCGTTTTTAACGCGGTCGTTGACATTATTATCGGAATTTTAATGTTGTTCAACGGAAAGTTTGGCATTCTATTTGTTGCAATTTCGTTTGCAATTATGTTCTTGATGGATTCAATAATATCGTTATGGCTTTCGAACATTATCAAGTTAGTTAACGAAAAGTATTTTATGGTTGACGTGATTTTATCCGTAATTGGCATTATTTTAGGTGTTCTTTTATTGATTTATCCCGCCTTTTCAATCTTATCAATCTATTACCTAGTAGGATTATTCTTTATGATTACTGGGATTAGTGCGATTATTCACTCAATTTAATTTACTAAATTAAATGCCGCTTCCCGTTCTGGTGACTAGACGCAGTTCGATTCTGTGTACGGGAATAAGTCCAAACATTGATGACTTTAAAAGCTAAGTCGTTTTAGGAGATGAGTTTTTGGGAGTGTCAAGCATCTTGTGTAAATGAAATGCCTTCGTACATA
>NZ_AZEB01000086.1 GCF_001434135.1 Lentilactobacillus kisonensis DSM 19906 = JCM 15041 | reverse complement strand
AGCTACCAGACTGCTCCATCCCGCGATAATAATAAGGAGGATGAGAGATTCGAACTCTCGCGTGGTTTGACCCACCTAGCGGTTTTCAAGACCGCCCCCTTCAGCCACTTGGGTAATCCTCCATAAATAAGCTGATATAAAATTAACTCCAAGAATATTGAGTCGATGGACCTTGTAGGACTCGAACCTACGACCGAACGGTTATGAGCCGTTTGCTCTAACCAACTGAGCTAAAGGTCCAAGACCTATATCGCGGCAGGGGGGATCGAACCCTCGACCTCCCGGGTATGAACCGGACGCTCTAGCCAGCTGAGCTACACCGCGATGATGATTTAATAAACATGATAGCATTCTATCAATCGGGAAGACAGGATTCGAACCTGCGACCCCCTGGTCCCAAACCAGGTGCTCTACCAAGCTGAGCTACTTCCCGAAATACTGCACCCAGTAGGAGTCGAACCTACAACCTTCTGATTCGTAGTCAGACACTCTATCCAGTTGCGCTATGGGTGCATAAAATATGCCGAGGACCGGGATCGAACCGGTACGGTCATCACTGACCGCAGGATTTTAAGTCCTGTGCGTCTGCCAATTCCGCCACCCCGGCATAACAAGCGGAAGACGGGATTCGAACCCGCGACCCCCACCATGGCAAGGTGATGTTCTACCACTGAACTACTTCCGCAAAATGCCGACTAGAAGATTCGAACTTCCGACCCCCTGTTTACAAGACAGGTGCTCTGCCAGCTGAGCTAAGTCGGCATACAAAATGTTATGCATTGATAATATTCAATTGTAATGAGCCGTGGCAGTCTCGAACTGCCGACC
>NZ_AZEB01000085.1 GCF_001434135.1 Lentilactobacillus kisonensis DSM 19906 = JCM 15041 | reverse complement strand
GAGAGCGTAAAATATCTTGTGTAAATGCATAAAAGATTTCTGAATTGTATAGAAATAGGGAATGCCTTCCCTTATGATATTTAGTAACCACAGAAAACATCACAGGAGGCATTCCCCATGAATGAACTTACCACAGAAATTATCGCTGCACTAGCCCAAAAGCAAGATTTGGACGAAGTTTTTCGTCACCACCTCGAAATTGCGATTAACCAGCTGCTTCAAACCGAATTGGCAGAGTTTTTGGGTTACGAACGCTACTCATACGCTGGGATTAACACTGGTAATAACCGCAACGGCAGTTATGAGCGTTCGTTTGATACGAAGTACGGCCAACTTAACTTAACCATTCCTCGAGATCGCAATGGCCGGTTTGAAAATCATACCTTGCCAGCCTACGGTCGGCACAGTGATAATTTAGAAACAACGGTCATTCAGTTGTATACCAAGGGAATTACCACTGCTGAAATTGCCGAACTCATTGAGAAAATGTACGGTGCTCACTACTCCAAAGCCACGGTTTCCAACATGACTAAAGCCGTCAATGAACAGGTTCAAGCTTTCCAGCAACGTCGACTGGCTTCACAATATGCGGCCATCTTCTTAGATGCCACTTACTTGCCGTTAAAGCGGGATACCGTTCAAAAAGAAGCCGTTCATATTGCGATTGGCATTCGTCCAGATGGTACGAAAGAAGTGCTGAACTACCAAGTGGCGCCAACGGAATCGACTGGAATCTGGACTGAACTGCTGGGAACCTTGATCAAGCAGGGCGTTAAAGATGTGCTGTTGTTTGTGGCCGATGGGTTAGTTGGTTTGGATGAAGGCTTGAATCGGCATTTCCCTAAAGCCAAACGACAACGTTGCCTGGTTCATGTTGGGCGGAATCTGATGAACAAAGTTCGC
>NZ_AZEB01000084.1 GCF_001434135.1 Lentilactobacillus kisonensis DSM 19906 = JCM 15041 | reverse complement strand
CTACAACATTGAAGTTGTGCCTGGGAAGTTGTCAATTACGGCAGATTACAAGGTCACGGTTAATTATGTCGACGAAAAGGGTCATCCAGTGGCCCCAGCCACGACTAAGGATGGTTTGAAGACTGGTGCCGATTATACTTCCAACGCGATTGTCGTTCCGAAGTACTACTTGATCCAGTCACCAACGAATCCCAACGGGAAGATCGCCACGGGCGACGTTACTTTGAATTACGTTTATCGGTTGATTGGCAAGTACGTTATCACGCCACCAACGGGTAAGGGTGATGTCACTAACAGTATTTATCCAAACGATCCGAAGAATCCGGCGGCGATTTTGACGCCAACCACGGCGATTGTCCCTTACATCAAGGGTTACAATGCGGTTTCTGGTGGCAAGTCCCTGACGCTCTTTGATCCGAGTGACCCAACCAAGGGTTACTTAGCGCCAACCGCGCCATACGCAGCGCCGGATAAGGATACGTACATCACGTATCAGTTAGCGACCCAGCCAACGACGCCGGTGCAACCAACTAATCCGGTGCAACCAACAAACCCAGTTCAACCAACGACGCCGAACCAGCCAACCCAACCGGCTCAACCAACGCAGCCAACCACGCAACCGACTCAGGAACCAAACCAGCCGACAACACAGCCGAAGAAGCCAAGCACGACGACAACGACGCATCAACCAGCTAAGCCTGGGAAACGGCCAACCGCCAAGCAGACGGCTAAGACCACAGCGCAGGCCAAACGGTCAACTGGTCGAGTAAAGACGCAACGGTTGGCTAATGAACCCGTGAAGGTTGCCGGGGTATTTGGACCACGCACATTGAATCAAACTAAGCAACCATCAGCTTCAAAGCAATCCAAGTCAGCCAATCAACTGGCCGCTAAACGGTTGCCGCAGACTGGTGATCAAGCGAATAATGACATGGCGCTTCTAGGCGTCATCG
>NZ_AZEB01000083.1 GCF_001434135.1 Lentilactobacillus kisonensis DSM 19906 = JCM 15041 | reverse complement strand
GCAATGCTGCGAGCCCAATGGTACTGAGCATCCCGATGACGCCTAGAAGCGCCATGTCATCATTTGCTTGATCACCAGTCTGCGGCAACCGTTTGGCGGCCAATTGATTGGCTGACTGCAATTGCTTTGAAGCTGATGGTTGCTTTGGTTCATTAATTGAACGGGGTCCAAATACCCCGGCAACCTTCACGGGTTCATTAGCTAACCGTTGTGTCTTCATCCGACCAGTTGACCGTGCCGACGTCCGTGGAATTTCTTTCACAGGCTTATTCGTCATTGGCCGTTTCCCAGGCTTAGCTGGCTGATGCGTCGTTGTCGTCGTAGTTGGCTTCTTCGGCTGCGTCGTTGGCTGGTTCGGTTCCTGGGTCGGTTGCGTCGTTGGCTGCGTTGGTTGAGCCGGTTGGGTTGGCTGGTTCGGCGTCGTTGGTTGAACTGGGTTTGTCGGTTGCACCGGATTAGTTGGTTGCACCGGCGTCGTTGGCTGCGTTGCTAATTGATACGTGATGTACGTATCCTTATCCGGCGTTGCGTATGGCGCGGTTGGGGCCAAGTAGCCCTTACTTGGGTCACTCGGATCAAAGATCGTCAAGGCCTTGCCACCGGAAACCGCATTGTAGCCTTTAATGTAAGGCACAATTGCCGTCGTCGGTGTCAAAATGGCCGCTGGGTTCTTCGGATCGTTCGGATAAATACTGTTGGTAACATCACCCTTACCCGTTGGTGGCGTGATGACGTACTTGCCAATTAGCCGGTAAACGTAGTTCAACGTCACGTCCCCAGTGGCGATCTTCCCGTTTGGATTCGTTGGTGACTTGATCAAGTAGTACTTCGGAACAACGATCGCATTGGAACCATAATCGTCGCCAGTCTTCAAGTCATCCTTAGTCGTCGCCGGGGAAACTGCATGGCCCGCTTCATCAACGTAATTGACAATAACCTTGTAAGCCGCCGTAATCGCCAACTTCCCAGGCACAACTTCAATGTTGTAGTTCGGGTTGGCAGCCGGATCGAAAGTGGCAGTCATATCGTAATTGCCGACCTCAATGTCCTTGCTGATGTCAGTGAGGGTATACTTC
>NZ_AZEB01000082.1 GCF_001434135.1 Lentilactobacillus kisonensis DSM 19906 = JCM 15041 | reverse complement strand
GCAGCACTTTGCGCATCACTGGCCGCACTGGCTGCAGAATTAGCGGCACTCGTTGCTTGATCGGCATCCGACACAGCTGATTCTGCTGCCTTCTTGGCATCACTCGCCGCACTGGCAGCTTTATTCGCGTCACTTTGTGCTGCTGGATTCTTCACAGCCGCATCGCTGGCTGCACTCGCATCACTGGCCGCTTTATCCGCCGCGTCACTGGCAATCTTGGCATCACTCGCCGCAGAGGTGGCCCGGTCAGCCGCTGCTGAAGCGTCCGCATTGGCTTGCTCGCGCTTAACCGCGGCATCCGAAGCTGCGTTCTTAGCCGCCGCATCATTGGCCGCATCGTTAGCGTCTTTAGCACCTGTCGTTGCTATATTCGCATTAGTCTTCGCATCATCCGCGGCATCACTGGCAACTTGGTTGCCATCACTAGCCGCGGCCGCATCACTGGTTGGATCCGCAGCACTTTGGGCATCACTGGCCGCACTGGCTGCAGAATTAGCGGCACTCGTGGCTTGATTCGCATCCGAGACAGCCGAAGCGGCGGCCTTCTTGGCATCACTCGCCGCACTGGCGGCTTTATTCGCGTCACTTTGCACTGCCGGGTTCTTCACGGCCGCATCGCTGGCCGCACTCGCAGCACTGGCCGCTTTATCGGCGGCGTCACTAGCAATCTTGGCATCACTCGCCGCTGAAGTGGCCCGGTCAGCCGCTGCTGAAGCGTCCGAGTTAGCTTGCTCGCGCTTAACTGCGGCATCCGAAGCCGCGTTCTTGGCCGCCGCATCGTTAGCCGCATCATTAGCATCGTTAGCACCTGTCGTTGCTGTATTTGCATTAGTCTTCGCATCATTGGCGGCATCACTGGCAACTTGGTTGCCATCACTAGCCGCGGCCGCATCACTGGTTGGATCCGCAGCGCTTTGGGCATCACTGGCCGCACTAGCCGCGGAATTAGCGGCACTCGTTGCTTGATTGGCATCCGAGACAGCTGATTCTGCTGCCTTCTTGGCATCACTCGCCGCACTAGCGGCTTTATTCGCGTCACTTTGCGCTGCCGGGTTCTTCACAGCCGCATCGCTGGCCGCACTCGCAGCACTGG
>NZ_AZEB01000081.1 GCF_001434135.1 Lentilactobacillus kisonensis DSM 19906 = JCM 15041 | reverse complement strand
CCGGACAATCAATCGTTTTCGGACTGATCCACAAACAACCAAACTAATTGCCCTCATGTATCTGCAATTCCGACAATCATTGATTGATAACAATCTGTTAAGTGATGAGGCAATTTTCATTGATGGCACTAAAATCCTCGCCGATGCCAACAAGTATTCATTTGTCTGGCGAAAAAGCACGGAAAAATTTGAAAGTAAGTTGGACCAGAAAACCCGGAACTTGTTTAAAGACCTGATTCAAAACAAAGTCAATCTAGCAGTGGCAAGCGAAATGGATCCGACGGATCTTCAGACGCTTAAAGCTGAAGTGGCCGCATTGGACACAGAGATTAACGAATTAGATCAGCAAATCAAAACCGAAAAAATGATTCCCGGTGGTTCACCACGTAAACAACGCCGGCGTCAACTAAAACATCTCCGGCATCTAGTAAGAGATGAATACTTACCTCGTAAACAAAAGTATCGCCAATATCATGAGTGGTTTGGTGATCGGAACAGTTTCTCTAAAACGGATCATGACGCGACTTTTATGCGGATGAAAGAAGATCCGATGCAAAACGGCCAGTTAAAGCCAGGGTACAATCTGCAAATCGCCACCCAATCACAATTCGTTCTCTATTACCAAGTTAATCAACGGCCCACTGACCAGCGAACTTTCATTCCTTTCTTAAAATCAATGAATTTCACGCAAACCCCCGTCAACTATATCGTTGCCGATGCGGGCTACGGCAGTGAGCCAAACTATCAATTCGTTAAAGAGAAATTGGGTAAGATCCCCTTAATCCCTTACACCATGTATCTGAAGGAACAATCGAAGAAATATCGCACCGATCTGAGTAAAGTGATGAACTGGGAATATCATGCCAAAGACGATTACTATGTGGATAACCACCATATTCGCTTTTCATATCACGGCATGAGCCATCGAACAGATAAAAATGGGTTTACCCGCGACTTTAAAGTTTATCGGGCCGACGATTACGATGACCCCGAAGGTTACTATTGGTCGACCACCCGCATGGGTAACCAACGCAGAATCAACATTAACCCGAATTGGGAATTCCAAAAAGAATATATTCGTGAACAGCTTTCAACCCCAGAGGG
>NZ_AZEB01000080.1 GCF_001434135.1 Lentilactobacillus kisonensis DSM 19906 = JCM 15041 | reverse complement strand
CTTGAATTGTCAAATTAAGTGCAACACTACATTAAAGAATATTTCATAAGGCGTTTTCCATCCGAGACATTTACGGGGACGATTATTCATTTGTTCTGCATATGCTTGTATCCGGCGGTCAGTAATTGAATCAAGGTCAGTTCCTTTTGGCAAATATTCGCGAAGCAAGCCGTTAGTATTTTCGTTAGTTCCTCGTTGCCAAGGAGAGTGAGGATCGGGAAAGTAGAAGGGCGTACCAAACTTATCAGTTAAACATTGAACTTTGGCAAACTCTTTACCCCTATCCGGGGTAATCGTTAACGATCTACCAGGCCATAGCTTCATTAAGTCGCTCAAAGTATCCGTGACTGCTTCTGAAGTTCTTTTAGCAGCTTTACCAATAAGCAGGTAACGAGATTTTCGATCAACCAATGTAACGACACAAGCCTTTCCGCTTTTGCCTAACACGGTATCACCTTCCCAGTGACCAATTTCTACACGGTTGTCAGCTTCTCGCGGACGATCATGAATCTTGTTGGGGATTGGAATCTTGCCTCGCTTTTCTTGATAAGCTTTATTGTGGCGAGACTTGCCGTGATGCCTTAGATGGCGCACGGCACTAGAGCTGCCAGATTTAAACAAATTATCAAATAAGCCATTGAAAATCCCACGGTAAATAGTCGTGGTACTGATCTGCACCGGATACTTTTCGACTGCCAAGCGATTCGATATTTCCTCCGGAGACCAAAGGTCTTCGCAGAAGTGTTCTCTCACCACTTCAAACACCTGAGGATTACTCAAAAGAGAGACTCTGCCACAGTTGCCTTTGCGCTGTTTGTACTTCTCCTGAGCCTTCGAAGGTGAATAGGATTTACCAGTAGAATTACGGCTTAATTCTCGAGAAATGGTTGAGTAACTTTTCTTGATATGGCTGGCAATCTCACGAAGTGAGTTTCCATGATTCCTCATTAAAAAGATAATTTCCCGTTCATCTATGGTAATATGCTTGTAGTGATCCATGGCTAAATTCCTTTCATGATTGTTTTCGCAAACATCATTTTACAGAAATTTGGCCATGGGCCATTCTTTATTTAATTAGTGTTGCACTTAAAGTGTAAATTCAAG
>NZ_AZEB01000008.1 GCF_001434135.1 Lentilactobacillus kisonensis DSM 19906 = JCM 15041 | reverse complement strand
GTTAACTAGGACTTTTGTCCCAGCCTCATTTCCTACGATTAGTAAAACGATGGCTTGTCCCAATCAGTGTTTGGTTCGTTGACACCAAGACTTTTACGGGCGTATTTACGAGAATTATCTTTCAAAATATCAATAACTAATTGTGCTACCGCTTGACGGGTTACTTGGGTACCACCGAATGGCTGGTTGCTGTCGGTAAGCTCATAGTTAGTATTACCGTCTTTATTGTATAGCCAAGCCAATCTTAATAAGGTGTAAGTCAGATCGGAGTCCTTGATCACTTTGGCGGTTTTAACCCGTTTTATAATCGAACTCTCGATCATACCCGTATTCCACTGACCAAACGGCCCCTTGACCTCGCCTTCAATGCCAAGGACGGTTGCCCCGATGAATTGACGGACGTGGTTGGCATCCATTGCCGTTACAATGTTTTTGACGGAATCAAGATCTCTCATTTCATTCAAATAAACAGCATCAACCCCGTCCATAGCCACATTAAGTGACTGCTGGTCGTTAAAATCGCCATCAATAACGGTTTCTCGCTTAGGGTCGGTCACCTTAATTCGATTATTGGCGTTGCGAGCGTATAATTTGAGATTAAAGTCAGTCTGCTGTAAAAGTGCAGGAATCAAATAACTGGAGATTTGTCCAGCAGCACCTAAAATCAATACGGTTTTCAATTAAATACCTCCTAGTAAAGTGAGCGGATCAAAGCGGTTAGAAGCTGGAGCCTAAGTCATCTCAACCAGAAATCCCGGTTTTGGATTTTTGGTTGAGATGACTTAGGTGCAAGCTTCTGCTTTGAGTAGCTGTCCTAAGGAAAAGTGAGCGTAGCAGAGCGGTTAGCAATCGGAGTGTAAGTCTCCATTGAGAGAAGTTCCCGGGCTTGGAATTTTTCTCGATGGTGTTTATGCGTAGACTTCTGCTCTGCGCAGCTGTCCTAAAATCTGATTAATCGTCTCTACTATAACCCATTCTTCCAAAAAACTGCACGTTTCAGAACTTACAACTAATGAAAACGAAAGATTGTGTTGTTAGATTGCCTTTGGCACGGTAACGTGAGTGTCTTTGCCAATTGTTTCTAATTCCTTCGCGGTTTTATCGTCAATGACAACCCCTTGCTTAAGGTTTTCATCGTAGTGCTTATATTCACGGTCACCTGGGATCATGATGTGGGTGCCAGCAACGTGTTTCAAATGACGGATTCGGTCAAACATTTTGGTAGCCGATTGCTTGAGATCTTCAAGGTCACCAAATAATTCAGGATTGATGGTTAAGAAGAACTGGCTGAAGTCGTGTTTGCCAGGCTTATTGGTATCGGCGGAAATTGATCCTTGGGCTAAGATTCCGGTGAGTAATTCGACAACGAGCGAATTACCAAACCCCTTATAATTAGAATTTTGCTCAAGTAAGCCGCCTAGTGTTAGAACCCCTCCGCCAGGTTCATCTTCGGTGAAAGCAACCTTTGCCAGGTTGTCCTCAACTTTTTGAGCGTCACTAACGACGTGCCGTTGATCATCAACCGCCCAGTCGCCCGGAATTGGCTTGTTATTCTTAGCCAGAACTTGAATTTTACCGCTGGAAACAATCGAAGTGGCCCCGTCAAAGACAAATGGATGTGGATCAGCAGGGAAGGTGAAGGCAAATGTGTTGGAACCTAGGAATGCTTCGGTAGCGTTAGTGGGGACAACCAGTGGCCGGGTGTTGGTCAGAGCAATTCCAATTAAGCCTTGTTTTGCGGCCAAACGAGCGTAGTAGCCTGCTGTTCCAAAGTGGTTTGAATTGCGAATTACCGCAAGCGAAATTCCCAGTTTCTTAGTTTTTTCAATGAGGCTGTTCATCGCAAACGCTGACGCAATTTGACCCATATTTTTATTGGCATCAATTAATAAGCTGGTAGGGGTTTCTTTTAATACCTTAACCTTGTTCTTCGGCTCAATAATATGTTCTTTAATCATGCTGGTATACCAGGCAAGTCGTTGAATGCCATGTGATGAGATACCTCGTAAGTCGGCATCGACTAGTGTATCGGCAAGTAATGAACCATCGTGTTCTGAAAATCCGTCTGCAGCAAATACCTTCTCTAAAAATGTTTTTTCTGATGATGAACTGATTCGCATCAGATCCGCTTCCCTTCAAATTTGTTAAGTTCATTAGACAAAAAATTCCCCGCACAAAAATTAATTTGTACAGGGACGAATCATGTCGTGGTACCACCCAACTTTGTAATCCAACTCACATTGAATTACCTTAAAAATGCAATCAAAAAGAATCGCATTCTGGGAAATATTGCGCCCAAACGTGTATCAAGCTTCCACTGTCAACATGACTCCGAGTTCATCTTCACTAATCCTGTCAACCTGCCCTTTCAGCTACCAGCAGTCTCTTTTAGATGACTGAACTAATTACTCTTCTCATTAACGTCTAATGCCTATTTAACATTGACAATAGAACATGAGTGATAGTTTGTCAATTGAAATTTGAAAATGAATGATGATGAGCAACTGATATTGCGGGCGTTTTGACTGTTTTAAAAATAAACCTGAAAACAACTTTTTTAATAAGCTGAGAAACAGACTAGCCATTGGATTATACTAAGATTATAGTTTCCTGTGAAATGATGTTTTTCAATTGTTAAGAATTTAAAAGGGAGTGCGTGATGATTAAAACTGTATTAGTAACTGGTGGGACTAGTGGCTTTGGTAAAGCTGCCGCGAAGCTTTTAAAGAAGCAGGGCAACCAGGTCATTGTCGTTAGTCGCAATCAGAAGAAGATTAATGAAACGATGGACCAGCTTCATGTTGATGGCTTTTCAGCTGATATCTCAAAGAAAGCAGAATGGGATCGGTTATTTGCCTATGTTCAGGAAAAGTATGGCCGGCTAGATTTATTGGTTAATTGTGCAGGGGCTGCAATTACAGTTGCCCCGCTGTTTGACCAAACGGAACAGCAAATCGATCAAAGTGTTCAGACTAACTTGATGGGTGTGATTTGGGGTTGTGACACGTTTGGTCCAATGATGGCCCAACAACGGTCTGGCACTATTATTAACGTTGCAAGTGTCTGTGCAACCCATGCGTGGCCTGGCTTTAGTGTATACGCGGCCGCCAAAGCAGGTGTCCGCAGTTTTTCAAAATCATTATATGTCGAGCTTCGGGAAAAGGGGGTGCGGGTCACCTGTTTGATTCCGGGAGGCGGCGACACTAATTTTGGAATTGCGGCAGGAACGGGACCTGATAATGATGCTTTACTCAAAGCGAATGATGTTGGCCAAGCAATCCTTGATATTTGGAATTTGCCTGAACACGTGGTTGTTGAAGAAACGACGGTTTGGGGGATCGATCAGCAAGTTGAACCACTTTAAATTTAGACTAACTGGTAGCTGATTTCATCATACAACGGCCTTACGCAAGCCTTCTTAGTTCTGGAAGGGTTATGTAAGGCCATTATATTCTAGCGTCAACTAGTTATTATAAAATTAATGAGGGTAATCAAATGAACAAATAATTGTTTCGGGCAGCCGCTTTTGATTAATCCTAGCTTTGGTTACTTATCAAAATCGCTCAAATAACTAACAGTGGCTGTTCCGGCGGCTTTCGCTGCAATCAATAGACATTTTTCATTCATCAGAAAATCCGGGCTGTGATGGGGGTGATTGGCACCGTCGTCAGTCATACAGCCGACATACAGAAAACTGCTGGGTTTCTTTTGCGCAAAGTAGGCAAAATCCTCCGAGGGATCTTGGGGACCGAAGTCAGTGATTTGCGTGACTTGGGGAATTTGGGCCTGCTTAAGTTCCTTTATAATAGCTTCAGTGAATTTCGGATTATTGTACAAAACTGGGTAGTTATCGTCATAATCTAACTGGGCTTTGACGCCAAAAGTGGTTTCGATTCCGTGGCTAATTTGGCTAATTTGTTCCCGGATCTTTTGTCGAGTAGCTTCTTTCATCACCCGAACATCGCCTTTGAGCGTAACGGTTTCTTTGATTGCATTAAACGAACCGGCGCCATCAAACGAGCCAATTGTGACACTGGCGGTATCAAATGGATCAATTCGACGTGAGACAACGGTTTGCAAAGCCGTAACGAAATAACTACCAGCAATAATTGCATCGTTTGAAAGGTGGGGCATTGAGGCATGCCCGCCCTTACCGGTAAATTTGACAGTGAAGTCTGAACGGCCAGTTTGGCTTTCTCCGAGATGATAACCAATTGCGCCAGTCGGCATCGAAGACATGACGTGGATACCAATGACGTTGTCGACACCATCCAGAGCACCGTCAGCAATCATTGACTTGGCGCCGCCGGGGGAGACTTCCTCAGCAGGCTGGTGAATGATTCTAATAGAACCCTTTAGTTGATCTTTAATGGCAATCAAGTTTTTGGCTAATACCATCATGTAGGCAGTATGACCATCGTGGCCGCATGCGTGCATGACCCCTGGATTTTTAGACTTAAAGGGGAGCGTGTTGTCTTCTTGAATTGCTAAAGCGTCAAAGTCTGCCCGTAATGCGAGCTTTGGGCCGGGATGGCCGCTATCAATATCGACGATCATGCCATAGCCGTCACCACAACTGCGAACAGTACAGTCTAGGCCTTGGTAATAATTTTTGATGTATTGAGAGGTGTTCTTTTCTTTGAATGATAATTCAGGGTATTCGTGGAAATGTCTTCGCAGTTGAATCATTTCGTCTTCCGATTGTTCCAATCGACTCATTAATTCTGAATAGACATCGTTACTCATATTAATTGACTCCTTTAATTTCAATTATTTGGTGGGGGTGGATTGGCACCCGTTGACGGCCCGCATTAGTAAGGGCTTCATCCGGTAAAAGATCACTTCAGCAACTACGAAACCAACTGCAAGTGAAATGGCAATCGTGAGCGTGTTAAATAGGTATTGAGAGGTTGGGGCTTCCTTTCCTAAAGTAAAGCTGCGCATCCCTAAATACAAAATTCCCCCGGGCACCAGTGAAACTAAGCTTGGGACATAGATAATGTTAACGGGAACCCGGAAGATAACTGCCGAGATGTTTCCCAAAATACCAATGACGATTGCTGCCGTAAAGTTTGGTAGAATCAGGCCGGGGTAGACTTGAAGAACTAAGTAGTATGCAACCCAGGCGAGAGAACCGGTAATCCCAGCTGGTAATAAGGACCGTTTGGGAACATTTGTAATGAGGCCAAAGCCAACGGTTGATAAAAAGCTCACGATAAATTCAATTAGTACCCGCATCAAAAGCCCCCAATCATGTGTGCCAGCATTGAGCAAAGTGATGTGCCAATCACGACGCCGGCACCAATTGAACCAGCGATGATCACGGCATCAACGGCTCTGACAACCCCAGAGATGGTATTACGATCAACAATTTCACGAAACGAGTTGGTAATCGCCACGCCAGGAACGAGTGGCATTAGCGCGCTGACGATAATGTTGCCCGCACTTGTGGCAATTCCCATTGTTTGAAGAATTGCTGCCAAGATGCCAACAATGAAGCCGCCGCAACCTGCCGCAACGTACGGGGTGATTATTTTGCGACTGGCTAGTTGGGCACCGAGATAGCCGAAAATTCCAACGAAGAATGCCAATCCTAAATCAGCCCAAGTTGCTTTAAATAAAAGCATCGGTGCAACGGAAACAACTCCAGCACCAAAGATCTTCTGTGGTCAGGTAAAATCGATTACCTTCTTGTCAATTTGATCAATCGTTTTTTTAAGCTCAGTAAAGCTGATTTTGCCCTTAACGAATTTTCGTGACGTCGTGTTAATCTCATCGACCTTTTCCAAATTAAAGTCGCCTAGGCGAACTTTAACTAAATGGGTACGGCTTTGTTGGTTGGTCCCAACGAAGAGGGCGGTGATTGTCGCGTGACAGCTAATATCAAAATTAGCGGCCCGCCCGATGTATTCAACCGTGCTTTCGACCCTGGACGTTTCAGCGCCACAGGTTAATAAAATTTTACCGATTTTTCCGCAAACCGCGATTAATTCATCTTCAGAAATTGGGTTATTCATAATGGCCCCCTTAAATGACTAATGAATTTATTATAAGCGTATTTAGAATGAATAAGCACAGAAATTTTATAACAAGTTGACACCCTGTTAGAACGATGCTAAAGTTATCAGCAATTATTAAAGATTGATTAGACATTGAGGAGAAGAGTAGTGTCTATGTGGTTAATACAGAGAGCTTCGATTGGTGAGAGAAGTGGCCACAGCGATATGAAGATGAGCTCTGAGTCTGACACTCGGTTGAAAAGCTAGGGTGTCCGGTCGCAACCGATAACTTGCCGAGTTTTCCTTATCTAAGGAGTACTTATGGAGACTGTCACTGTGAGGTGATGGTAAATCAGGGTGGTGTCACGAAGCTTTCGTCCCGTAGTTATAATCATTAACTATGGCCGAAAGTTTTTTTATTTTGTTAAGGAGATGATTGAGATGACGGTAAACGCAACTAATGGCTTGATTCGTGCTGACGGTGAGTGGCCTGATTGTTCGCTTAAAGATCCCATATCAATTGTGGTATTGAATTTAATGCCAACGCGGAAAACAACCGAATTACAATTTTTGTCACGATTTGATGACTGTCAATTTGATGTGCAATTAACTTTTATGTACCCAGCCACTCATCATTTCAACGGAGCGCCCAGAAAACTGATCGAAAAAAATTATGTCAACCTGACGCAAATTTACCACCAGCAGTTTGATGGCTTAATTATTACCGGAGCACCGGTTGAGACACTGCCGTTTGAGGATGTCGATTACTGGCAGGAAATTAGTACCATTATTGATTGGGCAAAAACCCACGTAAAAGAAAAGCTTTTTGAATGCTGGGCAGCTCAGGCTGGTTTATATCATGATTTTGGGATTCAAAAACAATTACTGCCAGCAAAGTTGTTTGGGATATACACCGCGACAAAAGTTGATCTTCACTCACCGCTGACGGCTGGATTTGATGCCGATTATCCAATTCGGATGCCGCAATCTCGGAATACACAGAGCATTATAAATGAAACCCATTTACCGAATGGATTAAGGATAGTTGTCTCCGCTAGGCAATCGGGTCCAATGATCTTATCAGGCGACCACACGACATATATTACCGGCCATCCTGAGTATCAAGCTCAAACGCTAGCGCAGGAATATCAACGTGATCTTAATAAACACTTACCAATTCAACCTCCCAAAAACTATTTTAAGAATATGGCAATGGGGATGGTTGATTATTCATGGCGGACTGCCAGTACCAAAATTTATGAGAATTGGGTACGACTCTTAGTAAATAGACAGAGCAGCTTAGCGGTGTGGCCACAAGCAAAAGCCAAGCAAGATATTAGCCCAGTTTAACAAGGGAGAGAGGGTTAATGTCTTTGTGATCAACGCGCTTGTTAGTTAATGTGTCTTTTAAGCATCGTGAACAATTTTAAAAGTTAGCGTCATTAGTGACTCATTCTAAAAATAGGATGGATGACTGACGA
Organism: Lentilactobacillus kisonensis DSM 19906 = JCM 15041; assembly: GCF_001434135.1. GTDB lineage: Bacteria > Bacillota > Bacilli > Lactobacillales > Lactobacillaceae > Lentilactobacillus > Lentilactobacillus kisonensis. Next base: position 110,108 of record NZ_AZEB01000008.1, on the reverse strand, counting down.
ACGCTAACTTTTTAGTGTGTCTGGAATTAGTTGATTAGCGTCGTAGAAATCATCTTTATGCGATGAACTGATTTATTATGCAATAAAGCAAGAGCAAAACGAGAAATAATTGCCCAAAATAATTAAATGATTATCAGCGGAAATATGAATAAAAATATAAATTAAAAAATATTTATGAATAAAACTAAAAACTATTGCATTTATCACACCAAAATTGTAAACTATTTTCAATTCATTAATATTCCACAATTATGAATATTTAACTGCGAGGCGATTAGATGCAAGTAGCATTAGTTGGCATAACCGGATATGCGGGGATGGTCCTTTATCAACTCCTACAAAAGCATTCCGGTGTTACAAAGATTCATCTTTACGATCACAAGTTAGCGGCCCCCACCAAACTATCCCACGTTGTTCCGATCTTTAGTGGTGATCACACGGCGGTATTCCCATATGATGACGAGGCGATTATTAGCGATAATGATGTTGTTTTTTTCGCAACTTCAGCTGGCGTTACCGCAAAAGTAGCCCCTACATATTTGACGGCAAAGTTTCCAGTGATTGACTTATCGGGTGATATGCGATTAGACAGTGAAGCTCAGTATACGGAATGGTATCGCAAGCCAGCTGCCCCAGAAAAGTTTCTGCGCCAAGCCCACTATGGACTTGCTGACTTTGAATCGGCAAAGGGCCAAATCTATGTTGCTAATCCAGGCTGTTACGCGACGGCAACGTTGCTAGGATTGGCACCGCTTGTCCAAAATGATTTGATTGATGCGGATAGTATTATTGTCGACGCCAAATCTGGTACGACTGGTGCGGGTAAGACGCCCCATGCTATGACGCATTTCGCGCAAGTGAATGAAAACATACAAATATATAAACCCAACCAACATCAACATATTCCGGAAATAATGTTGGAATTACAAAAATGGAATCAGCGGGTGCCGGCCATCCAATTTATGACGACTTTGCTACCAATTAACCGAGGAATCATGAGCACGATTTACGCAAAGGTAAAGTCCGGGGTGACGTCTAAGCAATTGATGGCAGCATACACGAAGATGTATCAAAGCAAGTCTTTTATTAACTATACGGGTGATCAATTGCCAGCTATCAAGCAAGTTGTTGGCACTAACAACTGCGATATTGGGATGGTCTATAACCGAGTAACAAACGTGGTGACGGTTAACAGCGTTATTGATAATTTATTAAAAGGAGCCGCTGGCCAGGCTGTTCAAAATTTCAATCAAATGTTTGGTTATCCAGAAACTGAGGGCTTGAAATTACAGCCATTTTTACCATAACAAAAGGAGATCGATAGGATGCAAATGACAAGTGAGAATTCGATTGAGGTAACGGCGTTCACGTGGCCAACGGGCTTTTATAGTGATGCAACTCACGCTGGGTTAAAAGAAGCGCAAGATGACATGGGGTGGCTTTATTCTCAAGTACCCGCTAGTGCCGCTGGGGTGTACACAACCAATCAGTTTCAGGCGGCACCAACCAAATTAACGAAGGCCACGATTAACCGGCAGTATCAATTGCAGGCAGTCATCGTCAATAGTGGAAATGCAAATTCGTGTAATGGGTCCCAGGGTGAAACGGACGCCTTGATGATGCAGTCATTGGCGGCCAATAAGCTCCAGATTGATCAACAGTTAGTTGCCGTGGCATCCACGGGTGTCATTGGTGAGCCACTGCCAATGGCCAAGATTAAGACGGGAATTAGTCAGCTTGCTTTATCACAGTCGGTAGGGATCACGCAGGCGGTTTTGACAACCGATACCCATTCCAAGACGATCACCGTTAAATGCCTGATTGATCAACAGTTAGTAACCATCACAGGCTTTTGTAAGGGGTCTGGAATGATTCATCCTAACATGGCGACAATGCTCGGGTTTGTGACGACAGACGCCGCAATTGACGGTCAGCATTTGCAAGAACTATTAAGCACAACGGTTGACGAGACGTTTAACCAAATTACGGTTGATGGCGATACGTCCACAAACGATATGGTGATGGTAATGGCGAACGGAATGGCTGGAAATAAGCCGTTAACCCAAAATAGTGATGATTATCCAACCTTTGTACAAGCCTTCAAACGGGTTTTGACCCATTTGGCGCAAGAGATTGCTGGTGATGGTGAAGGTGCTTCTAAATTAGTTGAGGTAAACGTTACGGGTGCGTTTAATCATCTTGAAGCCCAGCAAGTGGCCAAGGCAATTGTTGGCTCCAACTTGGTTAAGGCGATGATTTTTGGTGCCGATGCCAATTGGGGCAGAGTTATGCAAGCAATTGGGCAAACGACGGCTCATGTGGATATTAATGGCGTTAGCGTTTCGATTAATGGCATGCAGTTGGTCAAAAATAGTGTGGCTGCGATAGTCGATGATCATAAGGTGTCAGCAAGCCTCAACAATAAGCAGGTTTCGATAGCCGTTGACTTAAATGCTGGTGTTGCGGAAGGGACTGCGTGGGGTTGTGACTTGACGTACAAGTATGTTCAGATTAACGCGTCATATAGAAGTTAGGGGATGGCAACATGGGACAAACGATTGTGATTAAAATTGGTGGCAATGCAACAACCCACTTGTCACCAGCCTTCTATCAACAGTTAGCTTCTTGGCATCAAGCCGGTAAGCAAGTGCTGATCGTTCATGGTGGCGGACCGCAGATATCTCAGTGGAGTAGCCAGCTGAATTTACCCGTCAGCAAAATTAATGGCATTCGGGTAACCGGGTTGGAAACGCTGAAAGTAACTCAGGCTGTCCTTCTTGGATTGGTACAGCCCAACCTATGCAGGCACTTAGCTGATCATAAAATACCGGCGCTAAGCTTGAATGGTGCAGGAATCCCGATTATTCAGGGCGCGTATCTTGACAAGGCTGTGTATGGTGAAGTTGGCAAGGTGACAGGTGTTAACTGTGATTATATCAATCAGGTATTAGAACGGCAGATTGGCGTCTGTGCGCCACTAGCCATTACAAAGGATGGGAAGGTACTTAACGTTAATGGTGACGTCGCCGCGGCAGCAGTTGCTAAGTTACTTGGCGCAGAAAAATTGGTGCTACTAACGGATGTTCCAGGGATTATGGTAGCCAATCACGTAGTAGGCAGTTTGACACCAGGAAAAGCAAAACAATTAGTCGAGAAAGAGATCATTCAATCAGGGATGAGGCCTAAAATCACGGCAGCATTTGAGGCATTAAGAAGTGGTGTCAAGGAAGTAGCAATTACTAATGAACTGAAACATTCTGGAACCAGCTTGACTACCACACAAGCCGCAATTTAAAGGAGATCAATCAAAATGGCAACTATTTTTCCAACTTATAAACAATATCCAATGGAGATTGTGAGCGGACACGACTGGCATCTCACTGATGATGATGGTAAAACGTACCTGGATTTTACAAGTGGCATTGGTGTCTGCAGTTTTGGCTATAGTAATTCTTGGATCGAGCAGCGGGTGTCTAATCAGCTGGGTAAGATTTGGCATACGTCAAATTTGTATCCAAGCAGCCTCCAAACAGAAGTCGCACGAATGTTATGTCCTGAAGGAATGCTGGCTTTCTTTTGTAATTCGGGGACTGAAGCAAATGAAGCGGCGTTTAAGCTTGCCCGAAAGTACACGGGCAAAAGCAAAGTGTTAGCGTTTAATAATGGCTTTCACGGCCGGACGTTTGGATCGATGTCCTTAACGGGTAATCAAGCGATTCAAACCGGGTATACACCATTAGTTCCTGGGATTGAATTTGCGGATTACAATGACCCCCAAGCGGTAAAGAAAATAACGAACGATTTTGCGGCCGTTATTCTTGAAGTGATTCAAGGAGAAGGTGGGGTATACGCTGGCAATGCCGATTGGCTGCAAGCCATATCTAAAAGATGCCATGAAATGAACGTGTTGCTAATTGTTGATGAAGTTCAGACGGGAATCGGCCGGACCGGAACAAAGTTTGCTTACCAGCAATTTGACATGGATCCAGATATTATCACCAGTGCGAAGGCTTTGGGAAATGGCCTGCCAATTGGGGCAATGCTTGGGAAAGAAACCTTGGCGTCAGCGTTTGGCCCTGGCACGCATGGAACAACGTTTGGCGGTAATAAAGTCGCTTTGTCAGCTGCCAAGGCGGTCTTAGAACAACTGACACCGGAATTTTTAACTCAGGTCCAACAAAAGAGTCAAGCTCTTTTTGCGGCAATGAATGAAAAACTTGTGCCATTATCAGTCGTCGATAGTATCAGTGGTAAGGGACTGATGATTGGGGTTCATCTGAATAATCAAGTGAAAGTGGCTGAGGTGATCGCAGAACTGCAACAACAGGGGATACTGACGCTGCCAGCCAACCATAATACACTTAGATTACTGCCGCCATTAGTGATGAGTGAGGCAGATTTGTTAGAAGGGGTCGATCAAATTACCGAGGTGCTTGAGACAATTGGTGCCGCGGTTAACTCAGAAGTTTAGGTGCTTGGAGTTGAATTTCTATTCCGGTCTTAATAAGTAAGAATAGTTATTGAAAGATGATGGCATCTTTAGAATGAGAGTATAACTAGTTTGAATTTTAGCCAATAGTGGAGAAGAAGGGCATTTGATGAATAGAGAAGGGCCAAACCAATTTCAACATAGGTTATTATATGTATTAATATTTTTGTTTATAATAATTGCAATCGGCTCAATGATACTTGTACAAGACAGGATCTGGCCGGTTAGTCTTGGAGTAGGCGCTCAACTTTTCAGTTTATCCATCCTTCTGTGGTATTTGTACGGATTAATGATTTATAATGTTTATCACCGTCAAGACCTGGATACGGGAAATGGCAACTTTTGGGTATCTACGCCGAGTGGAAGGCGGATAAATCCGTACACTAAGAGTGGTCTCATCACTATTACAGTGGTTAATGTTTTTTGCACAACTGCGTTTATAATTATTTTTTTGCTGTTAATATGGTAAATTCTCGGTGTACCAAAAGGGCCCAGCTAGAAACTGAAATTCGTCAGTTTTCTAACTGGGTCTAGTTTGGGTTATATGAGTTCATTGATTGCGGACAGCTGTACAAAGCAAGGCTTGGGACATGAATGCTTCGTTACGCTCGTTTTAGTTTTACTAAGACAGCTTCCTAAAACTGCTTAGTGGTTGTTCTATGTTACATTGAGTAGGATCGCTCCGTAAAGCAGAAGCTTGCACCTAAGTCATCTCAACCAAAAATCCAAACTCGGGATACAGTTTAAAATTACATGGATCTAGACTTTTAGGTTTCATAGAGTAGGACTGCTCCGCAAAGCAGAGACTTGCATCTAAGGTGCTTCCGACTTAAGGCCCGGGCTTGGGCTTAAGTCGGAAGTACCTTAGACTCCAGTCTCTAACCGCTTTGTTACGCTCACTTTTTCTTAGGACAGCTCCTCCAGGCAGCAATCTGCGTGTAAGCACCTCCAGCAAAAATTCCAAAACCAGGAATTTTCGCTGGAGGAGACTTACACTCCGATTACTAACCGCCTGGATCCGCTCACTTGAATTTTACCGCCGTTCCATACGCAGCTACTGACTGCATATCTGCACTAATTGATCCTGAATCAAACCGCATCATAACAACTGCATCGCCGCCCATTTTCTTAGCATTGTCTTCCAAACGTTCAACGGCAATATCTCTGGCTTCATCAAGCATCTTGGTATAGTCTTTGATTTCGCCACCGACAATGTTTTTTAGGCCAGCGCCAATGTTTCTGACAACGTTCTTAGATTGCGTGGTTAATCCAAATACTTCGCCAATGACTTCATATTCCTTACCAGGAATGTTTTCAGTTGTTGTGATGATAAAATGATTGTCTGCCATAATTAAATCCCACCTTATTAACTTATGTGCCATTAGTATAATCGCTTACAGCTGTGATTGCCATTGGATCGGTAATTATTTGATTTGTTATACATACAAAAAAGGAGATTGGGCAAGAATTACGTTGCGCCAATCCCCAGCATAGTGAGACGTTCATGTGGTTTAGAAAGATCGTCATCACGATGCAGTAGTATTATAACGTGGTTATTTTCATTTGACAAAATTGTCAGGAATTATTATTTGGTGGCCGGATCGGCTGCTTTAGCCTCTTGTTCTTGGGCGGCCTGAGCTAAAATATTTAAGTAATTAAATGGCCGATCAAATTGGGGCTGGAATAACATATCAACCATTGCTAAGTCGTCAATGGTGTTTTCGTTTTGAATGCAAACGGATAGCGTATTAGCAGATTGGGATACGTCGTAAGTACTCAATAGTGAGCCACCAAGAATTCGGCGAGAATTTGGATCGTATACCAATGACATTAATACTGGTTCCGTGCTTGGCATGAATTCAGGTCGGTAGTTATCTTTAACGATGACTTCATGGGCATTAACCCCTTGCTGTTTAGCAGCGGCCATTGTTAATCCGGTTGAAACAATCGTTTTGTCGTAAAGCTTGAGACCTGACGACGACTGAGTTCCCATGTATTTAACGGTTTGTTTAGCAATGTTTTTGCCAACCAAGATGCCTTGGCGAACCGCATTAGTAGCAAGTGGAATGTAAGCAAGACTGTGAGTTGGATTGTAATGGACAGCAACACTATCACCAGCTCCGAAGATATCAGGGTCGGATGTTTGCATATATTCGTTTGTAATTAAAGCGCCGTTCTCGGTGGTTGCGAGTTTTCCCTGAAGTAAACTCGTATTTGGTTTGAACCCAACACACATTACCACCAAGTCAGTTTCATAAGAACCCTTAGTAGTTTTGATGGTAACCGTGTCGTCACCAGAAATTTCAGTTACCTGTTGGTCAAGGCCGAGAGTGACACCATGATCAGTAAAGTCTTTTTCAACAACATCGGTAAATTGTTTATCAAAGTACTTGCTCATAATTCGGTCGGCACCATCGATTAATGTGACTTCATGGCCGGTCGTGCTATAAGCTTCAGCAAGTTCAGCACCAATATAGCCAGCTCCAACAATGGTAATTCGTTTTTTAGAAGGCGCGGTTTCAAACAACTTTTGGGCGTGGTTCCAGTTCTTACATAGATAAACGTTTTTGTTATCAATTCCTTTAATTGGTGGGATGACTGGCCAAGAACCGGTGGTCACAACTAATTTGTCGTAATGATCATCGAAACTTTGATTATCTGCAAGATTAGTGACACTAATTGTTTTAGATTGTGGATCAACGTTAGTCACTTCATGATTCATCTTGACGGTGGCACCAAGCTTCGTCAATTCCTCTGGGCTGGAATAAAAGAGTCCCTGAGGATCCTTTACATGACCGCCCAAATAGAGGGCAATGCCACACGAAAGAAACGAAATATTGTCATTTTTCTCATAAACAGTGACCTGAGCATCAGGATTTTCTGCTAAAATAGTTTTGATCGCAAAGGTCCCCGCATGTGTACAACCAATAACTGCAATTTTCATATTATTTTCCCCTTAGTTAGTAAAGTGAGCGGAACAAAGCGATTAGAAATCGGCCTGTAAGTCTCCTCTAACGGGAATCCCTGGTTTTGGAATTTTCGTTAAAGATGCTTATACGCAGATTTCTGCTTTGTGCAGCTGTCCTGTAAAAAATTCACAAGCAATGCCTGTACTTATATATTACAAGTAATAAAAGGGATGTCAACTGCTGATAGACCGTCCTTATTGGATATGAAGGTTAGTTCACATACAACCGTTTTAGCGGTGACGGGGATTTGCGGGTCGCCAAATCAGTTGTATACAATTGAAAAATATTTTTATATATTGATTTCCACATGATGATTTTGAAATATTTTTACAGATGAAGATTTACCTAAAGGAGACAAATTTGAAATTTACTTGGAAAAGCACATCAGATGATCCTGATACGTTGAAAAAATTTTTAAATGCTAAGGGAATTAGTCATCGGATGTATAAGCGCATTAAAACTGGTGGTGGCAGTTTTAAAATTAATGGCGTAGCGGCTTCTGGTAGTCAGCTTGAACCTGGTGACGTGGTTGAAGTTGTGTTACCAGACGAGGTGAGTGACCCTAACGTTGCTGTTAGTGATCAGCCAATTGAAGTGGTTTATGAAGACGACAACTGGCTGGTTGTTAACAAGCCGGCGGGGTTAACCGTTGTTCCTGGTCCAGCCAACCGGGATGACACGTTAGTCAACCGAGTGAAAGCACATTTGGTTAACGCGCATGCTGTTAATTTAGTTCCCCATATTATTACCCGGCTCGATCGGTTTACCAGTGGTTTAGTATTAGTTGCGAAACATGGCTTAGCAAATAGTTTGGCAAATGAAATGCTAGCTAAGAAGACGCTTTATAAACAGTACGCGGCGGTTGTGGCCGGCAAGGGGTTAGCGGCGCATGGCGTGATTAATCACCCAATCGCGAAGGACCCGAATGGTTACGGTCAGATTATTTCAGACGCGGGCAAAAGCGCCCTGACGGAATATTGGGTTGAACGTCAATTTTCCGACAGAACATTAGTCAAAGTGGTTCTGCACACGGGGCGGACGCATCAAATTCGGGTGCACTTTGCGGCGATTGGTCACCCACTGCTAGGGGATGCCTTATATAGCGGGCCGATGGATCTAGGAATTGATCGGCAAGCCCTGCACGCAACGAATTTGGAATTTGTCGACCCATTCTCAAAAAAGCAGCTAACTTTTGAAAGTCAACTGCCAGAGGACGTTTCCCGGATTCTTGATTAGAAACCTACTCATCTTGTGTACAACTGAACGTTGCTGTAACAACAACTTATTGTATAATAAAATTATTAATTAGAATTCAATGAAAGCGACATCATTTTAGTTGTCTTTTCTCCTTACCATGTTATGATTACATCATCAATTGAAGGAGGAGACTAGATATGTCTACCAATGGTGAACCGGATCAGACGGTTCAAAAAATTATTGCTGAGATGGAAACGAATTTAGCCGTATTATCATGGATGAAGGGTACCGCAAATAACGAGGAAGTCCAAGCACATATTCGTGCACTTAAGGCTGAATTGTTAAAAACAAAGACTGATTTGATTAAGGCATAATGACAACGTTGCTTTTGGATAGGCACTAGTTTTTGACGACTATAATCAAAATAATTAATATGTAAAAGCATCTTCTTGATATAATACATTGAGAAGGTGTTTTTTTGGTGGGCGGTGGCACACATTTCCATTAGGTTGTCAAGATTGGGATGGGTTGTATACATGCTTGTAGTTCCAATCTATCTAAACAATTAAACTAGGAGGGACAGTATGGTTGAAGAAACGACAGCAATTTGCTTTATCGACCATCAACGGCACATGGAAATTGATGGTCGTTATTTAAAAGACTTGGAACCAGCAATTCGAAATTTGATTAAGGGTGATCACCCGACTGCTAAGGTGACTGATTTTATTTGTGATCACGATTTATTAAAATATCAGTTAATGCGAGTTGATGGGATGATTAATTCTGATGTTAAGCAGACAAAAAAGATTAACCATCGACTGACTAAGGCAATGCAAAGTGATGATTACGATATTGTCGATGTCAACGATAATTTGGCAAAGAGTTTAACCTTTGGGCAGAAGGTTTCAGACGCAGTTGCGCGATTTGGTGGTAGCTGGGGATTTATTGGTATTTTTACGTTTGTGTTGATTGCCTGGATGCTAATTAATGGCTTACAGTTATTTGGCATGCACTTTGATCCGTTTCCATTCATTTTACTTAACTTAGCATTAAGTTGTATCGCGGCAATTCAGGCCCCAATTATCATGATGAGTCAGAATCGTGCCAGTGACCGTGACCGAATGAATTCTGAAAACGACTATCATGTTAACCAAAAATCGGAGCATGAATTACGAATTCTCCATGCCAAGTTAGACAACTTAACCCAAAACCAGTTACCACATTCGTTGGAAATTCAAAAACTAGAAATCGAGATTTTGGGACAAATTAGAACGGAACTTGATTTGATTCAGCGTAATCAACCGGGGAATGTTAAAAGTGGGTTAAGTGAAAATGTGTTGCATGATGATGAAAGGGATCGTGAAAAATGAGATTTTTGAGGTGGTAATAGGTTAAATGCCTTTCTAATTTACAACTGATTGACTAGGATACATGAAGTAAGATTGCATTGCTCCGCTCACTGTTTTAGGACAGCTGCGTCAGGCAGAAACCTGCATGTAAGCACCTCCGAGAAAAATTCCAGAACCGGGAATTTCCCTCGGAGGAGACTTACACTCCGGTTTCAAAGCGCCTGACTCTGCTCACTTATATTAGGACCGCTGCGCAAAGCAGAAACTTCTGCATAAGCACCTCTGACAAAAATCCCCCAAAACCAGGGATTTCTGTCAGAGGAGACTTATGCGCCATTTTCTAACCGCTTTGCTCCGCTCACTGTTATAGGACCGCTGCACAAAGCAGAAAGCTGCACCTAAGCTAACTCATTCAAAAATCCCAAGCCCAGGGATTCCTGAATGAGTCAACTTAGGCTCCGCTTTCTAACCGCTTTGCTCCGCTCACTTTTGACAACCCATGAAAACTTCAGTAGTATATTATGTAACACAATGCATTGCTTACAAACTAGGAGGATTTTTTTGATAACCGTTAGAGAAGCACAGCAAGATGACGCCGGCCAGATAGCCCCGTTAATTGATATTATTTTTGATGAAATGGAACTTGATGAATTAGACGACGTTCCCGAACCTGGATTAGCCAAGGTCATCACGAGGGCTTACCAGACAGAAACTTATCTGTCACGTAAAGCATCCACCGTGGTGGCCGAGGCCGATGGTCAAGTTGTTGGGGTTGTGTTTGGCTACCCCAGCGAAAATGAGGACGATATCAACAAGGTTCTAATTAATTTATCAAAGAAGAGTGCCGATTTTAAAGAACCGTATATTCCTGACTCCGAAACCCATTCTGATGAGTGGTATCTGGATTCGATTGCCGTGGACCCGAATTATCAGGGCCATGGAATTGGCAGCAAGTTGCTAGCGGCCGTCCCTCGAATGGCAATGAATGATGGCAAGTCGGTGATCGGTTTGAACGTTGATTTCGAAAATCCCGAAGCAAAGAAGTTATACGAGCGAAAAGGGTTCAAAACTGTGGGGACCAATGTGATTGGCGACCATTTGTATGATCACATGCAAAAAGCAGTGAAGGAACAGAGCTTATTATCAGTTTAATAAAAATAAGTTACAGGAACTGGAATTTATTTCCAGTTCCTTTTTTGTCATATATAATTGACATATTGAGAAAAAATTCGTTAAAGTGCAATTGCTGGCAATGAACTGCCATTGTTGAGGGGAGATCGACTGGTTTGAACAGGGTCAAACAATATCGAAAAAAACAAGGATTGTCTCAATTTGCCCTGGCTGAAAAAATTGGTGTGGCCAGGCAAACCATTAATTTAATTGAAAATGGCAAGTATAATCCATCGCTAAAGCTCTGCATTCAATTAGCAGAAGTGTTGGAGACCGATTTAAACACGTTATTTTGGAAGGTGGCTGATGAGAATTAAAGAAAACGTTATGATTAAAATAATGAGATACTTTTTCGGGATTAGAGGTGTATTGGATGAGCGGAATATTAAAAAAGTTAATCAATTAGCTTTGAATGCGTTCGTGTATCTGAGGCTTTATGTGCTATTAACAAGCTTAGTTATTCCGTTTCTTCCTGATAGGTTACTCAATCGATCAATGTTTATCATGTTTGCGTTTGCGAACCTCGTTATTGGTTACGGAGGAGTTAGTTTGTACGTGATGCATAAAATTTCACGGTTAAAGTTGAATTATCGCGAAGTGGCGGCTGTTGAGTATCCGAGTGCCGTTCGTCAAGCAATTATCCATGGTGCCTGGGTTGGAGCTGTTGAAGGAATTGTCTTTTATGGGGTGCTTGGTAGAATTAATGGTTGGACATCGTTAGTTACAATTGGTTTTGGGATCCTTGGACTTGTGATGGGATGGACAACGGATACGCAACGTGAAATTGGTCATACCGTTAAAATTGAGGAGTAGAAGTTGGGGGTGTAAAGCAGGAGCTGGTGGTAAGCTGCTTTTCAAACATCTCTTTGGCGACATTGCGGAAACGTGCTACACCAAGCAGAAAGCTGCACCTAAGTTAGGCTCCGCTTTCTAATCGCTTGGTTTCGCACTCTTGGATTTAACCTTGCAGAAATAATCAATTCCAAGTAAGATGGTTCTTGCACGATTCTATAAGTAATTAAAGGGGATTAATATGGAAGATAATATTAAATTAGGTGATCCGGTCTTTAACAAAATGCTGTTTGTACTGGATAAGCCCGTTAATGATAAGAATCACCGCGATTACCGGTTTGATAATGAAGAGTTGATTCAAATTAGTGATGGGATCTGGGCAATGCCGGCTTATATGAAAGATAATGATGACTTTAGCATGTTTTTTATTATTACCGAAATTGAAGATGGGCACACGGTAATGGCTTTTTCGACCGGTGATAAGAAGGGTGAGCAGTTTTCTTTAAGCGAGCCGATGATGACTGGCAAAGGGCTGAATTTATTGGTTGATCATGATAAAGACCGCGCAGCTTCAATTTTACATTTCATTAACCAAATCTCTAAAGCTAACGAGGGTGCTTGGAGAATGGTTGAGTAGGATGATTATAAATTTTTAAATTTCAGGAGAACGGATTATGAAACTCACTTTAGCTGAATCGGCTAAGCAAATTAATAGTCGGCCAGATGTTATCTGTAACTACATAAATAATGGCCTGGTGCCAACCAAGCCGCGCTTGTCGGCCGAACCACTGCTTGATGATACGGATATGTATTGGTTAGACCTAGTTCACTGTTTTATTCAAAATGGGTCATCAATCGATGATGTTAATCAGCTAATTAAACGTTGTAATATCTAGGCAAAACGATTGTTAAATTGATAATCCAATGATATTCTATGCATAGAGGGTATTGGCATCCTATGTAGTAATTAATTAGATTGTCGTTTGTATAACTGTTAGATTGCACAAGTGATATGACAAAAAAGAGTTCCATCGTGCGAATAGAAGCACTTTGAGTATCCAATTTTAAATTGGATCAGTATTCGAGTATGAACGAAATGAAATTTGATTAAAACCAATAGGATGCCGATGCCTCTCTGAGGGCCGCGATGAACTTTGTTTGTCGCGGCTTTTTTGCATTTTAGGAAGCTTTGGAGTTTCATATCTCTGTTTGCCTAACAAAAATGTTGAACGGCTATGGAATTAATGGCGCAGTAATGTGATAATAGACCTAGATTGGAGTGATTGGTTTATGGATAATCATAATCACGAAGAAGTAGGCGGTAACCGTTTTTTCTGGGTTACGGTACTGAATGTTGTTATCACGATTGCCGAGTTTGTGGGTGGCATTCTATCAGGAAGCTTGTCGTTAATATCTGATGCGTTTCATAATCTAGGGGACTCATTTTCGATTGTTTTCAGCTATGTTGCTAGTCGGATTAGCAAGCGCCGACAGAACGCCCGCAATACTTTTGGCTATAAACGAGCTGAGATCATTACGGCCTTCTTAAATGCAATTGCACTAGGGTTAATCTGTGTTTTCTTGATGATTGAAGCCATTAAGCGAATTAGTAATCCTCAGCCGATAGATGGTAATTTAATGTTAGCGATTGCAGTAATTGGGCTAGTTGCCAATTTATTGTCGGCATACCTGCTAAATGCTGGGTCAAAGAGCAATTTAAATATGCGAGCGACTTATTTACATATTATGAGCGATGCGTTATCGTCAATTGCGATTATTGTCGGTGGTGTTTTAATTGATTTATATAATTGGACACTTGTAGATCCAATTGTCACGATCTTGGTTGCCCTGTATATTATTTATGAAGCCGTTCCGATTGTTCGCCAAACCGCTAGAATATTGATGCAAGGAGCACCAAATATTGACTATGAGGCGATTAAGCACGATTTACTCCAGATTGACGGGGTGTTTAGTGTTCATCACGTCCATGCTTGGTCGATTGACGAGAATAATATTATTTTTTCGGCTCACGTTAATATGCATGATATGAAAATTAGCGAAGCAGAACCAATTTATTTAGAAATTACCAAAGTTTTGAAAAATAAATATCACGTTTGCCACGTAACCATTCAAGCTGAGACGACTCGCGGTGAGGATGAAGATATTATTTACGATCGCGGCAATGATATTCCATAAAATAGGAGATTACGGCACAAATGACCCCAATGAAGGAAGACTATTTAAAAATAATTTTTGAGTTAGGTGGCGCCAACAAGCTTGTTAGCAATAAACAAATTGCGATTAGTTTAAATATTGCTGCGGGTTCAGTCACTGAGATGGTTAATAAAATGGTCGATGAGAAGTTAGTGGAACATGAACCATATTCAGGCGTCAGGTTGACAGCTACGGGAATGAAATACGCCGAGGAGTTGGTGAGAAAACACCGAATCTGGGAAGTCTTTTTGACCAACACATTGCATTTCGACTTACCAGATGTCCACGATGAGGCTGAAAGGCTAGAGCACGTCACAAGTGATAAAATGATTGATCATCTAGACGACTTCTTAGGTCATCCAAAACGATGCCCACATGGTGGGGTAATCCCCGACAGGAATGGTCATTATGCTAAGGATCATGATAAAATCTTAACGGAAGCAAAGGATGGCGAAACGGTAGTAGTGAACCGGTTCATTGATAACCACGATTTGTTGACGCTATTGGGGGATATTAAGCTGGATATAGGCGATCAGTTAAAGATAATCTCCCATGACCCCTTTGAAGGATCGGTTACAGTTGACAATTTAACTGATAAGAAGCGGTTGGTGATTGGGTATAAGACGGCGCATTATGTGTTTGTAAAGTAAGTGAGCGGAGCAAAGCGCTTAGAAAGCGGAGCCTAAGTTGACTCGATCGGAAATCCCTGGGCTTGGGATTTTTGATCGAGTTAGCTTAGGTGCAGCTTTCTGCTTTGCGGAGCGGTCCTATTCTGTGAAGCCTAAAAGACTGGATCCATGTAAACTCAAAATGTATCCCCGGGCTTGGGACTCTTGTTAAAGATGCTTATGCGCAAGCTTCCAATCAAAATACGATCAAACGAGTCATCCGAGGTTTAATTTTTTGCCAATAAAGTGTGGACTAAGAACTTTTCCTCGTCCACGCTTAGTTTGTGTAAGAGGTGAGTAAATGGCTGATCAACAAAAAAATTACGATCATCTCGTAATCGATACCTGTGTTCTTGCTGGAACAATTATGATTGAGTCCGGTTCTGAAATGACCAGGGTTAATAATACGGTACTTCGAATTGCCAGGAATGCTGGTTTGGCGGATGCTAATATTTATGCGACATTAACCGGCATTATTGTTTCCGGCGGGGTAGCGGATGTCGGAGCTCAAGTTGGCTCGATTGACAAACGGGTTTTGGATATGGAAAAAGTCGCAAAGGTCAATGAGCTGTCTCGGGAATACGAGGCGAAGAAGATTACGATTGCCCAATTTTATGATGATTTAAAAAACATTGACAACTTAGTGGCGATGTTCCCATTATGGGTCCAATTGCTGGGTGCCGGGCTTGTAAGTGGCTCATTGGTAGTTGTTTTTCAAAACAACTTACCGGATTTTGGGATCACGTTTTTAGTTGGGATGATCGGCTGGGCGGTTCTCTACTTCTTGAATATATACGTTCAAATTAGGTTTTTAAGTGAGTTTATTGCTGCGACGGTCGTAGCTAGTTTAGCAATTCTGGCAGTTAAGCTGGGCCTAGGTATCCAAGCTGATGACATCATCATTGGGGCATTAATGCCACTTGTGCCGGGAATTCCGCTAACTAATGCGGTTCGAGATGCATTATCTGGTAACTTAATCAGTGGTCCGGCAAGGGGAATCGAAGCGTTGATTAGTGCGTGTGCGCTAGGCTTTGGCGTTGCGATTGCCTTGCACTTTTTTTGAGGGAATTTAAATGACGTTTTTTATGATTAAATGTGTTTGTGTCTATCTTTCTGGAATTGGGTTTGGCTTAATCGTTAATCTGCCACATAAGGCCCTTAACATTGCTGGCATCAATGCTACGATTGGTTGGCTGGTTTATTACTGGATTTTAACCACATGGGGCGGCCTTGGTGCGCCTAATTTTTTTGGTGGATTGGTAATTGGCGTCTTATCAGTCATTATTGCCCGCTGGAAAAAAATGCCCAGCATTCTCTTTGACGTTCCAGGATTGGTACCATTAGTCCCAGGTGGTCAGGCATATAATTCAATTAAGAATTTTGCGCTGGGAAACTATCAGGTTGCGTTTAACTATTTGTCCCAAGTGGTCTGGATTGCTGGTTCTATCGCCTTGGGATTTATTGTGGCCGAGTTGGTAAATAAAATTCAGCAGAAGTTTCGGCAAACTAGAGCTAGAAATTAATATCAGAATAGAAACGATTTTTTAAGCAAGCCAGATTATTTTCGAATGAGTAAATTCGAAGGTAATCCGGCTTATTTTATTGACAGGAAAATTAAATGCGGTATCATGAATATGAAATCATATTATATACAAAATAGTATTGTGGAGGTGACAATATGGCGATTCAAATAAGTTCCGAGCTTCTTGATGGCTGCGTCTTGGGACTTTTGAGTACGAATGATTATTACGGTTATGCGTTAACCCAAAAAATGCAAGAATCTATTTCAGTTTCAGAATCGACAATGTATCCAGTTTTGAGAAGACTGAAGAAGAATAACTTGTTATCGACTTATGATGAGCCGTATCAAGGCCGAAACCGCCGTTACTATAAGATCACCGCGGAAGGTAAGCGGCAATACCAAATGATTCAAGTAGAATGGCAGGAGTTTAAGAAGGGGATTGATAAGATGTTAGGAGATGGCAAGGCTGATGAATGATTATATTGAGGAATTAAGCGCGCTGTTGGGACAGTTAGACGAAGGTGACCGCAATGAGGCCGTTGATTTTTATACAGAATTTCTGGAGGATGGTCATTTCACTTCGTATAACGATTGTGTGAGAGAACTTGGGACGCCACGCCAGCTTGCCAGAAAAATACTAGCCGATTACTCGATTAAAAGCTTTGAAAATCCGCAAGCAAATACAAGCAGGCGTCAGCGGTCAAAAAATGATGTTAGGACAATTTGGTTGATTTTATTGGCACTGCTTTCAACACCGGTTACAATTCCAATTGCAATCGTTGCGGCAGCATTGTTTGTCGCTGGGATTGCCGTTACTGGTGCCTTGATTATAACCGTTGTGTCATTTTTCTTTGCTGCAATTGTTACCGGTGTCGTATCCTTCGTTGTTGGGTTAGGAACGATTATTGAGTCATTTTGGACAGGCTTGTTCTATTTGGGAATTGGACTATTTGTGATCGGCTTTTTGATTATGTTAGTTCCAGCAGTTAGAGCCATTGTTAGTTGGCTTATTCAAGGAGTTACGACGTTTTCAAGATGGCTCTATAAGAAAATTGTGCCCACAAACCGAGCAGAGCAAAATAGAAAGAGGGGCCGACGATGAAGAAAACATTCGTGATTGGCATCGTTGTGATGGTCGTTGGCATTATTTCGTTTTCCTTGGGACTTGGTAATGGCGGCGGCAAGCCCATTTATTGGGACCACGGATTTGATGTTGAGAAGGGAAGTCAGGGGCAAAGTCATTCACGACGAGTTAAGCAATTTAGTAATATTGACCAGATTAAGCTTTTGTCGACTCATGCCGTCGTAATTAAACGTGGAGACGTTCGTAAAATAAGCGTTCGCTATCCTCAAAAGGTAAAGGTAGCTGAAAGTGGTAACACTTTAATGGTTCATGGTTCAAAGCCACATACTCGGTGGAAAATTGTATTATTCGGGAGTGGTTTTCAAAGAATTAATGCCAATGATGGCCGTACCGTCATTACAGTACCTAAGAATGCTAAATTAAATTCAATTAACGGTAGTTCCAGTAATAGTGTTCGTGAAAATGATAACGATTATCTTCAATTAAATGACATTACGGCTAAGAAGATTTCCTATTCCGGGACTGGGGACGTTTCACTAGATAATGTTCACACCACTGGCAATTTAGTATTAACCGGAACTGGTGATAAGAATATCAGCTCTGGCATATTTAAACGGGCACAAATATCAGCTAGTGCTGGGGACATTAATTTGAAATCGAATCAATTTGAAAGTCTGAGCGCCCGCAGTGACGCCGGGGATATTTCTTTTAATAAGCAACGGATTCAAAAGAGCTTTACCGCGCACAGCGATGTTGGTGATATCGATGGGAAAGTTGCTGTTAATAAGCAAACAAAGATAACTTTGAGTACGGACGTTGGCGATAAGTCGTTGTTTGGTCATTCCAACAGTGATTATGGGAATCCCTATACTAAGAATCCAGTTCGTTACAGGTTTAGTAGCGATGTTGGTGATGTTACAACTCGGAAATAATCTTGGTTATTAAGCTGTTAAGCTGGCATCTCAGCTAACTTAGTCACCAAGTAGCGAGAAGCAGTGCGGTTAATCATTATCTAAAAAATGCCAAGTGGAGAAGGAATTCAATCATGAAAAGAATATATCTTCTGGGAATCAGCCTGATGGTATTGGGAGCTGCCGCCTTTTTGTTCGGTGGTTTAAACGGCGGCGGGCGAACGGTATATTGGGACCATGGCTTTAATGTTGTTGGCGTTGGCGCCAATAAAGTCCAGTCGAGCAATTATCAAAATGTTCAGCAAATTCGGGTTTCAACCTCTAATCCAACGACAATTCAAACCGGAAACGTGTCCCATGTCGTGGTTGCAAAACCGAGTAAAACAACGGTTACTCAGCACGGAGGAATACTGAACGTCAAGGGTTCAAAACATTGGCGAAAGGTTTTCTTTTTAGGTGGATTTCATTCTGTTGAGGAGAATTTTGGGACAACGGTTATTACAATTCCCAAGAATAAGAACTTAGTCTCGCTAAGCGCGAATTTAGAAGAATATAACACTGATCATTTGAATGGTCATGTCAGACTAAATGGCATTTCAGTAGATCGGCTTCATTATTCCGGTGAGAGTAATCTGGCCCTTAACCATGTTAACGTTACTAATAACTTGAATATCGACAACATGGGACATATTGCGGTCAATTCAAGTAAATTTAAAACGGGGACGATTTCGAATGACTTCGGAAATATCACTTTAAAATCGAATACATTTGGAACATTATCTGCTGAGACGGATGCGGGATTCATTTCATTTAATCGTCAGAATGTTTCTAAACGATTTACGGCCGATAGTGAAGCTGGTTCAATTAATGGTCAAGTCAAGCGGGATCGCAGAACTTACATCTTTGCGGATTCAGATATAGGTGGCAGATCGATATACGGTCGATCCAGAAGTAAGTATGGCAATCGGAATGCTAAAAATGCTGTTCGTTATCACTTTGTGACTGAGGCGGGTCACATCAAGATAAAGGAGTAGCTAATGTCGAGGCTTAGGTAGTTGACATTCACGGATCATATTATGGTGAAATAAGGTTTGTAATCCAAAAAGGGCCGGGACATTAATTATTTCTTTTATTTGTAACGGAAACTTTGGTTACTACTCTTATATTAATTGACTAAATTTGCGATAAACGGCAGATCCTTGCCATTTAATGAAAGCAGGCCACTATTCCCAAAACTCGGAATAGTGGCCTGCTTTCATTAAATTCTGGGATCTAAACGCCTATTCCCAGGTTTTTTAAAATTTCACAAAATTGTTATTATCTTAATATTCCGAACACAAAACTAATCATTAAAATCACCAGCACAATACTGGTAATAACAACGTACAAAAAGTCATGTTCCTTATAAAATGAATAAATGGAAACGATCACTCGTAAAATTGGTGTCAGAATTAAGCAGAAGATGCCTAGCATCATAATTGAATAAGGTTTAAAGCTTAAAAGCCCTTTACCAATTTCAGTGAAATCAGTCGGATACTGGCCAGCAGGAAAACCAGTGCTGCCAGTTGCAATTAGTAAGATCAGTCCTATCAACATAATGGCGGCAGAGATAATCACGCCAAGCTGCAGAATTTTACCAATGATAAGTTCGACGTCAGCCATTTCTTGGTTTACCGATTCGTTTGAATTTTTCATGATTAAATTCCTTTCATGAACATTTGAATACCAATGTAGAGCAGGATTGGCACGAAGATCATGCGAATCACCCTAGCGGACAGGTGCTGCATCACACGTGAACCGATCATAGCCCCTACCAGAATGCCCAGAGCTAATGGGACAGCAATTTGGGGCTTAATGGAACCGTTAAAGAAATAGACGGTGGCACTGGCAGCGGCGGTAACACCCATCATGAGGTTACTCGTTGAGGTAGAAGCCTTAAGTGGCATTTTCATCACGGTATCCATCGCGATCACTTTAAACGCGCCAGAGCCAATGCCAAGTAAGCCGCTGGCAATTCCTGCGCCATACATAACGGCAAGACCGCCGGGGATGTGCTCGACTTGGTAATTAACCTTTTTCATCATTTGCTTATCATAATAGGAACTGTCCAGACGGAACTTAGCGGCGAGTCGATCTGGCTTGGCCCGATGTAATAATTCCGTGTGGGTAATCAGCTTGCGGATCATATTATAGCCAGAGAAGAGTAGTAATAGGCCAAACAGGATGTACAAATATTTCGGGTCAATTACGCCGGTTAATAGGGCACCGCTCAATGCACCTAGAGTTGTTGCAATCTCTAAAAACATGGCAACTCGTAAGTTTAAGACTTCATCACGCAAATAAGCGATAGTCGCTCCGGAACTCGTCGCAATAACGGCGACAATGCTGGCACCAATTGCGTACTTAATGTCGACACCCATCAGTAACGTTAAAATTGGCGTGAGGATGATGCCGCCACCAAGCCCTAATATGGCGCCAGCAATGCCGGCAAAACAGCCGATGGCAATCATTAATAATGCATAATTAATCAAGTTGAATCACTCCCAATTATTTGATCGAACTAACTTTACAAATTATACACTGCAGAGCCATTCCGTACAGTCAATTTCTTCTAGTGATGAAATGTCCTTTTGACTGTAATGATGAAAGTGAGTGCGTTGTCTCATTAAAAGAGTTTTAAAAATTTGATAATCGACAATCCGCCAACTTTGATGTGATATACTCGAAATTGAGTTTAGTTAAGAGAGGATTGTTGAAGATGTACGGGATTCAAGATGATATGTTGCTGCAAACGGATTCTAACCGACCAATTAAGTTAATTGTTAGCTTGTTGATTACCGCGATTCTTTCCGTTTCAGTGGCATTTAATTTCGACTATTTGCAATTTTTAGATTCAATATTTACCACCGCAATTCAGGGATCTGCGCCAACTGAGGGGCTAGAAAAATTTTCCTTGCTGATTGCCTTTTCTGCTGAGCCGAAGCTGGATATTTTCTGGATATTCATCATTGCTTTTCTGCTCTGGGGATTTAAATACAAAGTGCCCGCGCTGTGGGCAATATTTACGCTTGGATTCGGTGATGTTTTAGGAGCAGTTGTTAAGCAGCTTGTTAGAAGGCACCGGCCGCCACTTCACTTAGGGGTCGACAGTGGCTTTAGTTTTCCAAGCGGCCACGTGTTGGGCGCCTTTCTAGTGATTTCAATGCTTTGGATTATTGTCGTACCATTGGTTCGCCATGCATCACTGCGATTTATTATTCGGGCTTTGATGGTGGTTTGGTTAGCTTTGGTAATGTTCTCACGAGTTTATTTAAATGCGCATTACCCAACTGACACGATTGGGGCGGCATTGGTTGCCTATTCTTGGTTGTTAGTATCTGAAATGCTCTATATTAAATATGCGCCAAGAATTGCCAGGTATCGATTTGTTGTCAATACAAAGATATAATTGAATTGACCGTTAAGATGGAGGGCTCCATGCAAACAGATTTCACAACTGAAAGGCTGACGATTAGCAGGCTGACAATGCATGATTTTGACGCATATTGCCAATTGATTTCATTGCCAGAAGTCGGTACTGGTGCTGGTTTTAACTTAATTGGGAATCAAAAAATGCTTGGTGAAGTTGCCAAGCGGCAGATTCAGGCTCCTGGCTCATTGGGGGTCTATCATGAGAGCCAGCTAGTGGGGGCGGTGCTATTTTTTCCAGCAATCGGTGAAAATCATCTTCCTGATGAGAATCATTTAGAGCTGAGTTACTTTCTTGCTCCCCAGTATTGGAACCAAGGATTTATGACTGAAGCCTTGGCGAAAGTATTAACGCAGCTTCCAGATCGGATAACGGTGAGTGCCGAAGTGTTTAGTGACAACCGGGCCTCAATGGCGTTATTGAGAAAGTTGGGATTTGAATCGGTTGGTCAACTATATGATCCAATTGCTGGCCGTGACAAGCTACTGTACACTGCTAAGAGGGCCTGAAAGAGTTTGAAATTTGTCATTTATAGCAAATAGCGTTACACTTTTTACTGTTTAAAAGTTGAATAATTAATTAATCGATATATTCGAATAGAGGCGCGTTTATTATTAGTATGTTTCAGGAACTTGAAAAGAAGTGATGACTGAGACAAAAAGGGATAAACGCCGAAATGACTGGTTGCTTTTCAAACAGGTTGTTGGGACTTAGTTTAACAGGCTAAGGACTGTCGTGGGGATACCACGGAGCGCTATGCAGATGTTGACAAACACCTATCGTCTCTTTCAATGTACGTTGAAAGGGGCTTTTTTAATTGATTGACGGCTTTTAAAACGAACTTAGGACAGCTGCGTCAGGCAGAAACCTGCGTGTAAGCACCTCCGAGAAAAATTCCAGAACCGGGAATTTCCCTCGGAGGAGACTTACACTCCGGTTTCTAAGCGCCTGACTCCGCTCACTTTAAGATTAGGAGACAAAATGATGAAGGAAAATTCAAACGAAGAACCCAACGGCCACGTTCAACGGGGCCTAAAAGCGCGCCATGTATCTATGATTGCATTAGGTGGCTGTATTGGAACTGGTCTATTTGTAGCTAGTGGGTCAGCAATTAGTCAAGCAGGGCCAGGAGGTGCTTTGACGGCCTATATTTTGATGGGCTTAATGGTGTATTTTCTCATGACCAGTCTAGGCGAAATGGCAACAAACATGCCAATCTCAGGCTCATTTGCGGCATATTCAGCAAAGTACGTTGATCCCGCTTTGGGATTTGCGATGGGATGGAATTACTGGTTTAACTGGGCAATTACCGTCGCCGTTGACATTAGTACCGCTGCTTTGGTAATGAAATTCTGGCTGCCTAATGTGCCAGCCTGGATTTGGAGTGCCATTGCGTTAATCCTAATCTTCTTAATTAACGCAATGTCGGTCAGTACGTTTGGTGAAACCGAATTCTGGATGTCAGCGATTAAAGTTGTGACGATTATTGTTTTTCTTGCAATCGGGGCGCTCACTATTTTTGGGATTATGGGTGGCCATTTTATCGGCATGCGTAACTTTTCAATCAAACAAGCGCCGTTTGTTGGTGGCTTTCCAGCTATTTTGAGTGTTTTCGTTGTTGCGGGATTCTCATTTCAAGGAACCGAATTGGTGGGAATCACGGCTGGTGAGTCGCAGGATCCCCAGCATAGTGTCCCTAAAGCGATTAACGAAGTCTTTTGGCGGATTATCTTATTCTATATTTTGACGATTTTTGTAATTGCGGCAATTATTCCGTATACGAGTCATTCATTATTAGGATCAAGTGCGACCGATATTGCGATTAGCCCCTTCACTCTAGTATTTCAACGAGCTGGCCTTGCAGCCGCGGCAAGCGTGATGAATGCGGTCATTCTAACATCAGTTATTTCTTCAGCTAATTCGGGCATGTACGCATCGACTCGGATGCTGTACTCACTATCTAACAGTGGCTACGCACCTAAGAAGCTTGGGCAAACGGCTGAAAATGGTATTCCATACTATTCGCTCCTTGTTACGACGGTTGTTTCGCTATTAACCTTTATTTCAAGCATCGCAGGCCCACAGATCTATATGTGGTTAGTGGCTGCATCAGGGCTTACCGGGTTCATTGCCTGGTTTGGAATTGCAATTTCCCACTATCGGTTTAGAAGGGCATTTATTAAGCAAGGACATGATTTGAGTGAACTTAAATATCACGCTAAATTATTCCCATTTGGGCCAGTACTATGTCTAATCTTGTGCATTTTGGTCATCGTTGGCCAGAATCCGACCGCGTTTATGAACTTTGATTGGAAACAGATTCTGGTAACGTATATCAGCGTGCCACTTGTGCTGATATTGTACATTGCGTATAAACTTAAAAACCATACGAAAATCATTCCACTTGAAAAAATAGATGTTTCCCCATCACATAAGGATGAAGATTTATCAAAACTAAATAAAGGATAACGGCATTCCTTACTAATTGGTCTATCCATTAAGATAGGCCTTTTTTTATTTATTAACCAATATAACTTGCCAAGCTGCGTACTTGTTTGTTAAAATCGATGCAATTGGTATATTTAATAAATGAGGTGGAAAATATGGCAAAAAAGTTTATGTCAAAAGGTAAGTTTCGAAAAATGATGACCGTTTCTGATGAAAAGGGAATTATCAATGCAATGGCGTTAGATCAGCGCGGATCACTTGTTAAGGCGATGAAAATCGCTTCCGAAAAATATAACAAAGTTTTCAACATGGATATGGTCTACGATTTTAAGGAAATTGTTTCAAGAGAACTCAGTTACCTGAGCTCAGCAGTGCTGCTAGATGATCAGATGGGCTATAAAGGAATTGCAGCTAAGGACAAGAGCACGGGCTTGATTATGTCTTATGAAAAGACCGGTTACGATGCCGATACGCCGGGTAGACTACCAAGCCTAATACCAGACCAATCGGCCCAAATCATGGTTCAGCGTGGTGCCAACGCGTTAAAGGTGTTGGTATACTACAATCCCAATGATCCTGATGAAATTAATGATGTCAAAAAAGCTTTCGCTCAGCGTTACGGCACTGAGGGCTTAGCGGCTGAAACACCCACTTTCTTCGAGATTGTTACTTACGATGATAAGCTGGACAGCAAATCTTTGGCATTTGCCAAGATCAAGCCGGAGCTGGTTTTGAAGTCAATGAAAGAATTCACTCAGGATAAATACCACATCGATGTTTTAAAGATGGAAGTGCCGTTTAACCCAACTTATGTCGAAGGTTGGACTGACAGTGATGAGTATGCTTATACTGAGGAACAAGCTAAGGGGTATTTAAAGCAGCTTAGTGATGAAGCGACCCGACCATACATTTTCCTGAGCGCTGGTGTACCCACCCCGATTTTCCAACGGGAGTTAAAGTTAGCAGGGGATGCAGGTGCCCAATTTAATGGCGTTTTGAGTGGCCGGGCTACTTGGCTCGAAAGTGTCGATATTTGGATTAAGGGTGGAGAAGACGCATTGGTTTCTTGGTTAAAGGACAAGGGAACTAGAAATATTAAGGAACTTACCGAAATCTTGTCACAGAAAGCAACGCCGTGGTTCGAAGCCTATGGTGGTATGGACAATATTGAAGTTGTGGATGTTTCCAATTTAAAATAAATCATACAATATGTTGAACCGGGCACTGTGAACTAGTACAATATGTTGAGTGTACAAAGACAATTTCACTTAACGTTAGGGGATTAAACATGCTTGTATTAGCTGGAACAATTGGTGCCGGGAAGACGTCGCTAACTCAAATGCTCTCGAAACATTTAGGGACGCCTGCATACTATGAATCTGTCGAACATAATCGAATTTTGCCGCTTTTCTATAAGGATCCGAAGAAGTATGCTTTTCTACTCCAAATCGATTTTTTAAATCGGCGAATGGATGATATTAAGAAGGCTTGGAAGAATGACGAGAGTGTTCTTGATCGATCAATTTTTGAGGATTCACTTTTATTTCACCTTAATGCCGATCTTGGCCGGGCAACCGAAACGGAAGTCACCATCTATGATTCGCTACTTCAAAATATGATGCAAGAGCTTCCAGAGACCCCTCATAGTAAGAACCCCAATTTGCTGATTCACATCAACATTTCCTTTGAGACAATGCTCAAGCGAATTCAAAAACGGGGCCGTTCATACGAACAAATTGATAACGACCCAAGTCTCTATCAATACTACAAGGATCTTAATGCCCGTTACCAAAAGTGGTTCGCGGCCTATGACAAGTCACCTAAGATCCAAATTGACGGTGATAAGTATGATTTTGTTGAAAAAGATGCTGATAAAAATCGGGTAATCGACTTGATTGATCAAAAAATAGCTCAGCTAGCTATTTAACAACTTGTGGTTTAGTTAGTGATTGGTTATAATCTAAGACAGATAAAACGTTTTGTGCCTATTCAGTAGACTTCAGAGAGACAATGGTTGGTGCGAATTGTCGTCGAACATTCCAGCATAAATAAACGGGCGGGCAATGCCGCACGGTGTATGCCGTTACCATACTAGAGCGCTTAACCACAATTTGTGGTTTAAGAACTTGGGTGGTACCGCGAAAAGGATCCTTCGTCCCAATGATGAAGGATCCTTTTTGTGTGCTTAAAAGCTGATTGTCCAAGAAGCCAAAGATCAGTATCTGGTACCGGTTCTGATGGTTAGAGAGAGGATAGTTCTTAAATTTTACGAGGAGGATTTTAAATGTTAGATATTAAGCAAATTCGAAAAGATCCAGATTTTACTAAGAAAAAACTAGCTACCCGGGGAATTAAACCCGAAACGATTGATGAATTGCTGGGATATGATGAAAAACGGCGTGATTTGATTGTTCAATCAGAATCACTGAAGGCAACTCGAAACGACGTGTCGGAAAAAATTTCGCAATTAAAACGGAACAAGGAAGACGCTAGTGACGCAATTGATGAAATGAAGCAGACCGGCCAAAAGATCAAGGCGCTTGACGATCAGCTTCGCCAAATTGAAGAACAGGAACACGATTTGGCAGCTCATTTGCCAAACATTCCGGCTGATGGAGTTCCGGTGTCACTAACAGAAGAAGGTTCGGTTGAACTTCGCAAGGTTGGTCAGATTCCGTCATTTGGATTTAAGCCCAAGCACCATTGGGATATTGGGGAAGAACTTGGTATCCTTGATTTTGAACGAGCTGCTAAGGTATCTGGCAGTCGATTTGTCTATTATATTGGGGATGGCGCGCTGCTTGAACGGGCTGTTTACAACTTTTATTTGGATCAAAACACGGCGGCTGGTTATCAGGAAGTGATCCCACCATACATGGTTAACGAAGATTCAATGTATGGAACTGGTCAATTCCCTAAGTTTTTGGAGACCAAAGCAGGTTATGAACTGACCGGAACTGATTTGACGATGATTCCAACCGCCGAAGTGCCATTGGTGAACTATTATCGAAATGAGGTTATTCCAGAAGAAAAATTACCAGTTTCATTTACAGCCCTTAGCCCAGCATTTCGTTCTGAAGCCGGAAGTGCTGGCCGCGATACGAAGGGACTAATTCGATTGCACCAGTTTAATAAGGTTGAAATGGTGAAGTTTACTAAGCCGGAAGACTCATGGGATGCACTCGAAGAAATTACGCACCAGGCCGAGGATAATCTTAAAAAGTTGGGCTTGGCTTACCATGTGATTACGTTAACGACAAGTGATATGAGCTTTACGGCAGCGATGACCCATGATTTGGAAGTCTGGTTCCCAGCTCAAGACAAATACCGAGAGATTTCGAGTTGTTCAAATACCACCGATTTTCAAGCGCGCCGAGCCCATATTCAGTATCGCGATGATAATGGCAAACTGCAGTTCGTCCATACTTTAAATGGATCAGGACTCGCGGTTGGCCGAACGGTTGCCGCAATTTTAGAGAATTATCAAAATGAAGATGGTAGTGTCACAATCCCTGAAGTGTTACGACCATACATGCATGGCAAAACAAAAATTGAAAAACAAAAATAATTAGCTGGAGTAATTGCGTAATTAATATATGTAACCTGCAAAGAGATTGTTTCAGGTTACGCGGTCTTACTTAGATCCCCCATCTTGGTATGGTCCGTTCACCATTCCCCCAGTATTTCCTTTAAGAGATAATTAGTCTCTAGAGGCAAGCGGCGAAGAGCAGAAATGTTCTTCGCCGTTTTTGTAACCTGTGAATCTAAATGCTTAAAGAACTGAGGCTAAGCAAGGGGGCACTTTAAAATACGAGTTTGGTCTTTTGGTAAAGTATGCTTACAAACGAGCTTTGACAAGGGAGTAGCAGAACTTGAATCAATCCATGATTGAAAGCTCATAACGGCTCATACATCATATAGAAATCATAGATATTGCGAGCTATTCGAAGAGACGTGTATCATGGCTATCACAAAGGATCATTCCTGAGAGAAATTGAAAGAAGAAAAATATCGACTTTTTTGCAAATTGGACTAGCAATGTTTTCCAGGATAGGATATAATATTTTTTGTCGGAAATTGGCGGATTAACCAACTATGAATGCAAAAGCAATTTTAAAATTACTTCTTGACTTAGATCAACTGGTAATGGTAAAATTTAGTAGTTGTGTTGATGGTGTTACTACCAACATGTTTCAGATAGTTTCATGGAGGATTAGCTCAGCTGGGAGAGCATCTGCCTTACAAGCAGGAGGTCACAGGTTCGATCCCTGTATCCTCCATTGAGCCGTTAGCTCAGTTGGTAGAGCATCTGACTTTTAATCAGAGGGTCGGCAGTTCGAGACTGCCACGGCTCATTGCCAGTTTTTACAATGCGGGCGTGGCGGAACTGGCAGACGCGCTAGATTTAGGTTCTAGTGTCTTATGACGTGGGGGTTCGAATCCCTTCGCCCGCATTAGGTACTAGTTTACCTACATAGTTATTTTGCCGACTTAGCTCAGTTGGTTAGAGCGCTTCACTAGTAATGAAGAGGTCGGGCGTTCGAATCGTCTAGTCGGCATTTTGCGGAAGTAGTTCAGTGGTAGAACATCACCTTGCCATGGTGGGGGTCGCGGGTTCGAATCCCGTCTTCCGCTTCAATCATTAATGATTGTTGCTTAACAAGCTTAATTGAATAATTATTTTGCACCCATAGCGCAACTGGATAGAGTGTCTGACTACGAATCAGAAGGTTGTAGGTTCGACTCCTACTGGGTGCATTTTTTATTGCCATTATTTTCGGGAAGTAGCTCAGCTTGGTAGAGCACCTGGTTTGGGACCAGGGGGTCGCAGGTTCGAATCCTGTCTTCCCGACTTTTTTATCGATATGTTTTGTGATATATTGATGATGTTAATTCAATACTGAATCATCGGGAAGTAGCTCAGCTTGGTAGAGCACTACGTTCGGGACGTAGGGGTCGCAAGTTCAAATCTTGTTTTCCCGATTTTTTTGTTTATTCATGAAGTTAATAGTCGCTGTTGGTAATCTGAAGAGGTTGCTGATGGGGGCTTTTTTGAACCGGTGAATTTTCTTTTTGGTATTTGGTGATAAAAGCATGTTACATTCGGTGGCAGCACCAGGTTTGGAAATTGAGCTGCCGGGCTGCAACGTGTGCCACTATGCCGAAATTTCCGTATCGTTACCGCCAGCAAAATACCAGGCCAGGGAATTCGATTCTTGAAATAAATCGTGCGAAAAACAAACAATCATCGACATTTAAGTTTTCTGTATAAAAAATTTCGATCTTACAGAATTCTCACAAGAAAGGCTTCCGTGTCGATTACGACTTGTTTGTTTTTTTACTCTCAATCCTTTTCCTTGCACTTTCTGCACACATTCGTATAATAATAGTCAATATTAGTCAAAGAATGGGTGATGACATGGCCGACGAAAATATTTCAGATTTAATTGAACGTTATTTAAAGGAAATACTTGCTGATAACGAACAGGTTAAGATTCGTCGTTCTGAAATTGCTGGTTTATTTGACGTTGTACCGTCTCAGATTAACTACGTGATCAATACACGGTTTACCATTCAAAATGGTTACATTGTTGAGAGCAAGCGTGGGGGTGGCGGCTACATTAGAATAGAAAAAGTCCGCTTATTAGACGATATTGACGTTTTAGATTCATTAATTGAAGCGATTGGTAATAAGTTATCCAAAAGAGATAGTGAAACGATCGTCCAAACGTTATATAATAATGACTTAATTAATCGCAGGGAAGTCAGCATTATTCTGGCCGCGATTGATAAAGATGCGATTGACCTGAACAATAGCGATTTAACAGATATTATGAGAGCGAATATAATGATATCGATACTAAATCGTTTACGTTACGAAGGATAGAAAGTGAGGGTGTCTATGAATAATTTGTTTACTCCAAGCGCTAAGAACGTTTTGACCATCGCTCAGGAACAAGCCAAGAAATTTAAACATCAGGCTATCGGTACTGAACACCTTTTACTAGGTCTACTGATCGAAACTAATGGGATCGCTTATAAAGCACTTCAACAGTTTTCAGTTACGGCTGAAGATATTACAGAAGAGGTAGAGCGTTTTGCTGGTTATGGCAATTTGAAGAACTTGTCTAACAGCGATTATCTACCATACTCACCAAAGGCTAAGGAAGTCTTAGCTCAAGCAGGAGACTTCGCTAAGAAAAATGGCGTTCCTAAAGTAGGAACCGAACACATTTTACTTTCACTTCTAACCGATGAAACAATTTTATCATCAAGAATTTTAATTAACTTAGGACTTGACTTGTCACAAATCCGCAAGGTTACTTTGAGAAAAATGGGGATTAGTGGCGGTTCAATGGCTTCAAACATGGCAGCTAAGCAGCGGAATGGCCGTCAATCAAAACGAAACGAATCAAAGACGCCAACAATTGACTCTTTAGCTCGTGATTTGACCGAATTAGCCCGTCAAGATCGACTTGATCCAACGATTGGCCGGGACCTTGAAGTTAAGCGGGTGGTCCAGATTTTAGCTCGTCGGACTAAGAATAACCCAGTGCTAATTGGTGAACCTGGTGTTGGAAAAACTGCAATTGCTGAAGGTTTGGCTGAAAGAATTGTGAAGGGTGAAGTTCCTGGCGATATGGTTAACAAGCGCTTGATGATGCTTGACATGGGCTCATTAGTTGCTGGGACTAAATATCGTGGTGAATTTGAAGACCGCCTTAAAAAGGTGATCGATGAAATCTATCAAGATGGTAATATCATTCTCTTTATTGATGAACTCCATACATTGATTGGTGCAGGTGGCGCTGAAGGGGCAATTGATGCTTCCAATATTTTAAAACCCGCTTTAGCTCGTGGTGAACTCCAATTGATTGGGGCAACCACACTTGATGAATACCAAAAGTACATTGAATCCGATGCTGCTTTGGAACGGCGGTTTGCTAAAGTAATGGTTGATGAGCCATCAGCGGATGAGACCGCGGAAATTCTCAAAGGATTACGACCGAAGTACGAACAACATCATCATGTTGAAATTACTGATGACGCCATTGAAACGGCTGTTAACCTATCTAATCGTTACATCAGTGATCGCTTCTTACCTGACAAAGCAATTGACTTGATGGACGAAGCAGCTGCAAAAGTCCGAATTGACCATCTTCAAAACTCAGAAGTTGTCGATGACCACAAGCAGTTGTCCGAGTTGTTGTCACAATTGAACGAAGCCCTGGTGGCTCAAGATTATGACAAGGCTGCTAAGCTTCGTAAAAAAGCCAACGCCCTTCAAGATGAGCTGGCTAAGGATGATCAAAGTGATAATGGTGATGATACCCATTATCCTGTTAAGGAAACTGGTCAAGACGTGGCAGAAATTGTCGCTGAATGGACAGGAATTCCGGTTACCCGTTTGAGCCGTACAGAAGCTGATCGATTGGTTAACTTGGAAAAGGTGCTTCACAAACGAGTTGTTGGCCAAGAAGAGGCAATTTCTGCCGTTTCGCGTTCAATTAGACGGGCAAGGAGTGGATTGAAGGATCCTAATCGCCCAATCGGTTCATTCATGTTCTTAGGACCTACCGGGGTCGGAAAAACCGAATTAGCAAAAGCGGTCGCCGAAGCGGTCTTTGGCTCTGAAGATGATATGATTCGAGTTGACATGAGTGAATTCATGGAGAAGTACTCTACTAGTCGTTTGATTGGGTCAGCCCCAGGATACGTTGGTTATGATGAAGGTGGCCAATTAACTGAAAAAGTTCGGCAAAAACCATATTCCGTTGTTTTATTCGATGAGGTTGAAAAAGCTCATCCGGATGTCTTTAACCTGTTGTTACAGGTCTTGGATGACGGTTATCTTACTGATTCCAAGGGCCGAAAGATCGACTTCAGAAATACGGTTATCATCATGACTTCTAACCTTGGTGCAACAACGCTTCGTGATAAGAAGACGGTTGGATTTGGACAAGAGGATGCCAAGGAAGGCTACAGCGAAATGAAGGATACGATTCAAGCTGCTCTGAAGAAGCAATTCCGACCAGAGTTCTTGAACCGAATTGATGAAGTCGTTGTCTTCCATTCCTTAACCAAAGCAGAACTTGGCCAAATTGTTCATTTGATGACGAAGCCAGTTATTAAGCGAATCCACGACCAAGGAATTGATATTAAAGTTACTAAAACAGCAATTGGGATTATTGCTGATCGTGGCTATGACCCTCAATATGGTGCTCGGCCAATTCGGCGGGCAATTCAGACCGAACTGGAAGACCAATTGAGTGCTAAGTTATTGGCAAAGGAGATTGTTCCTGGCGATTCAGTTACAGTGGGTGGTCGAAACAAGCAAATTACCATCTCAGTTAAGAAGCCAGATCGAAAGACCTTGGTAAATAATAAAAAATAATTTGATTCAGAGCACTATTGGTTGACATTTATCGACTAAATTGGTATATTGTTACTTGTATTTGTTGTGAATCGAAATGGTCAACGCGATCTATTGTCCGGGTTGACCTGCATAAAAAACCAAAAGCAAGTTGAGCTTGTTTTTGGATTTTTTTTGCTCAAAATCCGGTAAAATATACAATTGTAATCAAACTGTAACATTTCGGTTCCGGAATTTTTGGAGAGGTGAAAAACTTGGCAGGACACTTAGTTAAATATGGAAAACACCGTACCCGACGAAGTTATGCACGAATCAAAGAAGTGCTTGATTTACCGAACCTTATTGAAATCCAGACTAATTCTTACAACTGGTTTTTAGATGAGGGACTTCGCGAAACATTTGAAGGCATTATGCCAATCGATGATTTTCAAGGAAAACTATCATTAGAGTTTGTTGATTATCAATTATTAGAGCCAAAGTACACCGTTGACGAGGCTCGTGAACATGAGGCTAACTATTCAGCGCCACTTCACATTACCTTGAAATTGACCAATCACGAGACTGGCGAGATTAAGACCCAAGATGTATTCTTTGGCGATTTTCCACTAATGACTGATCAAGGGACGTTTATCATTAATGGGGCAGAACGAGTGATCGTTTCACAATTAGTTCGTTCCCCTGGCGTCTACTATCATGAAGACACTGATAAGAACGGCCGGGCTTCTTATGGAACAACTGTTATTCCTAACAGAGGTGCTTGGCTTGAATTTGAAACTGACGCAAAGAACATTGCCTACGTTCGAATTGATCGAACTCGAAAAATTCCTTTAACCGAATTGATCAGAGCCCTTGGCTTTGGCACTGATCAAGAAATTGTTGACATGTTGGGTGACAGTGAAAGTTTGGGTCTCACCTTGGAAAAGGATGTTCATAAGGATACTGATGATTCTCGAGTTGAAGAATCGTTGAAGGACATTTATGAACGACTACGGCCAGGTGAGCCTAAGACTGCCGACTCGTCAAGAAGTTTGCTGACAGCACGTTTCTTTGATCCAAAGCGTTATGATATGGCGCCCGTTGGTCGTTACAAGACCAACAAGAAGCTCAGCTTAAAGACCCGTTTGTTAGGCTTAACCTTGGGTGAAACCTTGGCTGATCCTGATACTGGTGAAGTAATTGCTCAAAAGGGAACGGTTGTTACTAAGGATGTCATGAAAGATTTGGCACCTTACTTAGATAAGAAGGATTTCAAAGCCTACACTTTCAATCCTTCTGATGAGGCTGTTGTTACCAAGCCAATGACCGTTCAAATTGTTCAGGTTCAATCAGTTAATGATCCTGACCGAGTCGTTCCAATTATCGGTAATGACAATATTCCATTGAGCTTTAAGCACATTACGCCCGCAGACATTATCGCTTCAATGAACTACTTCTTTAATTTACAAGAAGGTATTGGCAGCATTGATGATATTGACCATTTAGGTAATCGTCGTATTCGTTCAGTTGGTGAGCTTTTGCAAAACCAATTCCGAATTGGGTTATCACGGATGGAACGAGTTGTTCGTGAAAGAATGTCAATTCAAGACACGTCAACCGTTACCCCCCAACAATTGATTAATATTCGACCAGTTGTCGCATCAATCAAGGAATTCTTTGGTTCATCACAATTGTCACAATTTATGGATCAAACCAATCCACTTGGCGAATTGACCCATAAACGTCGGTTGTCAGCCCTTGGACCTGGTGGTTTGACTCGTGATCGTGCTGGATATGAAGTCCGAGATGTTCACTATACCCACTATGGCCGGATGTGTCCGATTGAAACGCCTGAAGGTCCTAACATTGGATTGATTAACAGTTTGTCTAGTTATGCTCGGGTTAATAAGTATGGGTTCATTGAAACCCCTTATCGACGGGTTGATTGGACAAGTCATAAGGTTACTGACCGAATTGACTACTTGACCGCTGACGAAGAAGATAACTTTGTTATTGCTCAGGCGAACTCACCATTGAACGATGATGGTTCATTCGTTAACAACATTGTTATGGCTCGTCATCAATCAAACAACATCGAAATCAGCATTGATAAGGTTGATTACATGGATGTTTCGCCTAAGCAAGTTGTTGCCGTAGCGACTGCATGTATTCCTTTCTTGGAAAATGATGATTCTAACCGAGCTTTGATGGGTGCCAACATGCAACGTCAGGCGGTTCCTTTGGTTGATCCTCACGCACCACTTGTTGGAACTGGGATTGAATATAAAGCCGCTCATGATTCTGGGGTTGCCCTTATTTGCAAGTATCCAGGAACGGTTGAATATGTCGATGCCCGTGAAATTCGGGTACGTCGTGATGATAAGTCACTTGATAAGTACAAGCTTATGAAATTCCGTCGTTCAAACGGTGGTAAGAATTATAACCAACGTCCAATTGTTAAAGTTGGCGACCACGTTGATGCTGATGAAATCTTAGCTGATGGCCCATCAATGGAGGGCGGGGAATTAGCCCTTGGTCAAAACCCCGTTGTTGCCTTCATGACTTGGCAAGGTTATAACTTTGAAGATGCCATTGCAATTAGTGAACGACTTGTTAAAGACGATGTCTATACATCAATTCATATTGAAGAATACGAATCAGAAACTCGGGATACCAAATTAGGACCTGAGGAAATGACGAGAGAAATTCCTAACGTCGGTGAAGATGCTTTGAAGAACCTTGACGAAGACGGAACTGTTCGGATTGGTGCCGAAGTTCATGATGGAGATATCTTGGTTGGTAAAGTGACGCCTAAAGGGGTTACTGAATTATCAGCTGAAGAGCGTTTACTTCATGCGATCTTTGGTGAAAAATCCCGTGAAGTTCGTGATACTTCGTTGAGAGTACCTCATGGTGGCGGCGGTATTATCCAAGACGTTAAGATCTTTACCCGTGAAAATGGTGATGAACTTTCCCCTGGTGTTAACCGGATGGTTCGAGTTTACATTGCTCAAAAGCGGAAGATTCAAGTCGGTGATAAGATGTCTGGCCGTCATGGTAACAAGGGAACTGTTTCCGTTGTTATTCCAGAAGAAGATATGCCATTCTTACCAGATGGAACGCCGGTTGATATTATGCTGAGCCCCATGGGTGTGCCATCACGGATGAATATCGGTCAAGTTTTGGAACTTCATTTAGGAATGGCTGCTAGAAAACTTGGAATCCACGTTGCGACACCTGTTTTTGATGGTGCCCGTGACAAGGACATTTGGGATGCTGTTAAGGAAGCCGGAATGCCGTCAGATGGTAAGTACATCTTGTACGATGGCCGAACTGGTGAACCATTTGACAAGAAGATTGCCGTTGGTGTTATGCATTATCTGAAGCTTGCTCACATGGTTGATGATAAGATTCATGCCCGTTCAATTGGACCTTACTCATTAGTTACGCAGCAGCCTTTAGGTGGTAAAGCTCAATTTGGTGGTCAGCGTTTTGGTGAAATGGAAGTTTGGGCCCTTGAAGCTTATGGTGCCGCATATACCCTCCAAGAAATTTTGACTTATAAGTCTGACGATGTTGTTGGCCGAGTTAAGACCTATGAAGCCATCGTTAAGGGTGAGCCAATTCCAAAACCTGGTGTACCAGAATCATTCCGTGTGCTCGTCAAAGAGTTACAGTCACTTGGCCTTGATATGAAGGTCTTGGATGCCAGCCACAAGGAAATCGAACTTCGTGACCTTGATGATGACGATGATGTCGTTAACGTTGATGCATTGAGCAAGTTAGCTCAAAAGAAAGATCAGGAAGCTAAGGATAAGAAGGCCGCAGCTGATCAAGAAGAAACCAAGTCAACCAACGTTAACAACAGTAATGACTAAGGGAGGTCAAACTAGTGGTCGATGTTAATAAATTCGAGAGTATGCAAATTGGACTAGCCTCTCCTGATAAAATCCGTAGCTGGTCATATGGCGAAGTTAAAAAGCCTGAAACCATTAACTACCGGACGCTAAAACCAGAAAAAGACGGCTTGTTCGACGAGCGGATTTTCGGCCCAACCAAGGACTGGGAATGTGCTTGTGGTAAATACAAACGAATCCGATACAAGGGAATTGTTTGTGACCGCTGTGGAGTTGAAGTTACCCGTTCAAAAGTTCGTCGTGAACGGATGGGCCATATTGAATTGGCTGCTCCAGTTACCCACATTTGGTACTTCAAAGGAATTCCAAGCCGGATGGGTCTTGTATTGGATATGAGCCCTCGGGCACTTGAAGAAATCATTTACTTTGCTTCATACGTTGTTACTGAACCAGGTAACACGCCAATGGAGAAAAAACAATTACTTTCAGAACGGGAATACCGTGATAAGAAACAAGAATACGGCCCTCGTTTTGAAGCTCAAATCGGTGCTGAGGCAATTAAGACGTTATTAAATGACGTTGACGTTGATAAGGAAGTTGCCGAATTAAAGGATGAATTAAAGAATGCAACCGGCCAGAAGCGGACACGAGCCGTTCGCCGTTTGGATATTTTGGAAGCATTTGTCCAATCTGGGAATCAACTTTCTTGGATGGTAATGGATGCAATTCCCGTTATCCCACCGGATCTGCGACCAATGGTTCAATTGGAAGGTGGTCGGTTTGCGACCTCTGACTTGAACGATTTGTACCGTCGAGTGATTAACCGGAATAATCGGTTGAAACGCTTACTTGATTTAAATGCACCTGGAATTATCGTTCAAAACGAAAAACGGATGCTTCAAGAAGCCGTTGATGCATTGATTGATAATGGTCGTCGTGGCCGGCCAGTTGCTGGTCCCGGTAACCGTCCATTGAAGTCATTGTCACATATGCTTAAAGGTAAGCAAGGTCGTTTCCGACAGAACTTACTTGGTAAGCGGGTTGACTATTCTGGGCGTTCAGTTATTGATGTTGGTCCTCATTTGCGAATGAACCAAATGGGATTACCAGTTCCGATGGCAATGGAATTATTCAAGCCATTCATTATGAAGGAATTGGTTGGCCGCAATCTGGCTTCTAACATCAAGAATGCTAAGCGTAAAATTGAACGGCAAGATGATGATGTCTTCAGCGTTTTAGAAGATGTTATCAAGGAGCATCCTGTCCTATTGAACCGGGCACCAACGCTTCACCGTCTTGGAATTCAAGCGTTTGAACCTGTATTAGTAAGTGGCAAGTCAATGCGGTTGCATCCACTGGTTTGTGAAGCCTACAATGCCGATTTTGATGGTGACCAAATGGCGATCCACGTTCCGTTATCTGACGAAGCTCAAGCTGAATCACGATTACTGATGCTGGCTGCTGGTCATATTTTGGCACCTAAGGATGGAAAACCAGTTGTAACGCCATCTCAAGATATGGTTATTGGTAACTATTACCTGACGATGGAAGAAGCTGGGCGTGAAGGTGAGGGCATGATTTTTAATTCACCTGATGAAGCTCAATTAGCCTACAAGAACGGAATCGTTCATTGGCATACACGGGTTGGAATTAGTGCTTCAGCCTATCCTAAGAAAACATTCACTAAGGATCAATTGGGTAAGATCTTAGTAACATCTGTTGGTAAGATTATTTTCAATAAGATTTTGCCGGAAGACTTCCCATACATCAATGAACCTACCGACACCAATATTAATAATTATGTTGATGATAAGTACTTCCTTGAACCTGGTGAAGATATCCATGATCATTTGAAGAATGCTGAATTAGTGCCACCCTTTAAGAAGGGATTCTTGAGTGACATTATCGCTGAAGTTTACAAGCGCTATAAAGTAACTGAAACATCCTTCTTCCTTGATCGGATGAAGGATCTTGGGTACAATGAGTCGACTAAATCCGGCTTAACCGTTGGAATTACTGATATTACGCAGTTGCCTGATAAACAAGCGATTATTGATGCTGCGCACAAAAAGGTTGATATGGTTACAAAACAGTTCCGTCGTGGACTGATTACTGATCATGAACGTTACGAGCGAGTTATTGGAATCTGGAATGATGCTAAGGATGATATCCAGAAGCGTTTGATGGATGAACAAGATCCACAAAATCCAATCTATATGATGAGTGATTCCGGTGCCCGTGGTAACATTTCAAACTTTACTCAGTTAGCTGGAATGCGTGGTTTGATGGCCGCTCCTAACGGTGAGATTATGGAATTACCAATCACTTCGAACTTCCGTGAGGGACTTTCTGTTTTGGAAATGTTCATCTCTACTCATGGGGCTCGTAAGGGAATGACTGATACCGCTCTTAAGACTGCCAACTCTGGTTATTTGACCCGTCGGCTTGTTGATGTGGCTCAGGATGTCATTGTTCGTGAAAAGGACTGTGGGACCGATCGTGGCTTGACCATCAGTGCAATTACTGAGGGAAATGAAATGATCGAACCATTATATGACCGAATTGTGGGCCGTTATGCTCATAAGACGGTTAAGAATCCTAAGACAGGCGATGTAATCGTTGCTGCTAACACAATGATTAACGAAGACCAAGCACAACAAATTGACGCACTGGGGATTAAGGAAGTTACGATTCGTTCTGCCTTCACTTGCAATACCATTCATGGTGTTTGTGAAAAGTGTTATGGTCGTAACTTGGCTACTGGAGACGAGGTTGAAGTTGGTGAAGCAGTTGGTACTGTCGCTGCTCAATCAATCGGTGAACCTGGTACTCAGTTGACCATGCGGAACTTCCATACTGGTGGTGTTGCTGGTAACGCCGATATTACTCAAGGATTACCTCGAGTTCAAGAAATTGTTGAAGCCCGTAATCCAAAAGGTAAAGCTGAAATCAGTGAAGTTACTGGGACCATTGAGTCAATTGAAGAAAACCCTGCTGAAAGAACCAAGGAAGTTACTGTTAAAGGTGAATCCGATACAAGAACATACACAGTTCCAATTACGGCTCAGATGAGAGTTGCTGAAGGTGACTTTATCCACCGTGGATCTGCATTGAACGAAGGTTCTGTTGATCCTAAGGAATTGCTGAAGGTTCGGGATGTTCTTTCAACTGAAAACTATCTCCTGCATGAAATTCAAAAAGTTTACCGAATGCAAGGGGTGGAAGTTGCTGATAAGCATGTGGAAATCATGATTAGGCAGATGCTTCGTAAGGTTCGGATCATGGATCCAGGGGATACAGATGTTCTTCCTGGGACCTTGATGGATATCTTCGACTTTAAGAATAGTAACGCCGATGCTGTTGTCTCTGGTGGAATTCCAGCTACTGCTCGTCCAGTATTACTTGGAATTACTAAGGCTGCCCTTGAAACGAACAGTTTCTTGTCCGCTGCTTCATTCCAGGAAACGACTCGAGTACTTACAGATGCTGCTATTCGTGGTAAGAATGATCCACTTGTTGGTTTGAAGGAAAATGTTATTATTGGTAAATTAATTCCAGCCGGAACAGGAATGCCTGATTACCGTGGGATTAAGCCAAAGGAAATTGGTAACTCTTCAACTGATGGGGTTTATTCAATCAGTGAGCTCGAAGAAAAGATGAAAGCTGAAGACGCTAATAAGAGTAAGACGACTAAGTAGTAGCTATTAATGATGCTATTATGGTCAAAAAAAAGGCGCTATCCGATTTATTGGGTAGCGTCCTTTTTTATACATATTCAGTCATGTGATCAGTGCTTGTAAGATCGTTTGGAAGTGATGGGTCAAGACATAGCCAATTGTAATAAACGGGACAAAGGGAATCTTGTTATTATTAGGCCAAGGGATAATTAGCAGATAAATAATAGCGCTGATGCATGCAAGACAGGTTACCCACAGCATAAAGCCAAGATTAGTAGGGAGCCACAAACAAATCAAGATATCAATATCTCCGTTGCCAATAAATCGTTCACGGTAGTTAATTAATTGTGACACGATGTAGAAAAGCGTTGCGATGATTAATTGATGGCTGGTATGATGACCGCTAATAATATATGTGATTAATAAGAACAGAATTCCAAGGGTTGGCACCCGTTGAGTGCTGATATCAAACAAGCTAAGGGCGAGCAAAATTATTACGTTAAGAAGGAAAATGACGTTAAAGAAGTCAAGCGGCGTTAAAATAAACAGGACGCCCAAAACGAATTCAACGATAATGGTTGTTGGTGGAATCTTTGCCCTGCAATATCGGCACCTTCCTCTTAGCGTTAAGTAGCTTATAATTGGAATCAGATCGTAATAACACAGTGGGTGCTGACATGAGTCACAGTGTGATCTCGGTATTACAATTGACTCGCCAACTAAGTGGCGGGAAACAACCAGGGAAATAAATGACGCGATGCTTGAACCAAGTATAAATTGTATTAATATCATCTCTTTACCTCTAGTAGTTATATACGCATTAGGCGGCTAAAATATTTTTTTGCGGAGTTGTTGACACAAATTGCCTAGCATGATAAATTAGACAAGGTGCTTTTTGTGACAGATTCCTGAATAATCAGACATGCTGACTGTTTATGACAAAAAGTGTTGGGCGGTACACATTTATTTTTACATAAAAAAGAACCGCCTGGATGTGTGGACTTACATTGAAAATTTGAAAGGAGAACTTTTTAGATGCCTACAATTAACCAATTGGTCCGTAAAGGACGTCATTCTAGAACTTCAAAATCAAAGTCACCAGCTTTAAACTATGCTTACAATAGTTTTAAGAAGAAGGCTGTTACCGTTCCTGCTCCTCAAAAACGAGGTGTTGCAACCCGTGTTGGTACGATGACACCAAAGAAGCCTAACTCTGCTTTACGTAAATATGCCCGTGTTCGTTTGTCTAACTTAATTGAAGTTACGGCATACATTCCAGGAATTGGTCATAACTTACAAGAGCATAGTGTCGTATTGATTCGTGGTGGCCGTGTTAAGGATTTGCCTGGTGTTCGTTATCACGTTATTCGTGGTGCTCTTGATACCGCTGGTGTTCAAGATCGTCGTCAAGGTCGTTCTAAGTATGGTACTAAGCGGCCTAAAGAATAATCTTACTAATGCAATCTAAATATTTAGTTCTATAGAATCATGAGGAGGATAACGAAATGCCTAGAAAAGGAAATGTTCAAAAACGGGAAGTACTTCCTGACCCAATTTATAATTCAAAATTGGTAACCCGTTTAATTAACCGTTTGATGTTAGACGGTAAGCGTGGAACCGCATCACAAATTTTATATGGTGCATTTGACTTAATTAAAAAAGAAACTAATAACGAACCAGTTGACGTGTTTGAAGAAGCTATGAAGAATGTTATGCCAGTTCTTGAAGTTAAAGCGCGTCGTGTTGGTGGTTCTAACTACCAAGTTCCAATCGAAGTTCGACCAGATCGGCGAACAACTTTGGGCTTACGTTGGATCGTTAACTATGCTCGTTCACGTGGTGAGCATACAATGACTGAACGACTTGCTCGTGAAATCATGGATGCTGCTAACAACACTGGTGCTGCTGTTAAGAAGCGTGAAGATACTCATAGAATGGCTGAAGCCAACCGTGCCTTTGCACATTATCGTTGGTAAGATTACCATTTTCAAACAGTTCAAATTAGTGAGTGGCTAATTTAGCCACTTTTTGTACGAATCGGAAGGAGTTACACAATGGCTAACACACGAGAATTTCCGCTAGAAAAAACTCGTAATATTGGGATTATGGCCCATATTGATGCTGGTAAAACAACGACCACTGAGCGGATCTTGTATTATACCGGTAAAATTCACAAAATTGGTGAAACCCATGATGGTGCTTCACAAATGGACTGGATGCCACAAGAGCAGGAACGTGGTATTACCATCACGTCAGCTGCTACGACGGCCCAATGGAAAGACCACCGTATCAACATCATTGATACCCCAGGACACGTGGACTTCACCGTTGAAGTTGAACGGTCACTTCGAGTTCTTGATGGTGCGATTGCCGTTCTTGATGCCCAAGCTGGTGTTGAACCACAAACTGAAACGGTTTGGCGACAAGCATCAGATTACGATGTTCCACGGATCGTATTTGTTAACAAGATGGATAAAGTTGGTGCCAACTTTGACTTTTCAGTTTCATCAATTGCGGATCGGTTAAACGCTAAGCCGTTACCAATTCAAATGCCAATTGGGGCTGAGGACGATTTCGAAGGGGTTATTGACCTGATCGAAATGAAAGCCGACATCTATGATGAAGATAAGCTTGGTTCTAATTGGGATACAGTTGATGTTCCTGATAAATACAAAGAAGAAGCTAACAAGCGTCGTGATCAACTCATTGAAACATTAGCTGACGTTGACGACGATATTATGAATAAGTACCTTGAAGGGGAAGAAATTTCAATTTCCGAAATCAAGGCCGCTATTCGTAAGGCGACCTTGAACTTGGAACTGTTCCCAGTATTAGCTGGTTCAGCCTTCAAGAACAAGGGTGTTCAAATGTTGATGGATGCAACCATTGATTACTTACCATCACCATTGGATGTTAAGCCATACAACGCCACTGATCCTGACACTGGTGACAAAGTTGAATTGAAAGCAAATGACGATGCTAGTTTCGCAGCCTTAGCATTTAAGGTTGCGACTGACCCATTCGTTGGTCGTTTAACTTATATCCGTGTTTACTCAGGAACGCTTGAATCAGGTTCATATATTTTGAATGCAACCAAAGATAAACGTGAACGTGTTGGTCGTTTACTTCAAATGCATTCAAATCACCGTCAAGAAATTCCAGAAGTATTCTCTGGTGATATTGCGGCTGCCATTGGATTGAAGAACACCACTACTGGTGATTCATTGACTGATGTTGACCATCCACTTCATTTGGAATCAATGGAATTCCCTGATCCAGTTATCCAGGTTGCCGTTGAACCTAAGACAAAGGCTGACCAAGATAAAATGAACGTTGCCCTTCAGAAGCTTTCTGAAGAAGATCCAACATTCAAGGCAACAACTAATCCTGAAACCGGCGAAACATTGATTGCCGGAATGGGTGAGTTGCATTTGGATATCATCATTGACCGTATGAAACGTGAATTCCACGTTGAAGCCACTGTTGGTGCGCCACAAGTTTCATATCGTGAAGCATTTACGAAACCAACTAAGGCTCAAGGGAAATTCATCCGTCAGTCTGGTGGTAAAGGACAATATGGTGATGTTTGGATTGAATTTACACCTAATGAAGAAGGAAAAGGATTCGAATTCGAAGATGCCATTGTTGGTGGGGTTGTTCCTCGTGAATACATCCCAGCCGTTGAACAAGGTTTGAAAGAGTCATTGTCTAATGGTGTGCTTGCCGGGTACCCATTGGTTGATTTAAAAGCCAAGTTATATGATGGTAGTTATCATGA
Source organism: Lentilactobacillus kisonensis DSM 19906 = JCM 15041 (assembly GCF_001434135.1). Lineage (GTDB taxonomy): Bacteria > Bacillota > Bacilli > Lactobacillales > Lactobacillaceae > Lentilactobacillus > Lentilactobacillus kisonensis. The sequence continues at coordinate 66,164 of NZ_AZEB01000008.1, read as the reverse complement.
AGTCGATTCTAGTGAAGCTGCTTTTAAGGTTGCTGCTTCGCTTGCCCTTCGAAATGCTGCTAAGAGTGCTGCTCCTGTTATTTTGGAACCAATCATGAAGGTTGATATTAACGTTCCTGAAGAATACATGGGTGATATCATGGGCCAAGTTACCGCACGACGTGGTCGGGTTGATGGTATGGAAAGTCGAAGCGGCGCAGAAGTTATTCATTCTTACGTTCCTTTGGCGGAAATGTTTGGTTACGCAACGACTCTTCGTTCTGCATCACAAGGTCGTGGTACTTTCACCATGACTTTCGATCATTACGAAGCAGTTCCAAAGAGTATTCAAGCTGAAATCATTAAGAAAAACGGCGGCAATCCATCCGCTGAATAGTCACTATTAAAGGATTGGGAAATTTTCCTGATCCTTTTTTATTTTGGAAATTTAGTTTTTTCGAGCACTTTAACTATATAAGAATGGCTATTTTTCGAAATAGATATGTGTAAACGGATTAATGGAGTTCAATGAGTGGTTACTTTGTCCTCGTATTTTTTTGAGAATCATCTCAATTGCATCGCTTCGCAAATTTATTCGTGGTTACCCTTGTTTTATTGACTATTTTTTAGTACAATATTTAAGTACTTGTTTTTAGGGATAAGTTTGCCTAAAAAGCATTACGTATTAGCTGTGATGTGAAAGGTTGCGACACACCCGGATGCTTTGCCATGGGTTTGGCGGTAATTTTCACGGAGTTAGTCATATTTTCAAAATAGACGAAGGAGGGAATACAATGGCAAAACAAAAAATTCGTATCCGTTTGAAGGCATACGAACATCGCATCTTAGATCAATCAGCAGACAAGATTGTTGCTACTGCGCAAAGAACTGGAGCTACGATTTCAGGTCCAATTCCATTGCCCACAGACCGAACAATCTACACGGTTCTTGCATCACCACATAAGTTTAAGGACTCACGTGAACAATTTGAGATCTTAACTCATAAGCGATTAATTGACATTTTAAATCCAACACCTAAGACGGTTGACTCATTAATGAAGCTCGACCTGCCAAGTGGTGTGGATATCGAAATCAAACTATAATAATTACAATATATTGGAGGTGTACTCATGACCAGAAAAGGAATCTTAGGAAAGAAAGTTGGCATGACTCAGGTTTTCACGGATAACGGCGAATTAGTTCCAGTAACTGTCGTTGAAGTGACACCAAACGTCATCATGCAAATCAAAACCGTTGAAAACGACGGTTATGAGGCTGTTCAGTTAGGTTATTCAGATAAGCGCGCTGTGCTTACCAACAAGCCTGAACAAGGACATGCAGATAAGGCAAAAACGACTCCTAAGCGCTTCATTAAAGAAATCAAAGATGTTGAGCTGGGAGATTATAAAGTATCTGATGAAGTTAAGGCGGATATTTTCGAACCAGGCGACATCGTTGATGTAACTGGTACTACCAAAGGTCATGGATACCAAGGAAATATTCATAAAGATGGTCAATCACGTGGACCTGAAACTCATGGTTCTCGTTATCACCGTCGTCCAGGTTCTCTTGGTGTAATCATTAACCGAGTTGTTCCTGGTATGAAATTACCTGGAAGAATGGGTAATAAGACAGTAACAATTCAAAACCTTGAAGTTGTAAGCACTGATTTAGACAACAACGTTATCTTAATCAAGGGGAATGTCCCAGGTGCAAACAAATCATTCATTACAATCAGATCAGCTGTTAACGACGGATCAAAAAAGTAGAAAGGAGGCAACCATAGATGACTGACGTAGCATTATACAAACAAGATGGAAGTAAAAATGGGACTGTTGCACTTAACGATGGTATTTTTGGGGTTGAACCCAATAATCACGTTGTGTTCGACGCAATCCTGATGCAACGCGCTTCTTTACGCCAAGGAACCCATTCAGTAAAGAACCGTTCTGCTGTACGCGGCGGTGGCAAGAAGCCTTGGCGTCAAAAGGGTACTGGTAGAGCTCGACAAGGCTCTATTCGTTCACCTCAATGGCGTGGCGGTGGAATTGTCTTCGGACCAACTCCTCGTTCATACTCATATCATTTGCCTAAGAAAGTTTCACGATTGGCATTGAAGTCAGTATTATCTGAAAAGGTTTCAGATGATAAGTTGGTTGTTGTTGATGCCTTGGCATTTGACACACCTAAGACTAAAGAATTTGCTGAAATGTTAGACAAATTGAATGTTTCAACTAAGACATTAGTAGTTTTGGAAGATGACAACGAAAAAGCATTGTTATCAGCACGTAACTTGGAAAATGTAAAAGTTGTTTCTGCAAAGGGAATCAACACATTGGATGTTGCTGATCATGACAAAGTTATCATTACAAAAGCTGCTCTTTCTCAAGTAGAGGAGGTGCTCGCATAATGGAATCACGCGATATTATTTTACGTCCAGTCATTACTGAAGAAACAACTAGTAAGATGGACAACAAAACATACACATTCGATGTTGATTTACGAGCAACTAAAACACAAGTCAAGAAGGCTGTCGAAGACATTTTCGATGTTAAAGTTGTCAAAGTAAACATCATGAACGTTAGAGGTAAGTTAAAGCGTCAAGGTAGATATGCTGGTTATACTCGGAAACGTCGTAAGGCCATTGTTACCTTGTCTGAAGATTCAAAAGAAATCGAATTATTCAGCGAAGAATAATTTATAATCTTAAAACTAGGAGGGAAACGTTGTGGCCATTAAAACATATAAGCCAACCAGTAACGGTCGACGTAATATGACGAGTTTGGACTACAGTGGCATTACTAAGACTAAGCCAGAGAAGTCCTTACTTGAATCAAAAAGCAAAACAGCTGGTCGTAATAACTACGGTCGAATGACTGTTCGTCATCGTGGTGGCGGAAACAAGAATCAATATCGAGTTATTGATTTCAAACGTATCAAAGATAATGTTGAAGCAACTGTTAAAGCGATTGAATATGATCCTAACCGGACTGCTAATATTGCTTTATTAGTTTATGAAGATGGGATTAAATCATACATTATTGCACCAAAGGGATTGAAAGTCGGTGATAAAGTTCAATCTGGTCCTGAGGCAGATATCAAGGCTGGTAACGCTTTGCCACTTTCCAACATTCCAGTTGGATCAATCATTCATAACATTGAAATCAAGCCTGGTAAGGGTGGTCAACTTGCTCGTTCAGCAGGTGCATCCGCACAGTTACTTGGTCGAGATGGCAAATATTCATTGGTTCGTCTTTCTTCAGGCGAAGTTCGTTTAGTTCTTAGCACAAACCGGGCTTCTATTGGTTCTGTTGGAAACGAAGAACACGAATTAATTAATGTTGGTAAAGCTGGCCGAACACGTTACAAGGGTCAACGTCCTCATGTTCGTGGATCTGTAATGAACCCTAACGATCACCCCCATGGTGGTGGTGAAGGTAAAGCACCAGTTGGTCTCCCATCACCATTATCTCCATGGGGTAAGAAGACCGTTGGTAAGAAGACCCGTTCTAAGAAGGCTCGTTCAAACAAGTTTATTGTACGTCGCCGCAAGGGTTCAAAGATGTAATTTAATTACTTAATAAGAAAGAATACTTGTACAGAGGAGGTTGCAAAATGAGTCGTAGTTTGAAAAAAGGACCATTTGCCGATGAGTACTTACTTAAAAAAGTAGATGCTCAAAAAGATCAAGACAAAAAGTCTGTTATCAAGACTTGGTCACGTCGTTCAACGATTTTTCCAAGCTTCATTGGGTACACATTTGCTGTTTATGATGGACGGAAACACGTCCCAGTGTACGTTCAAGAAGACATGGTAGGCCATAAGCTTGGAGAATTTGTTCCAACCCGTACTTTCCATGGTCATAATACTGACGATAAGAAGACTGTTTAAAAGCAAGGAGGATAACAAATGGCTGAACAAGTTACATCAGCAAAAGCAACTGCTAAAACTGTTCGCATTGCCGCACGAAAGGTCCGTCTTGTAGTTGATCTTATCAGAGGCAAGAGCGTTGCCGAAGCCGCCGCAATTTTAGATTTCACACCACGCGGTGCTTCTCCAGTAGTTTCAAAAGTACTTAAGTCTGCTGTTGCTAATGCAGAAAACAATTTTGATTTAGATAGCGAGAACTTATTCATTAGTGAAGCCTTCGTTAACGAAGGTGCAACTCTTAAGCGGTTCCGTCCACGTGCCAAGGGTTCTGCATCACCAATTAATAAGCGCACTAGTCATATTACAATCGTTGTATCTGAAAAAGAGGAGGGGTAACGCGTGGGTAATAAGGTAAATCCTAATGGTTTACGAGTTGGAATCATTCGCGACTGGGAAGCAAAATGGTATGCAGGTAAGAATTATGCTGCATATTTGCGTGAAGATTTACAAATTCGTAAATATATAGAGAAGCGTCTTGCTAGCGCGTCAGTTTCTACTGTTGAAATTGAACGTGCCGCAAATCGCGTTAATGTTTCAATTCACACTGCTAAGCCAGGAATGGTTATTGGTAAGGGTGGATCAGAAGTAGAGAATCTCCGTAAGGAACTTAACAACTTAACTGGCAAGCGGGTTCATATCAACATCATTGAAATCAAGAAGCCTGATTTGGATGCTAAATTAGTTGGTGAAAACATCGCTCGTCAATTGGAAGGCCGTGTTGCATTCCGTCGGGCAATGCGTCAATCTATGCAGCGGACAATGCGGGCTGGAGCTCAAGGTATCAAGACCCAGGTTTCTGGTCGTCTTAACGGTGCTGATATGGCTCGGGTTGAAAGCTATTCTGATGGAACTGTTCCATTGCATACTTTACGAGCAGATATCGACTACTCATGGGTTGAAGCTTTTACTACCTATGGTTCCATTGGTGTAAAGACTTGGATCTATCGTGGTGAGATTCTCCCTGAAAAGCCAAAGAACAGTAAAGCTGATAAAGGAGGGAAATAAACATGTTAGTACCTAAACGTGTCAAGCATCGTCGTGAACATCGTGGCAAGCTTCGTGGTTCAGCCAAAGGTGGCAAGACGGTTACATTTGGTGATTATGGTTTGCAATCACTTGATTCACATTGGATCACCAACCGTCAAATCGAAGCATGTCGTGTGGCGATGACTCGTCATATGAAGCGTGGAGGAAGAGTTTGGATTAAGATTTTCCCTCACAAGTCATATACTGAAAAAGGTGTCGGCGTTCGAATGGGTAATGGTAAAGGAACACCAGCTGGCTGGGTATCACCAGTTAAGCGTGGTAAAGTATTGTTTGAAATTGGCGGCGTTGATAAAGCAACTGCTCATGAAGCATTACGTCTTGCATCAAACAAGCTTCCCGTTCGTACAAAGATCATAGAACGTGAGGAAGTAGGTGGCGAATCAAATGAAGGCTAAAGATATTAGTAAGTTAACCACTGCTCAAATGATTGATAAAGAAAAAGATTACAAAGATGAATTGTTCAATCTTCGTTTCCAATTAGCCACTGGTCAATTGGAAAACACTGCGCGATTGAAGCAAGTTCGTAAGAATATTGCGCGTATTAAGACTGCACTTCGTCAACAAGAATTAAATAAGTAGAATACGATAAGGGAGGTATAATTAATGGCTGAAGAACGCAACGAGCGTAAAGTTTATCAGGGACGTGTTGTTTCTGACAAGAGTAACAAGACCATCACCGTCGAAGTTTCAACTTACAAGACTCACCCACGATACGGCAAGCGTGTTCGTTACTCAAAGAAATTCACTGCTCATGATGAAAATAATGAAGCTAAAATCGGCGATACAGTTCAGATTATGGAAACTCGTCCATTGTCAAAGACGAAACGTTTCCGTTTGATCAAAATTGTTGAAAAAGCGGTTATCATTTAACTTAAATTAATTATCGTATTCTATTTTAACGATGAAGGGAGGATATACCTGTGATTCAACAAGAAAGTCGATTAAAAGTTGCCGACAACTCAGGTGCAAGAGAATTGCTTACTATTAAAGTTTTAGGTGGCTCAACAAGAAGGTATGCCGGAATCGGCGATACTATCGTTGCTACTGTAAAACAAGCAACACCAGGTGGCGTTGTCAAAAAGGGTGATGTCGTTAAGGCAGTTATCGTGCGTACTAAGTCAGTTACTCGCCGTACAGATGGTTCATACATCCGTTTTGATGAAAATGCTGCTGTTTTGATTCGTGATGACAAGAGTCCCCAAGGCACTCGTATCTTTGGCCCGGTTGCTCGTGAATTACGTGATAACAACTTCATGAAGATTGTTTCATTAGCCCCAGAAGTACTTTAATCACAACCAGGATATAAGGAGGTGCCGTAGATGTTCATTAAAACTGGTGACAAAGTCCGTGTTATTAGTGGTAAGGACAAGGGTAAGGAAGGGACAGTTACAAAGACTATCGCTTCAAAAGATCGTGTGATTGTTGAAGGTATCAACAAAGTTAAAAAACATACCAAAGCTTCTTCTACAAACCCACAGGGTGGTATTGTTGATGCAGAAGCCCCAATCCACGTTTCAAATGTTATGCTAATTGACCCATCAACCAACGAACCAACTCGTATTGGTATTAAAGTTGAGGATGGTAAAAAAGTACGTTACTCAAAGAAATCGCAAAAAGCGATCGATTAAACCCATAGCGAAAGGAGGAACCCTTTTAAATGTCAAGTCGTTTACGAGAAAAATTCAATAGCGAAATTACCCCACATATGATGGAAAAATTTAGCTATAAATCAGTGATGCAAGCCCCACAGATCGATAAGATCGTTTTGAACATGGGTGTTGGTGATGCAGTTACTAACGCTAAAAATTTGGATGAAGCTGTTTCTGAATTGGCCCTTATCTCTGGTCAAAAGCCATTGATTACAAAGGCTAAAAAGTCAATTGCCGGATTCAGATTACGTGAAGGTAATGCGATTGGTGCGAAGGTAACACTTCGAGGCGATCGGATGTATGACTTCTTGGACAAGTTAATTAACGTTTCCCTGCCACGTGTTCGTGACTTCCATGGTGTAAGCAGTCGAGCTTTTGATGGCCGTGGAAATTACACATTGGGTGTTCGGGAACAATTAATTTTCCCAGAAATTGATTATGATAATGTCAACCGTGTTCGAGGGATGGATATTGTAATCGTAACTACAGCAAATACCGATGAAGAGTCACATGAGTTGTTAGCTCAATTCGGTATGCCATTTGCTAGATAATGAGGAGGTTTCACATTGGCTAAAAAATCATTAATTGTAAAAAGTGAACGCCCTGCAAAGTTTTCAACCCAGAATTATACCCGTTGTGAACGCTGTGGACGACCTCGTTCAGTATACAAGAAATTTCATTTATGCCGTCTTTGCATTCGTGAACTTGCCCATAAAGGTCAAATTCCCGGCATGAAGAAAGCTAGTTGGTAATATATTAAAAAGGAGGTTGTGCGCTGATGTCTATGACTGATCCAATTGCAGACTTTTTAACTCGTATTCGTAATGCGAACATGGTTTACCATGAAACAGTTGAAGTTCCTGCATCAAAAATCAAACGAGACATTGCTGAAATTCTCAAACGTGAGGGTTTTGTTCGCGATGTTGAATATATCGAAGATGACAAGCAAGGCGTTATCCGCGTTTTCCTGAAATACGGAAAGGATAAGCAACGTGTCATTACTGGTTTGAAGCGAATTTCAAAACCAGGTCTGCGTTCATATGTAAAAGCAGATGCTGTTCCTAAGGTTTTAAATGGTCTAGGAATTGCAATTATTTCTACATCAAATGGTGTGATTACTGATAAGCAAGCACGTGCCCAAAAAATTGGCGGCGAAGTGCTAGCATACGTTTGGTAATAAATTCATTAAAATTGGAGGTGTGATAGATGAGTCGAATTGGTTATAAAACAGTTGTTTTACCTAAGGGTGTTGAGGTTAAAACAGATGGTAACACTGTAACTGTCAAAGGTTCCAAGGGTACTTTGAGTCGTGAAATGTCATCACAGATTAAGATGAACGTTACCGATAACGAAGTAAACTTCGAGCCGATTGGCGATTACAACGATAAGGTCCGTGCTTTGCATGGGACGTCTCGAGCTAACTTCAACAACATGGTTGAGGGAGTTACTAATGGCTTTAAGAAGACATTGAAACTGGTTGGTGTTGGATACCGTGCCCAGCTTAAAGGTAAAACTTTAACGCTTAACGTTGGTTATTCAAACCCAGTTGAAATGGCTGTTCCAGAAGACATTACATTGGATGTTCCAGATAATACCACGATCCATATCAGTGGTATCAGCAAACAACACGTTGGTGACTTTGCTGCATCCGTTCGTGCAATTCGTTCACCTGAACCATATAAAGGTAAAGGAATTCGTTATGAAAACGAACATATTATTCGTAAGGAAGGTAAGACTGGTAAGTAAAATACCGGCCTAATAAAATTTTGAGGTGACTATTTTGATTTCTAAACCAGATAAAAATAAGAGTCGGAAACGTCGTCATAACCGTGTCCGCAACAAAATTTCTGGTACTGCCGAGTGCCCACGCTTAAATGTTTTTCGTTCAAATAAGAACATCTACGCTCAAGTAATTGATGACGTAGCGGGTGTAACGCTTGTTAGTGCCTCAACACTAGATTCTGCAGTCAGCGATGGAAACAAGACTGAACAAGCAGCCGGTGTTGGTAAATTAGTAGCTCAACGTGCAAGCGAAAAGAACATCAAAAAGGTTGTTTTCGATCGTGGTGGTTATTTGTACCATGGTCGTGTTCAAGCTCTTGCAGACGCAGCTCGTGAAAATGGGCTAGAATTCTAATAAAGGAGGAATAACCGCACATGAAGAAATTTATTGATCCAGAAAAGTTAGAGCTTGAAGACAACGTTGTATCTATCAACCGGATCACTAAAGTTGTTAAAGGTGGTCGTCGTCTTCGTTTTGCCGCCTTGGTAGTTGTCGGTGACAAGCACGGTCACGTTGGTTTTGGAACTGGTAAAGCACAAGAAGTTCCCGAAGCAATTCGTAAAGCCGTTGAAGCAGCTCGTAAAAACTTGATTGAGGTTCCGATTGTTGGTACAACAATTCCTCACGAAGTTTTAGGAACATTTGGTGGTGGCCGGATTATGTTAAAGCCCGCTGAAGAAGGTTCTGGAGTTGCAGCTGGTGGTGCCGTTCGTTCCGTTATGGAATTAGCTGGCGTCGATGATGTTACTAGTAAACGATTGGGTTCTAATACTCCTATCAACGTTATCCGAGCAACATTCCAAGGCTTGGTTGAATTGAAGAGTGCTGAAGAAGTTTCAGCTTTACGTGGTGTTTCAACCCAACATTTAGCTGAATAAGGAGGGTGTTTTAAATGGCTCAATTAAAAATTACTTTAAAACGTAGCGTAACTCACCGCCTCCCAAAGCAACGCAAAATTGTGAAGGCACTTGGCCTTGGTCGAGTTAATAGTACCGTTGTCAAACCAGATAACGAATCTATTCGTGGGGCATTATTTCAGATCGCTCACTTAATTGAAGTAGAACAAATTAAAGACTAAATAAATTCGTAAGGAGGTGCCAATTTCATGAAATTACATGAATTGAAGGCTGCAGAAGGTTCTCGTTCATTACGTACTCGTAAGGGTCGCGGCCGTTCAGCAGGTAAAGGTAAGACTGCTGGTCGTGGTCAAAAGGGACAAAAAGCACGTGGAAAGACTCGTGTAGGATTCGAAGGTGGCCAAATGCCATTGTACCGTCGAACACCTAAACGTGGATTTAACAACATTAACCGTAAAGAATATGCTGTGGTTAACGTTGCTAAACTTGAGACTTTCGATGATGGTACTGAAGTAACACCTGAATTACTTCAAACTTCTGGAATCGTAAAAAACACCAAGGCTGGTATTAAGATTCTTGGTAATGGTGAACTTACTAAGAAATTAACCGTTAAGGCTAATAAGTTTTCAAAAGCTGCACAATCCGTTATTGAAAATGCGGGCGGTAAAATCGAGGTGGTTTAATGCTCTCGACTTTGGCAGGTGCATTCAAGGTTAAAGAAATTCGGAATAAAATCTTATTTACGCTCTTTGTTTTAGTGATATTCCGATTGGGAGCGTACATAACGGTTCCCGGTATTAACGCGAAGGCACTTCAATCAGTCGCTTCATCAGGACTAGTTAGCATTCTGAATACATTTAGTGGTGGTGGACTTACAAACTATTCGATCTTTGCGATGGGAGTATCTCCTTACATCACTGCACAAATCATTATCCAATTACTGCAGATGGATATTGTTCCGCGGTATGTTGAATGGGGTAAGCAAGGTGAAGTTGGTCGTCGGAAATTAAACCAACACACCCGTTACCTGACTGTTATTCTGGCTTTCTTCCAATCTGTTGGAATTACGGCTGGTTTTAACCAGTTGAGTAGTTTAAACCTAGTTAACAACCCCAGCATCAAAACATTTGTTATTATCGGATTGATCTTGACTGGTGGAACAATGCTGACCACTTGGATGGGTGACATGATTACCGAGCGAGGGATTGGAAATGGAATTTCCATGATCATTTTCGCCGGGATTGTCGCTAGAATCCCTGTTGGTTTGCAATCATTGTGGCAACAGTACTTTGTTGGGGTAACTGGTTCTGATTTATGGCAACCAATTTTATTTGCAATTGCACTTCTGATCATTGTTTTAGCAATTGTTACGTTTGTGACCTGGGTACAACAGGCCGAACGGCGAGTGCCAATTCAATACACACGAAGGGTATCAGGATCACCTGACAGCAGTTACCTACCATTAAAGGTTAACGTTGCTGGTGTTATTCCAGTTATCTTTGCTAGTTCCTTTATTGCAACTCCCCAAACCATTTTGATGGCATTTACAAATAACTATTCAACTGCTACTTGGTTCCAAATATTAAATAATGTGTTTAATATGCAGACACCAACTGGAGCAGCGTTCTATACCATTTTGATTATCATGTTTACATTCTTCTATGCGTTTGTTCAGGTTAACCCAGAGAAACTTTCTGAGAACTTACAGAAGCAAGGAAGTTATATTCCTGGTGTTTGGCCAGGGCATGAAACCCAATCCTATGTTTCAACTCTTTTGATGAAATTGAGTACCGTTGGTGCTTTATTCCTAGGAGTTATTTCGTTAATTCCATTAATTGCACAAAATTTATGGAACTTGGATGAATCAATTGGACTTGGTGGAACTAGTTTACTAATCGTTGTTGGTGTTGCAATCGAAACAATTCGTCAAATTCGTGGTTTGATGATGAAGCGTGAGTATGTTGGCTTTATCCATGGTCCCCGACCAACTGATGAATAGTAATTAAAGATTGTATACAGCAAGGAGGAATTGTTAGATGTCATTGAATTTAATTTTGATGGGATTGCCAGGAGCCGGTAAGGGAACTCAGGCTCAATATATTGTTGATAAATACCAAATTCCCCATATTTCAACTGGCGACATGTTTCGAGAAGCGATTTCTAATGAGACCGCTCTTGGATTAAAAGCTAAGGAATATACAGATAAGGGTAATTTGGTTCCTGATGAAGTAACGAATGGGATCGTTAAGGAACGATTGGCTGAGGATGATACGAAGCCAGGATTTCTATTAGACGGTTATCCGCGAACTTTAGAGCAAGCGGATGCCTTAGCACAGATGACGGAAGATCTTAATAAGCCATTGTCTGCAGTGATTAACATTGATGTTGATCCTAAACTGTTGACTGATCGGTTAACTGGTCGGTTCATTTGTAAAAAGTGTGGTGCTACTTATCATAAGTTGTATCACATGCCAAAAGTTCCAGGGACTTGTGATGTTTGTGGCGGTCATGAATTTTATCAACGTGAAGATGATAAGCCCGAGGCCGTTAAGACCCGACTTAAAGTTAATATCAAGATGAATACCCCACTGATTTCTTATTACAAGGATCGTAACTTATTGTTTAATGTCGATGGTAGTCAATCTATTGATGAAGTTTGGCAAAAAGTAGATCAAATTCTTAGCTCACTTTAATAGCTATTCGTAAGGTGTTGAGACTATTAGATTGATGAAATAAGATGGATGTGGTAGACTATCAAAGGTTTGTCAAGTTAAATTATTTAATTCAATCTAAATTTAACATTGGAGGTGTTATTGAGTGGCTAAAGATAATGTTATTGAAGTTGAAGGAAAAGTGGTTGAAACATTGCCTAATGCAATGTTTCGTGTCGAACTTGAAAACGGACATGAAATTTTAGCTCATGTCTCAGGAAAGATCCGAATGCATTACATTCGAATTCTTCCTGGTGACAAAGTTACTGTTGAGATGTCTCCTTACGATTTGAGTAAGGGTAGAATTACTTATCGGTTTAAGTAATTCTTGTCTTCATCATTTTTCGAGGAGGATTAAAAATGAAAGTACGACCATCAGTAAAACCAATGTGTGAACATTGTAAAGTAATTAAGCGAAAAGGCCGAGTAATGATTATTTGCTCAGCAAACCCGAAGCATAAACAACGCCAAGGTAAATAAACGTAAACAGGAGGTGTATGCTCAATGGCTCGTATTGCCGGAATTGATTTACCCCGTGATAAGCGAATTGTCATCGGATTAACATATATATTTGGTATCGGTACAAGCACTTCTGAGAAAATCTTAGCTCAAGCTGGGGTATCAGAAGATGTTCGTGTGCGTGATTTAACACCAGATCAAGAAGACAAAATCCGTGAAATTGTTAGTAACCTAAAAATTGAAGGTGACTTACGTCGTGAAGTAAGTATGAATATCAAGCGCCTTCAAGAAATTGGTTCATATCGAGGAATGCGTCATCGTCGTGGCCTACCCGTTCGTGGTCAACATACCAAGAACAATGCCCGCACTCGTAAAGGCAGCAAGGTTGCCGCAGGCAGAAGAAAATAATAAATAAAGGAGGTCATCTGTTTTTATGGTAAACAAAAAGACAAGTCGCAAGCGCCGGGCTAAAAAAAATATTGCAACTGGAATTGCTCATATTCACTCAACATTTAACAATACTTTAGTTATGATTACTGACGCCCAAGGGAACGCTGTTTCCTGGTCATCAGCTGGTGCATTGGGCTTCCGTGGAAGTCGTAAATCAACACCATTTGCTGCTCAAATGGCTGCTGAAGCAGCTGCAAAAGCTTCAATGGAACATGGTATGAAATCCGTTGAAGTAGCTGTTAAAGGACCAGGTTCTGGTCGTGAAGCTGCTATTCGTGCACTTCAAGCTACTGGTTTGGAAGTCACTGCTATTCGTGATGTTACTCCGGTACCTCACAATGGATCTCGTCCTCCAAAGCGTCGTCGAGTTTAATTAGAGACATTCAATATAGTGAAGTTTATTTTGTTTGAGTATATTGATATTTTGCATGTAGACTCACGCGTTTTGAAAGGGGTTAATGATAAGAATGATTGAATTTGAAAAGCCTAACATTCATAAGATAGAAGAGACAAAGAACTACGGTGAAGTCGTAGTTGAACCACTTGAACGTGGCTATGGGACTACCCTTGGTAATTCTTTACGACGAACACTATTATCATCACTCCCTGGTGCTGCTGTTACGAGCATTCAAATTGATGATGTTCTTCATGAATTTTCAACTATTAAGGGAGTAGTTGAAGATGTTACTCAGATTATCCTGAATGTTAAGAAAATTTCTTTGAAATTAGATGGACCAGAAGATGAAGAAGAGAATTTAGAGATCGACGTCATTGGTCCCGCTGATGTTACTGCCGGTGATATCCAAGGCGATAGTGATGTGACGGTTTTAAATCCTGACCTACACATTGCAACAGTTGCCGATGGTGCGACTTTCCACATGCGATTAACTGCTAATAAGGGTCGCGGCTATGTTTCAGCTGTTGAGAACAAGAAACGTAGTTCAGAGATGCCTATTGGTGTGCTTCCGGTCGATTCAATTTATACCCCAATCGAACGTGTCAACTATCAAGTTGAGAGCACTCGGGTTGGACAACGTGATGATTTTGATAAGTTAACTTTGGACGTTTGGACTGATGGTTCAATCACCCCAAGTGAAGCCGTTAGTTTAGCAGCCAAGATTTTAACTGAACATCTTGAAATGTTCGTAGACTTGACTGACGAAGCTAAGAATACCGAAATTATGGTTGAAAAAGAAGAGACCCACAAGGAAAAAATGTTGGAAATGACAATTGAGGAATTGGATCTATCCGTTCGTTCTTACAATTGTTTGAAGCGTGCTGGCATTAATACTGTTCAAGAGCTTACTGAAAAGACTGAAGCTGATATGATGAAAGTTCGTAACTTAGGTCGAAAGTCTCTTGAAGAGGTCAAAGAAAAATTAGCTGCATTAGGCCTTTCACTTCGTAAAGAAGACTAACAAACAAAAAGGAGGACATCTAAATTATGAGTTATCGGAAATTACAACGTAGTAGCGCACATCGTCGTTCATTGCTTCGAAACCTAACGACTGACTTGATTATTCATGAACAAATCGTTACAACTGAAGCAAAAGCGAAGGAAGTTCGTTCCACTGCCGATAAGATGATTTCACTTGGTAAGCGCGGTGATTTACACGCCCGTCGACAAGCTGCTGCATTCATTCGTGATGTTGTTGCTGATGTTAAAGAAGACGGTGATGATATTACCGTTACCACTGCTTTGCAAAAAGTATTTGGTGAGTTAGCTACTAAGTATGCTGATCGCAATGGTGGTTATACCCGAATCTTGAAGACTATGCCTCGCCGCGGTGACGGTGCACCAATGGTTATTCTTGAATTGGTTGACTAACTTGCTTTAATTCAATCACATATTTTCACGAGAATCACTCAGGTTATTGGTATAGAACGTTATGATGGTGGAATTTATTCCTAGTCTAGTTTGAATGTGGGATTTAATCCCATGCACTGATTACCTGTAAGTGATTTTTTTGTACATAAAACTACTTATTCACCAAAATGAGGGATCCAACCATGAAAGATATCATTCAAGTTAAGAATATTTCGTTTAATTATTCTGGCCAGCCGTTATTATTTGACGGGCTTTCTCTCGATGTCCATGAAGGCGAATGGCTCGCGCTTATCGGACAGAACGGGAGCGGAAAAAGTACGTTGGCCCGGTTAATTGATGGGTTAAATGTTCTTAAAAAAGGTCAAATCTTTGTGGATGGCTTACTCGTAAGCGATCAGAACGTTTTTGATATTCGAAACAAAATTGGCATGGTTTTCCAGAACCCAGAAGACCAATTTGTCGGGGCAACCGTTGAAGATGATGTTGCGTTTGGGTTGGAGAATCGCCAAATTGACCGCGAAAAAATGCATCAACTTGTTAAAACAAGCTTAGAAAACGTCAATATGTGGGAATTTCGAGATCGAATACCAGCGAATCTATCGGGCGGACAAAAACAACGGGTTGCGATCGCAGGAATTGTTGCGTTAAGCCCTAAAATAATTATTCTTGATGAAGCTACTAGCATGTTAGATCCCCAGGGGCGGCAAGATATTCTTGATTTGGTACGCCAATTGAAAGAAAAAAATCATTTAACTGTTATCTCAATTACTCACGATATTGATGAAGCTGCCAGCGCAGACCGAGTAATTGTTATTAATAAGGGGCAGAAGATTGATGAGGACATCCCCGGAAAAATATTTAGCAACACGGAACAATTGGCTCGGATTGGGCTAGACGCACCGTACACGGCACAATTGATTGCGGCACTGAAAAGACGGCACTTTGATTTGGATAAGGAATATTTAGATCGTGAGGGGTTAATCGCATGGATAAAGCAATTAGTTTCAACCAAGTAACCCATACCTATCAGGCAAACACTCCTTATGCACAGAATGCATTAGACAATATTTCACTTGAAATTCCGACAAATTCATTTACCGCTATTATTGGTCATACCGGTAGTGGCAAGTCAACGCTGGTTCAACATATTAATGCCTTATTAAAGCCTACTCAGGGAAGTGTGACCGTCTATAATCGATCAATTACCCCTACAACGACTAACAAGAACCTTAAGGAACTTCGACGGCATGTCGGAATGGTTTTCCAATTTCCAGAAAAGCAGTTATTTGAAGAAACAGTTATTAAGGACATCATGTTTGGCCCAAAAAATTATGGAATGGTTGACGCCGAGGCTGAACAGGCAGCTATCGAGGCAATGAAATTGGTAGGACTGGATAAATCCTTGTCAGAGAAATCGCCCTTTGATCTTTCGGGGGGGCAAATGAGAAGGGTTGCGATTGCGGGCGTTTTAGCCATGAAACCGGAAGTGCTGATTTTGGACGAACCAACTGCTGGTCTGGACCCCCGGGGGCATAAGGAGATAATGGACTTGGCCAGTTATTTGCATGATCATGACCATATTACGATCATTCTTGTGACTCACCAAATGGATGACGTTGTTAATTATGCGTCAGAAGTGGTTGTCATGGACAAAGGAAAGATTGTCCAAACTGGAACGCCGGCAGAAGTCTTTGCGGACCCCAAGTGGGTTTATCGGATGCAGCTCAATCTGCCCACCAGTGCCGAGTTTGCCCAACAATTAATTGACGCAGGGGTTCCGATTGGTCAGCTGCCACTGACAATTGACCAACTTGCTGATAGAATCACTGAGTTAGCACGTAAAGGAGAAAATCCCGATGACTAATTTTCTTTTCGGCCGTTATCTTCCTGGAAACTCATGGATCCACCAGATGAGTCCTCAATCAAAACTATTATTGAGTTTCTATTTTGTGATTGTTATATTTTTTGCGAACAATTTAGTTTCCTATGGTGTCTTGGCGTTACTGATTATTGTCGTGATCTTACTTTCAGGCGTTTCAATTACGTTTTTCCTTAAGGGAATTCGGCCACTGATCTGGCTAATTATTTTTACCGTTGGCCTGCAGATCCTATTTAGCAGTGGTGGCACTATTTTGTGGCAATGGGGCCCTTTTTCAATTACCAACCTGAGTTTAATTAACGGCGGATTTATCTTCATTCGATTTCTGTTGATTATTATGATTTCAACCGTTTTAACCCTCACAACGACGCCGTTAGCAATTGCAGATGGGGTTCAAACGATTTTAAAACCCCTTAAAAGGGTCCATTTCCCAGTGGATACATTAGCTTTAATGCTATCAATTGCGCTACGCTTCGTCCCAACGTTAATGGACGAAATGGAAACGATTCTTAACGCCCAACGCTCCCGTGGCGTTGATTTTGGCTCTGGCAGTTTAACCCACCGAGTTAAGGCGGCAGTGCCGTTGTTGGTGCCGTTATTTACCGGTGCAATCAATCATGCTGAGAATTTATCGACGGCAATGGAGGCTAGGGGGTTCACCGATAGTGAGCATCGCAGCAAATATCGCATTTACCGTTGGCAATTAAAGGACACATTGAGTTGGATTGTTTTTTTGGTTGCTGGTGGATTAGTATTATATTTACGAAAATAGTAAGGGTGATTATGATTCGTTATAAAGTAACAATTGCCTATGATGGCACACTTTTTAGTGGTTTTCAAAGACAGCCAAATAAGCGAACAATTGAAGGCGTACTGACACAAAAAGTCAACCTAATGGCCAAAAATCCCCAACTGCCAATCGTCGTTTATGGATCGGGGAGGACCGATGCTGGTGTACATGCATTTGGTCAGGTTGTCCATTTTGACTTTCCGTTTGATTTGCCAACGGAGGCAATTTACCGCGGGTTAAACAGTATGCTGCCGCTTGATATGGAAGTAATGAAAGTGGAGACCGTTTCGCCAAATTTTCACGCTCGTTACGACGTTTCTGGTAAAAGGTATTTTTATCGGGTTGATCTTGGGGAGTTTTTGAATCCATTTAAGCGAAACTACACTGGTCATTGGAAGTTTCCCCTTGATGTAGAACGAGTGAGGGCCGCACTGCCTGATTTCATTGGGGAGCACGATTTCTCAAGTTTTGTTGCGTCGGGTTCCACGGCTAAATCAAACGTTAGGACAATTTATGAAGCAACTGCTAATTTTGATGAAAAGGCAAACGAACTTCAGCTGGAGTTCTATGGCAATGGCTTTCTATATAACATGGTTCGGATAATGGTTGGGGTGATTGTCGAGATCGGGGCACAAAGACGCCCAGAACACGATATATTGCGTTTGTACGCCGTTAAGGACCGCAACCAAGCACGGCTCACAATGCCGGCATCAGGATTATACTTAAAAAAAGTTTATTATGAGGGCGAAGATCCTAAACACCCAACAAAATTATCCACTAGGCCACGATAATCACCGAAACTGATTGACTTTTAGATGAATAATTTGTATTATGTTAGTTGGTATTGTTTGCCCCACGATAAGCCCCGGAATCTTATTTGGTGTCGAACAAACACAGGAACAATGGAGGAATATAAAGTGCGTACAACTTATATGGCAAAACCTGGTGAAGTAGAACGTAAATGGTACGTCGTTGATGCAGACGGCGTTGCTTTAGGACGTCTCTCATCAGTAGTCGCATCAATTCTACGAGGCAAGAATAAGCCTACTTTTACCCCTAACGTAGATACAGGGGACAACGTAATTGTTATTAACGCAAGTAAAGTGAAACTGACTGGTCATAAAGATACTCGTAAGATCTATTACCATCATTCACGCTTTATTGGTGGCTTGAAGCAGAAGACAGCTGGCGAATTCCGTGAGAAGAACCCAGAAAGATTGATTGAAACTTCAGTCAAGGGAATGCTTCCTCATGGCACATTAGGTCATAAAATCGGTTTGAAGTTACATGTCTATGCAGGCCCTGAACATGATCACCAAGCTCAAAAGCCAGAAGCATTTGACATCACTAACCTAATTTAAGGAGGAATTCGCATTGGCTCAAGTACAATATAGCGGCACAGGCCGTCGTAAAGATTCCGTTGCTCGGGTACGTTTGGTACCAGGAACTGGAAAAATTATTATGAATGATAAAGCAATCGAGGATTACATCCCCTTTGCAAACTTGCGTGAAGTTGTTGTGCAACCATTTAATGTTACTGAAACCTTAGGCAACTATGATACTTTGGTTAACGTTAATGGTGGTGGATTCTCTGGTCAAGCTGGTGCTACCCGTCACGGAATTGCTCGTGCGTTGCTTGCCGTTGATCCAGACTTCCGTGGTCCTTTAAAGCGTGCCGGATTATTAACCCGTGACGCTCGTATGAAGGAACGAAAGAAGCCAGGACTTAAGAAAGCTCGTAAGGCTTCACAATTCTCAAAGCGTTAAAATTTGGATATACAATCAAGACACTTCCTATTTCAGGGGTGTTTTTTTGTATTCTGAAGTTTGTCTTAAACTTGAGTGATAACGAACTTTAGAAGTCACCAATATACTAGAATGAAATTTGTTATTGTATAATTAACCCAGTAAATTTCAAAGGAGCGGGAATTATGCCGAAGAAAAATAACACCTTGAGGCTCAATTTATTGGCGATGTTCATTGCAATTATCATTCTCCAAACTTCAATTCCACTGATTGGGTATATCCCAATCGGCCCACTAAGTATTACAATTATTCCAGCGACTGTCGTGATTGCGACCGTTCTCCTTGGAACGGTTGATGGCGCGATCATCGGTGGTGTTTGGGGCGTTATTACATTTATCCGGGCGTATATCTGGCCGACTAGTCCACTAGCAACAATTGTCTTTGTTAATCCAATCGTATCAGTTTTCCCCCGGATAATGATTGGGTTAGTAGCCGGATGGGCATACATGGCACTGCAGAAGCGAATTAAGAGACAATCGTTGAGTGTTTCGATTGCCGCAATTTTGGGATCACTGACAAATACTATCTTGGTCCTTGGCCTCATCTATGTTTTTTACAAGGCGAAGGCCCCACAGCTTTATCAGATTAATATGGAAAAATTGTTGCCGTACTTAATTGGGGTTGTTGGGACAAACGGAATTCCTGAAGCCATTTTCAGTGGCGTTGTCACGCCGTTAATTGCCGTGCCGCTGAGTCGGGTTATCAAGAGGCGAACGTAAGTAATTAGTAGCTGCACTAAAATGGTCTTTAATAAGCAACAAAAAAGAGGCTGTCGACAAATTGCTTTGTCCCAGTCTCATGTGGTCACTGCTTATTTCTTACTTGGTTTCTTAGAATTCTTATCTTGGTCTTCCTCATCATCTTCATCGTCAGTTTCAACTCGAGGAGCAGCCTTGATCATTTTTAGATGACGATTATTGATAACGACTTTCTTGTGATATTTATCAATAATTTCGGGATCGTCTGATTCAAATGTTATTAGAAATGAGTTGGTATAACTCTTATCAACATAACCTTTAAATGTTTTCTTTTCGATCTTGAATGAAACCTCATCACCAACGTGGAACTTTGATTGTGCTTCTGATACTTCGGTGTTTTTAGCCATTGGTTTCCATCTCCATAATTAAGTGTCAAGTGATAACATAACTGATATTAGCAAATTTGTCAATTATCATTACCTTTAGTTCAGTAAAAATCATGAAATAGTAATTGTCTTTATCGTTATTTATAGTAGAATTAATTCTAAAGTTAGAAAGTTTGGGGTTGGATTGGTTAAATACGGAAAAAAGCGTCGCCAGCGAGTTCGAAAATCCAATACAATTATGATGTTGGTTTTAATCTTTTTTGGGTTAATGATTATTTTGGGGTTTCGAGCGTTATCAAATGGTTACTCGAATTCGAATCAGGTTGATAACGGAACAACTGAAATTGCGGTCGAACACAAAAAGTTTATTAATAAGTTGGCGCCCCAAGCACAGCGGCTTCAAGGCGACTATAATATTCTTCCTAGTATCACCTTAGCCCAAGCAATCCTTGAATCTGATTGGGGAACGAGTAAGCTGGCAAGTAAGTATCATAATCTTTTTGGCGTAAAAGCACAAAGTGGTCAGACTCAGTCAGTTTACTTAGATACTCAGGAGTTTGTTAATGGCCGCTATGTCACTGTTAAGGCGCGCTTTGAAGTTTATGATAATTGGAATGACTCGCTGGCAGATCACGCACGGTTGCTCGCATACGGGACAAAATGGAATTCAAGTCAATATCAAGACGTTATCAATGCCAGTAATTATTTACAGGCCGCTGATGGCCTCCAACGAGATGGTTATGCAACGGATCCAACCTACACCGAAAAACTGGTTTCCATCATTAAAAAGTACAAGTTATATCAATACGACGATTAGAAAGGAATTTTGTAATGGATTTACTCAAGAAGCGAATTGTTGAAGACGGAACGGTTTTACCAGGAAACGTACTAAAGGTTGATAACTTTTTAAATCACCAAGTTGACACCAAGTTGATGGATGAGATTGGCAAAGAATTTGCTAAGCTCTTTGAAGGTGAAAAGATCACCAAGGTAGTAACTGTTGAATCTTCAGGAATTGCCCCTGCACTAATGACCGCACTTCATTTGGGGGTACCGCTCATATTTGCCCGTAAACATAAGAGCCTCACTTTGACCGATAATCTTTATACAGCAACTGTCTAT
Organism: Lentilactobacillus kisonensis DSM 19906 = JCM 15041; assembly: GCF_001434135.1. Taxonomy (GTDB): domain Bacteria; phylum Bacillota; class Bacilli; order Lactobacillales; family Lactobacillaceae; genus Lentilactobacillus; species Lentilactobacillus kisonensis. Next base: position 44,790 of record NZ_AZEB01000008.1, on the reverse strand, counting down.
TCCTATACGAAACGCGTTAGTAATGACATTAGTGTTGATAAACGGTTCCTCAATTCCGAAGATCGAATTTTAATTATTGACGATTTCTTGGCAAACGGTCAGGCGGTTCAAGGCTTACTTGAGATTGCTAAGGTTGCCAACGTTCAAGTTGCTGGGATTGGAATTGTTATTGAAAAGAGTTTTCAAAAGGGGCGGTCAATGATCGAAAAAACCGGTGTTCGGTTAGAATCACTGGCCCGAATTGCTTCGTTAGAGAATCAAAAGGTTACCTTCGTTGAGTAATTAAATCGTGTTAGTGGGTTCGTTTAATTTAGAATTATTACAACAATAATTGTATGAAAGTAGTGAAATAATTGGCAAAAGCAAACGTCCTTTATCCAGGTCAAACGATTGGTATCCTAGGTGAGAGTAACAGTACGCCGATACTCCTAATGACTGCTAAGAAAATGGGCTTTAACATCGGTATGTATAGTTCAAATGAAGATAGCAAGGCAGTCCAACTCGCTGATTATAAGTATATTGGGCCAATTGATGATAAGCAGACGTTAAAGATGTTTGCTGAGCGCTGTGATGTGGTGGTGTATGATAACGACTTGATTGATTCAGAAGTTGTTAGATATATTTCACAATTTACAGCTGTTCCCCAAAAGGATGGGTTGCTGGATATTGTTCAAGACCGGTTAATTGAACGAAGCTTTTTTGAAACGTTAAATATTAATATGGTGCCATATTCAACAATTGTCACGCTTGAAGATATTTATCAAGCAATCAATTCAATTGGGTATCCGGCTATTTTAAAGCCAATTCAGCGGGGATTGTTAGATGGTAAGGAACTGCTTATTAAGAATCAGGCAGATATTGTGCTGGCATCAGGATTTCTCGATGCTGGGACTTACATCTTAGAGTCATACGTTGAACACGATATTGATTACTCGGTAATTGTTACCCGAGCGGCTGATGGCAGCCATCAGATGTTTCCCGTTGTGGAAGTGATTTATCATGATAATCAGTTAATGACGGCTTTCACACCAGCAAAGTTAGATCCGAGTGTTGCTAAGGAAATGGAACGAATCACCAACGAAATCACGACTAATTTGGATTACGTCGGGACTTTCGAGGTTAATCTATTCTTGGCTAAAAGTGGTTCGATTTACGTTAGTCGGGTTGCCCCGTTATTGAGTCCAGCTGGGTTTGTATTTGATTATGCGACTAACGTGACTGAGTTTGAACAACACTTGCGGGCAATTGCTGGTTTACCGATATCAAAAGTTTTCCAGGGGATATCAACGGTTTATCAGACAATTCGCCAAAAGGATTACCAACGGGTAAAAACGCAGTGGCTCATTAAGGAAAACTGGCATTTTACAATTTATGGTAATCAACCAGCGGATGATGGCAAGCCAGTTGGTAACGTCTTAATTCCAACGGAGTCTCTGAGCTATACGTTGATGCAGCTTGAAGCAACTGGTATTTGGGCTGACATTGATTACAAAGCAAAATACCAGCAGAATGACCATGAAGAACATGGTCACTAATTAAGAAAGCAATTCTCCAGGGTACCGGTTATGTGATTAGTGTGTTCTTAAAGTAATAAGTCGATTTGGAAAGTGACCGGGTTGATCTAGACTTTAAGCGAATAGCGCAATTATTCCGAGTGTTGGAATGGTTGCGCTATTCGCTTAGCTAATGAGAATCTGGTTTTAACAGGGCGGAAATGGCTAGTTTAGAACAGCTGCGCAAAGCAGAAATCTGCGTGTAAGCACCTATCGGAAAAATTCCAAAACCAGGAATTCCCCCGATAGGAGACTTACACTCCGATTTCTAAGCGCTTTGCTCCGCTCACTGGTTTTAGCGGCAAGCCAAAGCGCGTAATTTTTGGTATAATTGATTGGATAAATGTGAGAGGATGACGTTTTTAGTGGCAGAAGAAAGTTTATTAAAAGGATTAAATAAGGACCAAAAGGATGCTGTTGTTCATACGGAAGGACCAGTTCTAATTATGGCTGGTGCCGGTAGTGGCAAGACGCGGGTGCTAACCCATCGGATTGCTTACATAATTGAACACGACAACGTGATGCCATGGCACATTTTGGCAATTACGTTTACTAATAAAGCAGCTAAAGAAATGCGCGAACGGGTTTCTAAACTCTTAGACGAGAGTGGTAATGACGTTTGGGTGTCAACATTTCATGCGCTTTGCGTGCGAATTTTAAGAAGGAACATTGATTTGTTAGGATACAACCGGGCATTTACGATTGCGGATACCAGCGAACAGCGAACTTTGGTAAAACGGGTTTTACGAGACTTGAATATTGATCCAAAGAAATTCGATCCCAGGGCAATTCTTTCTGCTATTTCAAACGCCAAAAATGATTTACTGACACCAAAAGATTACAAGGCGCAAGCAGTCAGTGCGTTTGACCAGATTGTGGCTGACGTTTATGAGCGTTACCAAGCTGAATTAAAGCAAAATGAGTCTTTAGATTTCGATGATCTGATTATGATAACGATTCAATTATTTGAACAGCACCAAGATGTCTTGGAATATTATCAAGATAAGTTTCATTATATTCACGTCGATGAGTATCAAGATACCAACGAAGCTCAGTACAAACTGGTTAATACCTTAGCAAATAAAAATCAAAACATTTGCGTGGTGGGAGATGCTGATCAGAGTATTTACGGCTGGCGGGGCGCCAACATGCAAAACATTTTGGACTTCAAGAAAGATTATCCAAACGCGCACGTGACGTTATTGGAGCAAAACTATCGTTCAACCAAAACCGTCCTAGAGGCGGCTAATTCAGTTATTGCTCATAATGATAACCGAGCAGACAAAAATCTCTGGACCGAAAATGATCAGGGCGATCAGATTTCTTATTATCGGGGTCAAACTGAGAACGATGAGGCCCGGTATGTCGTGGCTAAAATTCAAGAGGAAATGAAGAAATCTAAGCGTAATTATGGCAGTTTTGCAATTCTATACCGGACTAACGCCCAGTCACGAGTCATTGAAGAGACATTGCTGAAGTCTAATATTCCGTACACAATCGTTGGTGGTCATAAGTTCTACGATCGAAAAGAAATTCGAGATATTCTTGCTTATTTGACGTTACTAGGTAATCCAAATGATTCCATGAGTTTTGAACGGGTCATTAATGAACCTAAACGAGGAATTGGTCAGACAAGCATCGAAAAGCTGCGGTTATTTGCCAACGATCATGGTTGGTCCTTACTTGACGCTGCCAAAAACATTGACCTGGCAAACGAAATTTCATCACGAGCTAAAAATTCAATTGCTTCATTTGAGCAAATGATCAGTCGGGTTTCTAACAAGATGGCGTCAATGTCAATTACTGATCTTACCGAAGCGCTTTTGGATGAAAGTGGTTACGCCAGTACGTTAAAAGCGTCCAAGTCATTGGAAGCGCAAACCCGACTGGAAAACTTAGAAGAATTTATTTCCGTTACCCAGAAATATGATGAAGGAAATGCCGAAGCTACTGGTCAGGATAATTTGGTTAATTTTCTGAGTGATTTAGCATTGGTATCTGATCAAGACGACTTGCAGGATGACAATTCTCAAGTGACTTTGATGACGTTACATGCTGCCAAGGGGTTGGAGTTCCCAGTTGTGTTTTTAATGGGGATGGAAGAGGGGCTATTCCCACTATCAAGAGCTGCCGACGATGAGTCAGAGTTACAGGAAGAACGGCGGCTTGCCTATGTTGGGATTACCCGAGCAAAGGAAAAACTGTATATTACCAATGCCTATTCAAGAATGCTTTATGGCCGCCGGCAGAATAATCCAGAGTCGCGGTTTGTGAACGAGATTAAGCCCGAATTAATTCATTATGATAATCCACAGCAAGCAGAAAGCCCCTTGACGACTCCCTTTGACCGTCGGACGAGACGAGCTACGGTAACCACGTATCATCGGCCCGATCAAGTTGTTGAAAAGCCGAAGGGAACCGGGGCTGACAAGAAAGCCTGGGAAGTTGGCGACAAAGTTTCTCATAAGGCGTGGGGAACTGGCACGGTGGTCAAAGTTTCTGGCGCTGGTGAAGATATGGAATTAGACATTGCTTTTGAGGAACAGGGAATTAAACGCCTGCTGGCCGCCTTTGCGCCGATTAAAAAGCAAGAGTGAAAATTTGGATAATGAAATCATTTAACAGAGGGTGTTATTGTGGCTTTTGAAGGAATGACCGAAGCGCAAGCTGCAAACGAGGCGACAACACTTCGGGCAAAACTAAATAAATGGGCTGATGAATACTATACTTATGATTCACCAAGTGTTGAGGATGCCGTTTATGATCAAACTTATCAGCGGTTAGTTGCGTTAGAAACTCAATTTCCACAAATCGTAACGACAGATTCGCCCACTCAAAAAGTCGGTGATCACACACTTCCGGGGTTTACAAAGGTGCCACATGAAATCCCGATGCTTTCATTAGGGGATGTTTTTTCAAAGGAAGAACTTGGTGACTTTGTTAATCATTTGACAACCTCCGATGATGTTCCGTTTAATTACAATTGTGAGCTCAAAATTGATGGCTTAGCAATTTCATTAAAATACGAAAATGGAATCCTGATTCAAGGTTCAACGCGTGGGAATGGTCAAATTGGTGAAGATATTACCCGTAATTTGAAAACCATTAAGTCAATTCCTCGTAAGCTGACCCGCCCAATTAATATTGAGGTTCGTGGGGAGTGTTACATGCCTAAGTCTTCATTTGCGGCATTAAATGAGGAACGGCAAAACAATGGGCAGGCTCCCTTTGCTAATCCAAGAAATGCCGCGGCAGGTAGTTTGCGGCAACTTGATTCACGAGTGACGGCGCGGCGCAAATTAAGTACGTTTATGTATAATGTTGCGAACTACGATGACCTGCAGACCGATACGCAGAGCGGCTTGCTCGAAGAATTGAAATCGTTAGGGTTTACAATCAATCCCAGTTATCAGGTTGCTCATTCGATGGCGGACATTGATGCTTATGTTGACAAGTATCAAGAACTCAGAGACGGCTTAGCTTATGGGATCGATGGGATTGTCATTAAGGTCAACTCATTGCCGCTGCAGAGGTCGTTGGCGGCAACCGTCAAAGTGCCTCGTTGGGCAATTGCGTTCAAGTTTCCACCAGAAGAGGTTCAAACCGTTGTTCGTGATATTGAATGGACGGTTGGAAGGACTGGTGTTGTCACGCCAACTGCCGTTATGGATGCTGTTACTTTGGCAGGGTCAACGGTAAGTCGGGCGTCCTTGCATAACCCCGATTACCTCGAAGAAAAGGATATTCGGATTGGTGATACTGTCAAGCTGCACAAAGCCGGCGACATCATCCCAGAAATTTCTCAATATATCCAAGAAAAGCGCCCAAAGGATAGTCAACCTTATCCGATTCCTACTGAATGCCCATCTTGTGGGTCAGAATTAGTCCATTTAGATGAAGAAGTTGCCTTGCGATGCATTAATCCGCAATGCCCATCTCAACTACAAGAGGGGCTAACCCACTTTGCTTCCCGGGATGCCATGGATATTGATGGTTTAGGGCCCAAGATCATTGCTCAACTGTTCAAAAAACACATGTTAAACGATGTTGCTGGCCTATATAGCCTTACTCATGATCAGCTATTAACACTTGATAAATTTGGTGAAAAATCTGCTACTAATTTACTTTCAGCCATTGATGACAGCCGAGGAAATTCCTGTGAACGGCTGCTTTATGGGCTGGGAATTCGGCATGTTGGTATCAAGGCGGCTCGGTTGATTGCCCAACGTTTTAAAAATATTGATAAACTTATGACGGCTTCTGCCCCAGAAATCGCCGAAATTGATACAATGGGGATGGTCATTGCCGATAGTATCGTAACGTATTTTTCAATGCCGCAATCAAAAGAATTGATTCGCCAGCTTAAGCAAGTTGGCGTTAATATGGATTATCTTGGCGTTAGCGATGAGCAGCTCGAAAATAGCAACTCGTTTTTTAATGGTAAAAAATTTGTCTTAACTGGCAAACTCCAAGAGATTACTCGACCTGATGCGACCGAATGGTTGGAAAATCATGGCGCAAGTGTAAGCAGCTCCGTCTCGAAGAAAACCGATATTGTTGTGGTTGGTGAAGATCCTGGTAGTAAATACGATAAGGCAACTCAGCTTGGAATTGAAGTTTGGGATGAAGCCCGTTTTCGTGAGGCAATGACAAATGAGAAGTAACAGTGGAGGAGAATCAATGTTAAAAAAAGCAATTGTGGGCATTTCGATTATCCTGTCTGGGTTCATGTTAGCAGCGTGTGGCAGTGTCGATAACCTGTCAAGTGATACTAATAGCTCAAGCGGGTCAAAGGAAAAAACTCAGTTAACGGGTCAGACAAACAGTGACTATTATCAGGGTGTCATTAAGAACGGCCGTTATCGGACGAGCAAGTCTCGTGGCGTGAGCGTTTCCCAGGAAGCCAACCAATTTAATATCAAGGGGTTTGAAAATGGCCTTTTGAATATTTCTAAGAAAGAATTTTCAACTAAGAAATACGTCTTTCAAGAGGGCCAATATCTATCGGCAGATCAAGTTGAAAATTGGTTAGGGAGAAAATCCAGCTCAAATCAAACGGGGCTTAATCCCGTAAAATCTAAGTCGACAAATCCAAATACGCGAACGCCACTTTACTTATCACAAATTGATGAACAGGACTTTATGACTCAGAGTGGCAAGTCCCTGAAGTTATCTGCGATGACGGTGGGGCTGGGAATTAATTCAGTCGATTATTATAAAAAGACTCAGGATGGGCCAACTTATCAAACAAATATCTCTGACGCCCAAGTTCAAGCTCATGGTAAAGAAATTGCCAATCAGGTGCTTCAACGGCTACGGAAAAGAAAGGCCCTTAAAAATATTCCGATCATCATTGCGTTATATAAGCAGGCATCGGATGATAGCTTAGTCGGCGGTAATTTCTTTGCTTATTCACTAAACGATAACGCGGAAACTAAGATCAGCAAGTGGACAAAAATTAATCAAAAAAACTATGTCTTCCCACTTCAATCAAATAAAAAAGGTCCTAGTACTAACGATGAAGATTCTTTTGATAACTTCAAATCAACCATTCAAGGATTCTTCCCCAATCTAAGTGGTGTTACTGCTCAGGCACAGTACACGGATGGGTCATTGAGCGGTATGAACGTTAACATTACAACGCAATTCTACAGCCAGACAGAAATTATCAGCTTTACACAATACATCCAGGGAGCAGCGCAGAAGTACTTACCCGCGAATGCACCAATTGACATTACGGTTCAGTCTACTGAGGGAATTCAAAGCTTCCTCAGCAGAAAGGCCAATGAGAAGAAGTTCTCGGCACACATTTTCAATAGTTATTAATTTTGCAAAAATGGGTTTCATTATATGGTAAAATTATGGTTGTTATAAAACTAAGTAATTTCAGAAGAGAGAAGGATTTCAATGACTGAAAAGATCTCTGAAGATCAAGTAAAACACGTTGCTGAATTGGCAAAGTTGAAGATTAACGATGACCAGCTGCCATACTTTACAACACAGTTAGATAAAATTATTGGCTTGTTTGAAACACTCAGTGAAGTTGATACTGAGGGCGTTGAACCAACCAGTAGCGTTACTGACCAAGTAAACGTTATGCGAGATGACGTTGCCGAAAATTGGCATCAACAACAAGCTTTGTTGGATAACGCCCCTGATACTCAGGACGGTTACATCCGCGTTCCGACGATTATTGATGAAAGCGGGGATAACAACTAATGAATTATTTCAACGAATCATTAACAAGTGTTCATAGTAAGCTGGTTAACGGCGACTTTTCCGCAAAGGAACTTACCCAGCAGACCTTAGCGAATATTAAATCAGTTGATGGCGACATTAACGCCTTTTTGACGGTGGCTGAAAAGGATGCCGTGGCCGATGCTGACCAAATTGATCAAAAGGGAATTGATAAGGATAATCCTTTATCAGGAATTCCCGTTGCAATCAAAGATAATATGTTGACTAAGGGCTTGAAGACGACCGCTGCATCTAAAATATTAGAAAACTTTACGCCAATGTTTGACGCAACGGCTGTTGAAAAGCTCAAGCAATTAGGGACAGTGACGCTTGGAAAAACCAACATGGATGAATTTGCGATGGGGGGTTCAACTGAAAACTCTGCCTTCAAGATTACTCATAATCCCTGGGATACAACAAAGGTTCCCGGTGGATCATCAGGTGGATCAGCTGCTGCCGTTGCGAGTGGTGAAGTATTGGCTGCACTTGGTTCAGATACTGGTGGTTCGATTCGCCAACCCGCATCATTTAATGGGGTTGTTGGCATGAAGCCAACCTATGGCCGGGTTTCTCGCTGGGGGTTAATTGCCTTTGGCTCAAGTTTGGATCAAATTGGGCCGATTACCCGAAACGTTGAAGATAACGCAACGTTGTTAAACGCAATTGCGGGTCACGATAAGCATGATTTAACTTCTTCTATTAAGGAAGTTCCTGATTTCACCAGCGCCCTTAATAAGGGTGTCAAAGGCATGCGTATTGGAATCCCAACCGAATTCATGTCACAAGGGTTAGATGATGACGTTAAGCAAACCGTTTTAGATACGGCTGAGCAATTCAAGAAGCTTGGCGCAACGGTTGAGGAAGTATCATTGCCTCACACGAAGTATGGTGTTGCTGCGTACTATATTATTTCATCTTCAGAAGCGTCCTCTAACTTACAACGGTTTGACGGAATTCGTTATGGCCGGCGGGCTGCTGATGTTAAGAATTTGGAAGACCTGTACGTTAAATCACGTTCAGAAGGTTTTGGTGATGAAGTTAAACGCCGAATTATGCTCGGAACGTTCTCATTATCTGCCGGCTTTTATGACGCTTACTTCAAAAAAGCCGCCCAAGTGCGAACGTTAATGAATAATGATTTTGCCAAGGTCTTTAAGGACTTCGATTTGATTCTTGCCCCAACGGCACCAACACCAGCTTATGGAATTGGCGAAGACGTTTCTGACCCAATGACCATGTATATGAATGATGTTTTGACCTTACCAGTTAATTTGGCAGGGTTACCGGGAATGTCAATTCCAGCCGGTTTCTCTAACGGATTACCAGTTGGCGTCCAGCTGATTGGTCGGCCATATGATGAATTGACGGTTTACCAAGCCGGAAATGCCTTTGAACAAAATACTGACTTTAATAAACAAACACCAAAGATGGGAGGAACTAACTAATGAATTTTCAAACAACAATTGGACTCGAAGTGCACGTTGAGTTAAAAACGAATTCTAAAATCTTTAGTCCTTCTCCCGTAGAATTTGGTGATACACCAAATGCCAATACGAACGTGATTGATTGGGGATACCCTGGCGTTTTACCAACCACTAATAAAGGGGTTGTTCACGATGGCATCATGGCTGGATTAGCCCTGCATGCCCAAATCGAACCCAATCCGCATTTTGACCGAAAGAATTACTTCTACCCTGACAACCCCAAGGCCTATCAGATTACGCAGTCAGAGACTCCCATTGCCCATGACGGGTGGGTCGAGATTGAAGTTGACGGCCAAAAGAAGAAAATTGGGATTGCTGAAATGCATATTGAAGAGGATGCTGGTAAGAATACCCATGAATCTGAACATTCATTCGTTGATTTAAACCGTCAGGGGACCCCGTTGATTGAAATTGTTTCAAAGCCAGACATTGCCTCTGCTGATGAAGCGTATGCTTATTTGGAACAGCTACGGCAAATTGTTCAATTTACTGGGATTTCAGATGTCAAAATGGAAGAAGGTTCAATGCGGGTTGACACCAACATCTCAATTCGTCCCGTTGGTCAAAAAGAATTCGGCACTAAGGTTGAAATGAAGAACATTAATTCATTCAACTATGTCCGAAAGAGTCTTGAATATGAAGAACAGCGCCAACAGCGGGTAATCATGTCTGGTGGTGTTATCCAGCAGGAAACCCGGCGCTTTGATGAAACAACTGGGAAAACCGTCTTAATGCGGGTTAAGGAAGGCTCTGATGATTATCGTTACTTCCCAGAACCAGATTTACCAGTTTTGACAATTTCCCAAGATTGGATTGATCAGATTAACCAGGAATTGCCAGAACCACCTGCCAAGCGACGTGAGCATTACGTTAACGAATTGGGAATTACAGACTATGATGCGATGGTTATTACCCAGACCAAGGAAATGTCTGATTTTTATGATCAGATGATTAAGGCCGGCGCTGATGCTAAATTGGCTGCCAATTATCTTCAAGGTGACGTTAATGCTTACATGAACGATAATCAAGTCGAACTCCAGGATACTAAGATCACGCCTGAACATTTGGCAATGATGATCAAGTTGATCAGTGATGGCACAATTTCGTCTAAGATGGCCAAGAAGGTCTTCAAGGCAATCACGAAGGGTGACGATCCAAAAGCGTTTGTCGAAGAAAAAGGGATGGTTCAATTATCGGACCCTGCTAAATTACAACCAATCGTTGATGACGTTGTTTCCGCCAATCCGCAATCCGTTGAAGACTTTCATAACGGTAAGGATCGGGCAATTGGTTTCTTAGTGGGTCAGATTATGAAACAAACTCATGGGAAAGCTAATCCCCAGGTTGTTAACAAAATGTTAAAAGAATCAATGAGTAAATAGAAAGTCGGGATTAATATGCGTAAACGGGCAAGGGTGATTTATAATCCAACTTCTGGTAGGGAAATTCTTAAGCAGAAGATGGTGGACATTTTAGATATATTTGAACAAGCTGGCTACGAAACCAGCGCATATGCCACCACTGCCGCCAAGGATTCCGCTAAGAACGAAGCTCAAAGAGCCGCTGAAGAGGGATTTGAATTAGTTGTGGCTGCTGGTGGTGATGGCACCATTAATGAGGTTGTTAACGGCATTGCGCCGCTGAAAAAACGACCGAAAATGGCGATCATTCCTGCTGGAACGACTAACGATTATGCTCGGGCGCTGCATATTCCCCGAGAGGATCCGGTTGAAGCAGCCAAGATGGTCTTCAAAAAGCAAATGATTCACATGGATATTGGTAAAGCGGGCGACAACTACTTCATTAATATTGCTGCTGGTGGGTTGTTGACAGAATTAACCTATGATGTGCCATCAGATTTAAAAACCATTTTTGGCTACCTTGCGTATCTGGTTAAGGGGGCCGAATTACTCCCACGGATTAAGCCAATTCAAATGGATTTAAAATATGATGGTGGTGAATTTAAGGGAAAGGCTTCGATGTTTTTCCTGGCGCTTACCAATTCCGTAGGCGGATTCGAACAGATTGTCCCCGATGCGTCACTTGATGATGGTAAGTTTACGTTAATCATTGTCAAAACCAGTAACTTAGTTGAAATCCTTCATCTGGTTTCTAAGGTTTTAAATGGTGGTAAGCACGTTGATGATCCGCGAATTATTTATAAAAAGGTTCGCAAAGTAACTGCTAGGCCGGTCAATGATCCGATGCAGATTAATCTCGATGGTGAATATGGTGGCAACGCGCCGATGACGTTTGTTGATTTAAAACAACATATCGAATTTTTTGCCAACACGGATGAAATTCCGGATCGTGCCTATTCGGACGAAACTGATGAACAAATTCGTCAAGTTGAGCAGAACTTCGTCAAAGGCGTTGACAAACTGCCGGATAAGGAATAGTTTTATAGGATGTTTATTAATTGCGTTACGATGTTTTCGTTTCGCAATTTTTGTTTCTACGCAAATAAGGGTGACTAAATGAAAAGAACTGCTCCAGTATTAAAAAATGAAACTTATGATGTTGATATCACGGACTTAACGTATCAGGGAATGGGCGTTGCGAAGATTGATGATTTTCCGATCTTTATTGAGGACGCGTTACCAACTGAAAACGTGACAATGAAAGTTATCAAAGTAAAGAAAAATTTCGCATTTGGGAAAGTCATTAAGATCAATCAAAAAAGTGCTGACCGGGTTGAGCTAGTTGATAAGGCTTATACCCAAACGGGGATCGCGCCGTTGCAACATCTTAAGTATGATGCTCAGCTTGAGTTTAAACGGCACCAAATTGAAGAAGACTTCAATAAATTGAAGATTGACGTTCAAGTTGATCCAACGATTGGGATGGATAAGCCTTATGAGTATCGGAATAAAGCGCAAATCCCCGTTCGGTTAATTAACGGTAAGTTACAGACTGGCTTTTATCGGAAACATTCCCATGATCTTGTTCCAATTGAAGATTTTTATATTCAAGATCCAGAAATTGACAAGGCAATTGTGGTAGTTCGTGATATTTTGCGCAAGTATCGAATTAAGCCATATGATGAACGCGTTAACGGCGGTGTCATCCGTAACGTGATGGTTCGCCGTGGTCACTATTCTCACGAGATGATGATCGTCTTGATTACACGAACTGAAAAGCTCCCTAGTAATAAGGAAATTGTTACCGACATTACAAAGGCGTTGCCTGAAGTTAAGAGCATTGTCCAAAACGTTAACCCTAAGAAAACGAATGCATTGATGGGTAAGGAAAACAAAGTGTTAGCAGGTCAAAGTACGATTGAAGACACGTTGTTAGGCCTTAAATTTGAAATTTCTGCTAACTCATTTTACCAAGTTAACCCAGTTCAAACGGAAAAACTGTATGATTTAGCAACTAAAAAAGCCGACTTAACAGCCGATGATACCGTTATTGACGCTTATTGTGGGATTGGCACAATCTCGCTGTCAATGGCGCGAGTTGCTAAAAAGGTTTACGGCGTGGAAATTGTTCCAGAGGCGGTTGAGGATGCTAAGAAGAATGCAAAGATCAACGATATTGATAACGTTGAATTTGTGGCTGGCTACGCTGAAGACCAAATGGCTAAATGGCAAGAAGATGGCTTGAAGCCGGACGTAATTGTTGTAGACCCACCACGTAAGGGGCTTGATGGCACGCTGATTGAAAGTGTTGTTAAGATGCAGCCTAAGCGCGTTGTCTACGTTTCTTGTAACCCAGCAACTTTAGCACGGGACGTTAAGTTATTTAATGAACAAGGCTATCAAGTTAACCAGCCGATTCAGCCAGTTGACCAATTTCCACAGACCGTTCATATTGAGTCGATTACAGTGTTGACAAGATAAGTCGGTTGACAGATTTATTAGAAACAGCTGACTAAGGCAATCGACACTTAGGATCCCAAAGCTTAGTGGCAGGGGCCATCATTTCTGTTTTTTGGAAATGATGGCCCCTTCTTCGTTAATGGCAAAAGTCAGCCGATTGTAAATAACTGTTTATGGAATTCCTGGTAGCGTAAGAGCGCTTCCAAATAAATTCCTAATAAATTTAGCAACTTTTTCTAAAAATTGGCCACGAACCCCATCCTTAAAGGATTTGGTGACGGTTACGTACAAATAATGATGCTGGCAAGAAATAATTGAGCTAATCCTTATAATAACAACTCATTGGCGTCATAATTACTCACAGAGTTTAAACTTGCAGCAATTCAACTTATTTGAAACGAGTTCGTATTTTTGTTATGATTTTTAAAGTAAGTTTTAATCCTTGGCACTACCAAATTTGGAAGTACCATTTTTAATATCTTATAGAACAGCTGTGCAAATCAGAGGTTCGCCTCTAGGATTCTTGCGACCCAGATTAAGGAGTTAAGTCAAAGCTCCTACTAATGACGGTCAGCAAACACAGCCTACTTGGCAGCCTCTGAGGACTTTAGGATGCGCACTGTTCTATCGCAAACGCAGAATGATTGATAAGGAGGGGCACATGACAACAAAATTACAAGTGCGACATCTTACCAAGATCTTTGGCCGTCGAATTCCACGGGCCGAAGAATTACTAAAAGCAGGTAAGTCAAAAGCCGAAATTCTAAAATCAGCCGGCGCAACGGTTGGTGTGAACGACGCCAATTTCGAAGTTAACAACGGTGAAATTTTCGTGATTATGGGGTTATCCGGAAGCGGAAAATCAACGATGATCCGGATGATTAATCGATTAATTGAACCAACGTCAGGTGAAATCCTGATTGACGGTGAGAACTTAACGTCACTTAACAAGAAGCAGTTGTTAGACGTCCGGCGGAATAAAATGAGCATGGTTTTTCAAAACTTTGCGCTGTTTCCAAACCGAACAATTATTGAGAATACTGCCTATGGGTTGGAAGTTAAGGGTGTCGATAAGGATGAGCGGCTTAAAAAGTCCCACGAGGCTTTGGAGCTAGTGGGTCTTCATGGTTATGACGATCAGTACCCAACCCAATTATCAGGTGGGATGCAACAGCGGGTTGGATTAGCTAGAGCATTAGCCAATAACTCTGAGATTCTATTGATGGACGAAGCCTTTTCTGCCTTGGATCCCTTGAACCGAAAGGATATGCAGGATGAATTGCTCGACCTACAAGAGAACCTTAAAAAAACAATCGTCTTCATTTCCCATGACCTGAACGAAGCGCTCCGAATTGGTGATCGAATTATGATTATGAAAGATGGGGAAATTGTTCAGACCGGAACGCCTGAAGAGATTTTGACCCAACCGGCTGACGAGTACGTTGAAAAATTCATCGAAGACGTCGACCGAACAAAGGTATTGACCGCTTCTAACGTGATGATTCGGCCAACATTTATCAATATTGATAAAGATGGTCCCCGAATTGCCATGCGCCGGATGGTTGAAAACGAGATTTCATCAGTCTACGTCGTCAATAATAAACGTGAATTTGTGGGGGTTGTAGATGCCAGCCACGTGATGGGATTGATTAAGAAGAAGGAACGTAAACTTGATTCAGTCATCCAAACCAACGTGCCAACGGCGTCACCGGACACGCCAATAACGGATATTATGGAAAAAATCTCATCGACACCGATTCCATTTGCGGTTGTTGATGATAAAAACCACTTGTTAGGAATTATCATTAGAGGTGCCGTTCTTGGTGCAATCTCTGGAAATGAGGTGGTCGAAAATGACTAACATTCCCCAATTACCAATTTCGAGTTGGATTGATAAATTAGTTGATTGGTTAGCAAGCTTTGAAGGCTTCTTTAACGGCGTCACCAACTTTATTGGCGGCATTATCAACGGTTTCCAATGGATCTTTGACCTGTTGCCAATCTGGTTGTTTATGCTGCTCGTTGTGGGTGGTACGTACTGGTTAACCCGTAAAACGAAGCACTGGACCCTGATTATCTTTGAAATCGTTGGGTTACTGTATATTTGGAATCAAGGATTTTGGCGTGACATGACCCAAACGTTGACGTTAGTTCTGACTTCTAGTCTCATTGCGCTAGTGGTCGGGGTTCCCTTAGGTATTTGGATGGGGAAGTCAAAGGTCTTTGAAACAATTAATAAGCCAATTCTTGATTTCATGCAGACGATGCCAGCCTTTGTTTATTTGATTCCGGCAGTTGCGTTTTTTGGAATCGGCATGGTGCCAGGTGTCATTGCATCAGTTATTTTCGCGATGCCACCAACGATTCGGATGACAAATTTGGGAATCAGACAAGTGCCAGCTGATTTGATTGAAGCTGCTGATTCATACGGGTCTACTTCGTGGCAGAAGCTGTTCAAGGTGCAACTACCATTAGCTAAATCAACGTTAATGGCCGGGGTTAACCAAAGTATGATGCTGTCACTTTCAATGGTTGTGATTGCTTCAATGATCGGTGCAATGGGACTTGGAAACAAGGTTTACTTCGCGGTTGGCCGAAACGATGCTGGTGGTGGCTTTGCTGCTGGTCTGGCAATTGTTATCTTGGCGATTATTCTTGATCGAATTACCCAAGCCATTAACCGCAATAAGATCCCTAAGTCATAGAAGGGGGTTAATATGAAAAAACAAAACGGTAAATTAATTCTGCTCCTCTCGGTCGTTGTTTCGATGATTCTGCTTTCTGGCTGTTCAACTAAAATTGCGAAATACAATCCTAATGAGAGCGTTGGGAAGCAAATTAATTATACGATTACTGGGGTTGAAGCCGGGGCTGGCATTATGTCGAGTACCCAAAAGGCCATGAAGGAATATGGATTGGCCGACTCGAAATGGCAATTGCAGACGAGTTCAACTGCTGCAATGGCTAGTACCCTTGGTAAAGCAATTAAGAATCATGAGCCGATTGTGATTACTGGGTGGACACCGCATTGGATGTTTACGAAATACAGTTTGAAGTTCTTGAAGGATCCTAAAAACGTTTATGGAAAAGCCGAGAACATTCATACGATCGCACGGTTAGGTCTTAAAAAAGATAAGCCTGAAGCCTACACTATGTTGAACCGGTTTAATTGGAAACCAGCCCAGATGGCAAATGTCATGCTTAAGGTTAACGGCGGCGAAGATCCTCACAAAGCTGCCAATGATTGGATTAAGCAGAACAAGGCTCAGGTTGATACATGGACTAAGGGGATTAAGCACGTTCATGGTCAATCGATCAAATTGACTTACGTTGCCTGGGACTCTGAGATTGCGTCAACCAACGTGGTTGCCAATGTTTTAAGATCGCTTGGTTACAAAGTTGATATTCAGGCCATGGAAGTTCAGCCACTGTGGGCGTCAATCGCCACAAAAGCCGCTGACGGGATGGTTTGTGCCTGGTTACCAAATACCCAAGGCCTCTACTATAAGGACTATAAGGGCAAATTTGACGATCTGGGCGTGAACTTGAAGGGCGCCAAGGTTGGACTGGCTGTGCCAACGTACATGAAAAATATCAATTCAATTTCTGATTTGAAGAAATAGGCTTGGTGCAGATTTCTACTCTGCGCAGCTATTCTGATACTACCGGGAGCTAAGACAAAGTTTTTTGTCTTAGCTCCTTTTTGGATTGCAAAAAAACATTTTGTACATTATTTCACATTATTGAACAATATTTCAGCAAACTTCTTTACATATGTTCTAGGATCCTGTAAGATGAATTTATAAATAGATGAAAGGGGTTTCATTATCATGACAAAGGACTTAACAAACGCACAACTAGCCAAGTATTTAGACCACACTAATTTAAAACCAGACGCAACTGAGGAGAGTATTCGAGAGACTTGTGAGGAAGCTGTGAAGTATAACACAGCATCCGTTTGCGTGAACTCACACTGGATGCCATTGGTGACTGAAGCACTCAAAGGGTCGACCGTTAATCCAATTACCGTAGTTGGCTTCCCACTTGGAGCAACCAATACGGAAACTAAAGTATATGAAGCAATTACCGCGATTGATCAGGGAGCTGAAGAAATTGATATGGTGATCAACGTTGGCGAATTGATTGGTGGCAATGATGCCTTTGTAACTGAAGATATCCAAAAGGTTGCTGAAGCTGTTCATGCAAAGGGTAAACTGCTTAAAGTGATCTTGGAAACATCATTTTTAAACAACGATCAAATTGTAAGCGGTTGCCAGGACTCGGAAAAAGCGGGATCGGACTACGTTAAAACATCGACTGGCTTTAGTTCAGCTGGGGCAAAGCTTGATGACGTTGCCTTGATGAGAAAGACCGTTGGCGATCGATTAGGGGTTAAAGCATCCGGTGGGATTCATTCTCGTGAAGAGGCACTTGCAATGATTGACGCTGGCGCAAGTCGTCTAGGCGTTAGTGCAACTGTCAAAATCTTATCTTAAGTGATCATTTGGAGGCAAAGTTATGAGTATAAAAAATTATAAACGAATATTTGGAATTGTGATGGATTCAGTTGGGACTGGTGCTGCACCGGATGCCGCTAAATTTGATGATATCGGTTCTGACACATTGGGCCATGTTGGTGAGGCCTACAAAGGTAAGCTCCAGATTCCGAACCTTCAAAAATTAGGGATCTCCAATCTTCGGGAAACCCCCATTGAAGGTGTCGCAAAAATTGACCACCCCATTGGCTACTACGGTAAAATGCAAGAGATTTCTGCCGGTAAGGATAGCATGGATGGTCACTGGGAAATGATGGGGTTGCCAGTTGAAAAGCCGCTAAATACGTTTCCAAATGGGTTTCCTGATGACATCATTGAGAAATTAGAAGACTTTTCTGGCCGCAAGGTTATTGGTAATCGGCCAGAGTCTGGGACCAAGATCATTGCTGAACTTGGTGAGCAGCAAATGAAGACGGGTGACCTGATTGTTTATACATCAGGGGACTCAGTGCTTCAAATTGCGGCCCATGAGACTGTGATTCCACTCAAAGAACTCTACCGGATTTGTGAGTACGCCCGAACATTGGTAAATGGCCCCGAATACACAGTTGGTCGAATCATTGCCCGACCATACGTTGGCCCTGATAAGGATCACTTCACCCGAACAGCCAATCGTCATGATTTCACATTAGAACCAATTGGGAAAACTGATTTAGATTATTTACAAGCAGCTGGGGTTCACACCGTGGGAATTGGTAAGATTAATGACATTTTTTCTGGTCACGGTATTGATGAAGGCTACCATAATGAAAGTAATATGGATGGCATGGACCACGTTGACCACGTAATGGGGGAAGACTTTACCGGCTTTGCGTTTACGAATCTGGTTGATTTTGATGCTATGTATGGTCATCGCCGTAACCCAATTGGTTTTGGTGAGGCTCTCATGGATTTCGATAAACGGTTAGGGACTGTTTTGAAGAACCTCAAGGATGATGACTTGCTTATGATCACCGCTGATCATGGGAACGATCCGGGCTTTAAAGGAACTGATCACACCCGTGAACGCGTTCCATTACTGGTCTATTCACCATCTATGACAAATGGCGGTACGCTAGGAGTTCGAAAGACTTTTGCGGACTTTGGGGCCACAGTCCTTGATAACTTCAACGTGACGGGCAATGGTGTTGGGACTGGTTTCTTGGAGGAAATTTAGGACAGCTGCGCAAAGCAGAAACTTCCACATAAGCACCTCTGACAAAAATCCCCCAAAACCAGGGATTTCTGTCAGAGGAGACTTATGTTCCAGTTTCTAACCGCTTTGTTCCGCTCACTTAACAGGACAGCTGCGTCAGGCAGAAACTTCCATATAAGCACCTTGGTCAGAAATTCCAAGCCCAGGAATTCCCGCCCAAGGAGACTTATATTCCAGTTTCTAAGCGCCTGACTCCGCTCACTTAACAGGACAGCTCCTCCAGGCAGAAATCTGCGTGTAAGCACCTCCGAGAAAAATTCCAGAACCGGGAATTCTCCTCGGAGGAGACTTACACTCCGATTTCTAAGCGCCTGGATCCGCTCACTTAACTAGGAGGTCATTACATGAGTACACACATTGGTGCAAAACCAGGGGAAATCTCAGATACAGTTTTAATGCCAGGTGATCCACTGCGGACAAAATTTATTGCGGAAACCTATTTGGATGATCCCGTTCAATACAGTAACGTTCGCAATATGTTTGGTTATACAGGAACCTATAAAGGGAAAAGGATTTCCGTTCAAGGTTCTGGGATGGGGATTCCTTCGTTAGCCATTTATACAACCGAGCTCATTAAGGAATATGGCGTTAAAACCATTTATCGCGTTGGTAGCTGTGGCGGGATGAGCCCAGACGTTAAGATTCGGGATGTTATTTTAGGCCAAGCCGGAACGACTGACTCGTCAATTATTCAAAACACGTTTGGCCCAGGGATGTATTACTCGCCAATCGCTGACTTTGGGTTACTGGACTCAGCCTACCATACGGCCCAAGAGATGAATATCAAAACAAAGGTGGGAAATATTTTTGCCGCCGACCGATTCTACAACGATGAACTGGATATTCATAAATTGATTGACTATGGTGTTTTAGCTACCGAAATGGAAACATCCGGCCTTTATTTACTTGCCGCCAAGCACCACATTCGGGCACTCACTATTTTGACGGTGAGTGATCACTTGTTAACTGGGGAGGCATTATCAGCCAAAGAACGGGAAACGTCATTCGATGAAATGGCTCGCCTATCATTGGAAACAGCTGTTAAGAATATGAAGTAAGGGTTATTTTGAGGGGGATTTGGCAACGCATGCGTACTTTAAAATAAATTCGGAGAGAAGACGCCATGGCAGAAATTAGAGACGTGACTAAGTTAAAGCAGAGCTTGCAGGTTGTTGAATTGTACTATCAAGACAATCTCAGTCAGCTAGAAATTGCGAGACAGCTGGGAATATCACGGCCAACGGTTTCTCGATTGATTCAGTATGCCAAGGAGAACGGGCTGGTTAAAATCCAGATTATTAATCCGTTGGTGGATTCTCAGGTATTAGCCGACCAATTGGAAACAAAATACGGGGTTCAGTTTCATGTGGTTCCAAATAATTACGGTGGGATGACGGCGACTGCGGACAGTGTGGGGAAATTTGCAGCGGATTACCTGACCACGGTCGTTGAACCCGGCGATATTATTGGGATTGGTTGGGGCCACACCATTCATTCGGTTACCAAACAGGTCGAGGAGCAAAATGCCTCCGGGGTCCGGGTTGTTCAGCTAAAAGGAAGTATTAGCCACTCTCAGGAGAAAACCTGGGCGTATGAAAGTGTCAACGAGTTAGCAAAGGCTTATCACACTCGGCCGGAGTACCTGCCACTGCCAGTCATTTTTGACAATAAGGTAACCAAGGAAATGGTGGAAAGTGATCGCCATATTAAACGGATTCTAGATCTTGGCCGTAAAGCTAACGTTGCGTTATTTACCGTTGGGACAGTGCGATCAGAGGCGTTGATTTTCCAACTGGGCTACTTTAACCAACAGGAAAAGGCCCAACTTCAAAGGGATGCAATCGGCGATGTTTTTTCCCGGTTTATTGATCGGGAAGGCCGCCTTGTTAGTAACCAAATTGATGACCGCACGATTGGCATTCACCTAGATGATTTAAAAGCCAAAAAAGCAGCTATTTTGGTTGCAACTGGGAATCGAAAAGTAGCTGGCGTTCACGCAGTTTTGCGGGCTAAATACACAAATTGCACGATTATTGATCAAGGCTTAGCCCAATTACTGCTTGATTATTGATATATAAGTCCGGCTTCGTTATTGAATGGGGATCAGATAGTGAGCCGGATTTTTGATGATAAGGGATTTAACTAGCTTCTTGAAAGGAGACTTTTACAATGAGAATGGTAGATATTATTCACGCAAAACGGTCAGGAAATGAGTTGACTGATGAGCAAATTCAGTATTTTGTGGACGGCGTGGTTTCTGGTGATATTCCAGATTACCAAACCAGTGCGTTATTGATGGCAATCTTCTTTCAGGGAATGACCAAGAAGGAACAGGCAACCTTGACCATGAAGATGATGGCGTCTGGAGATCATCTTGACCTAAGTAGTATTCCCGGAATCAAGGTGGATAAACATTCTACCGGTGGCGTTGGTGATAAGACGAGCATTCCACTGGCAGCGGTGGTTGCTGCCCTCGGAATTCCGGTTCCAATGATTTCTGGGCGTGGCCTTGGTCACACCGGTGGCACGCTTGATAAATTGGAAGCAATTCCGGGCTATAAAGTGGAAATTAGTGAGCAGGATTTCATTGAGCAAGTTAAAAAGGATAAATTAGCAATTATTGGCGCTACTGGTAACATCGCCCCAGCAGACAAGAAAATTTATGCTTTACGGGACGTTACTGATACCGTTGATTCAATTCCGCTAATTGCCGGTTCAATTATGAGTAAAAAGATTGCCTCCGGGACGGATGCATTAGTAATTGATGTTAAAACGGGAGCCGGGGCCTTTATGAAGACATTAGCTGACTCGCGGGCCCTAGCCAAGGCATTGGTTGACATTGGAAAAGGCGTTGGCATGCAGTGTATGGCTTTGATTACCGACATGAATCAACCGTTAGGAGACGCCATTGGTAATTCGCTGGAAATTGAAGAATCAATTTCGCTATTGAAGGGTAATGGGCCAGCCGACCTTGAGAAGTTAATTGTGACAATTGGTGGCTATATGGCGGTTATGGGTGACAAGGCTAAAACGACCGATGAGGGTCAAAAATTGTGTGAAGAAGTCATTCATAATGGTGAGGCCTTAGCAAGTTTTGAAGCAATGGTTCGTGATCAGGGCGGCAATCCGGAGGTAGTGAATGATCCCAAGGGCATTTTGCCTCAGGCTAAGTATCAGATTGATTTGCCAGCCAAAAAAGCCGGCGTGGTTTCTAAGATTGTTGCTGATGAAGTTGGTGTGGCCAGCATGTTACTTGGTGGTGGCCGCCAAAAAGCAGATGATAAGCTTGATTATTCAGTCGGCATTATGCTGCACAAAAAGATTGGTGACCCGGTCAAAGTGGGTGAAGCCTTGCTGACAATTTATAGTAATCGGGAAAATGTTGATGATATTAAGCAGCTCCTGTATCAAAATATTGCGGTATCGGATTCAGCCAAGGCGCCAGAATTGATTTACGAAACAATTGAATAGGAAGAGACAGGGACGATAGGCGTTTAGGTTCCAGAATTTAACGAAGATTTAGTCAATATAAAGTAGTGATTAAAGCTGTCATTACAAACGAAAAAATGACTAATGTCTAGGTCTCCTGTTTCTAAAATAGGCTTCTAGCTAAAATCCAAATTTGGGGATTTCAGCTAGAGGCTTTTTGCTGCAAATAAAAGTGAGCGGAGCAAAGCGGTTAGAAGTCGGAGTGTAAGTCTCCTATCGAGGAAATTCCTGGGCTTGGAATTTTTTCGATAGGTGCTTACACGCAGATTTTTGCTTTGTGCAGCTGTCCTAAAAAAGTGAGCGGAGCAAAGCGGTTAGAAGTCGGAGTGTAAGTCTCTTTAAATATGAATTTCTGGGTTTGGAATTTGTATTTAGGGTGCTTATGCGCAAGTTTCTGCCTTGAGCAGCTGTCCTAGTAGAAAAATTTATTTTGCCACTCGTAACGTGAATGTGGTGCCTTTTAACGGCATGCCCTTAATTAGAATAGTTTGATATTCAAATTAATCTGTTATATGATGTGTCTTGTTTAAAAACGAAGTACGGATCGGGTTTGAATTTGGTGAGTTTCTTTAACTAATTAGTTCGAACTTCAAACTAATATGACTGTTCAAACACGATCATCTGTGACTGAAAGGAAGAAATCAATGAGTGTATTAGACGCAGCTGAAATTATGGATTTGATCCCCAACCGGTATCCTATTTTATTTATGGACAAAGTTGATGAGTTAAATCCTGGTGAATCAATTGTTTGTACCAAGAACGTGACGATTAACGAGGAATTTTTCCAAGGCCATTTTCCTGGCAACCCCGTAATGCCGGGGGTATTAATTATTGAATCACTTGCTCAAGCCGCTTCAATTTTGATTTTGAAAACTAAAAAGTATCAAGGAAAAACGGCTTACCTTGGCGCCATTGATAGCGCAAAGTTTAGGAAAGTAGTTCGACCAGGAGATGTCTTAAAGTTGCACGTTGAGATGGAAAAGCAACGTGACAATATGGGGAAGGTTAAGTGTGAAGCAAAGGTAGACGATAAAGTTGCCTGTTCTGCAGAATTAACCTTTATTGTGCCGGATCCCAAAAAGAAGATTTAATTTGGGTGAATTCTTAGGAGAATCAATTAATGAATGCGATAAGTGATGAAATTAAGGCCGACTATAACTTTATTAGTGACTCCTTGGTGGACATTTATGATCAGATTATGCGAATCGAAGAGAGCGAAATTAAGAAGAGCCGGTTTAAAGACATCACCGCAAAGGAACTCCATTTGGTTCACACAATTGGCCTGCATGATCGAAAAACCACTTCTGAGGTCGCTAGAATCTTACGATTGAGCAAGGGAACACTGACGGCGAACTTAAATAATTTGGAGCGGAAGGGGTATATTTCACGGTTAACTAATCAGCAAGACCGACGAATTATCAACCTGGCGTTAACTGATAAGGGCAGATTGCTTTACCGAGCGCATTACGCGTTCCATCGGAAATTAGTTGAGCAATGCCTAAAGGGGTTCAATGGGTCAGATATTAAGAAAATGAAGCAGGCGTTAGTTAACGTGGAAGACTTTATTGGTGAGGTTTCAGCTAAATGAAATTTGAAGACTTCAAAATAATGGCAACGGCCAGTACAGTTCCTGAGCGGATTGTCGACAATAATGAATTATCAACCATGATGCCCACCTCAGATGACTGGATTACCCAGCGGACAGGCATTAAGCGGCGCCATGTTGCGACTACCGAAACAACCAGTTCACTCTGCTTGACCGTTGCAACGAAGCTGTTAGCTAAAAGCAAGCTCAACGCGAGTGATATTGATTTAATCGTGGTTGCAACAATGTCTCCGGATTATTTAACGCCGTCTGTGAGCGCTATGGTTCAGGGAAAGCTTGGCGCGACTAATGCGATTGCGTTTGACATTGACGCAGCCTGTTCAGGATTTGTGTACGGGATGCATGTTGTCAA
The DNA here is from genome assembly GCF_001434135.1 of Lentilactobacillus kisonensis DSM 19906 = JCM 15041. GTDB lineage: Bacteria > Bacillota > Bacilli > Lactobacillales > Lactobacillaceae > Lentilactobacillus > Lentilactobacillus kisonensis. The sequence continues at coordinate 20,497 of NZ_AZEB01000008.1, read as the reverse complement.
GCAAATGCTAATGGCGAATCAGCAAAAAAATGCCATTCTAATTGGCGGTGAAACCCTCAGCAAACTCATTGATTGGCAAGATCGATCGACTGCCGTTTTATTCGGCGATGGTGCCGGCGGGGTTTTAATTAGGAACACATCAGCTGCCAGCGGTTCATTTGTGTCAGAAAAGCTCAAGACGTTAGGTGAATTAGGTGATAACCTGACGGCTGGTCAGACTGGTGAGCCGTCACCGTTTGTCAGTGATCAAACGCCCCGTTCGCCGTTTTTTAAAATGAACGGGCGGCGGGTGTATCGCTTTGCCGTCAAGAATGTCCCTGAATCAATTAATGAGGCGTTGGCGCATGCGGGGATGACGGTCGAAGACGTTGACTGCTTTGTCCTCCATCAGGCTAACCAACGAATTGTTGAGCGAATTGCGGATGAGCTGGCCGTTCCAATGAGTAAATTTCCAATTAACATTGATGAGTATGGTAATACAGCGGCTGCAAGTGAACCAATCTTGTTAGACGAGTTGGTTAAACAACAGCGCATTAAAAGGGGGGATGTCATCGCGTTATCTGGCTTTGGCGGCGGCTTAACCGTCGGTACCATGATTATTAAGTATTAAAGAACTAACAAATTAATGACAACTAAAATGAATGACTTAAAATTTGGAGGAAACTAACAATGACTAAAGAAGAAGTATTTGGCAAGGTAAAAGAAATTATCGTGGATCAATTGGACGTAGATGCTGACAAGATTAAGGAAGACACTAATTTCAAGAACGACTTGGATCTAGACAGCTTAGATATTTTTGAAGTGATCGATAAAATCGAAGATACTTACGATATCGAAATCGAAACTGACGAGGGGATGGAAACAGTCGGTGAATTAGTTGATTACGTCCTCAAACAAACCGCTGATAAGTAGGGTGATTAGTTGAAATTAGGGTATTTATTTAGTGGTCAGGGCAAACAATTTGCTGGAATGGGCCAAGATTTATACAGACAAGAGTCAGTATATCGACAGACGGTTGAAGAAGCTTCTGAAGCGTTAGGCATGGACCTAAACGATGCAGCTGTTTTGGATAAGCCAGTGAATACCCAGGTTGCAATTGTGACAATGAGCACCGGCCTTTACCGAATCATGGCAAAGGAGGGCGGCTTGCCACTTGGCGTAACTGGGTTGAGTTTAGGCGAATACAGCGCCTTGCTTGCAGCTGGTGGGTTAACGTTCGCTGATACACTTCACTTGGTTCAGGACCGCAGCACGTACATGGATCAGGCTGGGAAGGCCCACCCTGGAAAAATGGCTGCTGTTTTGAAAACAAATGCTGCAATGGTGGACCAGGCAATTGCGTTTGGTGCAAAACAAGGTCCAATTTACGCGGCTAACTACAACACAGATTCTCAAATTGTAATTGGGGGGTCGCCAGAAGGGCTTGAAGCCGTAACTGACTATCTGCACGATCATGGGGTAAAGCGAGTCGTGCCGTTGAAGATGACGGTAGCTTCTCATACGCCGTTTATGCAGGAGGCTTCTGATCTGTTAGCTGACCGAATTCAAGGGGTCGACTTTCATAAACTTGCCTTTCCGGTGATTAGTAATACGACGGCACAGCCGTTTGACATGTCGATGATTAAACAGACCTTGGTTGCCCAACTCATTAAGCCAACTCATTTTGCTGACTGTTTAACGCAACTCACCCAATTGGGGTGCGACACATTGGTAGAATTGGGCCCTGGCGACACGTTAATGAAATTTGCGAAGAAGGCCGTTGATAAGGGACACACATGCCATATTGACAGCGTTGAGACGCTGAATGATTTTCGATCAAAAATAAAGTTGGTGAAATAATGAGTGAAACAAAACAAGTAGCTTTGGTAACTGGCGCCGCAAAGGGAATTGGCTTGGCAATTGCGAAACGGCTTGCCAATGATGGCATGACGGTTGTCATCAATTCACATCACGCCTTAACGGCTGACGAAAAGCAGAATTTTGCCGATCAAGGGTTAGTCTTTGACAACCTGGTTGGCGATGTTGCTAATGAAACTGACGCTGAAAAGATGGTCAATGACGTGGTTGCCAAATACGGTCAACTTGATGTGCTGGTAAACAACGCTGGGATTACCAAGGATAAGCTGTTAAGCCGAATGAAATTGGCTGATTTTGAAGCGGTAATCAATACTAATTTAGTTGGGGCCTTTAACATGACGAAGTTTGCGATGAAAATCATGCAAAAGAGCCGAACCGGGGCCATCGTTAACCTGGCAAGTATTTCTGGGTTGCATGGCAATCTTGGGCAAGCCAATTACTCTGCCAGCAAGGCGGGCTTAGTTGGCTTAACTAAGACAGCTGCCCGTGAAGGCGCGTTGAGAAATATTCGGTGTAACGCGGTTGCCCCTGGGATGGTTGCCACTGATATGACGGCTAAGATGAGTGAGCGGCGGCAAAAAGAGTTCACTGACCAAATTCCGTTGAAACGTTTTGGTGATCCAGCTGAAGTTGCCGATGCGGTTACCTTTTTGGTCCACAATCAATACATTACCGGCCAAGTGATCACCATTGACGGCGGTTTAACAATCTAGAATTGTTGAAGGAGTAAATTAATGAGCAGAGTAGTAATTACTGGAATGGGAATTGTTTCTCCCATTGGAAATGATGTTGACAGTTTTTTGAAGAACTTATTTGCTTCCAAGGTTGGCATCAATGCAATTACCAAGTTTGATGCTGAGCCCACTGGCATTACCGTTGCTGGTGAGGTCACTGACTTTGATCCGTTGAAACGGGTCGATAAAAAATTTGCCAAGCGAAACGACCTTTTCTGTACCTATGCGCTGTATAGTGCGAAGGAAGCGATGGAGATGGCTGGTCTTACTGAGGATAACATTGACCCCGAAGATCTAGGCGTTATCTATGGTTCTGGTATTGGTGGTTTGACAACCATTCAAGAGCAGGTTATCAAAATGCACGACAAGAGCCCAAAGCGGGTTTCCCCGTTATTTGTCCCGGACTCAATCATTAACATGGCGGCTGGTAATATTTCGATTGCCTTTAACGCGTTGAATACTAGCCAGGGAATTGTGACTGCTTGTTCATCAGGAACTAATGCAATTGGAAATGCCTTTGAATATATTAAGCAGGGTAAGGCAAAAGCAATCATTGCGGGTGGCACTGAAGCTTCGGTAAACGAAATTGGGATTGCTGGGTTTGCTGCGCTGACAGCCCTCTCTAAGGAAGCTGATCCAAAGAAGGCGTCAATTCCATTTGATAAGGACCGAAATGGGTTTGTGCTTGGTGAAGGTTCTGGCACGGTTATTCTAGAAGACTACGATCATGCCAAAGCGCGTGGTGCTAATATCTTAGCTGAAATTGTTGGTTACGGGACGACGAGTGACGCTTATCATATGACTGCACCAGATCCAGAAGGCAAGGGAGCCATTCGGGCCATGCAACAGGCGGTTGATGAAGCCGGGATTGATGAAACTGACGTTGATTATATTAACGCCCATGGAACTAGCACCCACGCTAACGATAGTGCTGAGGCAAAGGCGATCAAGCAGGTCTTTGCTAAGAATGATCACGTTAAGGTCAGCAGCACTAAGGGGATGACGGGTCATGCTTTAGGGGCTGCCGGCGCGATTGAAGCGGTGGCAACGATTGGCGCAATTCAGCATAATCAGATGCCCGTTAACGTTGGCGTGGTTAATCAAGACGAGGAATGTGATATTGAATTGGTTAACGATGCTAATAAGCAGGCCCCGGTTAATTACGCGATTAGTAACTCATTTGGTTTTGGAGGCCATAACGCGGTAATTGCATTTAAGGGATGTGATTAGAAGATGGATGAAAAAGAAATTGAACGGTTACTTGATAAATTTGATAAATCATCACTGAAGCAATTTGAATTATCACAGGCCGATTTTAAATTATCTTTGAGTAAGCGTGAGCAAGATGATCGACCAGGTGTCCAAGAATCAGCTGAACCATCAGATAGCCTTGAAGACGGTGTCGATGCTAAAGTGACTAACCGACAGCCAGAATCAGCGGGCGAGTCTAAACCAGCTGTTTCGGATAACGTTGCTGAAATTAAGGCGCCGCTGGTTGGCGTTGTTTACTTTGCGCCAAGCCCCGATAAGCCGGTTTTCAAAAAGCAGGGCGACCACGTTGAAAAGGGCGAGGTGGTTTGTGTGATTGAAGCCATGAAGATGATTAATGAAGTTAAGAGCGATGTTTCTGGCACAATCACTAATATTTTAGTTGAAGATGGCAGTATGGTTGAATATGACCAGCCGATTTTTCAAGTGATAAAGGGGTAATCAGATGAAACCAGAAGTAAATGATGTTATTCCGCAGCGATACCCTTTTGAAATGATTGATAAGTTTACCAACGTTGAACCAGGAGTTGCTGCCTCAGCGGTTAAGCTGATTTCGATCAACGAATGGTTCTTTGCCAACCAGCCGGCAACTCATTTGGTGGTGCCACGGCCAATTATGATTGAGGCGATGGCCCAAACCGGCGTGGCGGCAATTTTGTCCATGCCTGAAAACCAAGGGAAGAACGTTTTCTTTGGTGGGATTAAAAACGCTGTCTTTCAAGCTGATTTTCGGCCTGGTGACAAGTTGGAATTTGAAGTTATCATGAAAAAGCTAAAGCGCAATATTGGCCTGGGTCACGGAACGATTCGGCGCAATGGCCAATCAATTTGTGAAGCAGACTTAATTTTTGCCGTTGAATAAAATGGGGTGAGCAGATGTTTAAAAAGGTATTAGTGGCTAATCGTGGTGAAATTGCTGTTCAAATTATCCGGACCCTGCATGATATGGGAATCACGGCGGTAGCGGTCTATTCTAGTGCTGATAAAGACAGTTTGTTCGTTCATTTAGCCGACGAAGCAATTTGTATCGGCGGGCCCCAACCCAGCGAATCATATTTGAATATGGCCCAGATTATCAGTGCGGCCAACTTAACTGGCTGTGAAGCAATCCATCCTGGCTACGGCTTTCTATCAGAGAACGCTGAATTTGCCGAACTTTGTGAGACTTGCCATATTAAATTTATCGGCCCAAGCCACGAGTTAATCTCGCTGATGGGTGATAAATCAAATGCGAGAGAAGCAATGAAAAAAGCGGGTGTCCCGGTCATCCCCGGTAGCGATGGGGTTGTCAAAACCAGCGCCCAAGCTGAACTGGTTGCCAAAACAATTGGCTTTCCAGTTCTGTTGAAATCGGCTGCTGGTGGTGGTGGCAAGGGCATTCGGGAAGTGGACCGGCCAGAAGAGCTTGCAAGTGCTTTTGAACAAACCCAACGGGAAGCCCGGGTATCATACGACGATGATGACATTTATGTAGAAAAAGTGATTCGAAATGCGAAGCACGTTGAAATGCAGGTGATCGCCGATGATTTTCAACACGTTGTTTATTTGCCGGAGCGGGATTGTTCACTCCAGCGAAATCATCAAAAGGTGATTGAGGAAAGTCCCTGCATCTTCATTTCGCCAGCCGAGCGAGAAGCCCTCGGAAAAATTGTTGCCAATGCTACTTTAAAGCTAGGCTATACGAACACCGGAACTTATGAATTCTTGATGGATGCGGATCATCATTTCTACTTTATGGAGATGAACACCCGGCTTCAAGTTGAACATACGATTACCGAAGAAGTTACCGGCATCGAATTGGTGAAGGCTCAGCTTAAGGTCGCTGCTGGTCAGGAATTAGATTTCACGCAGGCTGACGCTGCCGTAAAGGGACATGTCCTTGAATGTCGGCTAAATGCTGAGGACCCTAGCAATCACTTTGCGCCCCGCCCTGGCCGGATTAATCACTTGTTCTTTCCGGCTGGTTCATTAGGCGTTCGAATTGATTCCGGCGTTGCTCAGGGGAGCTTCATCTCACCATTTTATGATTCCATGATTGCTAAGGTCATTGTTCACCTTAATGACCGCGATGCAGTGATTGCCAAGATGAACCGAGTTCTAAATGAGCTTGAGATCAATGGGGTCGGTACAAACCAGCAATTCTTGAAATACTTAATCAATACGGATGCCTTTAGGACTGGTCATTATTCGACTAGTTTCATTGAGAATGATGTATTGACTCGTAAGGAGGGGTTCCATGTTGCAGAGTCGGTTTAAAATGCCCAGTCACGATGAATTAGTTAAACGAATGGACGCAATTCCCGATCACGTGCTGAGGGAATGCCCGATTTGTCATTACAAATTTCTATCCATGCGGGCTGGCCGCAACAATACCTGCCCTAAATGTGGTTACGGCTTTCGAATGCTGGCTAAGCGCCGGGTTAAGACGACCTTCGATAAATTTACTGAACTAGATAGGGACCTGACCGTGCCTGACCGTTATACCGATGAGAAATACCGGGCTAAAATTGCAAAAGCCAAAAAGGTGACCGGTATTAACGAAAGCGTGTTGACTGGCACGGCCCTTTTAGATAAACACGCCGTGGCAGTCGGCGTTATGGATCCGTTTTGGATTATGGGCAGCCTTGGAAGTGCCACCGGTGAAAAGATCACCCGGTTATTTGAATTGGCTACTAGAAAGCAGCTGCCGGTTATTATGTTTACGGCTTCCGGCGGGGCTCGGATGCAAGAGGGCCTCAATTCCTTAATGCAGATGGCGAAGGTTTCAAGTGCTGTGGCGGCCCATAGTAAGGCCGGGTTATTGTATATCGTTGTGCTTTGCGATCCAACGACTGGTGGAGTGACCGCCAGTTTTGCAATGGACGGCGATATTACTTTGGCTGAACCTCACGCTTTAATTGGCTTTGCCGGCCGGCGGGTGATTGAACAGACAATTATGCAACGGCCGCCCAAGGATTTTCAAAGCGCTGAAACCGTTATGAAACACGGCTTTATCGATCAAATTGTCAATCGGGCGGATATGAAAGAGACGTTAGCCAAACTGCTGCTTTTACATACAAGGGAGAATGGCAATGGTTAATAAAACAGCTTATCAGCGGGTTCAAGGGGCTCGCCGAAAAGATAAGATTTCAATTGCGGCGCTCATTGATGGGCTTACAACTGATTTCTTTGAGCAGCATGGGGACCGCTTAGAAGCTGACGATCACGCACTTGTTGGTGGGATCGGCTTGCTTAAGAAGCGGCCAATTACCGTGGTTGGGATTCAAAAGGGTCGGGATACCGATGAAAACATCGACCGCCACTTTGGCAGCCCCACACCGGAAGGCTATCGAAAAGCGCTGCGGTTAATGAAGCAAGCGGAGAAGTTTCGACGGCCGATACTGGCGTTGGTTAATACACCGGGGGCTTGGCCGGATGTTGAATCCGAATACCATGGTCAAGGATCGGCGGTGGCCCAATGTATTATCCAAGGGATGCAGCTGAAGGTGCCTTACATCACGATCATCGTTGGTGAAGGCGGTAGTGGCGGGGCCCTCGCCTTAGCCTGTGGTGATCGGGTATTTATGTTTGAGGACAGCATTTATTCGGTACTCTCGCCTGAAGGGTACGCAAGTATTATGTGGAAGGATTCGGCTAAGGTTCAACAAGCCGCTGAAGAACTCGGATTAACACCGGAGAGCTTGCTAAAAGATGGTATTATTAATAAAATTATTCATGAGTATCAACCCGGTGATGATTTGAGCGATTTGCGGAATTTTATTGACGATCAGTTTACTGAACTGAGTAGTTTGCCTGTCAATGAATTAGTGGACCAACGCCAACGCCGGTTTCAGAATTTTTAATTAATCAAGAAGATGGAGGCCCAATAATGAGTGGCTTTTTAGATGGTAAAACAATTGTAATCATGGGGGTTGCAAACAAGCGCAGCATCGCTTGGGGATGTACCCAAGCAATTATCAACCAAGGCGCAAAGGTGATTTTGACGTACCAAAATGACCGAATTAAGAAGAGTTTAGCGCGTTTTGTTCCCGAAGACCTCGATTTAATCGAATGTGATGTTTCAGAAGATGAAAACATTGAAAAGGCGTTTACCAAAATTGGTGAAACTTACGGTAAAATTGACGGGGTGATTCATGCGATTGCGTTTGCGGATAAGGATACGTTAACTTCTGGGCTGGTTCATACGACCAAAGATGGTTACGATTTAGCCCAAAACATTAGTGCTTATTCACTGATCGCCGTTGCCCGGTACGCTCAGCCCGTTTTAAATGACACTGCTAGTATTATGACGCTCACCTACTTTGGGTCTACCCGGGCAATTCCTAATTATAATATGATGGGGGTTGCGAAGGCTGCTTTGGAAGCTAACGTTCGCTATCTGGCCTCTGAACTGGGAACTAAGGGAATTCGGGTAAACGCAATTTCAGCTGGTGCCGTTAAAACGTTGGCGGTCACTGGCATCAAGCATCATGGGGAATTGCTAAAAGAATCTGAATCCCGGACGGTTGATCAAAAGAGTGTTACGACGGACGAAATTGGTAACGTTGCGGCATTCTTAATGAGTGATTTATCGACAGGGATGACCGGTGACGTTGTGTATGTTGATAAGGGCGTTCATCTGATTTAATTGGTCGGTTCAAGGCGGATTGTGAGGGAACAATTATGGCAGATCATCAATCACAAATTTTACGGGCTTTGTTAGCTTCAGATAATCGCTATATCTCTGGTAATGAGTTAGCAAAACGGTTCAACATTAGCCGGCCCGCCGTTTATAACAATATCTTAAAGCTTGAACAAAGTGGCCACATCATTGAGACTCGAAAGGGAATTGGGTACGCTTACCTGAAATCTAATTGCTTTAATGCCCAGGTGATCGAACACTATCGGGTGACGAGTTATCCGGTGAGGGTTCATGTATTTGATCAGTTGACGTCTACAAACGACTATGCCAAGCAGTATGCCACGGAAAGAACGGTTTTTAAATCGCAAATTTTTATTACGGATACCCAAACAAAGGGGCGGGGGCGGTTGGGCCGCCGGTTTTATTCGCCTAGTGGGACTGGTATTTATATGAGCCTGTTGATTCCCATGCAAACCCGCCAAGCAATTCACTCTGGACTCATCACAACCGGAACGGCCGTGTGCGTGGTCCGATCGTTGAAGCCGTTTTTTCCGCAAGTGGATTTCAGGGTTAAATGGGTGAACGATATTTTGGCTCATGATAAAAAATGCGGTGGGATCTTGACTGAGACGACTTCAAGCCTTGAAGATGGTTCTCATGAAAATGTGATTATTGGGATCGGCCTCAATATTGATTCCGAAGGCTTTCCTGATCCAATCAAGCATAAAGCTGGGGCCATTGTTGCTCATAGCCAGGCTGATCGTAACCAAATTGTTGCCCGCGTTATTGACAATTTCTTTTATATGTTTCAGACGTATCAAACTGGCAATTTCCTAGCTGAGTACGCGGAGTTATCGGATATTCTGGGCAGAAAGATTCGAGTTGAAATGGGAACGCGGGTCTATACGGGGATTGCTGATCACTTTGATAACGAAGGGGCATTGGTAATGACTACCACATCAGGTCAATTAACGATCTCAAGTGGTGAGGTCACTAAGGTATACTTACCAGAAAGTGGCTATCAGGGATAGAAAATCAAAATTGTCCACTGGTGGTTAACCTTATCAGTGAGTGAGCTTAACCAAGAGTGGACATCCAAGGAGTGCTTATGAAAACCCGCGAAATTGTCCAAACCGCATTAATAACGGCGGTTATTATTATTTTAGGTATCATTCCACCACTTCCCCTAGGCTTTATTCCAGTTCCGATTGTGATGCAAAACTTAGGGATTATGTTGGCAGCCGTAATTTTAGGCCCTAAAAAAGGAACATTATCGATTTTGGTATTCCTACTACTAGCCCTTATTGGCTTTCCAGTTCTTAGTGGCGGTCAAGCTGGGCCCGCGGTCTTCATTGGACCGACTGGCGGTTATTTATTGGGCTGGTTGTTAACACCGGGGATGATGGGTTATAGCCTTTCGATGCCATTTGTTAATCGTCGCTGGTCCCGGTTGGCGATGATGTGGGTTGTCGGGGTGCTGGCGGTGGACGTCATCGGATCACTTTGGCTGTGGCTGGTAACCCCAATCTCATTGGTTGGCGCGCTCCTATCAAACTTAGCTTTTATCCCTGGGGACACGCTCAAGGTCGTTGCTGCGTATTTGGTGGCGGTCCGGATGCGGACTTGGGATGGCGAAACGACAAGGCTATAAAGTATTAATTATTAATAAAAACCGTAAAGGCAAATAACTGGCTTTACGGTTTTTTACGTGGTTTTAATTGCTGTGGCCATAACTGAATCGTGTTTTCTAAGTAGTTTGGATCGGTCGCAATCACGCTACCATTGCCATCTATTCGGACTAGTGTTGGCAGAGACGTGATGCCAATGTTTTTGAACAATGGTGCATTAGCTGATAACTCATTATCGGTATAATTGAAATAAAAAATATGCGTAGCGTTCAATTTTAACGCATACCGTAGCTTTGGCGCGATAAGGCGACTCGCCCGGTCTTGTGGGCTGCCGATAAAGATCAGGGCTGGGATGTGTCCGTTAATGAGTTCGGTTAGTTTGTTGAGATCAATGCGGGAAATGAATCTTGACCGTTTCATGTCGCTGTTATATTGATAACGCGCGGCGGCTAAAATGAGGGTTTCAAATAAATGCCACTTGAATTGGCTTGAAAGGAGCAATAAGACTAAGAGTGGTACTGAGAAAATGTAGCCAATTGTGTTAATGAAAAAAGCCAGAAGCAGTCGAAAGATGACGGAATCGTAACCGCCGGGAACCAATATCGTGGCATTACTGGTTTGGACGGCCAAAAAATATGAGGAATTATCGGCGCCCCGGTTTAACGCGTTGGGACGCCTCTTGATGTTGGGATCGCGGGTCCTGTTGATGATTGTTTTCAACCAGCTGATGGCTATTGGAAAACAAATGAGGCCATTTAGGGCATTAAAATAGTCAAAGGGAGTTATTGATGATTTGAAAGAATATGTCGGTGTTAAATGGCTCAAAAACAGAAAAAGAATGAAATAGATGAAACTCAGAATGTAAATTTTGGAAAATAAAAGGGCCTTTTTCATTAGAAATCCCTCCATTTGGTAACAATTTTTAAAAATAGTATAGCACGTTCAAAATTGCTGATTGGTTATTTCGCAAATAAAAACAACTCACTTGAAATTAATTCAGTGAGTTGACGGCCGTGAGTTTAACGATGAATCCGGGGAATTCGATTGAATAGCCGATTAACCTGGGTGACGGTTGTTCGCAGGAGTAACCCCATGATAATCACAATTAGAAAATACTTGGTTAAGAAATAAGCGAATGCTAGGTAGACAATGCTGAGGCCCAACATTACTAGGACTGACCGCATTTCTTCATGATCATGCGGGGACATTTGGATGCCATTTTTTTCACCCAAATCCACGACTTCTTTGAACATCAACGCTTGTGTAAAGTTAACCAAAATGATGACAAGTGAATACGCCACGGCACTGTCCCGACTCAAAAAACTGTCATTCAGCCAAGCAGTGGCAAAGGGCGTTAAGCTGATGAAACATAAATAGTAGATATTCGTAATGGTTAATCGTGGTGTTGCTTTTTTGATACCGTTAAGGAGTTCTTGATGATAGACCCAGTATTCAGAGACGATCCCGAAACTAACAAAGTAGATTAATAGGTGCTTCAACAATTCCGTCATTGGGCCAATTGATTCGTTAACCGGCGATTTGATATCAAGAACCATAATGGTTAACACAACGGCGAAAATTCCGTCTGAAATTCCGATTAAGCGTGATTTTGAGTAGTAGAACATTTGGCGTTCCCCCTAAGCTGGTTTTATGTACCTGGAGATTATTTTACACCTGATTTGTCAGGGAGGACGGCAGAAGCTAACAGGAGCTAGACTGGCTGATCAAAAAATCTCATCGATGGGATTTTTTCCGTTCGATGAGATCAAGGTGGTTATCGCACTTCTTCAATTTTGCCAGTTGCGATTGGTAAGGTTGTGTGTTGATCGTATTTGCCAACGGCACCCTGAATTGTGTCTGGTAAGTCCATTGAATCGGGGACCCCGTGAATGTAAATAACGCGTTTTTCTAAGTGGAGGTCACTATCGTTGAAGACTTCCTTGAATTTGTCACTCATTTCTTTTAACGGGACTTCCTTCTTGTAGTGAAAATGACCGTTGGCATCTGAGGTTGGATACGTGTCGGTCGGAATAGCCATCTTTTCGGGTCGATCGTTAAATGGTACCATCGTTGTGCCAGAAACTGGTTCCGTTTCTGGCAGATCGACATAGCCATCATGATTGGTATCTTGGGCACTGGTTGCTGGCTTGGCATCTCGACCATCTGGGAAGCCATGAAAATGCATCCAGTGTTGGGTGTTTGGTGAAGTGTGGTCCATTGTAATTTCGACCGTCAAAGTATCACCGTCAACCGTAAACGTTGCTTCACCAGTTGGCTGAGTGCCAATCTTGTCACCATTTAATGAAGTTATCTTTGCTTGATATTGTTTTGCCATAATAGACACTCCTTTTTAATAATAGTGAGCGGAGTCAGGCGGTTAGAAACTGGAGGATAAGTCTCCTTGGGCAAGAATTCCCGGATTTGGAATTTTTGCCCAAAGTGCTTATACGCAGATTTCTGCCTGACCCCGCTGTCCTACAAACAGTGAGCAGAACAAAGCGGTTAGGAAGCGGAACCTAAGTTACTCCTACTGAAGACCGTGGGTTTTGGCCTTTGGCAGGAGTGGCTTAGGTGCAGTTTTCTGCTTTGTGGAGCTGTCCTACAAAATAATGGTTCAAATTCAATATAGCATTAAAGATGGTTGTGGACAATTAATTTGTGGAAAAACTAATTAGACCTAATTTTGATTAGGTGAATTAAGCCATTTCTAGGCATCAAAGTGGCAGTGATTATAATAGTTATGATATGATTATTACAGATGATTAGGAATACTAAAACATAACATGACGGGGGGATCATATTATGATTAATCAAATTAGCCGATGGACAACCGTGACCTTTAAAATCGTGATTGCGGTTCTTTTTGTGGGGATCATTGGTAGTTTTCAGCATTCAGCGAGGGCGGCAAGTGACCCAATTGTTTACAATGGCGCAGTGGCTAAACAGGCCACTTCAACTTATCAAGATAGTGATTTAACCGGTAACTATAAACAACTGGTAGGCCTTGAACGGGCTGCATATATTTCTATCAACGGTGAAAAGTCTAACTACAGTGGTAATGGTGTTGCTTCCATTATTGATATCGATCAATACATTGCGGCTGGAAAGCCAACGATATATGCCCATATATATTTAAGAAACAACCGGGGTGAAGGTGGTGGTGAAATTAACGCTGCCCAAATCTTGAGACACCCTAAGGATATGAAGAGTTCAGTTGTCATGAACGTGGACGACTCAAACCCGATTATTTCAGGAAATAAGCCAGGAGAAAACCACGGGGTAAAAAAGGAAAAATTCTTTCCCAATCATGTGGTTGCCAAGGTTACGCTGGCCCCAGGCGAATGGGTAGACTTTTCGGTTCCAATGACGGTTGATGACTTGAATGCCGTCGATTATGAAGCCGGGCAGGCATTTACCATTAAGGAAAAAAATTGGGGCGCCATTGGAACTCAGCTGGGGGTTCGGTTTGCCAAAAAGTATGACCTGGAAAAGATGCAAGCTTTCCAGCCAGGCCAGTATCTTGTGACGACTCGGGATCAGGATGGTTATTATCAACAGGAAAAAGCAATTCAATCGTTAATGCCAACGTTTAACCGCCAGAATGATATTACTTTCAGCAACTTAGGTGGCGGCTTTGGGGCCAATGAACCAGCGTTATATACCCGGGGAAGCTTTTTTGTGGATGGTAATCAGATGACTGCCCAAAATGGTCAACCCTTTATGGAGATGCTCTACACCCATGGTTACGCACCAGTTTGGGCCTCAGATAGAAATAGTTTGCTGACCCATGAATCATTCACCACGGTCGCTTCAAATAGTGGTGGCGGCTCATCCCAACCGGGTTACTTTGATTCGCTATTGCCAGTTCTAAATCACAATGGGATTGGTGGCATCAACTTCCATGTTCAGCGGGTAATTGATGCCGCTGACACAACGGTTAAACAGGGAGAACACTGGCAGCCATTAGCGCACGTCAAAATTTGGAACCCACTGCAGGATCGGTTAAAGGATTTAGTTGAAGAACCAGACGTGACCGTGTCAACTGAAAATGGCCGGCTAAATGCTGATGGGACATTAGATACCAATACGCCTGGCGTATACGATGTTAAATATCGTTACGTGGCAACTTATCCAAATAATGAGGTGCACACGCTTACTAAAACAATCAAAGTTACGGTTCCTGGCCGCTCATCAGGTGGGGGATCAACAGGGGGCGGTTCAAAGACCAATGTGACACCAACTGAAAACTCAAACGCAGGGCAGAGCAAAGATGATCACACGCCAAGCCCTTCTGAAAGCCAAACCACTGAACCAAGTAAGGTTGCTGATTCGAATGGCGTAGCTAAAAAAGGCGCAGCAGTTTATGGCCTTAAAAAGATTTACCTGTACCGAAACGCTACTTTTAATAAACGGCAACGATTGGCAGTATATCCTAAGACTAAACGAATTGAGCGGCCGATGTTTGTCGTAACTGATTATGCCCATTCTAAAAATGGCATTCTGCGCTACCGGGTTAAGGATGTTAATCACAAGAGTAAGACCGCCGGGAAAGTTGGCTACATCACGGCGAATCGTCATTTTGTCACCAAGGTTTACTACGGCAGCCTGCCAAGTAGCAAGCGAATTACCGTCATTGCGACTAAGGGCGTTAATGCATACAGAAACAAGAATTTAACAAAACGCGTAACCCACTACAAGAAGGGTCGCCATTTGCAAGTTAAGAAGATCGTCACTCATAACCTAACGACCCGTTATCAATTGACGAATGGCAATTACGTTACTGGAAATAAAAAATTGATTATTCAAGATAATGACTAAAGTTACCCCAAATAAAGTCTTAGCGGCCAAAAACTGCTAAGACTTTGTTTGGGTGTGATGAGGTAGTGTATGATGAAAAATTGCTGAAGCCATGTTGTTAATGATGGTTGCCTAACAAATTAATTCACCAAATAAATATTGTTTCACATACAAAAAACCGTTGTGCTTTTTAGCCAGTGGTTTCTTAATGATGTCTGTAGACTAAATCTTAGCCGGGAAAATACAAAAAAATATCAACTCACAAGCAAAAAAATCTTAGCCTAATGGTTGATACTAATTGTACCAATAACGCTGAAAGTGTCAGTTAATCGCTGCACCATAGCTTTCATAAGCCACTGAAGCAGAAAAGTTCAACTGATCTCCGCTTCAAAAAAGCACGTACCATTCTATATTTTTTTGTTTCTCAAAAAAGCGCGGACAAAACAGAATGAATACATATAGATATATATAAGGGTTCCATTAGAATAATAAGTGTAAATTAATAACCATGCATCACGATGAGATGACGGCGGTATCATTGCACTGCATACAACGATAACGATGCGGCCATCGAAAAGTGATGCGGCCATTAAAAATGGTTACTAAGCGCTGCTCGACGGATTGAGGAAACCGTTAACGGTGGCTTAATTAAAATTAGGGGGTATATTCATATGAATCGGTATCAGTACAATACAAGATTGTATCAGGATAGCTTAGAGAAACAGGAACACTACAAACTCTATAAGAAGGGAAAACTGTGGTTAGTGGCCGGCATTTCGATGTTCACCACTGGTTTGTCATACACCATGTTAACCTCACATCCCGTTCACGCGGACACCACCGCTACTTATAGTAGTGATAACGCCACCACCGCTGAAAATGGGGGGGGGGGGGGCAGAATGCCTCAACTACTGAAAAGCCTGCTGTAGCAAGCACGAGCGCTACTAGCCAAAGTGAAAATAACGGTCAAATGGCTTCTAATGGTCAAAGCACTTCGACTTCTAGTTCTGATGCCGCAACGGTAACTTCGTCAGCATCAACTATTGCTGCTGACAATACTACGAGCAGTGCACAAGCCCAAACAGCGGACCAGTCGGCTCAAAATACCCCCAGTGCCACTAATGACTCGACAACGCAGCCAAGCGCTAAAGCAACTAAAGTTAATAAAAATGCTCACAACGAACTAAAAGTTAAGAAAACCACCTATAAGAAGTTAACTAAATATAACAAGCAATCCGCCCAAAAGATCGTCCAACGGGCTAACCAGGTCATGAAAGCGACCCAAAAGCAGATTGCCAAAGGCCAAACAACGGTCAAAGCGAAGTCTAACGATAATATTCCGCAAGACGATGCCTTGACCGCCATTAGTGCGCACCAAAAAGCCCAACAAGCGAAAGTTTTAAAGACGGTTAAAGCTGCCCAAAAGATCGCCGTGAAGAATAAGAAGCAAGCCACTACCAAGCTGAATGCGGCCTTATCCTTAGTGGCTGATATGCATGATAATCTGAATCAAGCGACGGCCTTGGTCGCTGCTGATAAAAAGGGTGTTAAGGCCCACGTGGTTGCTAATGCTCAAGCAGCTTACAACCAGGTCAGTGTGCCGAATGGGACCTCGGCACGGGTGGATGATTATGGTGACCTAATTGTTACCGCCAGCAATGCTCGCAGTTACAACAAAGTGCTGAAAACCATCCATAAACAGGGCTTAACTGGGAGTTTCCGGCAGATTGTGGATCCAGCGCAAGAGATTTCATTAACTTTAAATGGACCAACAGGAGCCTCTACAACAGACGCAGATGGAAATCTAACTGTTGATGAAACTAAAGTTAATGCGCAGGGGCCTGTAATTACAGCTAATTTAAATATTTCGGGTAATAAAGGTGATACTTTCTTCATTACTGTGCCATCCGGTTATGGTTTATCTTGGACTGATCATACGATTTCAACTCAAACTAGTAATAAAGATGGTTCAACCACAATTACTTGGAAGCTTGACCAAGATGGTATAACTAAAAAAGAAACTATTCAGTACACATATGGTGCAATGTATCCAGCGCAAGTTAATGACTTAGCTAAGTCACCAGAAACTGGTAACTTTTTCCCATCAACTGATAATAATGGTGGGCCAAATTATCAAGGAGTTGTTCCTGACGGAGTATTACTTCCTATTAGCTATGGTGGAAGTAACATTGATACTCAATACAAAAAGATAACATACAGTAACAAACGGACGCTTGACTCAATAGGAATTAGTGCGGGCGTATTAAATGATACCAAGACAGCAGGTCCTGACTATAACTACTTCTTCAAATATTCACTTAATAATGGTTTTAATAGTTTAGGCGTTGCAACTGTAGTTATCGATCTTCCTGCGAACTTTGTATTCGATCCGGATGAAACGGATTATATTCAAAAGAATAGTATGCGAACAGGGATTGGAGTAAATACGTTCAAAGTCCTTCCAGGCAATAAATTACAGATCACTGTCGGTGGTCAAAATCATTTTTTGGCTTTTCCCGGTGGACAAATTCCCTTTGCGGGCCATTATACTGATGGAACGGTTGGCGCTCAGACGTTTAAGGTTGAAAGTTTCCAAACGGCATACTTACCTGGTAGTGATGGAAAGGCCCCTATCATTGCAAACAATGGGGCTGAAAGTCAAAGCCACTTTACAACAAATTCTTCAGATTTCAACTCTGGACATTCATATGCAGTAAATAATGTGACGTATACGGAAACGCTCACTAATGACAAAGTTACCAAAATGCAGATTAATGCTCCATGGGTGAACACTAACAACACACTTGTGATTGGGGCAACCAGTAATAACATATTAGCAAATTTTCAACCTGCTAATTTAGGTAATACTACGATTAACCCGACATATACAATAACAATTCCTGATGGGGTTGAATCTACTGGGATTAGTTTGCCACTTAACCAATCAATTAATACAAATTGGCCCAAAGATACAACGTATGATGTAACTGTAAATTACAGTGATGGGACTAATCAGTCATTTACCAAGCTAGGATCAGGAACAACGGTGTCATCCATTAATGGGACAGATGTGCAATTAATGTCTGTACCCACAGGTGCTCATGTTTCCAGCTATGTTATTAATCAATCTGAACAGGTTAAACCAGATAACTTTTTGGCCGGAAACGATTATGATGTTGTAAACGGCGGTGAAGCGTGGTTTGTTGCAAGTTATGCAGTAAATTCTAATGACGACATTGCAAACGCGTTTACTGTTTTGGGCAATGTAGGAACCAAAGATGTTGCCACTGTTAAGGATGGGCAACAATTATCAATTAAGATGACTGTTAATGATAAGAACTCTAACTATCAAGGCTCAGCCAATTCAACTTTTACAGCTACAACTAACAGTAGTACAGAGCTTTCTTTGGGAAAACAGGATTTTCCGGGTGGATTAAATCCGGGAGATACTTACACGACTACAATTGGCTTTAATTATGGTAATGCAGTGAATGATGTAATTGGAACTAATCTTAATGCAAATGCATTTCGTGATAGTAAGGGCGGTATTATTAATCGACCATCCACTTCTGACCCTAATGATCAAACCGGTTATGCCGGGAATAGCCGATCAATCTTTGAACCGGTTATTTATATTACAACACCTGCTCAAATGAAATTAGTTACTAATTCGAAGACTGGTTTACCATTCACTGAAAACGGTATTGGTTGGAAGGGAGTAACCGATAATCCTAAGATTTCTAATTTTGTAAACGCAGATGGATTGACAGTAACAAAGTTGGATTACACAGGAACAGGGTTTGAATGGGTTCCAGCTAATCAAAATATGTCAGTAACTTTTAAAGTTAATGATGATGCGGTTTCTGGTTTTATCCCTTGGAATAGTTCGATAGCAACTGGCGATGGTAATTATAACGGTAGTAGTTATGTCAACAATCGTGATTTTGCAAATAGCGGGTTAACTTCTGCTAACAATGCCGCAACTAAATTTGGTAAAACTGGTGAATCTGTTGCGGTAGTGATGGTCCAAGGGAATGAGATTTCAAGTCAGATTCAATCTAGTCAAGCAGATTTACAAAATTTGTATATTCAAACAGCTGATGGTCAAAAGATAGCTGGATTATCTGCAATTCAAGATTGGACACCAAACATGAATGGGGCTGCTACTTTAACAAACAATCCAAAATTATCGGGAAATCTTTACATTTCTGCGCCTCAATCTATGATTCTCAACGGCGCCATTCAAGATAATCAAAGTTTCGGCTCAAGTTTCAGTGTCAACGGAGTTAATAATCCGATGAAGAATGACGCCCAGTCCATTCGCTTGCGATTAGCCAACAACACGGCCAATACCAGCACCAACGTGGGTGGCGTGCTTAATTTGCCAACCGAAGTCACTGTTAATAATGGGGACACCCCTGGTAAATTTGCTTTACAACTCACCGGTGCTGCCAAGGAAGGTAAAAGTGCTGGTAACGATGTCACGACGACCTTGTATTCAACTGGCAAAGTTACTTTGTCCAGTGATGGCAAGTACGTGACCTTAGCGGATGGTAATAAGTATTACTTTAATTCAGCGGATGGGACGAGTACCACAACTGATGCTGATCTAATGACTGCTGACAAGGTTAAAGACTGGACTAAGATTATCGGCATTGTCACCTCAATGCCAAAATTAGCTTCTATGGATATGGCTGATGTCATTTTGCCCGTCAAAGATCCCGATAGCGCGAACGACCGTGGTAAGCAAGTCACGATTCCAACGGCGTTTAGAGTGGATGGCTTGAACAACGTCAACGGTCAGATCGTTGATTCCTTTACGACCACTGCGCACATTAAGAACGTTGACCAAGATGGTAACGTCATCAATGGCTTCCCCGGTTCCAACGGTGGTTATTCGGATGATGGCATCGCCACACCACCAGTCGGGGTAGCGGGTTCTAAGATTTTAAACAACGTGCCGACGATTCCGGGCTATGTCTTCACGACGACTGATGGGGACACCACGATTAAGCTGGACGGATCATCAACGTTAGTCAACCATTTTCAAGTTGATAAGGCGACGTTGACGACCAAAGGCCGGCCGGATGGTGAGTTAACCGATACGGCGTTGGGCAATACCACGGCGAATACCGGCGATAAGACCGCTACTGGGACCGATAAAATTACCTTTAAGTATTCAGACACAGATTTAGCCGCAAACGGTGGCGTCTATCATGTGACTGGTCCCGATGGCAAGGATTACGACACCTTGGCGGAAGCGTTGGCCGCTAACCCAACCTTTGATTTGAAGTCGGATGCTACCGGCGCTACTCAGACCTTTACGGTGACCTATACGCAGACACCGGTTGATAAGAATTCGATTCAATTACAACCAAAGAATAAACAATACGATGGTGATGCCAGCACAGATCCAACTACTTTTGACGTCAAACTCGCTAACGGTGTGGTGGCACCAACGGCTGGCTGGACCGCTGCCGACTTTGATATATCAGGGATTGATAGTCAAAACGTGGGCAGCTATGACATTAAGCTGAGTGCACAAGGGCTAACTGATTTACAAAAGGCGAACCCAGCTAAAGTCATCTCAA
>NZ_AZEB01000079.1 GCF_001434135.1 Lentilactobacillus kisonensis DSM 19906 = JCM 15041 | reverse complement strand
TTACTTAAGAGATTTTAGACAGCTTCTTAGGAACATCTGGGATAAATTGTCTAATTAATTATCAACATTCATGGCAAACAGCTCATGATAAACAAACCTTTATAAGTGCGACTGTTTCTGGTTTAAAGTATTTATTGAAATCACGCCACTTGAGAATATTTGTAGTAGCTTTAGGATCCTATAATTTCTGTTATGCGGGCTTTTTACTACTGGCACCATATATTGCAAAAAAGCATTATGCACACCAACCAGGTAGTTACAGTGTATTTCTTTTGATAATGGCTATTGGTGGTATAACAGGGGGAATACTATTAGCTCACCAAAAAAGCGAGATTCAACCAATTAGAATTTATCAAGAACAGATAGCATACGGATTTCTTTCGCTAATCTTGTATTTAACAGGGGGATATTATAGTTGGCTTCTCACAGCCTTAAGTTTTGGGTTTGTTCAAACTAGATTATTAGGGAGCTTACCAACATTTATTCAATTATCAACGCGTTCAGAATATTTAGGACGAGTTTTTGGACTGGCCTTCTTGGTGTTTGATGGTATGCAACCAATCGGCAATTTCTTGTTTGGATATCTAATTGACATTGTGGGGGCAAAAGCTTACCTTGTTCTAAGTCTTATAATCATCATATCATTCTACGAATTCACTCGTCTTGACCAGAAAAAAGTTTCGGTTTTGGGGAGAAAGTTTGGTAAATAGTTTGATATCAAACATTTTTTAGCTTTGGAAAAAATTGGCTAATTTTGATCACTGTTATTAACAGATATTTGAGAATCCAATTTTTGGCCAATAGGGTATACCCTAGTGGCCATTTTTGATTCTGTGCTATACTAGGAATTACAAATGTTCATTAGAACTGTCCAAAAGGAGAAGTGGAAATGGCTAAAATCGGTTATGCGCGTGTGAGTTCCAAGGAGCAACATTTAGATCGACAGTTAGCGGCTTTAAAAGACGTTGATAAATTATTTACGGATAAATTAAGTGGGGCTAACACTAATCGGCCAGAACTGCAAAAAATGCTGGCCTATATTCGTGAGGGTGATATTGTAATGGTCACTGAATTAGATCGCTTAGGCAGAAACAACCATGATTTGACTAAGATCATGAACTCCATTCAAAATAAGGGTGCCACCCTAGATGTGTTGAATTTACCGTCCATGACAGGGATTGCTGACCCCAATTTACGTCAACTCATGACCAACCTCATTATTGAACTTTATAAATACCAAGCTGAAAGTGAACGTAAGCGGATCATTGAGCGTCAGCAACAAGGGATTTCCCTAGCCAAACAGCAGGGCAAATATCATGGTCGCAAGCCTCAATACGCTGAAGATGATCCCCGATTGTTACATGCCTTTAAACTTTATCAAAATGGTATGAGCGATGTGGATGTGGCTCGAAATACTGGGATTAAGCGGACAACCTTTATTCGGTATCGAAAGAAATTCAGTGTGTATAGATAAATTTCTCATTAAATAAGCAGGGCAGTGAAGAAAAAATTTAAATAGGAGTGAAATAACAGATATATGGAAATAAAAGAGAGCGTAAAATATCTTGTGTAAATGCAT
>NZ_AZEB01000078.1 GCF_001434135.1 Lentilactobacillus kisonensis DSM 19906 = JCM 15041 | reverse complement strand
TGTAGTTTGGATTGTCGCTGGCAGCGGCCATGATGGTGATTGGGTAGGTACCAATGGCGGTGTCCTTGCTGAGGTCGCCAACTGTGTATTTCACCTTGTCACCGTTAGCTGGCTGACCCTTAACATCGATATTAACCGGACCGGTGTACGGATCACCATCGTAAGCCTTGGTGACGTTTGGACCGGTGATGATAATTGGTGCTGGGGTAATCGTAAACTTACCAGCAGTGACATTATTAGTGTCAATCGTGGTATTCGCGTTAGCCGCTTGGAGCTTAGCCAGCCCAGCCTTGCTCAAGGTGACATCGTAGCTACCGACGTTTTGACTGTTAAGGCCAGAAGTATCAAAATCATCCTTCGTCCAGCCAGCCGTTGGGGCAACAATGTCTTTAGGCAATTCCACTTTAAAGGTGGTGGGATCCGTGCTGGCATCGCCATCGTAAACTTTGGTACCACCGTCAACCACGACCTTATCAGTGGTGGTCGTTGGTGTGATCGTCAACTTGCCGGCAACCACCGTCACCTCGTAGTTCGGATTAGCCTTGGCATCGGCAGTTACCGGGATATCGTAACTGCCAACGTTAACGTCCTGACTAATGTCGCCTAATTGAGAAACCACATCGGCACCCAGTTTTGGCTTGTCAGTCACCGTCGCGACTAACTTCGTCTTATCGCTATACGGCTGACCATCATAAACCTTGGTGACCGTTGGCCCGGTTACCGTTACTTTTGCTGGGGTAATGGTGAACTTACCGGGAGTGACGCTCTTCGCATCAATCGTGGTGTTCTTGTTAGTCGCCTGCAACTTAGCCAGACCGACTTTACTCAAAGTAACCTCGTAGTCACCCACATTTTGGCTGGTAATCTTGGCGTCAAAGTCAGCGGCTTTCCAACCATCCTTTGGTGCCGTGATGCCCTTTGGTAACGTAACCTTAAAGGTCGTTGGGTCGGTGCTGGCATCGCCGTCATAAACCTTAGTATCACCGTTGACAACGACCTTGTCAGTCGTCGTGCTTGGCGTAATGGTTAACTGACCCGCCTTAGTCGTGATATCGTAGTTCGAATTAGCATCCGCATCAATCGTCACCGCAATCGCATAGTCACCAACGTCGACATCCTTACTAATATCACCCAATTGCGGCGTCGTAAGATCAACCCCAGCTTTGGGCTTACCGGTAATGGTGGCAACTAATTTGGTCTGATCGCTATACGGCTTGCCATCATAAACTTTAGTGACCGTTGGGCCGGTAATCGTGATGGGTGCTTTGGTAATGGTGAACTTCCCAGCAGTGACACTCTTCGCATCAATCGTAGTATTCGGATTGGCAGCCTGAAGCTTAGCCAGTCCGGCGTGACTCAAGGTCACCTCGTAATCGCCGACGTTCTGACTATTAATCTTGCTGGTATCAAAATCAGCCGCTGCCCAAGCATCTTTAGGTGCCGTCATCCCTTTTGGCAGGGTAATATCAAAGGTGGTTGGATCGGTACCAGCATCGCCGTCATAAACCTTAGTCTGATTGCCAACAAGGACTTTCCCCGTCGTCGCAGTTGGTGTAATGGTTAACTTCCCAGCAACCACTGTAATATCGTAGTTCGGGTTGGCGG
>NZ_AZEB01000077.1 GCF_001434135.1 Lentilactobacillus kisonensis DSM 19906 = JCM 15041 | reverse complement strand
CCTGCTTCATCTTTAAATCGCTGATAGGGGTCTAATTTTGCGACGAATTTTTGCTGATTAGCAAGAATTTCAGCATTTAGTTCAAAATAGGGTTCCGGCTTAAAGTTTTTGATTGCCTGATCTCTTTGATAGACCATACACAAGGCTGGCAGCTATAGGTAACTAATCGAGCACGCTCTACGTACCAAATTTTTATCAATATAAAATACATTATGGGCTACCATTCATACCAATTAACCAGTCGCTAATTTTGTGATTACAAGTGCATGCCCCAATCTTCATGCCGGTTTCGAGTTTGGTGTTGCCGTTGCTTTTTCGTCATTTCCCACTCAGTCTCCTTTAAACCTTGCGCCTGTTTTTGCCGTTCGTAATCTTCATCACGGGCATATAGGGCGGTCATGATTGCGTTACTAAAGGCCGTCTTTAAGTAGTAGCTTGGACTAACTGGCTTGTAGTTCAGTGGTTGATAATGTCCGATATTTGCTTTTCTGTACTGGTCGTCCTTGGCTTGTTGCTCTTTTAACTGCATTTGGATTTTCTCGATCTGACTGTTCTTAATCGTCGGATCAGCTTTGCATTCGCCAAAAAAGAGTTGTTTAGTACCATCATGCTTTAAAACCCGTTGTAAGTGATGATTTTCTAACTGATCTAAGCTCAGCTGTCCCGATAAATAAGCTAGTCCTTGTTGATGTTCTGGGGGGCTGAAAACCTGTGGTGGGTTTGCTTGCCACTGTTCAATCGTTTCGGCCTGACATGGCTTTAAAACAGGATCATAGTACATCACGGCTGTATAGGCTTGTTCCTGTTTAATCAATGGCAATCCATCTAAATCGCCTTTGGGAAAGGCCCTTTTCAATACTTCATGGTATTGCGTTTTAATGACTTGCTTAACGGCCATGATTGCCCGTAGATCTTTGACTGCTCGAGTAATCTTTTGCTGTTCGGTTGGTGAATATTTCTCTAGTAACCCTTGATCGACGTGTTCTAGGCTTTCTAAGTTATCGTCATGAATCATCAGCGTATATTTCAGTTCGATTTTGACTTCCTTTTCTTGTTGCATTAATAACTTCCAGCCAACGTATGGCCGTTTGGTAAAGGTCAATAATTGTCGGGTCAATAAATCATCACGAATATTCATTAAACGTTCGTTTAATTCACTGCCTTTGAAAATCGTTTGTTCACTATTAGTTTCTTTAATCAATTCCCGTCGTTCAGCCGCGGTTGTCTGTTCAAAATCAAGCTCTGGATAAAGTTTTTTAGTTGTGCGATCAACCACTTTATTTAAGAGTTCATCTGCTTTTTTTAGTGAACTTTCTTGTTGGTTAATCGTCAATAATTGCTTAGTGATATCTTCACCAACAGCGTGCTTAATTAAGGTACTGTTTTTCCAATTAAATAGCATGCGCCGCTTATCATCTAAACTTTCCAAACTAATATAAGTTTTCAGTTCGTGGCTTAACTCTTTGACCACTTTTTTCTCGTTAAACGAGAAGTGTTTACTTAGGCTATCCAAGTGACCTCGATTAATTACTTTTTCTTGATTGTTTTTATAATTCGCTTTGGTCTTACGATATTTCTTAACTTGTTGGTTAAATTCTTTCCTTTT
>NZ_AZEB01000076.1 GCF_001434135.1 Lentilactobacillus kisonensis DSM 19906 = JCM 15041 | reverse complement strand
TAAGGTTGACATCGAGATAATTCATAAGAAACTGTTTTGATCTTTGCCATTTACTATCATGGCAATGAGGCTAAAATTGAAGGATTACTGATGGCATCACAAGTGTTCCTGAGTATTGCTTTACCGTTTGCCATCATCCCACTGGTCATGTTCACCAGTAACAAGAAGTTGATGGGTGAGTTCGCCAATCATACTTGGGTCAAGTACGCTGCTTGGTTTGCCACCATTGTGCTGGTAACCTTGAACATCTACTTGATTCTCCAGACGGTTGGCTTGCTGAAATAACCGTTTAAAGACCTTTATAAAAAATAAGTAGGTTTCCGTTATATTCTTTATAAAAGTGTTTAGCAGTTGGGAGTCGTTGACAATTTAAAAATTTGTCTGCGGCTTCTTTTCTTTTAGTCTAAAATAGAGGTTAATAACTAACAGGGGGATTACTAAATGATCAAACCCGAAAAGACAATCAATGGAACCAAATGGATTGAAACGATTCAAATCAATGCCGAAGAACGGGCAACCCTCGAAGATCAGTATGGCATCGATGAAGATATTATTGAGTACGTCACTGATAATGATGAAAGTACTAATTATGTTTATGATATCAATGAGGACGACCAATTATTCATCTTTCTGGCGCCGTATGCCCTCGACAAAGATGCGCTGAGATACATTACCCAGCCATTTGGCATGTTGCTCCATAAGGGCGTTTTATTCACGTTTAATCAAAGCCACATACCTGAAGTCAACACGGCACTTTACTCGGCATTGGATAATCCCGAGGTTAAGAGCGTCGATGCATTTATTCTGGAAACACTGTTTACAGTTGTTGACAGCTTTATCCCAATTTCTCGCAGCATTACCAAGAAACGCAACTATTTGGATAAAATGTTGAACCGGAAGACGAAGAACAGTGACTTGGTTTCACTTTCATATCTTCAACAGACGTTGACCTTTTTGTCCAGCGCGGTCCAAACCAATCTCAGTGAACTCGATCGTTTGCCAAAGACCCATTTTGGTGTCGGTGCTGACCAAGATAAAATTGATTTATTCGAAGACGTGCAAATTGAAGGAGAACAGGTCCAACGGATGTTTGAGATTGAAACCCAAGTCGTTGACCGCATTGATCACACCTTCAACAGTATTGCCAACAATAATCTGAACGATACAATGAAATTTTTGACAATTTGGTCACTGACCATGGCTGTGCCAACGATTATTACCGGATTCTATGGGATGAACGTGAAACTGCCGTTAGCCGGGATGCAATACGCTTGGATGCTGACTTTGGGGATTTCTGTCGCCTTGATTGTGGCGATGCTGATTATGCTGAAGGTCTGGCGGAAGATGTGATGGGTGAGTGACTTGCTGCTGGGTGGGGGACTTTTTTGGAATGTGTATAGTTGAGCAGTTATGCTATTTTGAGCACCCTTCGGCTTCTGAAATACGCTCCGACGACCCTGACCCCGGCCACATAAGACAAAAAATCCAGTAACGAACAAAAACCGTTCGCTACTGGATTTTCTGCCTTATGCTCTGGGGTCAACCCGGGTCTTGTCACGCTCTTATTTTTTACCATTTCTTTACCCAATCAATACCAAGCAAAAACATTACCCTTCTATACTAAAAGTGTTAGAAGCTGTCTAAAATCTCTTAAGTAATA
>NZ_AZEB01000075.1 GCF_001434135.1 Lentilactobacillus kisonensis DSM 19906 = JCM 15041 | reverse complement strand
CCTGATTTATTCACAAAGATATGCAAAATACCCATCAAACACATGCTTCACGCGTTTGATGGGTATTTTGCATTTTCACCTTTTAAGTGCACAAAAAG
Organism: Lentilactobacillus kisonensis DSM 19906 = JCM 15041; assembly: GCF_001434135.1. Taxonomy (GTDB): domain Bacteria; phylum Bacillota; class Bacilli; order Lactobacillales; family Lactobacillaceae; genus Lentilactobacillus; species Lentilactobacillus kisonensis. Next base: position 1,563 of record NZ_AZEB01000075.1, on the reverse strand, counting down.
AGCCTCAGCTCTGGTATAGTTAAATTGCCAAACAAAACCACATGAGAGAAGAGGACTCTACATTGAAAACTTTACAGGAAATGGCATTCAATTTCAACAAAAACATTTTAGTATCGCATACGGGTGGCCAATTATCTTCCGATGGCGGGCTAACATTGTGTGTAGAACTGATGGCAAAGTTTCAGTTCACCAACTTGGCCGATAAACTATTGAGGTTCAGTGACCAGCGACGGTATTGTCAACACAGTAATTCTAGTATCTTAAAACAGTTAATTCTTCAGATTATTGCCGGTTATAGCACAGATTTTGCGGCAACTTTTTTAGAAAAAGAACCACTTTTTAAATTATTATTGGATAAACCGTCTTTGGCTTCACAAGCAACAATATCACGTTTTTGGCAACGTTTTGATAAAGATAGTGTTAGCACATTACAGACTTTAAATGAGGCCTTGATCGATCGGGCTCGACTGTTAACCAACCAGACAGCCACGATTATTGATATCGATTCGACTCACTCAGACACTTATGGCAAACAGGAAGCCACTAACTACAACGCACATTATGGTACTGAAGGATATCATCCATTACTGGCAACTGATCAAGATGGTAACTTATTGAAAGCTGTCTTGCGTCCTGGAAATGCCTACACCAGCAAAGATGTAAAAGCTTTTTTAACACCACTATTAAAGCATTATCGAACTCAACTGCCCACGACTGACATTCTGGTTCGTGGTGATAGTGGCTTCGCCACGCCAGAAATTTACGATGTCTGTGAAGCCGACGATGTGTTTTACATTATTCGACTCAAATGCAATCGGAAACTGCAGAATCTAGCTGAAAAGTTCGTCAAGATCAGTGATAAAACCCAGTGGCAAGAGAAAGAGACTCACTACTACTCTGAAATCTATCAATCAGCATCGTGGCCTAAGCCACGGCAGATCTATATTAAATCAACTCGAGCAGCCGGTGAGCTGATCTTTTCACATGAATTTATCGTCACTAATCTGACTAATTTAACGGCTGAAACTGCCTTCGAACTGTATCACAAACGCGGCCAAATGGAAAATTACATCAAAGAAGCTAAAACAGGTTTCTTTTTCGATAAGACTGATAGTTCAACGTTTAATGCCAACGCTGCCCGGATGATGGTTAGTGTACTGGCTTACAATATTGTCAACTTTTTAAAGCAGCTAGCACTGACAAAACATGATTCCGGCTTGTGCGTTAGCACATTGCGGATCCGTTTATTCAAAGTTGCGGCACGTGTTGTGCATACTGGCCGACGCATTCAGTTGCGGCTGAGCTCGCATCATGTTTACCATCGGCTGTTCTACCAGGCTCTACAGCGTATCCAGGCTATTGAATAACCGGCAAAATTAAAAAAATCTGTACAACCAAGGGACAAGTGTATCCAAAAGTTCAAAGCAATTCTGAGTTAGTTGAAAGATCTCACTAGCTAGAACTGATAAACATCGTATTTCAGCAAAAGATAAAGACATACCCGTCAGTTTTCGTGTTTTTTCGAAAACTGACGGGATTTTTATGAACTATGAATAATTCAGG
>NZ_AZEB01000074.1 GCF_001434135.1 Lentilactobacillus kisonensis DSM 19906 = JCM 15041 | reverse complement strand
TGGGCTGCAAGTTAATCGCGCTCTTATCGACCGTCGCTGGCGTAATGGTTAACGTCCCTGGATTGATGGTGATCGTGTAGTTAGGATTGTCGCTGGCAGCGGCCGTGATCGTGATTGGGTAGGTGCCAATGGCGGTGTCCTTGCTGATGTCGCCAACTGTGTAGTTCACCTTGTCACCGTTAGTTGGCTGACCCTTAACATCGATATTAACCGGACCGGTGTACGGATCACCATCGTAAGCCTTGGTGACGTTTGGACCGGTGATGATAATTGGTGCTGGAGTAATCGTAAACTTACCAGCAGTCACGTTGTTAGCATCAATCGTGGTATTGGCATTAGCTGCTTGGAGCTTAGCTAAGCCAGCCTTGCTCAAAGTAACATCATAGCTACCAACGTTTTGACTGTTAATGCCAGAAGTATCAAAATCATCCTGCGTCCAGCCAGCCGTTGGGGCACTAATGTCCTTAGGCAATTCCACTTTAAAGGTCGTTGGATCCGTGCTGGCATCCCCATCGTAAACTTTGGTATCGCCGTCAACCACGACCTTGTCAGTAGTGGTCGTTGGCGTAATCGTCAGCTTACCTGCAACCACCGTCACCTCGTAGTTCGGGTTAGCCTTCGCATCGGCAGTTACCGGGATATCGTAACTTCCAACGTTGACGTCCTTACTAATGTCGCCTAATTGAGAAACCACATCGACACCCAGTTTGGGTTTGTCAGTCACCGTCGCGACTAACTTCGTCTGATCGCTATACGGCTGACCATCATAAACCTTGGTGACCGTTGGCCCAGTAACCGTTACTTTCGCTGGGGTAATGGTGAACTTACCGGGAGTGACATTATCAGTGTCAATCGTGGTGTTCTTATTAGCCGCCTGCAATTTGGCAATTCCGGCTTTACTCAAAGTGACATCGTAACTACCAACGTTCTGGCTGGTAATCTTGGCGTCAAAGTCAGCGGCTTTCCAGCCATCTTTTAGTGCCGTGATGCCTTTTGGTAAGGTTACCTTAAAGGTGGTTGGATCCGTGCTGGCGTCGCCGTCATAAACTTTAGTGTCACCGTTGACGACGACCTTGTCAGTCGTCGTGCTTGGCGTAATGGTTAACTGACCTGCCTTAGTCGTGATAGCGTAGTTCGGATTAGCATCCGCATCAATCATCACCGCAATGTCATAGTCACCAACGTCGACATCCTTACTGATATCACCCAATTGCGGCGTCGTAAGATCAACCCCAGCTTTGGGCTTACCGGCAATGGTGGCAACCAATTTGGTCTTATCGCTGTACGGCTGACCATCATAAACTTTAGTGACCGTTGGCCCGGTAATCGTGATGGGTGCTTTGGTAATGGTGAACTTCCCAGCAGTGACACTCTTTGCATCAATCGTGGTATTCGGATTGGCCGCCTGGAGCTTAGCCAGTCCGGCTTGACTCAAAGTCACATCGTAGTCACCAACGTTCTGACTGTTAATCTTGCTGGTATCAAAATCAGCCGCTGCCCAAGCATCTTTAGGTGCCGTCATCCCTTTTGGCAGGGTAACGTCAAAGGTGGTTGGATCGGTGCTGGCATCGCCGTCATAAACCTTAGTCTGATTGCCGACAAGGACGTTTCCCATCGTTGCAGTTGGCGTAATGGTTAGCTTCCCAGCCACCACTGTAATATCGTAGTTCGGGTTGGCGG
>NZ_AZEB01000073.1 GCF_001434135.1 Lentilactobacillus kisonensis DSM 19906 = JCM 15041 | reverse complement strand
GCAGGTGTTGCACTTCAATTTTAAATCGAGGCACTAAAATCATTGCAACTTTTTTCAAATTAATTTTTAACATCATTACTTCTCCTCTTTCACTTTACAGCTTATAAAGCCCGGTGTCGCGTTTTTCTTGCCATACTTGGACAGTCGACCCGCTCACCTTGACGGTAAATCTATCTTTGGTTTTACCAGCAAATCCAGTTAACTTGTAGGTTTTGCCATTTGTCTTTTTGTACTTAACGTTCTTCCAATATTCAGAAGATCCATAGTCACCGGCACTCTTGTCGTTATTCCAGGCCTTGATTTTGGTTGCTGAAAACTTCCAGTTATACCACTGGGTCTTACCATACCCCCGCCAAGTATGCCTCAACACTTTTGGCGTCCCATTATGCCAGCTTGCTGCCTTAGCCGGAACTTGAGCAATAGCTCCAAAGCCAAGTCCTGCAGCTAGTAAACCAACTGCGGCAAATCGTATTTCCCTCATAAATAATCCCTCCAGTAATTTTTTATAACTACCCATATCGCGGATAGTTACGGGTTAATTATACAGCTGAATAATCTGTAGGAATCATTTATTTTGCCATAATGATTATATAATTCTCATGAGACTTTTGTTAAGCCGCTATAGTTACTAACTGATAGTGATATACTTAATCTATTATTTACTTGAGGGGGTAATAATATGAAGTCACGCCATATTTCGTATAAGCTATTTCTTTTGCTTACTATTTTTGCTGGTCTTGAATTGCTCAGTTCAAGTCAGTGCAACTCCGTTCATGCTGCCCAATATTCCTACCATAAGAATGGTCATCTGTGGTACAAAGGGCAAGGAAAAAGCGGCTTTGACGCAGAAGTAATGAATGGTACGTATAAGTATGATCCGACTAGCGGGAGAGCCACTTATCCCAAGAATAAAACCAAACACTATAAATTGTATAAAGTTAATAATTTACCGATCATGCCAAATCATTACGCTACGCGGGCAATTCCAGCTTCCATCGCAGGCTGGGATTCACTATTTGAGTCAAACAAATTACAATTTGACGGCAAAAAATATTTTAGCAGTTTTCCAAAACAAATGACCGGAAAGAATTATAGCTGGTATAACGTTTATAAAAATGCTTATGTCCGCAGTAAAGGAACTGCATTTGCATACCCAATAAACGACAAATCACTGGGAACAATTAACGCTACTATCTATAAGACTCACGTGGCGGATTCACCCTATCTTGGGGATACTATCTACAGAGATGTGTTACCCACGAACGTTAAACCAACCGATCCTAGCATTCGTTTTAGTCACTTTAATTTTCCTCTGAACAAAGGGATTAATCAAGCAACCCTTGCTTACTATTTTGGTGACCATTATCAAAGCTTTGGTACCAAACTAGGTGCTACTCAAACAGGCGGCACCATCACATTTCGACCAACGAACAACACTTCAGTTGCGCCACGAATCCAACTATTATCCAACGGTTCTAAAGTCCAAGGTGTCATTGATTCAAATGACGGTTCGGTTGAACCTGGAGCCTATCACTATCGGCTTTACTTCCGATGGGTGGATTCCGGTGGTAATCGCCATACTGTAAACCCTAAGGATAAGAATCTACACGTTATACTCACAATTAATTTAAATGAGGATCCAACAACTTATAATATGTCTTTCGACCAATATGACAAGAAAGATATTGGCTATCCTGACGTGGCATTTCGAGATGGTTTACTGAAATAAACGAAAAAGTGGCTGGGACATAAGTCCCGCCGATA
>NZ_AZEB01000072.1 GCF_001434135.1 Lentilactobacillus kisonensis DSM 19906 = JCM 15041 | reverse complement strand
TATGCATTTACACAAGATATTTTACGCTCTCGACAAAAAGTATCAACCAGCTATTTCAAAAGATGCCCGAACAAGGTACTTTAGGTGATGGCTACATTGAGTACCTGAACTCTGACAATAAGTTGGCCTATACTAAATTTACACATAACATTGCCAGTTCAAATAATTTGACTGAACAAAAATTAATTACTCAAAATAAGGACACAACGGCAAACTCTACTAATGATGACACAGATTCCTCTGAAAGTAGTTCATCAGTCGAAAACTCTAGTTCATCAGAGTCTTCTTCTACTCAGTCTACAACTAGTTCTACGGCCTTAACTGAATCCCAAGCTAGGCAAGTCTTAAAAAATTGGGCGGATGCTGATAATGTTGATAGTTTTGGAGGGTATTCGTTAGACGAGCTTGAGACCATCAAAGGAGAGAACGGTAACTGGAGTTTTGTCAACGATGACGGACTTTCTTGGGGAGTTAGTTCTACAGGTAAAATTCACGCACCGGGAGACCCAATACAATAATTATAGCAACCATAAAAAAGCTACCTCAGTAATTTGAGATAGCTTTTAATTTGCCCAACTAAAAAATTATTAATTGCATAGTTCAGAAAAAATTCTAATTCAAATTATTTATCAAAGAATACCATTAGTTCTTGACATAAATCATATCTTTTGATAAATAATTTGTCTTATTCACCAGTACCCTCCAGAGGGCCCTCCTGCTTAATTGCATCGGCTTTAGTGGCTTCATTAGTTCCTTTTTTGTGCTTGACCGGTGAATAAATAGAGAAGACCTTCATGGTCTGTTTTCCAGCGTTGATCACGTTATGCCAAGTGTTATCAGGAACAACTACAGCCTCTCCCGGATGAATTTCCTGATCAACTGTTAAATGATCTTTATCTTTCCCCATTTTAACGTGGCCAATACCGGCTACTAAGTAAATAAGTTGATCATTACCATGATGAATTTCCATGCCAATATCACCACCTCCGGCTGGGATAGCCATTAATGTGATTTGAAAATGATCCCCGGTCCACAAAGTAGTTCGATAATTTTCATTTTCCAAAGCAGCCGATTTTAAATCAGGTGCAAAGGGTGCTGGACCGTAGTCTCCTAAATCTGCGCTTTTTTCTAACATAATAAACACTCCCCTTCTAATTGGAATTGTAACATAATTTTTTATTATTTGATATCATTTTAAGAGCACCAATGTTATCAGTTAATTTACCAATCTGAGTTCTAGTGACTAATAGCCAATAGGATTGTCTAAAAAGTGAAGTTATTCAATTTAATTAATTTTTGGGTTTGGTTAAAGTATGGGTATCCACTCAGTTTCCATAACTTCTACGTGCAATCGTCCATGGGGCTCTTTTTTATTTAGAAATGGGCCCTTTGCTAACGTTAGAATGGGAATTGTTCTTCTGATTATCTTAGGCTGTAATTAATCGTTGTGACTTATCACGTAATCCACACTTTGGATGTAAGCTGATTCCTGAGACAACTTTTAAGAGAGCGTATAATGAATAAATCGTCTCTCAAAAGGAAGGAATTTTTACATGCCAACTCGTTACGACAAAGAATTCAAACAAAACATTATCAACCTATATAAGCAAGGCGAATCAGCTGCTCAACTGGCCAGAGAATATGGCATTGGCTATTCAACCGTTCATAAGTGGATCCAGGGCCAGGCCAAAACTCAATCCGGTAAATCGCCAGACGAAATCAAAGCGATGGAAAAGCGACTGGCTTCGCTGTCTGAGGAGAACGAAATCCTAAAAAAAG
>NZ_AZEB01000071.1 GCF_001434135.1 Lentilactobacillus kisonensis DSM 19906 = JCM 15041 | reverse complement strand
TATCAAAAATCATAGATCTTGGACAGCTTCTGAAGAAACGTTTCGTCTATCATCAGGCAATCAAGGAGGATACCCTGCCAACTGGTCTCGAAAAACTTGTTACGAATATGACCTCGGACCCCGAATTCTGCCAGACAGTTATTGCACTTGAAAGTATCCAGGATGAAACCGTTCGATTCAAAAGTCAGGTAGTTGTCCTCATCAAGGACGCCCTCGTCGATGCGGATATCTCTCAGGATCCTTATATCATTGATATTCTGGCAACAATTGCGCTTAAAACGATTGACTATTATATGCGAACGGACACGCCCTTCTCCATTCAACGAGAAATGGACCTGTTAAGGGTCTTAAATCGCTTATTATAGACTCGTCACTGCTACGACTCCTAAACGCTAACGTCTCTCTAACAAGAACTGCTAGAAGAAACGTTAGCGTTTATTTATTTGGCTATTTTTTGAATGTTGCAATGTATTTCTTGGATTTTACTTCGTCGAATTCCTTTTCAGATTTACCAATAACCACCGTAGCAAGTGAATTCCCAACGACGTTCACCGCTGTTCGGCCCATATCCACGATTCGATCAATACCAGCAATAAAAGTTAGTCCAGTAACTGGGACGCCAATCGTCGAAATTGTTGCTAATAGAACAACAAACGATGCACCAGGAACGCCAGCCATGCCCTTTGAAGTAATCATCAAAACGACTAGTAAGGTGATCTGCTGACCAATTGATAGGTTAATATGGTAAGCCTGAGCGAGGAATAACGCAGCGATTGACTGATAAATTGCGGAGCCATCAAGATTAAACGTATACCCGGTTGGAATAACAAAGGACACGATCCCTTGACTTGAACCAAATTTTCCCATTTTTTCAATCATCTTTGGCAAAACGGCCTCAGAACTGGCGGTGGAAAATGCTAACACAATTTCATCCTTAATGACTAATAACAAATCAAAGATACTGAACCCAAAGATTTTAGCAACAATTCCCATGATCACCAAAATAAAAGCGGTCATCGTAACATAGGCGATCGCAACAAAATAACCTAATGGAATTAACGCTCCAATTCCCATTTCAGCCAGGGCAACGCCAATTAAAGCACAAACGCCAATTGGTGCTGCATGCATTACCCAATTGGTAACCTTGAACATCACCTCAGCAACCGCATTAAGGGCATCAATTAAAATCTTCCCCTTTTCACCGATCGCCGCAATTCCAAGACCGAAGAAGACGGAAAAGAAAATAACGGGCATCATATCGCCATTAGCCAGCGACCGGAAGATGTTGGTTGGAATAATTCCCAGTAGTGTTCCCCAGATTCCAGTATGTTGCGCCGTCTTTGCGGTTGCCATATATTGACTAATATCGGAGCCATGCAGCGAGTGAATATCAATCAGGGTCCCTGGATGGAGTACATTAGCAACAATCATTCCAAGTGCGATTGCAATCGTCGTCATTAATTCAAAGTAGATAATGGTTTTCAGGCCAACCCTACCAAGCTTTTTGATATCACCCATACTGGCAATTCCAACTGTCAAACAAGAAACCACAATCGGCAAAACAATCATTTGGATTAAGTTAATAAACATCGTTCCAATATTTTGCATGGCTGTAATTGCCGTGTTGTTTTTATAAAAAATGACGCCGAAGATAACTCCCAAGATTAACCCAATCAAGATTTGCCATCCTAAGGTTAATCGGTATGCTTTGTAGCGCTTCATAGTTTCACCCGTATTCTTTTAAAATATGTACTTATCTCAATATAAAACAAAAGCCTTCAACAGTAAATACCATTGAAGACTTTTCATATTGCGTGGCAACGTCCTACCCTCGCAGGAGGCG
>NZ_AZEB01000070.1 GCF_001434135.1 Lentilactobacillus kisonensis DSM 19906 = JCM 15041 | reverse complement strand
CGTTTAGCAATTTCAATCCCTTGTCGCTGTCTTACTTTGATTGTCTCACGTTCTTCTTGGGCCATATACTTATAAAGCTCAATAATGATATTGGTAATCAAGTTACGTAAGTTAGGATCTTCAATACTATTAAAGCTCGGTAAATTTAAAATGTTTAAGGTGGCCCCCTTATGGCGAATAGCTTCCATAATTTCTGTTAAATCGGCTGAATTTCTACCTAACCGATCTAAACTTAGCACAATTACCTCATCATCGTCACGAAGATAATCCAGCATGGCTTGAAGTTGTGGGCGGGCAGCATTTTTTCCAGAAAGTTTCTCTTGGAAAAGTTTTGTCACTCCCGCTGCTTGTAGTTGTTCAATTTGCCGGGCTAGATTTTGCTCACGAGTACTAACTCGTGCGTAACCAATTTTTGTCATTTTTAGAATGCCTCCGGATCACTTATATGTAACTAATGATAATACATATTTTATCTGGNCGCCTCCGGATCACTTATATGTAACTAATAATAATCCAACTTTCAGCCGAATACAATAGGGTAGACCCTATCGATTCTATATCAAACAACACTATTATGTATACGAACATCTGAAGTATACTGGTACACGTTTCATTATAAGAATTTGATGAATAGTTTACGGAATTGGTGTTGACACTTAATTAGGAAAGATAGGTTAAATAATTGAGGATCATGAAAAGATACAGAATAAGCTTTATGATTGATTTTTCGAAAGTAATGATATTAACTTAGTTGAAAACAATTGAATTTGTTAAATTCTTGAAGAAGACGATTACCAAGACATAGTCTAGGAAGTGAACTATTTGACAGCATTAAAAACTTGAATTTCATTAATTGGTTTTGGAATCTCAGTTGTTATTTTGTATATGCTTTTGTATTATTTGTATAACGTCTATTTAAATATAATTTATTTTGCTTTGGCTTTTGCCTTAGTACAGTTTACAAAAGTTAACCACCCCTTAAATAATCGAATTTATCGATTTATCAAAGAACATAAAAAGTAACAAAAATATAATGGCTTATTGTAAATAGCTTCATTACCCTTTTAGTAGCTGAGTAGATGTTAAAAGGACTGTTAGATTATTTGGCGAAAATTCGGAATAAAATCACAATCCAACAATAACCTTTTTTAAATCGGTAATGGAAACTATTTTTTGACAGGAAGTGTGTTACTGTCTATGGGAAGGCGGATATTTCGGTATGCAAATGTTAAAGTATAGTAAGGAAAGAATATGAATTAGTTATGTTAAAAAGATATAGCTACATAATGGCTTTATTGGTAGGACTTACTTTTATAGTTTGGTTACTATTTATTGGCAACACCGTGTTTACTTTACTGGAGCCGTTCAAACGTACATGGTTGCCCAAAAGATTCCAACAAATAGCATTAAAAATCAGAAAATAGTTTTTAATTGGGTCAATATGGGACAATGGGAGGAAGATGTTTCAATTCGCCACCAACATCATACCTATCAATATATTTATAATATGTCTTGGCAAGATAAAAAAGTTTCTTTAAGTATTTATGATCATCGACAAGGAATTAAAGATACTCTAGCTCCTTATCCACCTTTAGAGTATGACCGTTAACTTTTGCAGATCTTAATATACTATAAAATCAATTAATTTATAAGGAGGTAAATGAATATTGACATTAACTGACTGGAGTGGCTTTGCACTGCTCAGCTCATTAGTCTACTGGTGGTTTTTAATGTGGAATTCATTTAACCTCACTAGAAAAACGTTAGTATTATTAAATACGGTTGGGACGTTATTAATGACAGTTTTGACGTGGTCAATCACTTATGGCATGTTATTGATTCCAATTCTAATTGTGTATGCAATTTCAATCGTTATTCTGTTCAAACTACCATTGCCAGCAAAAAAGAATCGCGGTGGTCTTTGATAAATTAATAGATGCCAAGTATCGAGAACCTTTTGAATTGGTATCATGTTAATTCAAAGGGTTCCCCAAGTTTTTAATCTTAGCAAAGCAAGTTAGGTGTTTTAGCAGCGATCTTTTGAATCAACATGAGTTGGATATAGAAACGGGGCTTATATGATGAAAGAATTCGATAATTTCAATTATTACGAGGTTAACAATGTTTACGAAGCCTCATTCTTTCAGTTTCCAAAAGTATTGATGTACGGCGAACAATATCGATATTTAAGTAGTGGAGCCAAATTGGCCTATATGGTACTGAAAGACCGATTAGAGTATGCCTTACGCAATCACTGGGTTGATGAGGAAGGGCACGTCTACTTTATTTT
>NZ_AZEB01000007.1 GCF_001434135.1 Lentilactobacillus kisonensis DSM 19906 = JCM 15041 | reverse complement strand
TTAACATTTGGTTCCAGACAAACCGATTATAGCCAAAGTTCTGTTTAATTTTGAGCTGTTGGTCCTGATTTGGATAGATTCTTAACTTCACCCCGGCCAAAACCATTTGGATCCCCCCTGATACTCAGATTCGATAATCATATTATATCATGGCATTAACAATATTTGGGAAGTAAAGACGGCCAAACTAGGAGAAATTCCGCACGATCATCACGGATTCATTTTTCGAAAACTAACCGACAGTCCCGGTACATTAAAATACCGAGCTTTCTCAACATCGTTGTAATAAGTTTTTACATGTTGCACAAGCTAAGACGGCTGCGTCAGCCAAAGATCTACGCGTAAGCACCGCTAACAAAAATTCCCAAAACCAGGATTTTCGTTAGTGGAGACTCACACTCCGATCCCTAACCGCTTTGTTCCGCTCACTTTACTAGGACAGCTGCACAAAGTAGAAGCTTGCACCTAAGCAATCTTACCCAAAAATCCAAAACCAGGATTTTCGGGCAAGACTGCTTAGGCTCCAGCTTCTAACCGCTTTGTTCCGCTCACTTTACTTTAAGGAGGGATGTCTATGTTTGACGAAATCGGCCAGACCATATTTAATAATGAAATTGTTGCCAGTGCGAGTGATTTTAACATGGGAATTGAGGTTGAAACCATTCGAGTGAATTCAGCCGGGCAGCTTACCAAGGAACCCTACCCTAAACTATTGGGCAATCAACGCAAAAATCACTTCATCAAAACCGACGTCTATCAGGTTCAAAGCGAAGTCATTACACCGACGGCTAGAAAGTCGTTTGATGCGATGCACTACTTGATGGCACTTAATGATACCTTAAGAAATGCCCTGGAACCGAACGAACTGCTTTGGCCGCTGAGCATGCCACCTGTGCTGCCGCAGGATAAAAGTACCATCCCGATTGCCAACGTCGATCCCAAGCAAAGGGCTTACTATGAAAAGTGGATTAAAACCCGCAGTGATACGCAGGGACTACCTGTGGGCGTTCATTTGAACGTTAGTATTAATGATGACGTGTTAAAGACGGTATGGCAATCGCAGCGTGACCAGTACAAATCATACGCAGAATTTGTGAATTATATTTACATTAAGCTTGCACAGGGTTTCAGTTATTACCGTTGGTTGATTACATATCTATTTGGGAATAGTCCTTTTGCTGAGAACAACTACTTTAAACCTGATGAGGATCAACCTAGCCACGAGGTGCGCAGTATTCGCTCGTCCCACTATGGTTTGACATCTGACGTTTCTCACAACTATCGGTCAGTTCGTGAATACGTCGATAATATTGAACAAAACATTCAGGCGGGTAAGCTATTTAGTGAAGCTGAGTACCATACCAGTGTCCGGTTGAAATCAATGAGCGGTGATCTAACGAAGATGGTTAAGGATGGTACTGATTATATCGAGCTACGAATGCTCGATTTGGACCCTACCACGGCACTAGGTGTCCGGACTTCGGCGGTTCGCTTCTTTAGAATCTTGCTGAGTTACTTTATGATGACACCGATGATAACGACTCCGGATAAGATTAACTTGAAATTGGATCAAGGGCGGGCGATGAATGAAGTCGTTGCTATGGAAAGCCCAACTCAGCAGACCATTTATCATCATGAAGCCCAGAACTTTCTTGATCAGCTACAACTATTTGGCGCGACGATTCAATGGGGACCAGAATACCAAGAAATCTTGGATACGATGCAGGATCGTCTGGATAACCCGCGGTTGACGCCAGCCGCAACGTTGATGGATCATGAAATTGATGGTTCACTGATGTCTTATGGGTTGTCGATGGCGAATCGGTATCAAAACCGGGCGCATGAAAATCCTAACCCATTTACCGGCTTCCAAGAACAGCCAGATATGGATGCTGATGAATTGCGTCAACGGTTGTTTGGCGTGATGGGTAAGCCGGATAATTACCAGAAAAAGTAGGCTTGCTGGTGTTTGATAATTAGGTGGCGATCTTATGAAAACATCTCAATCAAATAGTAAAATTTCAGATTTAATCAATGTGAAGGTGGGCTTAGAAGTTGAAACCCATCGAATTAATAAGGACGGGGAACTGAGCCATAATGATTATCCCCATGGGCTGTTAGATGAAAAGAAACATCATTTCATTAAAAACGATTTCTTAGAGACCCAGTCCGAGCTCATCACCCCGCCAACAACAACTACGGCTAAAACGTTGAAATATTTGGGAGCTTATCACCAAGCGCTGCGTGGTTCATTAGCGAGTAATGAGTATTTATGGCCTTACAGCATGCCACCCAAGTTACGTGCCGATCATTCAGACATTGTGATTGCGAAGACCAATCATGACAATTATGAGTACCGCAAGCGGGTGGCGCAAATTCGAAAAATTGAACGAACTGCTGAAACTGGCATCCATATTAATGTGGGGCTGACTGATAAGGCACTTGCTGACCTTGGAATTATCGATAACCAGGCAGCAACTGACCAGGTGTACTTGCAAGCGGCCGTTGGTTTTATGCGCTATCGCTGGCTGCTCACCTACCTATTTGGTGCGACGCCACAAGCCTTTAGTAATTATTTTGCCAAGGATACCCAGACGCCAAATCAGCCAGTGCGGTCATTGCGGAATTCTCACTTTGGGTTTGGTAATGGTTTCTTAGCAAGTTACCAGAGCGTTGGCGATTACGTTGACCAAATTGTGAAAGCAACTGCGGCCGGCACGTTAATCGCTGAACGGGAATATTATGGTAGTGTTCGCTTGAAACGAAGCACTAACATTAAGGATTTGCTCACTCAAGGGATTTCCTACATTGAATTTCGCACGTTTGATTTGAATCCATTTGAGCCATACGGAATTTCGGCGGCAACTGTTAATTTGATTCGGTTGATGTTCGCGTACTTTGTGGCTGAACGACCATTTGATTTGGCAACGGCGGATGATCAGATTGCGACTGCTGAGAAAATGAACGAAGAAGTTGCGTTGGAATCGCCGCAGGATCGTACGCAGTATCATGATGAGGCCTGGCAGTTTATTGATCAGTTAGAACGGTTTAGTGCCGACATTCTCGTGCCGTTTTCTGCCCAACATCTCTGCTTCACCCTAAAGGAACAAATTGATAGCCCAACCTTAACGCCCAGCGCCCGTATGACTAATTGGACCCATTCAGCGGCGAATGAGTTGTTCAAGTTACTGGTAACTTTCGCCAAGGGGTATCAAGATGATTTAGTTCACAACCCGACAATTGGCTTTGAAAATTTAAATCCAGCAGAACAGAAAGCCATTTTGGAGAAGCTGCGGCAGGGGATGAATGTGGAGATTGAGTAGCGGATAATGGTTAATGTGATTATTAAGAATGATCAACGTTAGTGCAACTGTTTTAAACACAACACGGCATATTTTTAAATAGGTCGGGTGTTGTTTGAGAAATAGGTATAATTAATCGTGAATTGAAAAAGCATCACAAAACCAGTGCGAAAGGTGCTGGTTTTGCGATGCTTATTTGGCTAATTGTCCAATGTCAAAGCCTTTAGTTAGGTTTAAAATGCTTAATTTTAACTAAGAACTACTAATGTTACTTTAGTACAAATTCTGTTTACTTCAAAAAGTAATTTGCATCATTCAATGGTAAAGCCACATGATCACGAACGAAAACTTCGGCATAGTGTGACTTTGCCATGTAACGTTGCAGCAAAGATGTGTTGTACTTACCGGCGATCTTGACTTTTTTCACTTTGAAGTCACCAATTGAGAAAGCCTTAGGACCAATTCGGTACCAACCTTGCTTTAACTTAGCAACTCGTAAATTAGAACCTGCGAAGTCTGAATGAGAAGCGTTGGAGCCGTAACTAATTGAATGAGTTGTCATTTTAACGTAAGTGCGGTTACTACGTTTAACTGATGACAAGTTTTGATACCAAGCGCCACGCATCTTTGATGGAACCGTTGCGCTGGCGTGAGTCGTGATTGGCAGCATAGCCAATGCCATGGTTGCGGTTGAAGCAATTGTGATGATTTTTGTCTTGTTCATAATTAACCCCCAGAAATTGTTAAGCGACATATCATGTATCAGTTATCTTGTTATTACTTTGTGAATATATCATAAGTGAAGTTCGAGCACAATTGTTTTTTGGTAAGTAAGGGTGGTTGCCTGATTGGCAAGGAGGTTAATGATGATCAAATAATTGACTAAAACGCTGGATTAATAAGGCCTAACCACCATTGCCAACCAGCAAAAAGAGGCCTTTCCCAGTTATTGTGTAATAACTTAAAAAAGTAGGATTCATTTCGAGGTTTCTGGTTTTCGGTTTGCGATATGTATGAAGTAATGGTAATTGCGAGATCTATTGATGTAGTTGCACCTGTTCCAGCTTACTATAGGAGAGCATATTCACAAGCTCAGTAGATGGATCGACTGCTGTGCTAGTTGGATTTTGCGAGATATTGTTTTATTAGATGCCAAAAGGCCGACCCAGAAAAGAATAATGGGTCGACCTTTAATATGATAATTGATTAGTGACAATCTCCGTGATCAGAGCAACTACTGGTTAACACGTGTTTTTTCTGCAACGCGCTTACTGCGGGCAACAAAGTCTCTAAATAACTTTTTGGAGTCTTCGTAGTGCTTATAGATGTTCTCGGGATGCCATTGAACCGCCAGAATTTGATCATTATCAATGGATTCAACGCTTTCGATTACCTGGTCGTCTGCCCTAGCGGTAACTTTCAGGTACGGCGCAACGTCTTTAACGGCCTGATGGTGACGGGAATTAACGTAAGGGCGGGGACCGATGATGTCGTTCAAGCGACTATTTGGATCAACGGTGATGTGGTGTGATGGCATATTGCCGGGAGCTTCTTGAGAATGCTTCAAGGTTGCGTGCAAGTCTTGAGATAAATCCTGGTATAAGGTCCCCCCAAGACCAACATTGATAAGCTGCATTCCTCGACAAATCCCGAAGATTGCCTTACCAGCAGTTACCGATTGCTTAAGTAGTTCGATTTCAAATAAATCGCGCTTGAGGTAGGTCATCCCCAACTTTTGAAATGGCTCTTCCCCGTAAAATGTGGGATCAACGTCCGCGCCACCTAAGAAGCAGACGCCGTCAAAAAGAGTCATATAGTCACGAACATCTTCCGGATTGACACTTGGAAAGATGACGGGGACGCCACCGGACTTCACGATTGCTTCAATCGCAGGCCTTGGTGCAAACGCCGCGTTGCGTTCGTTAATAACGTTGGTTGCCTCGGCAAGCGTGTCGGCAGGTAGTGCAATTCTTGGACGCAAATAAATCCCTCCTAAAAGTAAGTGAGCGGAGTCAGGCGTTTAGAAACTGGAATATAAGTCTCCTTGGTCAGAAATCCCTGGTTTGGGGATTTTTGACCAAGGTGCTTATATGGAAGTTTCTGCCTGACGTAGCTGTCCTAAAAATAAAGTGAGCGGAGCAGAGCGGTTAACAATCGGAGTGTAAGTCTCCTCTACCAAAAATCCCCGGTTCTGGGATTTTTGGTAGAGGTGCTTACGCGCAGATTGTTGCTCTGCGGAGCTGTCCTAGTAAAGTGAGCGGAACAAAGCGTTTAGAAACTGGAATATAAGTCTCCTCAACCAGAAATCCCTGATTTTGGGATTTTTGATTGAGCTGCTTACACGCAGATCCTTGCTTTGTACAGGCTCTTTCCATGATTCAGCGATTATTGATGTTTCATTCAAGCAACAATTGTTTGCTTTTCAAAGCACGGTCAAGAATATATCAAACTGATTGTTCTTTTTACTACTTTGTAAATCAAGACATCGCTAATTTATGGAAAGAGCCTTTGTACAGCTGTCCTAACCAACAAGTACCCCTCATGTTCAAATAATGTACCCTTCAAAACTATTTCAATGAGTATACGCCAATATAATGAAAAATAGGTGAATTTTGCTTTCATCTTTTAAGACGGACTGAGGTTAGTTCCGCTGCTTATCCTGGTCAGGTTCCCAACTTCCTTTGAACAATTCATGCTTCAGCTCATCAGCGGATAACCGCGTCTTGTTTTCAAATCCTTTAAACGGTCTGATTGACTGTAACGCTGATTCTTGATATCGTTTAGCTCGACGTAATGCGTAATTTGTTAAGGAGCCATTTTCTACATGAGTCATTAATTTCGCACTTGGGGTGGTCAGGGGATTCTCAATGCGGTCTTCTAAGTCATCCAATTCTTCTTGGTATTCTGGGCCCAGTTGAATTTTGTTAGCGTACATTTCAAGACTTTGTAAAAATGCTCTGGCACCCGCCTGATACTTTGAGGGTGCAGTTGGCTGTTCTTCCGAGACCTCTTCATTCATCTCATCGGCCCTCGCAATTACTCGGTTGACGTCTTCTGGATGTAATCCGGGGGACATAATGAAGTAACTGGCTAATAATCGGAAGAATCGGAGTGTATTAGTCCTGATCCCCACCGAACTACTTGGATCGAGGTCAAGCATTCTTAGTTCCAAGTAATTAACCCCAGTTTTAGGTAACTCCTTGAGATTGGTATTGCCCTTGAATCGAACGGCACCGTGAAATTCATAGTCCGAAATAAGCTTGCCTGCTTTGACGCCGTTCTCAATTTGGTTAACGTAGTGCTGAACGTTCGTATAATCGCCAGTGAACTTGTTACCAAAACCGTGGGAGCTTTGGCGAATGCTTCTGATTGGGTGGGTTGGGCCTTCACCTTCTTCAAAGTAATTTGCTTCGGCAATCGGACTGGCGCCAAATAAATATGTAATGACCCAACGATATCGTAAGAAGCCCTGGGCGATCTTGGTATAAAGGTAGTTCTGTAATTCAATGTGTGAGGAAAAGCGATCTGCCATATTATCAGCGACTAGGTTAAAGACGTGGGGATCAATACTTAAATTGACGTGAGCGCCAGAAGGAGTCCCCTCGGAAAAGCCATGGCGATTCAACCATTCTTTTAAATAGGCTTCTTTTTTTGGTCCCATTTTAGCCAGGGGAATCTTACTTTTATCTTTTGGTAGTCGGGGTGGCATGGATAATGGCCAGAGCAACTCACCAGGAGAAAGCGCGGTCCGCAGCGCTGTGTTGATGCTGTAGAGATAGTGCATGGCATCTAGCGCGTGGGCAGCCGGTGGTGTCACGACTTCAGACATGGTTTCCAAAAAATCGTTGGTAATCCACGGGTTGGTCTGCTCATCACCGGCCGCGGCAGGGTAGGGTTCCTGACTAAGATTTCCCATCTCGTCGACCCGCTGCATTTCGATTTCTAATCCCATTGTAAAGTCGGAGGTTTTCGCGACGGCTTCATTATCAAATATAAGTTGTCCAATTTCGCTGAACATTTTAATTACCTCCATTGGCTGATTATGAGAATTTCATGATAATTGATGTCAAAATAGTAACACTATAATGACACTATAGCAATGGCAATCGTGTTAACATACTGTTAACTTACCCAATATATGCTAGAATTGTATTATTTCATTAATTTCTAATTTTAAGAGGTGGAAGCATGAGTATTTTCATTAAGTTAGGCTGGTACTTCAAGCAGGAATGGAAAATTTACCTGGTTGGCCTATTTGGCCTGCTGTTAACAGCACTTGTCGGCATCGTGCCGCCACGCATTATCGGGGTGTTAGTCGATACAATCCATCGGGGTCAGTTATCGGCTTCTAACCTGTGGATTTTGCTGGCAGTTTTAACGGTTGCGGCAGTTACCCAGTACGGTGCCCGTTATATGTGGCGAACCGCGATTTGGGGGGAAGCGGCTAAGCTCGAAAAGGTATTGAGAAATCGTCTGTTCCGTCATTATACCGAAATGGATTTGGAATTCTTCCAGAAATACCGAACCGGTGACCTGATGGCCCATGCCACAAACGATTTGTCAGCAATTCAACGAGTTGCTGGCGGGGGGATTCTACAATTTGCTGATTCAATGATTACGGGTGGGACAACCCTGATCGCAATGATCACGCTGATTGATTGGCGGCTAACGTTAATTGCAATTATCCCGTTTCCATTATTAGCGGTGATGGCAAGGTACCTTGGAACCAAAATCCATGTTGCCTTCCGAGATTCGCAGGCGGCGTTTTCTCGGCTTAACAATAAGGCTGAAGAAAGTATTACCGGCATTAAGGTCATTAAGGGCCTCGGTCAGCAGCAGGAAGATATGGCTGATTTCAACAATCAAGTTGCAACGACGATTAACATTAATCGCCGGGTTAACCGGCTGGATTCGTTGTTTGATCCGATGACAACGATGATCATTGCTTTGTCCTACGTTGTGACGATTGTTTATGGTGGTTATTTAGTAACCAATGGTTCAATTACAATCGGATCGTTAGTTTCTTTTGTTTCCTATTTAGCCATGATGGTTTGGCCGATGTTTGCCGTTGGGATGCTATTTAACACCTTGGAACGAGGTAATGCCAGCTACGACCGGGTCATGGACCTATTGAATCAAAAAAGTGCCGTGATTGATGATTCAGATGGCGTTGACCAAGCACCACGTGGTGAGATTGATTATGATGTTAAGGCGTTTTCTTACCCTGACGACCAACGTCCTGCATTGCAAAATATTGCTTTCAAGGTGCCTGCTGGCCACACCGTTGGTCTAGTGGGCAAGGTTGGTTCCGGTAAAAGTACAATTTTACGGCTGATTTTACGTCAGTTTGATAACTATGAGGGGTCAATTAAATTTGGTGGCATTGATATTAAGCATTACAAGCTAGATGCGTTAATGCCGGCAATCGGCTACGTTCCTCAGGATACGTTTTTATTTTCCGACACAATTCGGGAGAATATCCGGTTTGCTAGGCCGGATGCAAGTCAACAACAGGTTGAACAAGCTGCCAAGAAGAGTGATTTATACGACCAAATTCAAGGAATGCCAGCTGGTTACGATACGGCGGTCGGTGAAGAAGGAATCTCTATGTCCGGTGGTCAACGCCAGCGACTAGCGATTGCTAGAGCGCTGTTAATTAATCCAGAACTATTGATTTTAGATGATGCGTTATCGGCAGTTGATGCCGAAACGGAAACCCAAATTTTAGATAATCTCCATGCAGAGCGTCAAAACAAGACGACTATCATTTCTGCCCACCGATTGAGCTCAGTGATGGGCGCCGACGAGATCTTGGTGATTGATGGCGGTCAAATTGTTGAACGGGGAACACACTCAGAATTAATGGCCCGCGGTGGTTGGTACCGTGAGATGTTTGAACGGCAAGAACTCGAAACAAAGGTGAAGGGAGGCAAAGCGAATGGATAATTCAAAGCACGAATCAGCATGGTCAAAAAGCATTCCGTTTGGTGAGCAGATGCGAATTATTGGCAGACTGTTTCGCTACGCCGCCCCTTATAAGTGGTACTTTTACTTTTCAGTCGGATTTTCGATTGCCGTTGCGGTTATCAATATTTTCCTACCGAGAATTATTCAAGTTTATATGGATAGTCACTTAGTAGTTGGGCATACTGACTTTGCCGTGATGTGGTTTTTTGCTGGGTTATATTTATTTGGCATGATTGTTAAGGCGATTATGCAGTTTGTGCAGTCCTATCTGTATGAAATGGGCGCTGAATATATGCTGGAACATACCCGACGCAGACTATTTTCGAAATTGCACACCTTAGGGATGAGGTACTTTGACCAAACGCCAAGTGGCTCAATCTTATCCAGGTTAACGAATGATACTATGGCATTCGCAAACTTCTGGGCGTTATTTAATAGCTTGGTTGTAACGGTTTCCGCGATGGTTTCCTCATTTATTGCAATGTACGTGGTTGATATTAAGATCTCACTGTGGCTGCTTGTTTTTATGCCATTTTTATTTGTGATGGTTTGGTACTACCAGCGATATAGTACCCGGGTGTACCGCCGAATGCGGGAACGCTTGAGTGTCCTAAATGCCAAACTGGCCGAGGGGATCACCGGAATTAGCGTGATTCAACAGTTCCGCCAAGAGAAACGAATTAATCAAGAATTTAATGGGACCAATGACCAATACTACAACACCAGAAAGGCAATGATTCGAATTAACTCGTTGCTACTGAACCCAATGATTAACCTCTTTTACGCGTTAGGAACGGTTCTCGTTTTAGGGATGTTTGGTGTTCGTGGGTTGCATAGTTACGTAGCCGCTGGTGTCATCTATGCGTTCATTACTTATTTGAATAACTTCTACAACCCAATGTCTGAAATGATGGATCGGCTAAGCGATTTCCAAGATGGGGTGGTTGCTGGTTCGCGAGTTTTTAGAATTATGGATGATGATACGTTAGAACCTCAACAACATCCGGTTGATGGAGCCGAAATCACTCGAGGTAAAATCGAATTTTGGCACGTAACTTTTTCTTACGACGGTAAAAATCCGGTGCTGCATGATGTTTCGTTTGTGGCAGAACCGGGTCAGACGGTTGCTTTGGTTGGCGAAACTGGCAGCGGGAAGACGTCGATTATCAATGTGATGATGCGATTCTATGAGTTTGGGGAAGGCCAGATTCTAATTGATGACCGGAATATTCGCGATTATTCAATCTCAGAACTGCGCAAGAAAATGGGGTTGGTATTACAAGAGCCGTTCATGTTTTATGGGACGGTGGCTTCAAATATTCGAATGTTTAATGAAGAAATTAGTGATCAAGCGGTTAGAGCAGCAGCGCGATTTGTGCAAGCTGACCAGTTTATTGAAACGCTACCGGATAAGTACGATGCCAGAGTAATTGAAAGAGGCGCCAGCTATTCGAGTGGTCAACGCCAGCTGATTTCGTTTGCTAGAACGTTAGTAACGGATCCCAAAATTTTGATTCTTGATGAAGCAACCGCAAACATTGATACCGAAACGGAACAGGTCATTCAAACTGGATTGGCCAAGCTTCAACAAGGCAGAACGACAATTGCAATTGCCCACCGGTTATCGACAATCCAAAATGCTGATCTGATTTTGGTGCTAGATGCAGGTAAAATTGTTGAGCGTGGAACTAACGATGAGTTAATGCAGAAACGTGGATATTATTACGATATGATTAGATTGCAGAATTCGGCGCACCTGGATTAAGTGAGCGGAGCAAAACGGTTAGAAGCCGAAACATAAGTCGCCCCTAGCAGAAATCCCTGGTTTTTGGGGATTTTTGCTAGGGGTGCTTATGTGTAGGCTTCTGTTTTGCGGAGCGGTCCTACTCTATATGAGAGTGGGGCAATCATTAAATAGGGGAGAGGCAGTTAGATACGCTCTTAGATATCTAGCATCTGCTTCTCGGAGCATCATTCCACAATGCTGCTTGGCGTTTACGTTCCAGCTCCTGCTTTGCAAAGCGGCCCTAATCTATGCAACAAGAGCAATCTAGTTACACCGTCCAAAAAACAGTTTATCAGGTCAATCCCAAGTCACACAGAATAAATTGTCCTAAACATAACGGATAAACAAAAAAAGCAAACCAAATCGGCAACTTGTCGAAATGGTTTGCTTTTTAAATCTTAGATTATGGTAACCCAATTATTGAATCTCAATTTGGCTATTGTGATCTTGAACTTCAGCGGCCTTTGGTAATGTGACTGTCAAGACACCGTTGACAACTTCAGCTGAGATGTTATCACGGTCAACACCTGGTAATTCATAGGTTCGAGACATAACGCCATGACTGCGTTCACTTGCAATAACCCGGCCGTTTTCATCCTTCTTTTCAGATGATTGAGCTTGGTCAATGTTCAATGCCAAATTGTCGTTTTGATATACCAAGTGAATATTCTTCTTATCAATCCCTGGGACATCAACTTTCAAGGTGTAATCCTTATCGTTCTCGGTAATATCGGTCTTCAATGCACTTTGATCCATATAATCACGATCATCAGTTGGGTTGAAGAAACGACGAGCCATTTGATCAAAGAACGGATCCATATTGAAACGATTCATTAATTCATTTGCCATAATACCAATCTCCCTTGTTGCATGATTTAACAAGCGTCAAAGGTGGTGAAGCGCGGATCGACCACGTTCCCCCAAAGCGTTCTTTTAGTGATTACTGAATTTCAATGTTGCCATTGTTATCATTACTTTCGGCAAGCTTTGGTAACGTCACACTCAAAACACCATCGTTAATCTGGGCTGAAATATGATCCTTATCAACGCCAGGTAATTGATAACTTCGAGACATAACACCGTGACTACGTTCACTTGCAATAACACGGCCCTTTTCATCTTTTTGTTCATTTGATTGCTCTTGGCTAATATTAAGGGATAAGACACCATCTTGGTATGCTAATCGGATATTGTTCTTATCGATTCCTGGAACATCAACTTTGAGTGAATAGTCTTTGTCGCTTTCTTTAATATCAGTTTTAAGGTTTCCGAAGTTGGCGTAGTCCTTGTCGAGATCATTCGAATTGAAGAAACGATGAGTCATTCGATCAAAGAATGGATCCAAATCGAAACGGTTCATTAAATCATTTGCCATAATACCAATCTCCTTAGTTATCGAAATTAATATTTTCAAGGTATTGAAAGGGTAACTTCTGACTGCCACTGCCCTTTCTTTACCTTTCATCTTCTATAATAATCACTGTTCAAAAAAATACCAGCATTTAGCACTCTGAAGCGAAGAGTGCTAAATGCTGGCGCTTTATCGTCAAAATTACCTCAGCCAAATGCCTTTACTATCTGCTTAATATAGCTGTTTATACCAGTTGTAATGTATTGTTGTCGTTGCTTTTGAATTGCTGGATCGGTTGCTGGGTCCTTAACATTTTGGCCGGCTGCTTTGGCTTTTTGATATTGAGCTTCGACATTTTGATCGTATTGTTTTTTTAATGCTTTTTCTAAAGTTGGCCGGGTGAATTTAGTTGCCAGTGACTTTGCTGGGCTCTTCTTAGTTCGGTAGAACGTGTAATTTTTACCCTTATTACTTGGCAGGCGGCTATTACCGTATTTGGCAACCTTCACCTGATACTTATTGGTGCTAAGTTTACGGAGATTAAATTGATAATTTGTTTTAGTCAATTTATTCTTGTTAGTAAGTTGTTTATAATTTGCAGTGAAGGTACGTTTATCCTTACTAATTGAGTTACCAATCGGTAGGCCAGTTGTGAGCTTAGGCGTCTTAAAATCACCCATGACCATGATTGTTTGTACTCCGCGGTTGGTTTTGAGATTACGCCAATGAAAGGCCAACCCGATCTTGGAGTTGTAAAAATAGCCGCTTGGACCACTCACTTCAGAGCTGGCAAACGTATTAGCGGCCTGAACAGTGGTTGTTGGCGTGCTACTAATTAATGCCAACCCACCCGCAACGACAGTAGTTGCAAGCGCCGCTGTGATTAACTTAAACTTCTTATGCATAAATAATTCCCCTTTTCTGCTGCCGGCCTCGAATTGATTCTGATATCACTGAACCAAGTCATTACTAAAACTAACAACAAGTTATAACTTCACTATACAATAGTTTAATTAAGGGGCGCAAATGAATTGTCTGAGAAACTTGATTAAAGATAGACCAACTCGTTTTAAATGTAAAACTACCGACTAAGGAGGGGAGTCTCGGTGAAGCACTTTAATCACGATAGTCAAATTAGGGGTAGGCGGTTAGTAAGCTGGTTAGTAGCTACATTCGCGTTTCTGGGTTTGTTTGGAAGCCTAACCATCAACCTAGTGCCGGCTACGATTTATCAATCGTCGGCTCCAATTGAAACTCCTGATACTGATCCTAAACCTATGTACAGTCCAAGCAAGGACTATCACTGGCCGACAAAACAAATTCCATATAAAATCAAAAAGACAACTTCGCGCCACTACGTTAAGGTATGGCAAAAAGCTGTCCAGGCTTGGAACAATGTCGGCGTTGTTAGTTTGGTTGCGACTAATGAAACGGCTCGTGCTGAAATCGTACTTGGCACTAGAACGAACTACCGGGATGAACCTGATGGCTGGGATGCTGAACCCGGTGTGGTAATGGGTTATACGGTTCAGCGAGTTCAAACTGGTAATGGTCCGCCGCTGTTTGCTGACCATAATGAAAGTTATTTAATAACTGGGGCAATGACTCGAATGAAATACACCTCCATTAACCAACAGGCAAGCGTCGCCATGCATGAATTAGGACATGATCTTGGGCTTAATCACAGCCAAAACAATCATTCGATTATGCAAGCGGCAGCCCCTACCCTATATAGCAGTATTCCGCAAGTGGACGCGAATCATTTGGCTCAATTATACGCAGGGGTCCCGAAAAAATAGCTTAAGCTTGAAGTAACAATCCAAGTGAATAGTGAATGATCATCGTAATAATGCCCACAATGACGTTTCGAATGATGGCCGTTTTAACAAGGCCATTTCCCAGGCGGGCACTGAGGTAGCCGGTTAACGCAACCGAAAGACAAACTGCTAAAATAGTTGCTGGCCATTGATAGGCAACTGGAGACAGGGTCATCGCAACCAGTGGGAAAATGCCACCAGCCGAAGCTGAAAATAAGGATGAGAAGGCTGCGTTCCAAGGATTCATATAGTGGCCGAGTTGAAGGTCGTACTTAATACTGACAATGGTTTCCAGTGGTTTCTTATTCATGAGATCTTTGGCGATCTTTTCAGCGGTTTCTTTGGTAACACCTTCATCGACGTAATGGTCTGATACAACTTGTAGTTCTTGTTCATAATCGGTTTTTAGTAGGGCCTTCTCGGTCTCGACAACGGATTGTTCAGTATCCTTTTGGGTGCTGACAGAAGCATATTCGCCTGACGCCATTGAAAAGGCGCATGCTAATAAGTCTGAAAGTCCGGCGATAAAGATGGTAAATTGATTCGTTGTTGCAACGGCAACACTGAATAAAACACCGACAACCGTCAAAATACCATCGTTAGACCCTAATACACCAGCTCGCAATGTGTTGAGCTTTTCATCCATTGTTTGGGTGGCCTTTTTCTTTTTTGCGTGAATACTAAGCATGGATAATTCCTCCAGTCTTTGCTTCTTTGAGCATGCTTTGATCAATAAGTAACGATTAATAAGTGATGATGTATATAAGAAAAATCAACTCCACCGATGTTGCCTAACTGCCAATCAAAGTACCGATCACAAACGTGACGATCATCGTTAACGTACCGGAAATGACGTTTCGGACAATTCCGTGGCGCGTATTGGCATTCCCTAATTTAGCAGCCGTGTATCCCGTAATGGCAAGGGCGATTAACACGGCAATGAAGGTTGCCTGAATCCGAATGGGTTTTGGAAACAGGGTAATTGCCAGCAACGGTAAAATTGACCCAGTTGGAAACGAAATCATGGAGGCAAGTGCAGCAGAAAGGGGATTGGTGTACTCGCCTACGGTAAACCCGTATTTTTGGCGGACGGTCGTTTTGATGGGATCCTTTGCCATCATTTCCTTGGTGGCTTGCTGAGCGAGGTCAGTTGAAATACCATCGGTAACCAATTTGTCCTTAACTGTGTTAAACTCATTGTCATATGAGTCTGCTAAGGCTTGCTTTTGGGTCGTAATGGCGTTTCGTTCAGAATCCTTTTGGGTGTTGACCGATACGAATTCGCCCATTGCCATTGAGACGGTACCAGCTAGCATGCCGGAAATTCCGGAGATAAAAATTGCAAAATTATTACTGGTTGCCGCAGCAACACCAAGGACAATCCCGGCGACTGAAACGATACCATCATTTGCGCCCATAACAGAAGCCCGCATCACGTTAATTTTTTGAGATAATGACCGTTTTTTTGACATCATCGCACCTGCTCTCTAGTTTGTGATGATTATTATCTGATATGAATTATTGTAAACCTAAAATGACAAAAAGTAAATTTCAAATATTGATTTAGGAGATGTCCCGTTTGAATAACGTAATTTTAGACCAACTGTTTAACCACACTAGTATCCGTCATTTTCAAAATAAGGCATTAACCGCGGACCAAGTAACGACATTAGTTGAAGCTGCGCAACATGCGTCAACCAGTACGTTTTCCCAACAATATTCAATTGTGAGTGTTACTGATCCAGCTGTTAAGCAGCAGCTGGCAGAAATCACTGGTCATCATTGGCTGGTTAATAGTGGTCATTACTTTGTCATGGTTGCCGATCAGTACCGAAATCTGCAAATTGCCCAAGCCAATAATGCCGACCCCTATATTTTGCACACAACGGATAAGTTTTTAGCTAGCGTTTTTGACGTGGCAGTTGCGACCCAAACGATCCTGATTGCTGCTGAAAGTATGGGCTTAGGTGGGACGATCATGGGAAGCATTTTGAACGATTCTAAACGGGTTATTGAATTACTCGATTTACCAGAATTGACGTTCCCACTATTGGGGCTGGCAATTGGCTACCCAGCGGATAAGCCAGAAATCAAACCACGGATGCCACAACCGGCAATGCATTTTGATGGTAGTTACAAACTGCCAGCTGATTTTAACGCCCAATTGGCTGATTATAACCAAACCGTTTCAGACTATTACGGGAGCCGAAGTTCAAACGGTCGGGATGAATCGTTTAGCCATCACATTGTTGCTGAACTTGGACGAGGCCACGACGTTAGAAAGGAATTGCTGCAGACAATTAGGGATCAGGGATTTTTAGTTAATTAAATTTGATTTTTGGGCTTGGAATTTATAAATAGGATTGCTGCACAAAGCAAAACTCTGCGCATAAGCACCACCGGCAAAAATTCCAGAACCGGGAATTGTATCTTGGCAACATTGCGGAAACGTGCTACACCAAGCAGAAAGCTGCACCTAAGCTAGGCCGTTCAAAAATCCAAGCCCGGGATTTCTGGACGGCCTAACTTAGGCGCCACTTTCTAACCGCTTGGTTCCGCACTCTAGCGCTTTTTTCCGCTCACTTGTTCTTAGGGCAGCTACGCAAAGCAGAAGCTTGCACCTAAGCCATCTTGGTCAAAAATCCAAAACCAGGATTTCCGCCCAAGATGACTTAGGCTCCAGCTTCTAAGCGCTTTTTTCCGCTCACTTTTTGGTTGACTTTTTCACTTAGAAACCTTACATTAGGAGTTAACCGATTGACGGTTTTTAATAACTTGACGTTGAAGAGAAGAGTACGCCGTTGCCGCTTAATTAGCGATCACCGATAGTGAAAGGGTGAATGCAGGATGGCTGAAAGTGCGCTTGGAGTCGAGGTTATTTAAATTATTAAACATGCAACATCTAATGAGGTACTTAGAATTTCTGAGTATAAAAAAGGGTGGAACCACGGTAAAACGTCCCTGCTAGGTTGGCTATGGCTAATTTAGCAGGGACGTTTTTTTTGACCGTCAATTCGAGTAACTTAAAATGATGAGGAGATGATGATGGATGAACAGCTGGGCAATTATCCAGCAAAGTTTGCCGATGTTTGAAAAAGGGTTCGTGCTGACGTTATGGTTATCGTTTATTGGGATTATTGGTTCGATTATTGTTGGTCTCATTTGTAGTTTATTGCAATACTTCAAAATTCCAATTCTTCATCAAATTGCGACGGTCTACGTTGAAATTTCTCGGAATACGCCGTTGCTAATTCAACTTTTCTTCTTGTATTATGCGTTTCCGGTGATTGGAATTAAGTTTGGGGCTCAGCTTTGCGGTATTATTGGCTTAATCTTCCTGGGTGGCAGTTACATGGCAGAAGGGTTTACAGGCGGATTTAACGGCGTGTCTAAAGGACAATTAGAGTCTGGCAAGGCAATTGGGCTTAGCCAATGGCAATTAGCACGATACGTTGTTTTCCCCCAGGGATTTTCGTTAAGTGTACCGGCGATGGCTGCTAACATCATCTTTTTAATTAAGGAAACGTCGATTTTCACGGTTATTGCAATTCCAGAACTAACTAATACGGCCCTTGACCTGATTGGGATGTATTACCGTTCAAACGAGTATTTGTTTGTATTAGTTGTGGCTTACGCGATTATCTTGATCCCGTTATCAATTATTTTGACATTATTAGAAAAGAGGGTTCGCTATGGCTCATTCGGGAATTAATGTTTTATTTGAAGGAACCAATTTTACGCGTTTGCTTGGCGGCCTCTGGGTAACGGTTAAAATTGCCGCGGTCGCGTTGATTTTAGGCTTGATCTTAGGAATTGTTTTAGGCGTCTTGCGGACCTTTAAGAGTAGGTTGCTGCGATTGGTGCTTCGGCTTTATTTGGAGTTCTTCCGGATCGTGCCAACGGTTGTACTGTTGTTTCTGTTTTACTACATCCTACCAAAGCAGATGAACTTTAATTTACCGGCTGATCAATTGGCAACGCTCGTGTTTGCCTTGTGGGTCGGCGCGGAAATGAGTGATATTGTGCGTGGGGCGTTAATTTCGGTCCCCAAACACCAGCGTGAATCTGGTTTGGCGATTGGCTTGAACCGGTACCAACTTTATCGTTACGTCCTCATTCCCCAAGCAATTACGCTGGAAATTCCGGCTACAATTAATTTGGCAACCCGGGTTATCAAAACAACGTCACTGTTAATGCTGATTTCAGTGATGGACGTCATTAACATTGGTCAACAAATTATTGAAGCGAATAATCACACGCACCCAACTGGTGTTTTCTGGGTGTATGGCTTGATCTTTCTGTTTTACTTTTTGATTGACTACCCACTTTCATGGTGGGCAAAACGACTAGAGAAGAGGAGGCTAGCGAGGGCCAATGGCTGATAAAATTTTACAGGTAGCTCATTTAGAAAAATATTATCAAAAGCGCCATGTTTTATACGACATTAATTTTTCGGTTGATAAGGGTGAAGTTGTGACGTTACTTGGACCGTCTGGATCCGGAAAAAGTACCTTGATCCGCTGCCTTAATGGGTTGGAACCTTATCAAAATGGAACGATCACTTTTGAAGAGGAAACAGTAACGCCAACCGAAAAGAATTGGCAACAAATTCGTCAAAAAATTGGCATGGTGTTTCAAAGTTATGATCTGTTTCCTAACCTAACCGTGATTGATAACATTCTGTTAGGACCAACAAAGGTTCAAAAACAATCTAAGGACGCCGCTCGGGCAGAGGCAGTTAAATTGCTTAAACGAGTTGGCTTGGAAGACTACGCGGATTCCTATCCACGAATGCTGTCGGGTGGGCAAAAGCAGCGAATTGCGATTGTCCGGGCCCTAGCTTTACATCCAGATTTTATGCTATTTGATGAAGTGACCGCATCACTTGATCCCGAGATGGTTCGCGGGGTTCTTAATATTATTAAGGATTTGGCCAATACGGATAACATGACAATGATTGTGGTTACTCACGAAATGAATTTTGCACAGGAAATTGCTGACCGGGTGCTATTTTTGGAAAATGGTAAAATTTTGGAACAGACGCCATCGAAGCAGTTCTTTGAAAAGCCACAAACCGATCGGGCTCAGGAATTTCTGGATAGTATGGATTTTTGAGGACAGCTGCGCAAAGCAACAACCTGCACGTAAGCACCAGCGAGAAAAATTCCAGGACCGGGAATTCCCCTCACTGGAGACTTACGCTCCGGTTGTTAACCGCTCTGCTCCGCTCACTTATTTTGAGGACAGCTGCGCAGAGCAGAAACTTCCACATAAGCACCTCGGACAGAAATTCCCACAAACCAGGGATTTCTGTCCGAGGAGACTTATATTCCAGTTTCTAGGCGCTCTGCTCCGCTCACTTATTATTAGGACAGCTGCGTCAGGCAGAAACCTGCGTGTAAGCACCTTCGAGAAAAATTCCAAGCCCAGGAATTTCTCTCGAAGGAGACTTACACTCCGGTTTCTAAGCGCCTGACTCCGCTCACTTTCAATTGGAGGTATTATTATGAAAAAACGATCATTAACGAGATTAATTGCTATTATGAGTGTTTTTGCGACACTATTGCTGGTACTTGCTGGCTGTGGCAACAGTTCAAAGAAGTCAAGTTCAAGTAACAGTAATAACCCAAGTTCAGTTAAGCAAATTAAGAAGAATGGCACGATTCGAATTGCTGTGTTCGGCGACCTACCGCCCTATGGTTGGGTTAACCAAGATGGTAAACGAGTGGGCTATGATGTTACCTTGGCTCACAAAGTAGCGAAGGACTTGGGCGTTAAAGTTAAATTCGTACAGGTTAACGCTAACAACCGAGTTGATGCATTGAATTCCAACAAAGTTGATTTGGTACTCGCGAACTTTACGGTAACGCCTCAACGTAAACAGGTGATTGATTTTGCTAAGCCGTATATGAAAGTTTCTGTTGGGGTGGTTTCGCCTAAGAGCAAACCAATTACAAAGGCAAGCCAGCTTAAGGGAAAGAACGTCATTGTAACGAAGGGAACCACGGCGGAAACCTACTTTACAACTAAACAGCCGGACGTTAATCTTTTGAAGTTTGATTCCAAGACCCAGCAGTTTAACGCATTGAAGAATGGCCGAGGAGTTGCGTTAGCTGACGATAATTCTTACCTATACGCATGGTCAAAGAGCAATCCTAAATACACAGTTGGTATTAAGAGTATTGGGCCGAAATCCTATATTTCACCAGCTGTAAAGAAGGGAAACAAGTCACTGCTTGACTGGACGAATAAGGAAATTACCAAGTTAACGAAGCAGGGATTCTTTGTAAAAGATTATAATTCACAGCTGAAACCGTACTTTGGATCCGAGGTAAAGCCGGCGGATATTGTGTTACCAAAGTAAGTGTGCGGAGAAAAGCGGTTAGCTGCGGTAATATAAGGGCCCTCCCTCTAAAATCCTGGTTTTGGGGATTTTAGAGGGAGGGCCCTTATATTGTTAGCAGCTGCTTTTCGGAGCACCATTCCACTAGGTAATGGCGGAAATTTAGTTAAAAGTAGCCTCTTATATTTCCAGACAAGCACCTGCTTCTCACCACTACTCATCAGGCTACCTAGAATAATTGTCAAAGTAAATTATAAGATTAGCATTCTTCTAAAGATGTTTACGTGGAAGTTCCTGTTTTGTAAACGGTCTCCAATCTACTTCCCAACTAATTTCAAACTAAACAACCAATTTCAATCCCTAAAGAGCTAAAAGTCAGCGTAACCATTGCTTCTAGCTCTTTTTACTTACCCAAGATTCGACCTATTATTCCCCCATTACAATTTATTCCTATCTCATTAATCGAACGATAGCCGAATATGCAATATCTTATAAAGAAAGTCCAAAGAAGTTAAAGCTTTTTGTAAACGGTTAATTAAAAAGTCAAATCCCTTGTGATTTATTGACTACACGTCATAATAAAAACGATCAATGTTACCGAAATGTGACAATGATATCAAATTGTAATCTATTGATAAGATGGAGGTGAAAATTCATGCACCGAGGACGGATTTATGTATACATATTCTTAACACTTCTGGTTGTTGGTACCGTTGGTGGCCTTTCCTATTGGCGATATCAAAAGCATGAAGCCCAGGTAACCCGGACACAGCAGAAAGTTAAATCTGTCAAGAAGGTGCGGAGCAAAGATAAGCAGCAAGCATCACAGGACACCACCAACGGGTTTACAACGAAACACTTAAGCCAATCCCAACGAGTGACTAATTACTTGAAAAGAAATCACTTTGTTGGCAGTGCCCTGTTAGTGAAAGGGGGACGAATTATTTATCGAAAGGGGTTTGGATACGCTGACTATGCGAAACGTCAGGTTAACCGCCCCAATTCGGAATACCAAATTTTATCGATTCAAAAGTCGTTAACTGCTGTGTGCGTAATGAAGCTGATAACGGAAGGCCGGCTGTCGTTAAATACTAAGCTGGCTAAATTTTACCCGGCAATTCGTAATGCCAAGCGGATTACGATTCGTAATTTGCTGGATATGAATTCCGGGTTATCACTGAGCTCTGGCGGGGCAAGTGAACCGTTGCGTGAAAAATCGGTTGTGAACTTTGCGGCGAAGAATCTTGCAAGTCGATCCTCAGAGCTTGGTCAATGGAGTTACCAGCCAGTCAACTACGTCTTACTTGCTGGCATTATTTCCAAGCTCACTCATGAGACTTATCGGCATAATTTCTACCAGGCTTTTGTTTATCCATTTGATCTTCAACGAACTGGGTTCGTTCAAAAGTGGCCAACCAGTTTGGACAAAACCGTTGGCTATCGCTATCAAGTCGTGGCTCAAACTAAGCAGAATTATAAAAAACTGTTTAAAGAAAAGCGATCAGAAATGCAAAATGAACTTGGAACGGGTCAGGTTTATATGAGCCCACTGGATCTGTTTAAAGCAGAGCGAGAAATCCTTCGGGGGAAGGTTATTTCTAAACGGGCGGTTGCCGTTCTTCATGCCCCTGGAAGTTCCTCAACCTATGGTGGTGGGGTATATAACCAGGCTAATGGGATTCGGTCTCATGGGGTTGGTTATGGCTATGAAGCCTCAATTTTAATGACCCGAAACGGTAATACCGGTGTGGTCTTGATGACGAACAATTATCGACCGGCGGCGCCAGTTCAGAACCCAGCGGTCAGATTATTTACAGATTTGGTGAGTGACAAGCTTGCTTGAATGCGGATAGGGGATGATCGAATGGCTTTTAAAAAATGGCTTGAGAAGCCAGCTGTCAGGTTCTTAGTAACCACATTAGTGTACTTTGCAATTATGATGGTCCTGTTTTACTTATACGATTATAGCGGGATTAATCAAGCTAAATTTATTTACAATGAGTTCTGAGAGGGTGACAAATGATGATAGATTTAATTGACACAATTGATTCATATGCCAAAAGCAATGGCGATAAAGTTGTCTATAACTACGACGGGCAACAAAATACGTATGCGGAGCTAAAGTCATACTCCGATGCCTTAGCAGAACACATTGACGCAATGGGGCTGCCAATTAACCAGCCAATCATTGTTTTCGGTGGAAAATCATTTGATATGATTGCTGCGTTCATTGGGGTTATCAAATCAGGACATTCTTACATTCCGGTTGATGTTAATTCGCCTAAGGAACGATTAACCATGATTAATGCCATCGCCAAACCGGTGGCAGCGATTGCCGTTTCTGAGTTGCCGGCGGAATTGCCTGACATTCCAGTGATCAACCAGACTGAATTGGAACAGGTTTTCTTAGAACGGGTCGATTACCACCTGACCCACGCGATTCACGGTGATCAGACTTATTATATTATTTTTACTTCCGGGACCACTGGTGTTCCAAAGGGCGTTCAAATTAGTTATCGTAACCTTCAAAGCTTTTTTGAGTGGATGGTTGGCGACGAGTTTAAGTTGCCAGTAGATTTACAAATGTTGCAGCAGCCTGCTTATTCATTTGATTTATCAGTGATGAGTTTATACCCGACCCTTTTTCGCGGTGGAACCTTACACGCTCTCTCAAAGAAGACAACTGATAATTTCATTGTTTTATTTACCGCTCTTAGGAGTTTGCCGATTAACGTGTGGGTATCGACGCCATCTTTCGTGGATATTTGCTTGTTAGAGTCGACGTTTGATCAAGATCATTATCCAAACTTAACCCACTTTCTATTTTGTGGCGAGGAATTAACCCATCAAACGGCTGTGTCATTGAAAAAGCGTTTCCCGGCCGCTCATGTATTTAACACATACGGCCCAACGGAATCAACCGTTGCGATTACCCAGGTTGAAATTACTCAGGCCATCCTTGAAAAAGACGATCGATTGCCGATTGGCTATATGAAGCCTGAGATGCATGCCAGGATTGTTAATGATCAAGGTCAGGCCCTTCCAGAAGGGGATAAGGGTGAATTAGTTATCTACGGCACAAGTGTTTCTAAGGGGTATATCAATAATCCAGAAAAAAACGCTCAGGCTTTTTATCAGATAAATGGTCAAAATGCTTACCGAACGGGTGATATTACCACCATGGAAAAGGGTGGGCTGTTGAGATACTTTGGCCGGAAGGATTTTCAAATTAAGCTTAACGGCTTTCGAATTGAATTAGAAGATGTTTCAGGGATTATCAGCAAGGAAGAACACATTAAGCAAGCTGTGGTTGTTCCTAAGTATAACTCGCAGCATACAGTGTCAATGTTAATTGCGTACATTGTTCCTGAGGAGAACGACTTTAAAACCGATTTGGAGCTGACATCGGCAATTAAGAAGAACTTAGCGGGAATGATGATGGCTTATATGATCCCCCAAAAGTTAGTTTACCGAAAAACGCTACCGCTAAGTACAAATGGGAAGATTGATATCAAGGCGGTAATCAGTGAGGTTAACACGCAATGAGATGGTTCATTCCCTATGGCAATCCAACTTATTTTATTTGGTTGGCCTTAGCCATCATTCCATTGATGATTGGGCTGCTGTACGGTCGGCGGTTTCGAGGGTATCAAACGATTATTTCCCTCTTCTTCCTAATACTGACGTTTGGCGGGCCTAATTGGAAAACGGGAATTGCCTTGATTGGCTATTTTATTTATCAAATCATCTTAGTGGCGGGATATTCTCATTATCGTCAGAAAAAAGGATCAGCCAATCAAGGGTGGATCTTTGTAATGACAGTGATTTTAGCGATTGTGCCATTAGTTATCGTTAAAGTAACGCCAGCTATTGAGGGTGGCCGGCAGTCGATTATTGGTTTTCTGGGGATTTCTTACATCACCTTTAAGGTTGTCCAGACGATTATGGAGACTCGTGATGGGATCATCAAGGAATTTCATCCAATTCTGTTTGGTCAGTTCCTGTTATTCTTCCCCACAATTTCTTCTGGGCCAATTGATCGGTACCGGCGGTTTGAAACAGACTACAAGAAGGTTCCCGAGCGGGCTGAATACCTCGATTTAATCCAAACCGGTGTCCGGTACGTCTTCCAAGGCTTTGTTTACAAGTTTATTGTGGCCTATTATTTTGGCACCGTGCTGATGCCGGGAATTGAGCGGCACGCATTAATGGCACACGGCTTTTCATGGAATATCATTGCGTATATGTATGTTTACAGTATGGATCTCTTCTTTGACTTTGCCGGGTACAGTTTGTTTGCGGTTGGCATTAGTTATCTGATGGGCATTAAGACGCCAGTGAACTTTAATCAGCCCTTTAAATCGAAGAACATCAAGGACTTTTGGAATCGTTGGCATATGACACTGTCATTTTGGTTCCGTGATTATATTTTTATGAGATTAGTATTCTTCTTCATGAAACACAAAGTTTTCAAAAGCCGGGTGACAACGGCAAACGTCTGTTATGTCATCAATATGTTAATTATGGGATTCTGGCATGGTGAAACCTGGTTTTACATTACGTATGGATTATTTCATGGCTGTGCGCTGGTAATTAACGATACTTGGTTACGGTTTAAGAAGAAGCACCAGGATGTTATTCCGCACAATAAGTTAACTGAGTTATTCGCAATCTTTTTAACGTTTAACGTGGTTTGCTTTAGTTTCTTAATTTTCTCAGGATTTTTGAACACGTTGTTTTTTGGACCAAATAAATTTTAATGATCGGGGTGGCTTATGATGGATAATGTAAAAGAAACGGTAATTAGTATTTTAAATGATTTAACGGGTGAAGATTTTTCAGATAACTTGGATGAAAACTTGTACGACAGTGCGTTGCTTGACTCAATGGGAACGGTTCAGCTGTTGTTGGAGCTTCAAGATCAACTGGGGATTAATGCGCCGGTTTCCGAATTTGACCGTAATGAATGGGATACACCGGCAAAAATAATTGCGAAAGTTGAAGAAATGCAACAATGAGTTTAAAAAAGCGGCTATTTATGATCTTTGGGCCAATTTTAACCGCTGCCGTGTTGATGCTAGTCGTTTTTTTATCCCCACTTTGGAGTAGATTGAGTTATGTCAGTCCAAAAGTCCAAAGAAACGCGGCTTCATCGTTGTCTCCCTTAGTGTTAAAAGGCCAATTGATCAAGCAACGGGCACTCGAAAACAACTATGTGCCGTTCTTTGGCTCCTCTGAATGGTCACGGTTTGATCCATTTCATCCGGCCGTTTTAGCGGCTAAGTATCACCGCTCATACAGACCGTTTTTGTTAGGAGCTCGGGGGAGCCAATCGTTAACTAATTTTTTTGTGATGCAATCGGTGAGCCCCCAGTTGAAAAATAAGAAGGCGGTTGTCTTTGTTTCTCCACAGTGGTTTACACCAATGGGCGAAGACCCCAACGCTTTTACATTTTATTATTCACCACTGCAAACGACAACTTGGCTTAAGCAAGAGACCGGATCAAAAATGGACCGGTATGCAGCTTATCGCCTCTTGCAAATGCCGTCTGGAGATTCGGATAAGATTATTGCGGCTGCGCTGGCCCGGATTGCGGCTGGATTAAAGCCAACTAAATTTCAGCGAAACTACATTAACGTTCGTAACCGAATTCTAGCAAATGAAGACCAGATTTATTCTCGGTATCGGATCCCATTGAATAATGTTAAGACGATTGGTAAAAACATGAAAAAACTGCCGCGTCATTATCACTATCGCCAGCTTGATGAATTAGCTAGTCAAATTGGGAAACAACAAACGTCTTCCAACGACTTTGAAATTAATAACCGGTTCTGGAACCGACGATTAAAACGGCACGTCAAGGATCTTAAGAATTTCCAAGTAGGTCAAAGTTACGTTAAATCGCCGGAGTATGGTGATTTTGAGCTACTCTTGAATCAGTTTGCTGACGATCACACAAATGTGTTGTTTATTATTCCACCGGTTAATCAAAAGTGGCAGGAATATACAGGGTTATCGGCAGCAATGCTTAAACAGTTTGATCAAAAAATAAAGTACCAATTGCGTTCTCAGGGATTTAACCATATTGATGATTTATCCAAGGATGGCAATGTTCCTTACTTTATGAGTGATACTATCCACCCAGGATGGCGGGGATGGCTTAAAATGGATCAGGCAATTAATCCGTTTTTAACCAAAAAAGTCAGTCGACCACATTATCAAATTGACAAGCGATTTTATTCGAAGCGTTGGCAACAGTATGATTATTAATATCATTTAAATAGAATAGACGGTGACAGACAAATGAGATTTAATGGTAGGATCAAGAACGCGGTGCTTTTTTTGGCCGGGCTGCTCCTAGCTGGTTCTTTTATGACCTACAGATACAAAGCAATGGCAAGCTATAATCCAATCCTAAGTAGTAGCAATAAACGCTACGATGCCCAAATTGTCAATCAGACATCCCCGACAAAGGGGTATTCGCTGTACGATGCGGGCCCGTATTATACGAGTTCAAATACCCGGACCGCTGACGGCAATGGCAGCAAGTATAATAATGATTACGTTCGAGTGATGCAAACGAAGACGACTAAGACTGGGACATACGCCCGCCTGCGGTATTTCAATCAATATATTGGCTGGATGAACGTCCATGGGATCAAGCCTGCCACCCTTTCACAAGTTGCAACAGCTACGATGCAGCAATATGACGCGATTGGGACAGCGTTGTTAGCGCCGTCGGGTAGCAGTAAGATGGTGACGGTTAGCAACGGCTTCGCGGACATGGCCCATAACACGCCAAATAACGGGAATGGGTCGGTTGTCTATCCGCTGGCGTCACTTCAAAAGGCAATGACGGGTGCGATGATCCAGCAGTTGATCAGTGCGTCAAAGCTATCGCCGACAACGCTGTTGAGCAAATACTACCCACAGGTTCCCTATAGCAAGAACATTACGATTAAACAGATGCTGTCGATGACGTCCGGGCTAACCAATACGGATATTACGCCAACTGACCAGATGACGGAAAATCAAGCCTATAGTAGTGTGGTTAAACGGCTAAAATCGACCAATAATCATCAGTTTAACTATAGTGACGCTAACTATATCTTGTTGGCAGGAATTATTGCGAAGGTAACTGGAAAGTCCTATGCCAGCAATCTGCAAACCAACATTTTAGATAAGCTGGGAATGAAAAATACGGTGATCGTTGATGGTGACCAACCTACTATTAAATCGGTGATTGCAGTTGGCTATACGGACGATGGGAAGACCAACTATGCAAATATTCACGCAGTTTCGTTGCCTAGATTATCAGCAATTCCAGGCGCTGGAAATCTTTTGAGTACGCCGAGTGATTACTATAAATTTGTGTTGGGATTGCAAGACGGCGATGTCTTGACCGCTAAGCAGTATCAGCAGCTTGTCAGCTATGGCAGCGTTTATTCTGGTGGGGTTTATGTTACCAGAAGTGGCGTTAAATATAATAACGGCTCCTTTGGTGGCACGAGCTTTCATACTGGTTACTATGCCTCAAATAATAATTACCACTTAGCGTTGGTATTCACAAACCAAGGACCATTGGCAAACAATGAAAGCACTAAGGATTTTGCCAAAAAAATGTACGACGTTGCGACTTATTATTAGAATCCCACTAAAGAAAAGCTGGTATTGATGGTAATTTGGTAGCACAAGGATCGTCAAAATCGTTCGTCAACAAAATAGGCTAGTCATACATCATTCTTGGTTAATTGGAATGACATGATGACTAGCCTATTTTATTCTTGTACAGAGGTTAAAGAATCTTTGAGTGTAACTTTGATTTTAAAAGATATATTGGGTTCAACGTTATTCTGTCTGATTCATTTCTTGGCGAAGGGCTTCAATTGGAATTTGTCCTGGAGCTGACGCCCTGCCTACCGTTGCAAAAGATAGCACCGAACCAGATTGGGGACCTGACATTCTAGTAATCTTGCCCAGCTCACCCATTGACATGGTAATAACTGGGATTTTGAGCTGTTGCGCTGCCGTTCTCGTTGCTTTTAGTAGCGTGGTGACGTCCTCAGGCTTTTGGGGCATCACGGCAATTTTTCCAATATCGCCATGCAACGTTTCCATTCTGGTTAAGCGGCTGACAATTTCAGTTTCCGGTGGGGTAGCCTTAAAATCATGACTGCTGAGAATCACAATCATATGATGATCATGAGCCAACTGAATGAGTTGTGTCATTTGATCAGGATCCCGGGCTGACTCAAGGTCTAACATATCGGGTAATTGATTTTCAATTAGCCAATTGTATAAGCTGAAGTATTGATCATCGCTAATTTTCTTGTTACCACCTTCATGGAACGTCCTGAAGGTAATTAAGAGAACGATTTTTCCCAGAACCTTCTTTAATTTGAGTGCCGTTTTTTTAATCGCTAGCCTATCATTAGGAACGGCATCAAAGAAGTCTAGCCGCCATTCAACGACGTCGGGTTTAGTTGCTTTGATTGCCCTCGCTGAAGCCATTACTTGATCTGAAGTGACATCAGTAATTGGGACTGCAATTTTAGTGGTGCCAGTTTTGAAAGTTGTTTGTTTAACAGTCACTTTTCCACTCATTATTTGCGGATTCCTTCCATGACAATTAATTGAGTTCATTCTATCAATTTAGCTAGGGTTAATCAATCGCAAATGGCCTATTAATTTTGATGTCTTTCAAGTTAAACGCCTCGATAGTCGCCGCGGCCAAAGTACTGAAGTCCCGCAAGTAATGGGCGTTGAATGAGGTTAGGCAAAAGGACAAATGTGTAACCACGTTTCTTAAGCGTGCTAATGATTTGAGGAACGGCGGCCACCGATGTTGGGTGAATATCGTGCATTAAGATAATTGAGCCATTGTGTGTTGTTGCAAGCACGTGGTTGACCGTTTTAGGGGTGTTCAAATAAGCCCAATCGCGTGAATCCACAGACCATTGAATAATTGGACGGTCAAATAAATTGCCGACTCTGGAATTAATCGCGCCATATGGTGGCCGGACATATTGAGGGAGTGTGCCGGTAGCCTTGTAAATGGCAGCGTCCGTCAATGCAATTTGATGGCGTGCCCGACTATTACTTAAGTTAGTCAGTTGTGGATGATTCCAAGAGTGGTTACCAATTTGGTTGCCATCCTTTAGAACTGAGCGACTCACTGCTGGATACTTCATGACGCTGCTGCCAACTTCAAAGAAGGTTGCGTGAACGTGATAGCGCTGTAGAATTTTGAGTAACTTAGGCGTTAGGGTTGGGTCTGGTCCATCGTCAAACGTAAGGGAAACAACCTTTTTAGGGGTCGCTGGTTTAACGTAGTCATACTGTTTGGGCATATAGCGGTTTAAAATAATGCCGGTTAACTTGTTGAGGGGGATGGCTACCTCGTTGACATTATAGCTGTTCTTAACTAAGTGAATTGTTAAATGTGTTCGACTCAACGTAAAGTTGTGCGCTGTTAGTCGTTTGGGCAAAGGCAAGTAAACGAGCTGCTGAACCTGTTTGCCAGTTAAATGATGGTCTTCTGCTAACTGAGACCGGGTCAACTGACGGATGGTTCCCAGTCGATGAAGACTATTGTTGGTAATCTTACCGTAAGTTAGTTGATTGCTGGTAGCCGCAGCTACTTTCTGATTGGTTTGAAAGCCAAGGGTTGTGATTGCGGTGGCAATAATTCCAAGCGTGATAAATAAATGGTTACGAAACAATGTGATCACTTCCTAAATATAAATGAATGATAGCTAGTATAATTCTTTGATACAACTATATCTTGGCATTCGTGGAAATGTAAGTCAACGGAAAACGTGTTGAAGATGGCTTTTGGGGATGATTTGTGTATGGTTAGCGGTGGCTTTTACATTGATCAAGATTGCTTTGTTTACTATTTGTAGGACAGCTTCGTAAAGCAGAAACTGGAGCATAAGTACCTCAGACAAAAATCCCCACAAACCAGGGATTTCTGTCTGAGGAGACTTATGTTTCAGCTTTTAATCGCTTTGCTCCGCTCACTGTTTTTTGCAACATTGTGGAAACGTGCTGCACCAAGCAGAAAGCTGCACCTAAGCCACTCCGTTCAAAAATCCAAGCCCAGGATTTCTGAACGGAGTAGCTTAAGCTCCGCTTTCTAACCGCTTGGTTTCGCACTCTGAGGACAGCTCCGCAAAGCAAAAGCTTGCACATAAGCACCTTATTCAAAAATCCCAAGCCCGGGGATTCTTGAATAAGGAGACTTATGTTTCAGCTTTTAACCGCTTTGCTCCGCTCACTCTATTAGAAAACGATTAGGGTTGACTCGTAAATTCTAATGTGTTTTAATTGTAATAACATAAAAAGAGAGGAATTCATGCTTATGACAAAGCTTACTCAGACTGTAAATGCCTATTATTTTGACTATGCCTACTTTAGATAGCGTCCGTTTCGATGCGGACGCAACATTCGCGTTCGCGTCAAGTGGTGCAAAGTCAAACGCTTTGTTATGGGCCCGCTAGACGCATCAGTCTAGCTGGGTTAATGCCAATTCTTCTACGAGTTTCGTAAACCAGCTAGATAATTATCTAGCTGGCTTTTTTCATGAAAAATATGAGGTGAGATTATGAATCATAAAGGAAAAGCTTCAGTGATGGCTGGTAATGAAGAAATCAATGCAGCCAGAGAACAAATTAATCACTTAGACGAATCAATTGTCAGACTTCTGGTTCAAAGATTTCAAACAGCCGCGTTAATTGGCCAAATTAAGGATCGAGATAACTTACCAGTCTTAGATAATAGCCGTGAACAAGTGGTTTTGAATCGGGTTAGAACATTGGATCCTGATTCTCATAATGGTGATTACATTGAGAACGTTTATCGAGAAATTTTGAAAAACTCACGTGCATATCAACACGCACTAATTAAAGCGAATAATAACTAATACTAAAGGAGCAACTCTATGAATTACTTAACTGCAGGAGAATCACATGGCCCCCAACTAACCGGAATTCTTGAAGGTGTTCCGGCTGGGCTTCATTTGAATATTGATGACATTAATGAACAACTCAAAAAACGTCAGGGTGGTTATGGCCGTGGTAATCGACAACAAATTGAGCATGATCAAGTGACCATTGTTGGCGGTGTTCGCCATGAAATGACGTTAGGGTCGCCAATTGCGTTGGTGGTGAATAACCGTGATCATGCCCATTGGCGAGAAATTATGGATCCAGTGAGTCCCGAAACTGCCGAAAATACTTTGCGAAAGGTTGAACGCCCCAGACCAGGTCATGCAGATTTAGTTGGGGGAATGAAATACCGCCATCGTGACTTGCGAAACGTGTTGGAACGGTCTTCGGCCAGGGAAACTGCGATTCGGGTTGCCATTGGGACAATTTGTAAGCAGCTGTTGGATGAACTTGGAATTGAGATTGCTGGTTACGTTGAACAAATTGGTCCAATTGCGACGGCTGATCACCCGGAACTGGATGTCGCTAAGATTGAAGCAGAAATTTCGCAGAATGACCTGCGAGTAATCGACCAATCAAAGGTTGGTGAAATTCATGAGCTCATCGACAAAACTAAGAAGGACGGCGATACCTTAGGCGGCATTATTCGGGTTGTTGCCACGAATGTTCCCGCTGGCTTAGGCAGTTACGTGAGCTGGGATACTAAATTAGATGCCAAGTTAGCTGCTGCCGTGATGGGTGTGAATGCAATGAAAGGGGTCGAAATTGGTGACGGCTTTAAGGCCGCTACCAACTTTGGCAGCCAAGTAATGGACGAAATTGACTGGGATCAACAATCCGGTTTTTCCCGGGAAACTGATCACCTTGGTGGGTTTGAAGGGGGAATGACCAATGGGATGCCAATCATTGTTAAGGCAGCCATGAAACCAATCCCAACCCTTTATAAGCCGCTACAAAGTGTTGACGTTGAGACAAAGAAAGTCAAAAAAGCTAGCGTTGAGCGATCTGATACAACGGCAATTGTGCCAGCGTCGATTGTAATTGAAAGTGTCGTCGCCATTGAATTAGCGAAAGCAATTACCGATAAATTCGACGGCGATAACCTTCAACGATTGCAGGAACAGT
The DNA here is from genome assembly GCF_001434135.1 of Lentilactobacillus kisonensis DSM 19906 = JCM 15041. Lineage (GTDB taxonomy): Bacteria > Bacillota > Bacilli > Lactobacillales > Lactobacillaceae > Lentilactobacillus > Lentilactobacillus kisonensis. The sequence goes on along the minus strand of NZ_AZEB01000007.1, from coordinate 85,682 downwards.
TGGCAGCATATAAAGCTGAGTTGAAGAATTTCTAGGACAGCTGCACAAAGCAGAAGTCTGCACATAAGCACCTCGAGTGAAAATTCCAAGCCCAGGAATTTCCACTCGAGGAGACTTATGCTCCGACTTCCAACTGCTTTGTTCCGCTCACTTATAGGACAGCTGCGCAAAGCAGAACTCTGCACATAAGCACCACCAGCAAAAATTCCAGAACCGGGAATTCCTGCTGGCGGAGACTTATGCTCCGAGTTCTAACCGCTTTGCTCCGCTCACTTATTTTTAGGAGGATATCTATGAAACAATTACAAACCAAACCGCAAAATGGCCTCCGAGGAGAGCTGACTGTTCCGGGTGATAAAAGCATTTCTCACCGAGGGATTATGTTTGGTGCGATAAGCGAAGGACGAACAATACTCCATCATTTTTTAACGGCGGAAGATTGTTTATCCACGCTTAAGGCTTTCCAGCAGCTTGGAGTTCCTATCAGGCGAGATGGGCAAACCGTCACGATTGACGGTGTTGGCCTCCATGGCCTTAAGCAACCAACTAGGCCACTCGAAATGGGGAATTCTGGAACGACGACGCGTCTCATGATGGGGTTGCTTGCTGGTCAGAATTTTAAGACAACCTTAGTGGGGGATGCATCATTATCAAAGCGGCCGATGAAACGGGTAAGTGAGCCGCTAGCTGAGATGGGTGCTGATATTGAAACGACTGCTGGTCATTTACCGGTCACAATTAACGGCAGCCAATTACACGCAGTGGACTATCATTTGAAAGTTGCGAGTGCACAAGTTAAGAGTGCGTTAATACTAGCAGCATTGCAAGCTGATAAGACGTCCATCTTTGTTGAAAAGCAACCCACCAGAAACCACACGGAAATTATGCTTAGGGCGTTTGGTGCGAATATTGAGTGCGAACCAGACGATGTCACCATCACCGTCCATCCGGATCCTAAGTTAGAGGGGCTTACGTTAAATGTTCCCGGCGATATGTCTTCAGCTGCGTTCTTTATGACCGCCGCCAGTTTAGTCCCCGACTCTGAAGTTAAATTATTAAACGTTGGCGTTAATGAAACGCGAACCGGGTTGATGTCAATTTTGGAACAAATGGGTGGTAAAGTAAGTATTTCAAATCTCCAGTATGGTGGTGAATCAACGGCTGATATTACGGTTAATAGCGCGAACCTAATCCCAATTGAAATTGGTGCCAAAGATATCCCAGCCGTTATTGATGAATTGCCGCTGGTAGCCTTGCTTGCAGCTAAAGCGAATGGCATCAGTAAAATTACTGGCGCAGGCGAATTGCGGGTCAAAGAAACTGACCGAATTGCAGTAATTGTGACGGAGTTTAAGAAGCTGGGAATTGCGATTAAGGCGTTACCAGATGGCTTTATCATTGATGGTTCGAAGCCCTGGCAGGTGAAAGATTCTCATTTGGATAGTCATGGGGATCATCGAATTGGAATGGTGATGGCAATTGCCGCCCTGTTAGTTGATAAACCACTAACGCTTGACGGCGCCGACAGTGTTAACATTTCTTACCCGGAATTCTTCGCTGATTTGGCAACGCTGCTCTAGGACAGCTGCACAAAGCAGGGATCTGCGTGTAAGCACCTTCAACAAAAATCCCAAGCCCGCGGATTTCTGTTGAAGGAGACTTACACTCCGATCCCTAAACGCTTTGTTACGCTCACTGATTTTAGGACAGCTCCTCCAAGCAGGGTTCTGCACATAAGCACCACCATCAAAAATTCTAGAACCGGCGTGGGATCTTATTTCTATTTTACCTTGAGCTAGTTTCTAAGGCTTCGTAGAGTAGGACCGCTCCGCAAAGCAGAAGTCTGCACCTAAGCCACCTCACTCAAAAAAACCAGAACCAGGGATTTCTGAGTGAGGTAACTTAGGCTCCGACTTCTAACCGTTTTGCTACGCTCACTTACTTTAGGACAGCTGTGCAAAGCAGAAACTTCCATATAAGCACCTTAGGCAAAAATTCCAAGCCCGGGAATTCCTGCCCAAGGAGACTTATATTCCAGTTTCTAACCGCTTTGCTCCGCTCACTTTTTAAGGAGAAAATCAAAATGAAAACCATTGTAATTAGTGGGCTGGGCCTAATTGGCAGTTCAATTGCCAGAATTATGAAACAAGCTGACCCGGCAATTGAAATTATTGGTTGTGATCCAGATGATGATTCGGCACAGTTTTTGTTAACTCAACGAGTGATTGACCGGCGGCTAACTTTTGCGGCGGCGGTGCCCCTGGCTGACATAATTGTACTGGCAGGGCCGGTTTCCGTCATCATCGAACAGATTCGCAAACTTGCAGTGATGCCACTTAAGGATAACGTATTGGTTACTGATGTCGGCAGTTCAAAGGTTACAATTATGGATGCCGCTCAGCTGTTAATCGACAATCAAATTGCGTTTCTGGGCGGACATCCCATGGCGGGTTCTCATGAATCAGGGAGCCAATCTGGTCGAATAAACTTATTCGCCGGTGCAACTTACTTCCTGGTTTCTGGTTCGCAGACTCGTAATCAATTAAGCGAGTTTCAACGGTTAATGGCTCCGGCGAAGGTGCGTTGGACAGAGATTGCTGCGAACGATCATGATCAGTTAGTGAGTGAATTAAGCCATGTGCCCCACGTGATCGCGACAACACTAGTCAATACAGTTGCTAAAAGTGTTAAAAACAATCAAATTGGGCTGCAGGCCGCTGCTGGGGGCTTCAAGGATACCACCAGGATTGCGGCTTCAGACCCAACGATGTGGACAGCTATTCTGCTGAGTAACGGCGGTGAAATTTGTAAGGAGCTTGAAGACTTTAAGGCGCAACTTACTCAATTTGAAGCGGCAATTAGACGTGGAGACCGCCAAGAGATTTTTGAGACGTTAAAAAAAGCACAGCGGATTCGTCAGTCTCTTGATAGGTAAGTGTTTTACGTTTTGGTTTCTAAGCGCTTTGTTCCGCTCACTTTTAGCCGCTGCGCAGAGCAGGAATCTGCGCGTAAGCACCTCCAACAAAAATCCCAAAACCGGGGATTCTTGTTAGAGGAGACTTACACTCCGATCCCTAATCGCTTTGCTCCGCTCACTTTAGGAGGATGCTTATGAAGGCAATATTGGTAGGGTTTATGGGCAGCGGCAAGACCACTGTTGGTCAATTGTTAGCCCAGAAATTAAACGTCCAGTACCACGATTTGGATGACATTATTATTGAAATGGCTGGCAAGTCGATTCAACAGATTTTTGATGATAGTGGCGAAGCTGGATTTCGTCAACTGGAACATGCAGCCCTCATGCAATCTTTGAATCAAGAAGGAATTTTGGGGACGGGGGGCGGAACGCCAATTCAAGACGCAAACTTTGAGTTGTTGAGGAGTCGTGATGTTCCCGTTATTTTGTTAGACGTTCTACCGGAAACCATCATGAAACGGTTAAGTAACGATACAAATCGACCACTTGCTCGAAAGTTGGGGGTTAGCGGCCTGATTACCTTGAAGGGTGAACGGGATGACCGTTATGAACAAGTTAGCGACTTTAGGATTGCAACAGATGATCTGACACCGCTTGAAGTTGTGGCAGCCGTTATCAATAAGTTGGTTGTTGAACATTAGGATTGGAGGAATTCGCATGATTGATGGGCACACAAAATTATTTGGGTTATTGGCACACCCAGCAGCACACAGTCTGTCGCCGTTGATTCATAACACTAGTTTTAAGATAACAGGGATTAATGGTGCCTATCTAGCGTTTGATGTCACTTCTGATGGGTTAGCGGATAGTCTGGCAGCAATGCGAGCAATGGGGATCGGCGGTTTTAATCTTTCAATGCCATTGAAAACCGATGTGATTCCATTACTGGACGAAGTGACACCACGGGCTGAACGGCTTCAGGCAGTCAATACGGTGATTAATCGAAATGGTCACTTGACCGGCGATAGTACTGATGGTCAGGGATTTGTTGATGCTTTGAAGCAACGGGCAATCGAGCTGGCCGGTGCCACATTAACGGTTTTGGGGGCTGGTGGAGCTGGCCGGTCAATTATTTCTGCAGCGGTTGATGCTGGGGTTACCAAAATTCATGTGTTTAAGCGTAACAACGCGAGCTTTATGCCGGTTAAACACCAACTAGAAGCCTGGTCAACCGCCATTGAAGTTACCGATTACGACGATGAGGCCGCAATGATTCATGCAGTTGATACCAGTCAAATTGTTGTTAATGCAACTAATCTGGGAATGGCTGCTGATAGTGAGTTGCCCATTAATCAGGCGGTTATTGATCATTTTAAGCCAGAACATGTGGTGGTTGATGTGATTTATTTCCCATTAACCACCCCATTTCTGGTGGCAGCAAAAAAGCGTGGGAGTCATACATATAACGGTATTGGCATGCTAGTTCACCAGGCGGCTGGCTCCTTTTTGGAGTGGACTGGGCAAAAAATGCCGGTTGATGCGGTCATTGCCGCGGTTAATCAGGAAGTAGCCCGACGGCAAAAATAGTCAATATAATAGTTACGGATAAGGGCCTATTTAGAAAAACAATGTCAAAATTAACAACGGCATTGAATTTTCAGAATGGCTTTTTTATTTTTAGTGATTTTCTTCAGGGATAAAAGTTGTAATATAGATAAGGTGTACTTGAAAATATACAAAATAGAAAGGGGAAACGTCATTGTCAAAGCGAGATGTTTTGATCGTAACTTGTGCGTTATTGCTCTCAAACGCAATGGGTGGACTAGATAACACGATCATCAATACCGCATTGCCAGCAATTATTTCCGACCTTCATGGCATCGAATTAATTGGTTGGATCGTAGCCGTTTTCCTACTTGGTACGGCGGTCAGCACGCCACTTTGGAGCAAACTTGGCGAACACGTTGGTAATAAACGAAGCTATCAGTTGGCGGCTTCGCTATTTGTCTTGGGGTCATTTTTGCAGGGAATGTCACCTAACATTATTTTCTTAATTATTGCTCGAACCCTTATGGGAATTGGCAACGGGGGGATGATTTCGTTACCGTATATTATATACGCCCGCATGTATAAAAATCCCCGTAAACGGATGCAAGTCCTGGGGTTCGTGTCTGCTAGTTACAGTATGGCGACAATCGTTGGCCCGTTGGTTGGTGGGTACATCGTTGATACGTTTAGTTGGCATTGGGTCTTTTACCTTAATGTACCAATTGGATTGATCTCAATTATTTTGGTACAAATTTATTATCGGTTAAGTAAGCTGCCTGAATCAAAGGGGCGTGTTGACTATCTGGGCGCTACCCTAATGACGATTGGCTTAGTTGGCCTGCTTGCTGGGATTGAAATGATTGGGGCAACCGATGGGATGGTTGTCTCCGCAATAATCTTAGTTTCATTTGTGATCCTCGGAGTGATGTTCCGAGTAGAGCTACAGGTGGAAGATCCAATTATTCCCAGCCGGTTGTTTAAAAATTTGCCATTAATGATTGATTTTGGTCTGTTTACCTTAATTTGGGGGGCTTTTATTGGCTTTCTGATTTATAGTCCCATGTGGGCGCAGGGACTACTCGGCACATCGGCTCTCATTGGTGGGGCAACCCAAATTCCAGGATCAGTCACTGATTTTATTGGTTCTGGTGCGGTTGCGCCAATGAGAAAATATTTCACCCCGCAAAAGGTGATTGCAATTGGAATCGTGACGTTAGTTATCACCTTCTTGATCATGGTGATTGCGGGAGTTAAGGCGCCATACTGGTTGTTGCTAGTTGCTGGGGCCTTTGAGGGGTTTGGCAATGGTGCTTGTTTCAATGAACTGCAGATTAAGGTTCAACAAGATGCTGATATGGTTGATGTACCAATCGCCACGTCGTTTAGCTTCTTGATTCGGATGTTAGCTCAAGCGTTTATGGCGTCAATCTTTGGGATCGTGTTAAACCATGCTTTGCGATCAGGTGTTAGGCATTCCGGTGGTACCATCACGATGAAAATGTTAAATGAGCTGAGTGATGCCTCAAGTGTTGGGTCATTGCCACACCAATTGATTCCACAAATGCGGGTGATTTTATATAATGGCTTACATAATATTATGATCCTGTCATTAGCGTTGATGCTGATTGCGTGGGGGATTAGTATTTGGGCCCAGCGATTGGAAAAGCAAAAGTTAGCAAGGGCGATAAATGAGTAAATTTTGTTAGTTAATAAGACGAAAAGTGGATCGAAATCTTTAAATTTTAAAAGATTTCGATCCACTTTTTATTTTACTTTTAGTATCAGCAATCTGCTCATATACACTGTAACCAAACTTCTCTGGCAATATAGATTAGGACTGCTCCGCAAAGCAGGGATCTACACATAAGCCTCCCCACCCAGAAACCTCCCAAGCCCAGAGATTTCTGGGTGGGGACGCTTATGCTCCGATCCCTAATCGCTTATGCTCCGATCCCTAATCGCTTATGCTCCGATCCCTAATCGCTTTGCTCCGCTCACTTTGCTAATGATTGATCCTTAAACGTATCTAGTGAAACATTAGCGGTAGCCAAATCATTTTTACTGTTGATTGTTTCGGCTTTGAAGCTTACCTTGTCGCCTTCAGCGATGAACTGATAAATTGGTTTAAAGTTCTTGGCAGAAGTATCCAGTTTATAAACTTGGTTACTATTCTTCATAATAAACAATAAACCATTATTATTAGTTCGAACAATTCGGTTGATCGTACCATTAATCGTCTTACCAGTTGGGGCAGCCACCGTCACACCAGTTTTAGCCTCTAATCGTTGGTTAAATAAGGCTAATGTACTCTGGGCATCATCACCAATCGCATAAGTTCCGCTCTGGTTATTCCCATCAGCAAGCAAGTAAACAAATTTCATAAACGAATTGTTATCTCGGTCGAGCATGGAAACGACCCACGTAGGTTCACCGTTAATTCTATAAAGTAATGGCAATGTCCCCCGGTAGTTCTGTGGGTTAATGTCCTGTTGCGCATATGAAATGGCCCGTTCTGGTGTCATAACGTTGCCATGTTCACGATAGTAATGTAAGGTATTCGTCCGGGCGTCAACAAATGTGTAGCCTAGAATTGAACTTTGATGTTCATTAACACTGGTCATCCCAGTAAAGTAGTAAACCCGGCCTTTGTAGGCGTATGGCGTTAACTTATCGCCACCTTCAGTCCCGGCTTGAGTCGGCTTCATAACACCACTATGGCCACCAAAGCTAGTTGCGTTCCAGAAACCGTGTCGGTATTTACCAAACATGGAGACTTCGTGGGCAACAAATTCTGGCGCCACCGCAATATCAATGAACTTTGGAACCTTATTTGGTGAATAGACATTAACTTTACCAGTGATCGTATTCAATACGGCAACTTTATAATCTTTGTAATTATAGTTTCGATTAATATACGAAAGTGGCTTTGCCAGTGTTCGGACGTAGTAAGGGGTCCCATGATTATCAATTTCCAATTGTGAAGTTGAGCCAACCATTGAATAACCTAAGCTGTGCGCACTGATTCGCCGATCAGCATCACGATTGAAATAGGCACTTGGCGTGTAGCGCATTGGTTTGGCAACGAACTTTGGATCGGCGTTCTTGTCGGTGGCATCAGTTCTGAAGTAGCCAGGGACCTTCAAGTAGTGAATGTACCGCCAGAAGCCACCAGAGAATTCAACGGGGGCAACGTAAACCATTTTGCCACGGTACATTTGCACCCGCATGTGGTTAAGATCATAAACGTTTGAATTCTTAAAGCTGTTTAGTGAGTTGTTCATATCGGTTGAAACGGTTTGAGGGGCGTTAACAACTGGTGTCTCACTGCTATTTTTAATGACTGGCATTGGTGCACTCTTAGTGTCGTCGTTCATATCCACCTTGATTGAATCAACAGCAGGCTTTGGATTCATTGACGTTACTAAGGAAGAGACGCTTCCTAGAATAATAAAGACGATCACCGCCATCACAACCGCTAAGGCAGCTTTACCAACCCAACCAAAGGCACCGGTAAACCGCTGGATAATCTGGCCAATCAGACCGTTACCAGCGTCAGTAGTTCGTTTGGCAACTGCATTTGGCGAGTAGACAAATCGTTTTAAAACAGCCACGACGATGAAGCCGCCAATCAGCCACATTAGCCAATTATCGGTCATTGCCGGGTAAGCAAGGTCTGGTAGGCTGAAATAGGTATTCACAAAACTGACAATAAATAGGGCAATCAGGACTAAGAAACCATAAATCCGTCCCCGCCGGTTTGCAATAAATAGAAACCAGATAAATGGTAATAAAATACCTGATAGCTTAACTAAAGTGATTAACGCAAAATAACTAAGCATTAAATCGTTCTCCTCTCAACATAGGTTACTCATAATGTGTTAAGCCCATTATACATTAGCTGAGTGAGCGGAGCAAAGCGGCCAGAGTGCGAAACCAAGCGGTTAGAAAGCGGAGCCTAAGTTAGGCCGTTCAGAAATCCTGGGTTTGGATTTTTGAACGGCCTGGCTTAGGTGCAGCTTTCTGCTTGGTGGAGCACGTTTGCACTACGATGCCAAATATGCTCACAGCCTTTTCAATTCACACTTACTTTAAAATAAAAAAGTGATGAATTAACCCCTGTTAGGTTCTAATTCATCACAAGCATAGTCTGTTGTCACTATGTTAGCAAAAATCAAAGATTCTCGATTCTAAAGTTGGCAGGTGCTTACAGGCCGATAGTTGTTTTTCAAATATAAGCATCAAGCAATTTGAGCACTTGGCGTTAACTTAGCTTTGTTCAAAAGAACGGAGCTCGTTACGACTGATAGTGAGCTTAACGCCATTGCCAGGCCAGCTAATTCTGGACTGAGTGTTAAGCCAATAAAGTAGAAGACACCTGCGGCAACTGGAATTCCCAAGACGTTGTAAACAAATGCCCAGAAGAGGTTTAACTTGATCCGGTTAAATGTTTTGCGGCTAAGCTCCAAAGCACGGTCAACATCTCTTAAGTCGTTTTTCACCAGGACGATACCGCCGGATTCAATTGCAATATCGGTTCCAGAGCCCATTGCAATTCCAACGTCCGCTGTGCTTAAAGCGGGGGCGTCATTAATTCCGTCACCGACAAATGCGACCCTGCCAGTTGTTTGAAATGACCGAACTTGATCTGCCTTGTCAGATGGTAAAACGTCAGCAACGACTTGGTCAATTCCAACCTGATCAGCAACGGCTCGGGCAACTGCTTCGTTATCGCCGGTTAACATAACCGTTTTTAACCCACGGGATTTTAAAGCGTGAATAGCAGCCTTAGACGTCTTCTTCGGGGCATCTTGAATCGCAATTAAGCCAATAACTTGATTTTCCTGACCAACGAAGACGACCGTTTTAGCCTCTTTTTGAAGGGTAGTCATTTTAGATCTGATTTCGGCTTGAATAGCCACATCTGCAAGTAATTTTTCGTTACCAACAAAGGCATGCTTACCAGCAACAGTTGCCTCGACACCCTTACCTTGAATGGCCTTGAAATTTGTCGCTTTAGTGAATTTAAGGTCGTCATCTTTAGCCTTCTTCATAATTGCGGCTGCCAATGGATGTTCTGAGGAGGCCTCCAGGCTAGCCGCGATTTTCAAGACGGTACTGGTATCGCCAATGACATCAGTCACTTGCGGCTTACCAACGGTGATGGTTCCGGTCTTGTCAAAAATAACCGTTTTAACGTCATTAACGGCTTCAAGAACTTCACCGTTTTTAATTAAAATACCCATTCGAGCACTTCTGCCGGTTCCAACCATTAATGCGGTTGGTGTCGCGAGTCCTAAAGCACATGGGCAGGCAATGACCACTACTGAAACGGCAAAAATCAATGAACTGGCAATACTTGCGCCAATAAAAACGTACCAAATTAGAAAAGTTAAAACGGCAACCATGATGACCACTGGGACAAAGATATTGGCTACTTTGTCCGTTAATCCCTGGATAGGGGCATGGCTATTTTGCGCTTTTTTAACTAAGGCAACGATTTGAGAAAGCATGGTATTTTTACCAATCTTGGTTGCTTTAAATGTGAAAGCGCCTGTCCCGTTGACGGTTGCACCAACGACTGAATCGCCAACCTTTTTATTAGTTGGCATACTTTCGCCAGTAACCATTGATTCATCGATAGTAGAGGATCCTTCGACAATTTGGCCGTCAACCGCAATTTTTTCACCGGGGCGCACCCTAATTAAATCGCCGAGAACAATTTCTGAGACGGGGACTTTAACGGGTTTGCCGTCACGAATCACTTCCGCGTCCTTTGCTTGGAGATTGACTAATTTTTCAACGGCATTCGAAGCGTTATTGCGCATTCGTTCCTCGAAGACTTGTCCAAGCAAGACAAAGGTAACAACAAACGCTGCACTTTCAAAGAACACCGGTTGATGAGTCAACATTGCGTAAACGCTATAAATGTAAGCCGTTGATGTGCCAATGGCAACTAGGGTGTCCATGTTTGAATGATGTTTTTTAAATGCGGCCGTGGCGGTTTTGATGAATGGCCCACCCGCAATTATCATGACAATGGTCGTTAAGGCAAACATGGTTAACTCACCACCTGGCAGCATCCAACCAAATGGTTTTAAAATCATTTCAATGAGCATCGGTAACGAAAAGATTAAGGATACCCAGAATCGGTTTGTAACGTTCAACTATTTCACCTCGACTTTCCCGGAGAACATGTCCATGCCGCAACTAAACTGATAGTCGCCAACTTTATCTGTGGGAATCTGAACGGTTTTTTTCACGTTTAGCGGGAGTTCCTCTGAAAATCCCAGGCTCTTTGAATGAACAACGTTTAAGCATCCTTGGTCATTAATGCGGTTAAAGGTGATTTCTGCAGGGATACCTTTCTTTAATGTAATAACTTGGGGATTATAGCCGCCCGCAACGGTTACTTCGACTGATTGTTTGTTTGTATTCATTATTAATTCCTCCAATTATTTGATGACTAATTTGCCATGAAACATATCCATACCACATGCCCATTGGTATTCGCCGGGCTTGCTGGTATCGATGTTAACTGCCTCTTTTTGGTTTTGGGGTAATTCCTGGTTAATGCCAAAGTCCGAAAAGACGACATGATCCAAACACGATGAACCGTCTCGTCTTGTAAAGTTAAGGACGGCGGGGATGCCTTTTTTTAACACGACAATTTCAGGCGAATAGCCGCCATTAACTTGAACGTCAACCACTTGCTTACTGCCGGCAACTTTGGCCTGTTCTTCGGCAACGTCATGTTTACCGAAGAACCACCAAGCAACAAATGCGATAATGGCTAGTCCAATTACCAATACAATGAGTTTCAATACACTGCCTCCTTATTTGAATGGTTGAAAAGATAATTAACTTAATTGGTTTACAAACGTAAACTTCAATTAACATATTATCCTTGAAGTCTACACTTGTCAACTAAATTCAAAAAATAAAAACCGTTCATCCAAAATGAAGAGGAGAAACGGTTTTTACGAACATGTGATTATTAGTAGGTAGAATTATAAATTACCATGACACAATTAGCGAATTCTAGTCCTTAATGTCGCGAATCTGATCAATTAGTTTAAGAAAATCATTCGCAGCAGTTCGGTAATCTTCGATTTGATTACCGTATTTTTCGTTGAAGCCCTCAAGACCACCAGCAACGAAGGCGTATTCATAATCATAAACTTTTTCGTAAGCAGCTGCAAAAGCTGCAAGCAAGTCGTGATGTTTGCCATCTAATTGTAGGGCCATTTCAACGACTCGAAAATCAGTATAAGCTAATTCAAATTGAATTGCCCAAGCACGCATAAAATCGTGTTGAGCTTCGATATGGGCAAAATGATGCTGCGTATTCCAGGTTAATCGATCTAGTGATTTTTTGACGTCTAACATGTAAATCCCTCCTAAAAAATAAAGTGAGCGGAGCCAGGCGGTTAGCAATCGGAGTGTAAGTCTCCTCCAACGGAAATTCCCGGGGTTGGAATTTTTGCTGGAGGTGCTTACGCGCAGATTGCTGCCTGGAGGAGCTGTCCTAGTAAAGTGAGCGGAGCAAAGCGGTTAGAAGCTGGAGCCTAAGCCATCTCGACCAGAAATCCCGGTTTTGGATTTTTGGTCGAGATGGCTTAGGTGCAAGCTTCTGCTTTGCGGAGCTGTCCTAGAAAAGTGAGTTTCGCAAAGCGGTTAGGGTTCGGAGTGTAAGTCTCCTTCGAGAGAAATTCCCGGGCTTGGAATTTTTCCCGAAGGTGCTTACATGCAGGTTTCTGCCTGGAGGAGCTGTCCTAGTAAAGTGAACGGAGCAAGGTTTCTGTCTGGTGCAGCTGTCCTCCAACATCGTCATGGACAGAAAACTCACCTATATTCAACAGCTTTTGACAATGAAGCGCAAACAAAACGACTTTATTTTCACAAGTAATATCTATAAAGTTATGATTATTTTGCTTACTTCTCAAAATTAGTTATAGTGATGGCGGATTCACGACATCTTAACTGATATATTAAGAATAAAAAAGTGAAAATACCGCGTAAAAAGTCTTGTATTGTATTTCACAAGGCCGCAGGTTATAATCGATAAATAAGTTGTAATTGAATTCACAAGATAAGACGGAGGTTTCTTAAATGGCTAAAAAAGTTGCGTTAATAACGGGTGCTGGTCAAGGAATTGGGGAGGCAATTGCTCAACGATTGTCTGATGACGGATTTGCCGTTGCCCTTGTCGGCCGTCATTTAGATAAGGTTCAAAAAGTTGCTGATGCGATTAATCAGAATGGCGGAGAAGCGTTGGCTATTAAAGCTGATGTATCAGATCGTGACCAAGTGTTTGCTGCGGTTGACGAAACTAGTAATAAGTTTGGCGATTTTAACGTTATTGTTAATAACGCTGGTCTTGGCCCAACCACACCAATTGATACGATTACCCCTGACGATTTTGAGTGGGTTTATAAGGTTAATGTTGGTGGTGTTCTTTGGGGAACCCAAGCTGCTCACAAGGCTTTTAAGAAATTTGGTCATGGCGGTAAAATCATCAATGCAACTTCACAAGCCGGGGTTGTTGGTAATCCTAATCTGGCCTTGTATGTTGGCACGAAGTTTGCGATCCGGGGAATTACTCAGACAATAGCCCGCGATTTAGCTGAAGAAGGGATTACAGCTAATGCATTTGCCCCTGGAATTGTTAAAACCCCAATGATGTTTGATATCGCTCATGAAGTCGGCCAAAACGCTGGTAAAAGTGATGAATGGGGAATGCAAACCTTTGCTAAGGACATTGCAATGAAGCGGTTATCAGAACCAGCGGACGTTGCTGCTGCGGTATCGTTCTTGGCAGGTAAGGACTCAAATTACGTTACTGGCCAGACATTGATTGTAGATGGCGGGATGCAATTCCAGTAATACGCATAAAACAAGTTTGAATAAATTTTAATAACGATAATGGAGGATTTACACATGACAAAGAAAGTTGCTTTAATTACAGGAGCCGGTCAAGGAATCGGTGAAGGAATTGCTCGCCAACTCGCTACTGATGGCTTTGACGTTGCATTATCTGGTCGTCATTTGGATAAAGTTCAACGAGTTGCTGATGATATCAATAAAAATGGTGGCAACGCCATTGCAATTCAGTCTGATGTTCAATATAAAGACCAAGTTTTTGACTCTGTAAAGCAAACGGTTGCCAAGTATGGCCAAATGGATGTTTTTGTTAACAACGCTGGGATTGCCCACGTTGCGCAAATTTGCAACACCACAGAAGAAGATTTAGACAAATTGCTTGATATTAACGTTAAGGGAACTTTCTTCGGGATTCAAGCTGCTGCAGCCCAATTCAAGAAGCAAAAAACGCCTGGCAAGATTATTAACGCTTCCTCAATTGCCGGTCATGAAGGCTTTGAATTACTGGGCGGTTATTCAGCTACTAAGTTTGCAATCCGGGGATTAACTCAAGCTGCTGCTAAGGAATTAGCGCGTGACCAGATTACAGTTAACGCATATTGCCCAGGAATTGTGTTGACACCAATGTGGGATCAAATCGATGAGGAAATGGGTCAAGTTAACCACGTTGCAAAGGGCGAATCCCTTAAAGAATACTTGAAAGGGATTGCTTTAGGCCGTGGTGAAGAACCACAAGATGTTGCCAATTTGGTTTCATTCTTAGCAAGCGAAAAAGCAAATTATATCACGGGTCAGGCGATCATGGTTGACGGTGGTATCAAGTACGTTTAAACCATTACAAATAATTTCAATGTCAACAAAGCGCGTCAGCCAAGGATTCTTGGTTGACGCGCTTTTTAATAACCAGCTATGTTGGCCTGCTTTGTTCCATTCACTCACTTTTAGGACAGCTTCTCAAAGCAGAAGCTTGCACCTAAGTCATCTAACTAAAAATCTCCGTGGATTAAGCATCCTGGCGATATTGCAGAAACGCGCTGCACCAAGCAGAGACTTGCACCTAAGCCTTCTCCGCCAAAAATCCAAGCCCGGGATTTCTGGCGGAGAAAACTTAGGCTCCAGTCTCTAATCGCTTGGTTCCGCACTCTGACCGCTTTGTTTTGCTCACTATTTAGGACAGCTGCACAGAGCAGAAACTGGAACATAAGCACCTCGGACAAAAATTCCCAAAACCAGGAATTTCTGTCCGAGGAGACTTATGTTCCAGTTTCTAAATGCTCTGCTCCGCTCACTTAATTAATTGTGGTTGGAAGATGCCCAGTACCGTATCTTGTGCAGTGAATACTGGTACTTGGTGACTCAAAGCATTTGCAACGAGTTGTTTCTCATCGTCAGTTTCATCCTCTGACGAGAGAACAAATGCAATTTTTTCTGGCCAATCCATGTCCGGCTGATAAGCTTGGACTTCAAAGCCAGCACTCTTTAATTTACTAGCAACGTGGTCATCGTTGGCATCGAATTCTGAGATTAAGACTACGCCGTTAAGATCGTTAGTGTCAATGTGGTAACTATCAAATAGTGCGTTGTGCATCGCTGCTTGGAGCGTATCCCCACTACCGATATCTTCACCAGTAGACTTCATTTCCGGACTCAATGCAGTTGGCGCTCCCGGCAGCTTTGCAAATGAGAATACCGGTGCTTTAACGTAAACTTTGGCCGGCTCTGGATTCAAACCTGGGATTAATCCAAGGTCTTCAAGGGACTTGCCAAGAATTAGTTGGGTTGCTAACTGAGCGAGGTGTCGTTTAGTGATCTTGCTCATGAATGGCACGGTTCGAGATGCCCGGGGGTTAACTTCAATGACATAGACGGTATCGTTGGCAGCGATAAATTGAATGTTCATCATTCCAACCGCGTGAACTTGTTCACCAATTTTAGTTGCAATTGCCACAATTTGATCTTTTGTGTCAGCCGATAAATGCTGGGGTGGATACATTGCGATCGAGTCGCCGGAGTGGATGCCAGATCCCTCTAAATGTTCCATAATTCCAGGAACGAAGACTTGTTGACCATCGCTTAAAATATCCACTTCACATTCAATACCGTGAATATATTGGTCAATCAAGAGTGGTTCGCCATGACTGGCCTTTAATGCGGGAACGAGATACTCATTTAGTTCATCTTCATCATGGACGACTGCCATCCCTTTGCCACCAAGGACAAAGCTTGGCCGAACGAGTACTGGGAACCCAAGACGGTGGGCAATCTCTTGGGCTTCGGCAATTGTCGTTGCGGTGTCGCCCTTTGGATGGTCAATATCTTGGTCAATTAATAGATTTTCAAATTCATGACGATTTTCCGTTTGCTCGATGCCATGAAGGGAAGTTCCCAAAATGGAAACACCGTGTTCAGTTAACGCTTCAGTGAGGTTGATGGCGGTTTGGCCACCAAATTCAACGATGACGCCGATTGGTTTTTCGAGGTTGATCACGTTCATGACGCTATCAATGTCCAATGGTTCGAAGTAAAGTTTGTCAGAAATCGAGAAATCGGTTGAGACCGTTTCGGGATTATTATTAATAATAATTGCATTGTAACCAGCGGTTTGAATGGCTTTAACACAGTGAACAGTGGCGTAATCAAATTCGACACCCTGGCCGATTCGAATAGGGCCAGCGCCGATGACGACGATACTGTTGCCGAGTGGTTTACTTTCGTTTTCATGACCAATTGTACTGTAATAGTAAGGTGTTGTACTTTCAAACTCAGCTGCACAGGTATCCACCATCTTGTAAACGAGGTGCTGGTCTTCCATATTACTAAGCTTTTCCAGCTCATGATCAGTCGTTGATCGGATGGCCTCGATCATTGTGTTGTTAAAACCAAGTTTTCTGGCATCAAGAACGAGGTCAGCACATAACAGACCGTCAGATAATTTCTGCTGCATCTTGATAATGGCTTCAAGTTTTGAAAGGAAATACATATCAATTTGAGTGGCTCGGTTAATTTGTTGGATCGTGGCACCCTTACCAATTGCAGCGAATAATTCGAATAACCGATAATCTGTCGGTGTTTTGATCTTTTCAAGGAGGTCTCCGAGTGACATGCCCTTGGTATATTCGGGGATCAAATCAACTTGAGCCTGCTTATCTAATTCGAGTGATTGGACAGCTTTAAGCAATGATTCTTCGATGGTACTACCGATTGCCATGACTTCCCCAGTGGCTTTCATTTGGGTTCCCAGTTTTCGATCCGCGTTTGTGAATTTATCGAACGCAAAGCGGGGGATTTTGGCGACAACGTAGTCCAACGCTGGTTCAAACATTGCAAATGTGGTTTGCGTAATTGGATTGATAATTTCATCTAAATTCAAACCAACCGCAATCTTAGCAGCAATTTTGGCGATTGGGTAACCAGTTGCTTTAGAGGCTAATGCGGATGAACGGCTTACACGAGGGTTAACTTCAATTACGTAATAGTTCTCGCTGAAGGGATCCTGAGCAAGCTGAACGTTGCAGCCACCTTCGATTTTCAAAGCGTTAACGATCGTCAATGAGGCGTCCCGTAATCGTTGATATTCTTTGTCGGTTAAAGTTTGCGTTGGTGCGAAAACAATTGAATCACCGGTGTGCACACCAACGGGATCGAAGTTTTCCATTCCAGTCACAATAATCGAACTGCCATGGTGGTCACGCATTACCTCAAATTCAATTTCCTTATAGCCGGCAATACTCTTTTCCACCAGGCATTCAGTTGATGGTGACATGGTGAGACCTCGGTTCAAAATCGTTGTCATTTCGGCATCGTTGTGGGCGATACCACCACCGGTTCCTCCAAGGGTGTATGCAGGGCGAATGATAACTGGGTACGCGATTTGGTGTGCGAACTTGATTCCGGTTTCCAAGTCGTAAACCGTTTTTGAAGCGGGAATTGGTTGGTGAAGTTCTTCCATCAGGTCTTTAAACTGTTCCCGGTCCTCAGCTTGGTTGATTGTTTTAAGGCTGGTACCAAGTAATTCAATGTTAAGCTTATCTAAAATCCCGTCCTTACTGAGTTCAACGGCCAAATTTAGACCAGTTTGACCGCCTAGAGTTGGTAAAATGGCGTCGGGGTGTTCTTTGATTAGAATTTTCTTTAGGCTGGGAACCGTTAGCGGCTCTAAGTAAACTTTATCGGCAATTTCATCATCGGTCATGATGGTTGCTGGATTGGAGTTCACTAAAATCACTTCATAACCTTCTTCACGCAAGCTCAAGCAAGCTTGGCTGCCGGCATAATCAAACTCTGCCGCCTGGCCAATGACAATTGGACCCGAACCAATGATCACAATTTTGTTAATATCTGTTCGTTTTGGCATTAGTGAACCTCCTCTGTTGCGTGCATTAAATCAATGAAATGGTCGAATAATTTAGCTGCGTCATGTGGGCCAGGGGCTGCTTCTGGATGGTATTGGACTGAAAAGATTGGCCGGCCAGGATAGCGTAGGCCTTCAACCGTTTTATCGTTAACTTCAAGGGCGGTTACTTTCAATGGTGTTTCTTTAATCGAATCCGCGTCAACGGCATAACCATGATTTTGTGACGTGATGAAGATATCACCGTTTTCCAAGTTCTTGACGGGATGATTAATGCCCCGATGACCAAACGTCATTTTGTAAGTTTTAGCACCGTTAGCTAATGCAAGCAGTTGGTGACCAAGACAGATACCAAAGATTGGGAAGGCCTCCTGGAGCTTTTTGATGACGGGAAGAAAATCAGAATAAGCTGTTGGATCACCAGGACCATTTGATAACAGAATTCCGGTCGGGTGGAGCTTTGCGATATCTTCGTAGGTTGATTCTGGGGTAACGACCGTAACGTCAATTTCTTTTCGCTGTAGTGACTTGACAATGTTTGCTTTGACCCCGAAGTCAACAAGCACAACGTGATCGATTTTTTTGTCGCTTGATGCGGATAATGAAGCCATTTTGATGATTGAAGCCTGATGATCACTAGCTGATTTCTTTTTATCAACTGGGAAGTTGGTTAAGCTGGCTTTCATGGTCCCGTATTGGCGAATGATTTTGGTTAGCTGCCGTGTATCGATGCCGCTAATTGCAGGGATCTTAGATTGTTTCAAGTAAGCGTCTAGCGAGATGACACTTTGATAGTGAAATGCTTGTTCAGTCATTTCTTTAACCACAACGGCGGCTGCTTCCACTTTGTTTGATTGGTTGGTTCCAAGTGAAATACCATAGTTGCCGATTAATGGATAAGTAAACGTGATGATTTGGTTTTGATACGATGGGTCGGTCAGGGTTTCTTGATAACCGGTCATACTGGTTGTGAAAACTAACTCACCGTTGATTTCGCCACCTAAATCGCCACAGGCCGTACCAACAAAGACGTCCCCATTTTCTAGTGTTAAATATTTTTTCATATTCAGGCCTCCAATTTTACTAACATCCACGTGATACAAGCGGCTAACGCTTTTGATGTATAAAGATAGGAGCTTTTCCGTTAAATGTCAAGCGAATTTATGCATTATTTCGGATTATTTGGATTTTTATGTACATTATAAAAGGCATATGTATATTTATTATAATGTGCTGTAATCTCTTAATCCAAGCCAGTATAGATAAGATGATTATCATTTCTTGAATCTAATCATTATTTGGATAAATAATCATTTACAAAATTATTTTTTGAAATGGCCTTGTATTTTTACTGAAAATGGCATATGATTCAAATAACAAAAAAAGAACCTTTAATTTTAACCCCGTGAGGTTAATAAGGCATCGGTGAACCTAAGACTATCTTGGGACTTACTTCAACCTCTTTACCCTCCGGCGGTAAAGGGGATTTTTTTATGAAGATAATTATGAATGACGATTTAATTGTTCCCGTGAGAGCAAAACGTCCTAAACATGTGGTTTCATCCCACAACTGGAGCGCTTTGCGAACATGGCAAGGCGCTTTTATTATTCCTGAGGAGGAACCTAATGATGATGCAAATTACTAAGCCAGTAAGTTTTGAGAATGTTGTTAGTATGGAAGACCTTTCAGCTCAAGATGTCTTATCATTTATCCATGAGGCTTCGGATTTTAAGGCCGGTAAGCAAATTGAATTAAAGCGACCTGTTTATGCCGCAAACTTGTTCTTTGAAAGTAGTACGAGAACCCATACCAGCTTTGAAATGGCTGAACGTAAGCTGGGCTTGCAAGTTGTTAATTTTGATCCATCAAACAGTTCACTTAGCAAAGGTGAATCAATGGGCGACACAATTAAGACGTTCCAGGCGATTGGTGTTGACGTTATGGCAATTCGGGATCGAAAGAACGAATACTACAAGGACCTAATCGCTGATCCAAATGTCCATGTCGGGATTGCAAACGGTGGTGACGGCTCAGGTCAGCATCCATCACAATCGTTACTTGATATGATGACAATTTATGAAGAATTTGGTCATTTTGAAGGCCTTAAGGTTGCGATTGTTGGTGACTTGACCCATTCGCGAGTTGCTCGTTCTAATATGGAAGTCTTAACGATGCTGGGTGCTCACGTTTACTTTGGTGGGCCTAAGAAATGGTATACCGAAGAATTTGCTAAGTATGGTGAATGGTTGCCAATTGATGAGTTGGTCTCTCAAATGGATGTGATGATGTTTCTCCGGGTTCAGCACGAACGAATCGCTGACGACGAAAATGGCGCCTTCTCCGCTGAAAAGTATCACGCAATGTATGGGTTGACTGAGGACCGTGAACAGATGATGCCAGAACATTCAATTATTATGCATCCAGCTCCCGTTAACCGCGGCGTTGAAATTGCGGATTCATTAGTGGAATGCGACAAATCACGAATTTTCCCACAAATGGCCAACGGTGTCTTTGTGCGGATGGCAATCATGACGAGCTTGCTGCGTTACCGTGACCTTGTAAAAGAAGAATATTAATTTCAGCGAGGAGAATTTAACTTAATGAAACGCCTGATTGCGAATGGCCGAATTTTAGAAAATGGTAGGTTAACCGACCGAGATATCTTAATTGAAGATGGCCGGATTAAAAAAATAGCTTCTAATATAGGAAGAAATGGTGTCGATGACGTCATTGATGCTCGACACAACTTTGTTAGCCCAGGCTTAGTGGATGTTCATGTCCACTACCGCCAACCAGGTCAAGAACAAAAGGAAACTATTAAAACTGGGAGTATGGCGGCAGCACACGGTGGTTTCACCACGGTATGTGCAATGCCGAACGTCACACCAGCACCTGATAGTCCAGCGAATATTGCCCAGCTGATTAAACTCAATCAAACCGATGGCGTGGTCCATATTAAGCAATACGCGACAATTACCACCAACCGTGGTGGCGATGAATTAGTTGATTTTCCCGCACTTAAAAAAGCTGGGGCCTTCGCGTTTAGTAACGACGGCAATGGCATTCAAAAGAGTAGTACGATGTATGAGGCCATGCAACAGGCGGCTAAGCTTAATATGGCAATCGTTGAGCATGTCCAAGATGATGCACTTACATATCAAGGTGTCTTAAACGAAGGGGCGGCTAGCCGGCTTGGCTTAAAGGAAATGCCATGGGTCAGTGAAACTGCTCAAGTTGCCAGGGATGTTATTTTGGCTGAGGCAACTGGTGTTCATTATCATGTCTGTCACGCTTCTTCGAGACACACGGTGGCTGTTATCCGGGCTGCTAAAAAAGCTGGAATTAACGTGACCGCGGAAGTTACACCGCACCATCTGTTATTGTCGGATGAGGCCATTAAAACTGATGACCCTTACTACAAAATGAACCCACCGTTGAGGGGCGAAGACGACCGTCAAGCGCTCATTGAAGGGCTATTAGATGGCACAATTGACATGATTGCTACCGATCATGCTCCCCATACGAAGGTGGATAAGGCCGGTTCAATCGCCACCGCATCATTTGGGATTACAGGTAGTGAGACGGCGTTTAACATGCTTTATACCAAATTTGTGAAAGCCGGTATCTTTACACTCGCTCAACTTATCAATTGGATGGCAATAAAACCGGCAGCTGTCTTTAAAATGGCCGATGCTGGTACGCTCGAAACTGGCCGACCAGCCGACCTGGCAATCTTTGATCTAGATCATTCTCATCAAATTAAAGAAAGCGACTACCTTTCAAAGGGGGTCAATACACCATTTACTGGTGAAACGGTGTATGGCAATACGGTCATGACGTTGGTGGCTGGTAAGATCGTGTATAAGAATTAATCATTGTTAATAACGTAAACAGCCAATTTAGTTTAGAGTTTATAAACTAGACTGGCTGTTTTTTTGCGTTTAAAGAACTAGGTGCGATTCCTGTTGGTGAAGAACAGGTCAGCTACAATGACGATTGCAACGATAAGAAGAGTGACTAACCAAGCAGAGCGGACCCCAGTTGCCAAGTTAGGCTGGGTTAAGTTGATGATTGTCGAACCAATTGCGGTGCCACTGGCAATGGCAATATTTTGGGCCATCCGCTGTAATGATCCCAGCATTCCTTGAATGCTTGCTGATCCTGACTGCATAAGGGCACCGATGTTGGCTGGCTGAAAATAACCGCCACCAATTCCAAATAGCAGAAGCAGGCCGGACACACCTAGTGCAGGCACGTGATCACTGAGAAACCCTAGTAAGGCGAGTGAACTTGCCATGATGACGAGGCCCAATAAACTAAAACGCGCATTTTTAGTGCCATCATTTTGATTACCTGATAGGTGAGAAAAGAAAACCAAGCCAAGCGGAGCGCCTAAAACCAGTAAACCAGTAAGGCCAACGTTAATGTGCCGTAGTTCTTCAAAAATAAATGGTGGAAGCAAGAAAATAATGGCGGAGGCAAAGCCAAAGGCAATTGTTTATCCTAAATAATGCCAGATGCCGATTGATTGTGATAATGCATTGAAGTCTAGTAGGGGATGCTGAAATTTTTGCTCAGTCAAGTAAAAGATAATGCCAATAATGATGCCGCAGCCAATGAGCGTTAAGCCGAGAAAAAAGTTACTGGCGTTACTTAAGAGTGAAAAGCCAACTAGCAAACTAATGATCATTAACCCGTTGATAATGCTGCCAATTAGGTCAAATGGTGACTGAGCGGTTCTTTCATGAATGTGGTTGATGAGTAATTGATTGAAGACAATTCCCAATATCGCAAAGGGAACGTTCAACCAAAAAATAAACCGCCAAGCATTTATCGCTAGAAAGAGGCCACCAACCGAAGGACCCAAAATTGGGCCAGCCCCGATCATAATTCCTAAGATGCCCAGCGCCCGAGAAACATTTCGCTGATCAATGAGAGTTGTGACGAGGGCTGCCGAAGTGGCCTGTAATGCTGCGGCGCCAATTCCTTGAATGACTCGGAAAATAATAAGGCTGAAGATGGTTGGTGAAAGCCCGCATAGAAAGGATCCGATACCGAAGATCATCAGTCCAAGTAGAGGGATATCTTAAGCTTGCCAAATCGATCCCCTAAGTAACCAAACGGCAAAATAAAAACGGCTAAACTAACGGTGTAGCCAACGACGCTGAGAGCGGCCGTGCTAGCTGATGCGTGAAACTGATGGGCCAAATACGGTAGGGCAACATTGATAATTCCAGTATCCAGTGTTGACAGTAGCATGCCCATTCCGGAAATCATTAGGACAAGAAAATTTTGAGTACGGTTATTAATTGAATTTAATTGATGATTTGCATTTTGACTCATGAATGAGGCTCCCTTGATTTGTGATGAATTCATGATATGATGTTCTCGTATCTTAATCAAACGATTTCAACATATTAGAATTGAAAGGTAAAATAATGACGATTGAAATTGACTTTGGCCCCTATGCATCTCAAACCAACGAAACGTTAACGCAGAGAATTCAATTTGTTTATTCACCGTTAAACGAACTATTTAGAAGCTTACATGTACTTTTAAATCCACGCCATCACGGGATGAATATTGATTGGGCATTGGCATCCCGACAAAAGCTTTCCAGCCAATTCTTTAATGATTTACATTATTTCGAATTGATTTATGAACTGGGCGTGCCACCCGTCTTCTTTAATAATTTTGAACAGTTGGCTGATAACTTGGATGATGAAATTGCGCATTTACGACTTTTTCTCCGACGAACGGATCCCCAGATTGTTCGCCAAAGTCTTGAACAAGTCGCTCGCGATCGTGAAAACAAGTTTATTCCTAAGTTGGCTAAAAGTTTGGAATGGCAGGACTATCAACCAACGATGGCGCATAGCCTATTACAGGATTTGCAAACGGATCCTGATGAGGTATACGGCCATTTATTTAAGTTTATTGCTGATTACCGGGAACAGGTATTTGATCAAACTTGGCAGGATCGTGCACTTAGTCAGTTTTTGATTACAGAGATCAAGAACCAGTCTGAGTACCTTAGAAACCATGGCTTTGTTCAATTGATTAACCATTTACAGGTGGATCGGATGCATTGGCAGCAAGGGAAGCTCATGGTGACCAAGCCATTTGACGATCACATTAAGTTAAATGACGACGAAGTGATCTTACTGGTTCCTAGCTATTTTGTTTGGCCACATTTATTTGTTGATCATTTTTCCAGCGGGGTGACGATTACTTATGACGCGCTCAATAAGGTTAAGACCCGAGTGAAGGTGAATGAACTTTCAAGTGTTTTTAATGCACTAAGCGATCCGGTCCGATTAAAGATGATGGCTTACTTGGCTGATGAGCCGCGCACCACGCAGTCACTGGCTCAAATTATGATGATGAGTGATTCAACGGTGTCCCATCACCTCAAATTATTGCGGGATACGCATCTCATAAATGGGGAGAAGCAACGAAAATTCGTGTTATATTCACCAACTGGTTTGGCCGAAGAAATGATTCCGAATTTTTATGCATACTTAACTGCGGGCGAAGAGCAAGGAGAGATTTAGGATGGACGAACAATCAATTTTATCAGTATTAAGCTGTCAACGTTATTTAACGGTAATTGAGATTAGTAAAATTACTAAGCAACCAGTGTTGGCCTGTCAGCAAATTTTGATTCGATTGCAGCATGCAGGGCAGATTCAAGAACGCCACTTTGCCGGTCGGGATTACTTTCGATCAAATCATACTGAACAAGAAACAGCCTTAGGAGCCACTGCTGCTTCATATCTTGCTAATCGAAAAGCCGCTGTTAAGCTGGGAGATGCTAGAACCTGTTATCACCATCTTGGTGGCAAAGCGGGGGTTGAGTTGTTCAAATTATTGATCACTCAGCAGTTTGTGAAGGTGACGGGGATGGATCGATATGCCTTAACCGATGCCGGGCGCCAGCAACTCAGCCAATTTCTAAAGCGTCCTGTTCAACAATTCAGTGTTGCCACGTGTATTGATTTTTCAGAACGGCAGCCCCATTTGGCTGGTAAACTTGGCAATGATGTGTTTCGTGGATTAGTTGATGCCCATATTCTAGCCTTAGGTAATGGGCGGATAGTAAACGTCAATCGCCCATTAGACCAATGGATTAAGGAGATTCTTTGATGAAATCTGATGTGAAACGGTGTGCCTGGGCCGAAACTGATAATCAATTACTCCAGGACTATCATGACCAAGAATGGGGCCGAAAAAGTCACGACAGCCGCCATTTATTTGAGCTGCTTTCTTTAGAGATCATGCAGGCGGGCCTGAGTTGGCAAACGGTTTTGAATAAGCGGGTAGCTTTTAAGCAGGCTTTTGATGATTTTAATTATGTTAGTGTTCAGAAAATGACTGATAAAATTCCTGAATTAATGGCGAATGCAAAGATTATTCGAAATCGTCGGAAATTAGTGGCGATTATCAATAATGCCAAAGTGATTGCCAAACTAGCTGATAATGGTCAATCATTTGATCGTTATATGTGGCATTTTGTGGGCGGCCAGCAAATTCAACATCATTACGACGCTCACGAAGAAGTTCCTGGAACGGATGACCTAGCGCGCCAAATCAGTAAACAAATGAAGCACGATGGCTTTTCATTTGCCGGCCCGGTGGTTGTGTATTCATTTATGCAGGCGGCAGGGATGGTCAATGACCATGAAGTGGGATGTTATGTCTATAAAGAGATTGTGGCGGGTGACTGAATAAAAAGTTAGTTACGAACTCTTAAGTCAAAAAAACGATTAGTCACATTTGGGCCATGTAATGGTCGCAATTGTGAGTAATCGTTTTTTATTTCATAAATAATTCATAATAGCTAACCGTCGACACTGCCTGAGCTGTATTGACCTTACCAACTTTAATCCATTGAAGGACTTGGGTGAGTGGCACAAGCTCACTGTTGACGAATTCATCCTGATCAAAGTGAGTTGAAACACGGTCGATGGGATCAAATTTGATCAGCATCAAGTCAGCAAATTGATCCATGAACCCCTCTGATGAGGTGATCCGAGTCATCTTGGTGACGGATTGCGCGATGTAGCCAGTTTCTTCCTGTAGTTCCCGTTTAGCAGCTTGGTCAGCGGTTTCGCCAGGATTCACAATTCCGGCTGGTAGTGAGACGGAATCACTGTTGACGCCAGCACGGTATTCGCTGGTCATGATAACTTGCTGATCAGCAGTGATTGCTAGGATTGTGATGGTAGGGTCGGTCTTGATTAAATCACGTTCGACTTTCAGGCCATCAGGGGTTTGGATGTGCAGCTGATCGACAGCAAATACCCGGCCACTGTAAATATTTTTGCGATCGAGGATTCTACCGGGGTGATGCCAAGTTTTAAACACGTGAAGGCCTCCTCAGATAAAACAATTTTGCTAAGCTAATTATGAATTAATTCTACCATAATTAAAGGGATGTCCCGAGTGAACGATTAATTATAATTGCTAACTTTGAATCAGCTCGTCATCTTAATCCCCACAATACTAACCAGCAGCATTACCACAAAGACCCAAGTGATGGCTGAAATCTTATCACCAAATAAAACGATGCCGGCAATCACTGTTCCCACCGCGCCGATCCCAGTCCAGACTGGATAGGCAATTGCGAGCGGCAATGTTTTGGTTGCGTGGGCTAGTAAAAAGAAGCTGATCAGCATGCCAATAAAGGTGATAATTGTTGGCGTGAGGTTGGTGAACCCATGACTAAATTTCATGGCAGTTGCCCAAACAACTTCAAAAAGTCCGGCGATAATCAATGTGATCCAATTCATAGATATCCTCCTAAAAATAAGTGAGCGGAACAAAGCGGTTAGAACTCGGAACATAAGTCTCCGCCAGCGGAAATTCCCGGTTCTGGAATTTTTGCTGGTGGTGCTTATGTGCAGAGTTCTGCTTTGCGCAGCTGTCCTAAAAGAAAATGGTACCCCTCACAATTCCTTCAAAGACCTAACGGAATTGTCAAAAGTACCAACAATTGCTGCCCGGTGGCAGTCGTTATTTAATTAAAAATATCATAGCACATTCTGTGGGTAAAAGAAACGGTGATAGGTTGTTCATTCAATTTGCTGATTAACCTTTCTCCCTTTTGAGCTTTTGATTAATTGACTCAGCTTCCTTTAGGCGGCAACTATTGCTGATAGGTGGCAAATTGGAACGTTGGAAACTTTTTATACGATCTCAGAAAAGGGCCACAATCATTCCAGTTTTGAAATGATTGTGGCCCTTCGTTAGGTAGAAATTGCTATCTGGATTGTTTTGATTAGTCTCTTAATAGTTGAAGTCAATCAATTTTAATGAACCGGCAAATAATACATTGCCGCCAAAAACGCCAATCCATCGAAGACCATGTGAGCTACGTAAGATGGCCAGATGGTCTTGCTGCGGATGAAGGTTGCATTGAGGAAAAAACGCTCAATCGCAATGATGGCCAGCATCTGAACCAGATTCCAGTTATAGGTTTGAAAGTGAAGCATTCCAAAGATAAACATTGACGCAAGCATCGCAATTCCGAGACCAGCCCGGCGATTGAGATGGTAATACTGAATCAAAAGTGCAGCAATTGTTAAGAAGATGACAATACTAAGCAGTTCTTCATTCATTAGATCAAAAAGATCTGAGAAGATACTCTGGAAGTATGCCATTAATTTATTGCTTGATTTCCCAATTTGGGTAGCGGCGCCATTTTCGCCTAATGATCCCCCTAGCTTCGGTATGACGGTTGCCGCCACATATGCGTAGATTAATTGGAGAATGAACATAATGGCTCCAAAGCCAAAGTCGGACCAGCGGGGTTTGCCAAATAATCGTAGAAGGTGGCCTTGGCTAAGGTACAAGACCCCGCCGATCATAATAATAGCTGGAATCATATCGTCAAAAACGGTTGTCGCCAAGAAACTTTTGAAATTCATGGCCGCAGCAAAAGCCACCCAGATGACCGTGCCAATTGAAACAAACAGGAGTAGCGCCCATAGTCGCCACTGATCAAGCTTTGTATCGAGTAATGGGAATTCCCGTTGGTCGGTTTTGCGCTCAAACCAAAATCTTTTCATACCCTCAACCCCCTAAGTAAGTGAGCGGAGCAAAGCGGTTAGAAACCGGAGCCTAAGTTTCCTTCATCAGAAATCCTGGGCTTTTGGTGAAGGAGGCTTAGGTGCAGGTTTCTGCTTTGCGCAGCTGTCCTAATAAGTATTAGTAACAAGTCATATTTTAGCGCAACCGGTGGAATATAGGAAAGATTTGCATAAGTAGCTAAATGGAATGCAAAAGGGAATTGATGACTAGCACCAACTCCCTTTACTTTAACTATCTTAAATTTCATTTACTTTTTCAATACACGTACCCGATAGACAGCATCGATTTTACTTAATCGTTGAATGAGTTTGTTATCTTCTTCGTTCTTCAAATTATCTAAGTCGATGATGGTATATGCCACACCATCTCTGGCGGCATTGCTCATACTTTCGATGTTGATGCCAGCATCTGCTAAAGCCGTTGCAATTTGGCCGACCATGTTGGGGATATTTTGATGGATAATCGTAACCCGATAAGGGGCATTAAATGGCACTTGGAGGTTAGGCAAGTTGACTGAATTTAGAATGTTACCAGTTTCTAGGTAGGTCATAATCGTGTTAGCACCCTGAGTCGCACCATTTGCTTCGGCTTCAATCGTTGAACCGCCAATATGGGGAGTAACGACGACATCTTCGCGGTTCAATAAAATATTCTCGCCGAAATCAGTGTAATATGTCCGAATTTTACGGGCATCTAAGGCTTCAATTGCCGCAGCGTTATCCACGATGCCACCCCTAGAATAATTGAATAGTTTGACGCCATCCTTCATGATTTCCATTTGCTCACTACCAATTAGGCCAGTGGTTTCCTCATTCTTGGGCACGTGGATGGTGACATAATCCGCGCTTTTTAATGCGTCACCCAGTGTTCTTGCCCGAGTAATACGAGTCGAAATGTGCCAAGCGGCATCGGCTGAAAGGTAAGGATCGTAGCCAATTACGTTCATGCCCAAAGCACTGGCAGCGTTGGCAACGAGTGAACCAACGTGACCAACTCCAATAACGGCAAGGGTGCGTCCGGTTAATTCCGTTCCCTTAAATCTGGTTTTGTCCTTTTCAGTCCGGAGTGAAATATCGGCACCACTATTATGAGCAGCGTAATTTGCAGCCGCAAATAAATTCCGGGATGATGCAACTAGTAGGGCAATGATCAGTTCCTTAACGGCATTAGCGTTACTGCCTGGTGTATTAAATACAGCCGTTCCGTTTTGGGTTGCCTTATCTAAGGGAATATTATTGTAGCCGGCGCCGGCTCTAGCGATAACCTTGAGACTCTTTGGAAAGGTCTGGTCATGTAAATTAACCGATCGGATTAGGTAAGCATCCGCATCGTCAGTCTTGTTAATTTGGTAATTATCAGTAAATTGATCTAGCCCAGCTTGGGCAATGGCGTTATAGGTTTTTACTTGATACATCGTGTTGGTCTCTCCTTCTAAAGTGAGCGGAGCAAAGCGGTTAGAAACTGGAGCATAAGTCTCCTCTGACAGAAATCCCTGGTTTTGGGGATTTTTGTCAGAGGTGCTTATGTGGAAGTTTCTGCTTTGCGCAGCTGTCCTAAAATCAGTGAGCGGATCCAAGTGGTTAACAATCGGAGTGTAAGTCTCCTTGGAGGGAAATTCCGGATTTGGGGATTTTTCTCCAAGGTGCTTACACGTAGATTGTTGCTTGGAGGAGCTGTCCTAATTCTTCTGTTCAAAATTGTGTAAAAAGTCAACGAGTGCCTGAACTCCCTCAATTGGCATGGCGTTATAGAGACTTGCCCGCAGGCCGCCGACACTTCTGTGGCCTTTTAGATTCATCAAACCAGTATCGGCCGCAGCTTGAATCACTTGGTTGTCGAGATCAGCGTTGTCAGTTGTAAATGGCACGTTGGTGAGTGATCTGTCGGATTTCTTGATGTAGTTGGTGAATAGTTTGGAATCATCCAGGTAGTCGTATAGTAAGGCTGACTTCTTGCGGTTAAGTCTTTCAATTTCAGCTAAGCCACCTTGTTGCTTGAGCCATTTGAGAACCAGGCCAGTCGCATAAATTGCAAATACTGGCGGTGTGTTAAACATTGAATTTTTCTTAACGAACAGTGAATAGTTGAGGATGCTAGGGATGTGGGCCACTGGTTTAACGAGATCATCACGGACAATCACAATTGTAACGCCAGCTGGGCCGAGATTTTTTTGAACACCACCGAATATCAAGCCAAAATCTTTAACGTTGTATTCCTCAGCCATAAAGTTGGATGATAGGTCGCCAACTAACGTAACGTCACCGTGAGTGGGTAACGTGTGGTACGCGGTTCCCTCAATGGTGTTGTTAGTCGTGACGTGAAGATAATCATACTCTGATGAGGAAAGTGACTGGTTTGATTGGGGGAGCTTTTGGTAGTGGTCAGCCTTGGTGGAAGCCAGGGTATCAACGCTAACGCCTAAGTTAGTAGCTTCATCGCCGGCGCGGGATGCCCAGTGGCCGCTATCAAGTAAGGCAATTCGATGATGGTTCGTTGCCAAGTTGAGTGGAACGGCTGCGAATTGGCCGGTGCCACCACCTTGGAAAAACAAAACGTGATAGTTATCGGGGACGTGCATTAAATCGCGAATGTCTTGCTCGGCAGTGTTGATAATATCGTCAAACATGGCAGAACGATGAGAAATCTCAAGAATACTCATGCCCGTTCCCTGAAGTGAAGGCAACTCTGATTGAATTTGTTTAATTACTGGATCAGGTAGCGTGGCTGGCCCCGCCGCAAAATTATAAACCGTCATAACTCAAAACTCCCTTATCTTAAATTAAAAGGCTCCCGCAGAATGACACTGCGAGAGCCGGTTTGTTGATCGTTTACTGGCCTCACAGTGTGATGAAAAGTTCATCCATGTAAGGCCTTTTGCTGAGGTTAACTCATATCAAAAGATGGCCTACACGAATGACACCGTAGACCAGGAGGATGATGTAGTTGTTGTTAAACTAGTTAAATCCACTTTCATGTGAATAGCCTCCATTTCTTATAATTAAAATCTAACAGAACGCTCAGATAAATGCAACAGTATTTGGAATAATTTTTGACGGGTAGGTTTGCAACAGTGCCATTAACATGGTAAATTTTAATGAGAATCGTTGCGCTATTGGTGAAGGCGGCGATCAATCAAAGCAACGCTCTGGAGGAAACCAACATGACTGATTTTTACTTCATCCGCCACGGCCAGACGGAAGCAAACGCCATTGGCCTTAAGCAGGGAATCATTAATACTGAAATGACGTACCTTTCGGAAACCGGAAAGAGACAAGCGGAAAGTTTGCATGCAGGTTTCGATATCTCGTTTGCGGATAAAATCATTGCAAGCCCGCTGCAGCGGACAAAGGACACTGCAAGCATCCTCAATCAGAGTGCGAACTTACCGATAACCTATGATAAACGGCTGCTGGAAATATCCTATGGTGATTGGGATGGTCAAAAGAACAAAGTATTAGAGGAAGAATATCCGGCTGTCTTTGACCACGTCCTTAACGATGTTTTACCCACTTACGTCAATGAGGCCGGGGGCCATGCAGAAACGTTTGAGGATGTCATTGGTAGAGCAAGCCAGTTTATGGTCGATGTCAGTCATCAGAATCCCGATGAAAAAATTATTGTTGTTACCCACGGTTTTACCATTAAAGCGGCCGTATTAGCGGCAATGGGATCACCTAAAGAGATGATGGTGATTGAGGAACCTGATAATACGAGTGTTACTAAGATCACTTATACTACCGCTACCCAGGCCTATTACTTGCGTTATTATAATCGGGTGGTTCAGCCGGGGTTTTAGGTGCAGACTTCTAACCGCTTTGCTCCGCTCACTTTTTTTAGGACCGCTGCGCAAAGCAGAGACTTGCATCTAAGGAACT
This sequence comes from Lentilactobacillus kisonensis DSM 19906 = JCM 15041, assembly GCF_001434135.1. Classification (GTDB taxonomy): domain Bacteria; phylum Bacillota; class Bacilli; order Lactobacillales; family Lactobacillaceae; genus Lentilactobacillus; species Lentilactobacillus kisonensis. The sequence continues at coordinate 54,018 of NZ_AZEB01000007.1, read as the reverse complement.
TCCGACTTAAGCCCAAGCCCGGGACTTAAGCCGAAAGCACCTTAGACTCCAGTCTCTAACCGCTTTGCTCCGCTCACTTTATTTAGGACCGCTGCGTCAGGCAGAAACCTGACTCCGCTCACTTCTTTTGTTGACAAGAACTTGTAAATCATATATATTTGTTGCAGATATCAAACGAGGAGGAAGTCACCCATGCAATTATCAGCTGTTAAATCAATGTGTTGTTCGATGTGTCCAGCTCAGGTTAGCACTGATGGTGGCTTCTTTAGGAATTCCATTTAATCAGATGGGGATGGTTTCGACCAGCCCATTGAGTGGAATGCTAAGAGTGTCGCGACTTCAGTGTTAACTGAAGCTGTGACACTCTTTTTGTTTGTCTAAAATCGAGGGTCTAAAATAATTCTAGAATAGCTTGCTTCTTTGCGTATTTAATTAATAGAGCTAAGAAGCACGTGAAACTAAAGGGGAAGATCATCTTGTGTAGTCAGATATTAGGTTGGTGAATTCGAACTAATTTTTGGAGGAGAAAAAATGAAAAAGCTAAGAGCAATATTATTGGTGGCAGTCGTTGGGATTATTACGGTTGGGCTGGCAGCCTGTGGTCAGTCTAGTAGTAAGAAATCCAACTCAAGTGAGCGCCAGACACTCAATCTTAGTACGACTGCACCTTTAGATACAATTGATGTTTCCAAATCGACCGGGTATGGTCAAACCGGAAATACGTTTGAAAGTTTCTATCGACTTGGCAAAAATGGTCAACCAACTGCTGGCCTCGCCCAGAGTGCAAAAAAGTCTAAGGATGGTAAGACTTGGACTTTTACCCTGCGAAATGCTAAGTGGAGTAATGGTGATAAGATTACTGCCCAAGATTTTGTTTATTCTTGGAGAAGAACACTCAATCCGAAGACGAAGTCGACTTATGCATACCTGTTTAGTGGGATCAAGAATGCTGACAAGGTTAATGCCGGCAAGCTGCCACCAAGTGCCGTTGGGATTAAAGCTACCGATGATAAAACGGTTGTCGTTCAACTTGAGAAGCCAATCGCTTATTTCAAGGTGTTAATGGCTTATCCATTGTTTGGCCCGCAAAGCCAAAAGGCCGTTCAAAAGTATGGGAAAAAATACGGAACTAAGTCGCAATACATGGTTTATTCTGGTCCGTTTAAGATCGAAGGTTGGAATGGAACGGGCAACAAGTGGCAGTTTGTTAAGAATAATCAATACTGGGATAAGAGCGTTGTCAAGCTTAAGAAGATTAACTATACCGTGGTTGCCAGCCCAACAACTGGACTTGAGCTTTACCAACAAGGCAAACTTGATTTGACGCCATTGTCAAATCAACAAATCAAGAATTACAAGAGAAACAAGGAATTCAAACAGTACCCTTATTCACTGGTTAGCTTCTTGGAATATAACTTCAAAGATGAAAGCAAGACCAAGCAAAAAGTTATGAGCAATCGTAACATTCGAACTGCAATTTCCTTGACGGTTGACCGAAAGCAGTTGACAAAGAAAGTTCTTGGTGACGGTTCTGCGACACCAACTGGTTTTGTGGCCTCAAAGCTAGCGAGCGACCCTAAGACTGGCGTGGACTTTGCCAAACAACAAGCTGTTCCAAATACCGTTGATCATAATGAAAAGTTAGCTAAACAGTATTGGGAAAAGGGATTGAAGCAAGTTGGTGTTAAGAAAGTCAGCCTTTCAATTCTGGCTTCAAGTGATGATCCAACTACGAGCCCTGTGACTCAATATTTGAAGGCCCAATTAGAAAAGGTCTTGCCAGGGTTTGACCTGAATATTAGAAACGTGCCAGGGCAAGTTGCTACCCAAGATGCGTTGAAGGGTGACTTTGATATTTACCTCTCTGGCTGGGGCGCCGATTTCAACGATCCAATTTCGTTCCTGCAAATTCCAGAATCTGGGACAGCTTATAACTATGGTAAGTATCGTAATGCTACCTACGATAAGCTGATCAATCGGGCTCAAAATCAGGACGCAAACAATACTGATAAGCGTTGGGATGATCTTGTCCAAGCCGCTAAACTATTTAACAAAGACCAAGGAATGACGCCACTCTATCAACAAGTGACATCATATCTTCAGAAGTCTTCATTAAAGGGTGTTATTCACAATACTGCTGGAACACAGTGGAGTTATAAGTATGCTTATATGAAATAGCCCAGGATAAATCGTTATTAGAAGCTCTTAATCATTTAATTATGGTTGAGGGCTTTTTTGGTATTCAAATAGAAATTTAATTTTCTAATTTATCTGCCATTTTTATCAGTTCCGTGCTAAACTAAGATAAATCAATCAGCAAAACATAATATGAGGTGATCAAATGACAAGAAAAATTGCTGTCATTGGAATGGGAAACGTTGGTTCCACTGCTGCACATTACATAGTTGCTTGTGGGTTTGCGGACGATTTAGTTTTAATTGATACGAGAGAGAAAAAGGTTGAGGCGGATGCAACGGATTTTGAAGATGCCATGTCTAATTTACCCTTTCACACCAATATCACGGTTAACGACTACTCAGCTTTAAAAGACGCAGACGTTATTATTTCCGCGTTAGGTAACATTAAATTACAAGATAATAAAAATGACGACCGGTTTGCGGAATTACCATTTACCAGCAAGGCGGTTAAATCAGTAGCGCAAAAGATTAAGGATTCCGGTTTTAATGGGATTATCGTTGATATTTCGAATCCAGTTGACGTTATTACCTCGATGTACCAGCAAATTACTGGATTGCCAAAGAAACACGTCATTGGAACTGGCACGTTACTTGATTCGTCAAGAATGAAGCGGGCAGTTGCTAAGGAATTAGGAATTGATCCCCGTTCGGTTTCTGGTTATAACTTGGGTGAGCACGGCAACTCACAATTCACGGCTTGGTCAACAGTTCGCGTACTGGGTCATCCAATTACGGAAATTGCAAAACAGCGTGGCTTGGATTTAAACAAGCTAGGTAAAGCAGCACGTGAAGGCGGCTTCAATGTGTTCCACGGTAAGAAATATACAAATTACGGCGTAGCAACGGCGGCTGTTCGGTTAGCTAACACTGTGATTAGTGATGCAAGAACGCAGCTAGCAGTCTCAAATTACCGAGAAGAATTGGACACGTATCTATCATACCCAGCAATTGTGGGCCGTGATGGCATCTTAGAAAAGGTGCAACTGGACTTAACAGATGAAGAAAAAGAAAAACTGCAAACTTCAGCTAATTTTATTAAGACGAAGTTTGCGGAGTCGATGAAGGGCTAGTGTGCGAAGAAAAGCCCTTATATTGTTAGCGGCTGCTTTTCGGAGCACGATTCCACTAGATAACGGCGGAAACTCTGGTTTTGGATTTTAGGGGGAGAAAGAACTTCCCAATAACAACAGGCGCCATTGGCTAAACACCAGTTTCAGTAGTCTTCAGATAATTACCCCGCTTTAGTCACCACATTCTTACTCATCTTTCGAACAGTGGTAGCCGCCTGATCATCATTAATCGTTCTAATAATATGGCGGTCGCTCGTTTCGCGACTTTGATCTTCATCAGCTTGGGATGTGTGAACTTCAAAGCTGTGATAGATAACGTGATGTTCACTTATTTCAAACCAGTTTGGGGTTAATTGTTTTTCCTGTTTTGTGATGCTTTTGTCTGGCCAAACTAAGTAATGAACTTTACCGGCTACCCGAGAACTTTCAATTTGCCAGCCTAATTTGAAATCCGAAACTTCTTGCCAGCGTTGAATGTTGACGTGCTTGACCGCGTAATAAATGATGCTGGCGTATTTGATTTTTCGATTGGCTTGGAATTCAGCTTCAGATAACGGCCGATATTTTTGCTTGGGTTTGGTTGTTTGGTGAGGTGATTGAACCGGATACGGTGTTTTACGAGACTGACTTGAAAAAAATACCAATGATCCGATGATTGTAAGTATAATGATGGGTAAAATGCTTAAAGTAACGTATCGTTTATGCATTTTTTTCTCCTAGAATCGTTCGTTTGTATTGTTAATATCATTCTGATCGAAATGATAAAGGTGAAGAGATTCCGGTACCATCCAAGTTGCTTAACCAACTAATGAATACAACCAATATGCCAAAAAGCCAACCCAGAGGCTAAGTGAACCGGCACCCAGAATTCGGACTGAGCACACAAACGTTTTAGTTTTAACCTGCTCGGCAGTAAATAGTCGCATTTGTTTGAAAATAAATGGAACGGCTAAGGCAATGGAAATGAGAGCGGCTGGGTAAACGCCTAAAAAAATTGCTAAGAAAATCAGTAAAATGGCTAGAATATTCATGGCATTAAATAGAAAAACTGAGTGTGGAACGCCCAAGTAGTGGACAATGGTGTAACGGTGGTTTAAGCGGTCCTCTTCAGCATCGCAAATGTTATTGGAGAACATGATATTGCCGATCCAAATGAATTCAGGGGCCGCTGCCAACAAAATTTCTAATAATAATTCAGGGTTCCACGTGAACACTTGATAAGAATTAATGTAAACTGAAATCAAGACAATCATGACACCCATCGTGAAACCGGAAACTAGTTCACCAAATGGTGTGCTAGAAATCGGGTGTGGACCGGTTGAATACAACACGCCGATCGCAAAGCAAAACATCCCCATCCAAAGTAGTGGTAGGCCTACTTTGGTGGTTAAGTAAAGACCAATGGCGGCAGAGGGGCCAATTAGAGCAACCAGTAAACTGTTTAAGAAGGTTGCGGAGATGTTTGCCCGGCCCACAATATTGGTTTTCGATTTGTATTCTTCTGCGTCAGAATGGTGAAAGTCGTTATAATTGTCCATCACGTTAACGGCGGCGTCAAACAAAATCATTGCGATGAAGAACAGCGCCGCGTATAAGCCATTAACGGAATTTAAAAAGTACCAGCTAAAGAAGAGGCCAACACTAAATGGGAAGGCACTCGCACCAAGAATTTTAAATTCAATTAGTTCGGTAAATGTTGATAAATTCATTAGGAGCCTCCAATAGACAAATGGATTTGTTACAAGTCACAATCAAATTATACCAGAGGAGCGACAAAATGAGCTTAACAAATAAAACACCTGAATCACAAGTTGAATCATTGTTTAATGAACTAGCCCCTAACTATGACTCGATGAACTCTTTGATTAGCCTGGGCTTACATCGTAAGTGGCGACGGATTGCCATGAAAGAACTGCATCATTTACGTGGTGCGTTTGTGATTGACGTGTGCTGTGGCACGGGTGATTGGACAGTTGCCTTAGCCAAAGCGGTTGGACCGGCTGGCCGGGTTGTTGGCTTGGATTTTAGCGAAGATATGTTAGCGGTCGCTAAGAAGAAAATCGCCGCAGCAGGTGTTTCCGACCGGGTCACCCTTGTGTCGGGAGATGCCATGGAGCTGCCCTATGCGGACGATGAATTTGATGTCGCAACGATCGGGTTTGGCTTGCGTAACGTTCCGGATGCTAACCGAGTGCTTGCCGAAATGGTTCGGGTTGTTCATCCAAACGGTCAAATTGAATCACTAGAAACATCAAAGCCGACGTCACCATTACTTAAATTGGGGTGGTGGGGCTACTTTAAAATTGTTCCGGTTATGGCCCAGTTTGCTGTTGGAAAGTACCGAGAGTACTCGTACTTGCAGCAAACTGCCAAGCAATTCGTCACTGCCAAGCAGCTGGCTCAAATGTTTCGGAAGGCGGGGATGACTAACGTTTCCTACCGACTCTTAACTTTTGGGGCAGCTGCCTTACACCTAGGTCGGGCAGAAAAATCAGAATAAACCTTGTCAAGCCATATTAAAACAGTTATCATGTAATTAACTTATTCTAAGGAGTTTTTAATGATGATAAACAATCAAGAAACTCAATTGAATAGTTGCCGATATTACTTTTGGTTTTTCCAGATCTGATCTGTGATAAGCCAAGAGATTTTCATGATGGAAATTAAAGGCCGCGCAGATCAGTAATTGACTGTGCGGGATAAACCAATGGTGGGTCCTTTTCAGTCAATCAACTGACTGAGAAGGACTTTTTTTAGGACTGCTGCGCCAGGCAGAAACTTCCACATAAGCACCTCGGCCAAAAATTCCAAGCCCGGGAATTTCTGTCCAAGGAGACTTATGCTCCAGTTTCTAAGCGCCTGGCTCCGCACACTTTATTAGGACAGCTCCTTCAGGCAGAAACCTACGTGTAAGCACCTCCGAGAAAAATTCCAGACCCGGGAATTTTCTTCGGAGGAGACTTACACTCCGGTTTCTAACCACCTGAATCCGCTCACTTATTTTTAGGAGGAAAACACTATGAGTAACTTATCAGACAAAATGAACAAACGGGTGGCTGCGTTAACGCCCGCCGCAATTTTGACTTTTAATCAGAAAATTTCAGCAATTCCAGATATTGTTAAATTGACCTTGGGGGAACCCGATTTTAATACGCCTGAGCACGTGAAGCAGGCGGCAGTTAAGGCAATCGAGGCTAACCAAAGCCATTACACTAATTCACGGGGAACTGAGGGCTTGCGAAAAGCCGCTGCGGGATTTCTTAACAAAAAGTATGGCCTTAATTACAATCCAGATACGCAATTAATCATGACAGCCGGTGCCACAGGTGCGATCTATGCCGCGTTAACTGCGATGATTAATCCAGGTGATACGGTGATTGTGCCAACACCAATTTTCCCACTTTACGTGCCAATATTGATGCTAGCGGGGGCTAAACCGGTATTTGTTGATACCTCTGAGGACGGCTTTATTTTATCGCCAGAGAAATTATCAGCCGCAATTGAAGCCAACCAAAATACTGTTAAAGCGGTTATTCTGAACTTCCCTAACAATCCCACTGGCGTTACATATCATCAAGATGATTTACAAAAACTCGCTGACGTGATTTCAAAGCATGACATCATCTGTTTAAGCGACGAAATATACAGCGAATTAACTTACGACGGAACCCACGTTTCAATGGGGACCATTCTACCTGAACAAACGTTAGTAATGAACGGCGTATCGAAGTCCCATGCCATGACTGGCTGGCGGGTTGGGATGATCTGTGGTCCAGAAGACATCATTAATGAAGTCGCTAAGGTGAGCGAATTTACAATCACATCTTTAGCAACGAACACGCAGGCAGCCGCTGAAGAAGCCTTTAAAAATGGGATGGACGATGCCTTACCAATGAAGAAAGCTTACATGGCACGAAGAGATCTGCTGGTTGCTGGGTTAGAAAAGGCTGGCTTTAGTTGTCCTAACCCCAATGGCGCCTTTTACGTATTTGCCAAAATTCCCGAAGGCCTCAATCAGAATAGTGAAGCATTCTGTTATGAACTTGCCGAGCAAGCTAAGGTAGCCTTGATTCCGGGCTCCTACTTCCTTCCTGGTGGTGAGGGGTATGTTCGAATCAGTTACGCGGCCAGCACTGAGGACCTTCAAGAAGCCATTAGTCGAATTCAAGCCTACGTTGATAAAAAAGCCGTTAAGTAAAGGAGTTAATTGGTGATTATGAAAATTTTAATGTACACGTCTCGTCCCGACGAACAACAACCCATTAATGATTGGGCCAAACAAAATGGGGTTCAGGTTGATACCAATACGGTGCCTCTGAGTGCAAAAACCGTTGATTTGGCAAAGGGTTATGATGGTATTTCGATTTTACAGCACGGTTCTGTGGGGGATCCTGAAGTCTACCGAAAGTTGCACTCATTTGGAATTAAGCAGATTGCGCTGAGAAGTACCGGCTATGAAATTATGGATCTTAAAGAAGCGGCCAAGAACGACTTGGTGGTAACGAACGTGCCAGCTTATTCACCCCGTTCCGTGAGTGAATTGGTGCTGGCTCACGTCATGTGGCTATTACGCCACCTTGGGGAAGTGAAAGAACGTGAAGATCAGGGTGATTTCAGCTGGAAGGGAATTGAAGCTAAGGAAATTCATACCCTGACGGTGGGAATTATCGGTGCTGGCAAAATTGGTAGCGCCGTTGCTCGAATTTTCAATGCATTGGGTGCCAAGGTGATTGCTGCCGACCCGATTCACCGTCCAGAATTAAATGATACCTTGACCTACGTCGATCACGAGACGGTTTACAAGACGGCCGACATTATCACAATGCACACGCCACTCACTGAAGAGACCCATCATATTATTAATGCCAAGGTATTCAAGGAAATGAAGCCAACGACGATTTTTATCAACGCGTCTCGCGGACCGGTGGTTGATACGCCAGCATTGGTGGCTGCACTTGAAAATAAAGAGATTGCCGCAGCTGCGATTGACACCATCGAAGGCGAGAATGGGATTGTTGGTCAAGATTTGTCTGGTAAACCGATTAATAACGAGAACTTGAAGAAATTGTTAGCAATGCCTAACGTCAATGTCAGTCCTCATATTGGCTTCTACACGGAGGTTGCTGTTCAGAACATGGTTGAAATTGCGTTAAATGATACCATGGCGATTATAAACGGCAAGCCAAGTCCCCATCAGGTTGGCGGTCGACTGTAGGAGTAGGATGATGCGGAGAAAAGATCGAGAAGTAACTGATATTAATGAAATTAAGCTGATTTTACACGATTCCCACGTCATTCACAGTGGTTTTCGGACGGCAGATTATCCGTATGTCGTGCCAACTAATTTTGCGTATGAATTTGATGCCGATAATCATCTGACCCTGTACATCCACGGCGCCCCGGTGGGCCATAAGCGCGATTTAATCAAGCAAGATGGCCGAATGGGCTTTGAAATTGACGATGGTGGTCAATTAATGACGCCAGAAGACTCGCAAGAAAATACGCCGAGCTTTGCCTATCGCAGTGTGATGGGGTATGGGGATGCTGAACTAGTGGCTGATCCCGAGGTTAAGCGCCACGCTTTGCAACTACTCTTGTCACATGAGACTGGGCAATCGATTGACCTGTTTCATATTTCAGAAAAGACTATTGAGTATGTTGGGGTGATTAAAATTAGTGTGAAGGGTTATACCGCTAAGGAACATTTAGCCGAGGAGAAAGGTTTTAAGTAGTATTGGATCGAAAAGTTGAAAGTGTTACTAAGCATGATTGTTCTCTGAGTAATTGAGAATGATTGTGCTTTTATAGTCATTTACCACTAAAAAATAAAAAATAAAGTTAACCGACGAAATTTGTTTCGTGACTGAATGCTTATGATAAAATAAAGTTGTTTCTACAGTCTACGTAAATGCGTTGGGTATATTTGTGTTTAACGGAACGAAAAATTTAGGGGGTATTTTTATGGATAGCATTGGTTACCACAACAGAGGAAGCTTTCAATTATTCCTCAAAGCGCTGTTAGCAATCGTTGCGACAGCATCATTGATCCTGTCATTTAATATGATGGGGGGGGGACAGCAATCAGCTCTAGCTGCTGATTCTGACGCAACCTATGTTCCATGGAACGGCGGAAGTACGGCTCAACATGACGCCTGGATAAAGGCCAATGTTGACCCAGATTGGAAGGGTCAAGCTGCTGCAGATGCAATTGGTCCCGATGTAACCGGCAAGCTTGATGACTGGATGCCAGACAAGAACTTACAGGCAATTGTTGTCAATGAATTATCCTTAGAAGGTGTTCAGGTTGATGGGGAAAATGTGACATCACCTGATCAAATCAGTAAGAAGCTACTTGAAGATAATTTAACAGGTATTAATTATGCAACTACAGATGGTAATCAGACGGATAATGAAGACATATTTAATGCTATCTTGAGTGTTAAATCTTTAACGGGATTAGAGTATGCGAAGAATTCATCCTACATTTCTTTGAGTGCTAGTTATTCAGCGTTTACAAAATACAATGTTCCAGTAAGACGTGGAGAACTTAGCGATATTGATGCACTTAAAGATTTGAAGAATCTCTCGGGAGTAGACTTTCAGAGAAATCAAATACATGATATTAGTGCACTTGCCAATAAAACGTTTAATACTCTTGATACTTCATTTACTGGCTTATATGGGAATAGAGTTACTGATGCTTCTCCGTGGGGACGATCTAATTTTGTTGACTCCTCAGGAGATTCCTTGAATAGTCAAATTTATGTTTTACCAAATATAAATTTGAATCCCAAAACGAAAAGCTACACAATGACTTCTTTTGCAATTAACAGCGAGGTAAAAAATATTGTCGGCGAAAACATTCCAATTGTTCCATACTATATTGGGAAGATACCGCAAACGAGTTTTGCAAGTGATTATAATAGCACCGCCGATGGAACAGCCAATACTAGTGCTAAAACGGTCACGTGGACTAATTTGAATAAAGATGGTGATGGGAAGGGTACCCTGACGGTTTATTACAACGACAAGTTACTCGGAAACACACCATACAATGGGGTCATTGTCCAACCATACACGTTGGATGATACCGTTGGAAATATTAACGTTATTTATAAGGATGAAGGTGGCACTGTTCTTGGATCATCAACCATTTCAGGAACTGAAAATGACTTGTGGAACTATGCCATTGGTAGCGATGGCTTAACATTAGCTGATCCCGATACAAGTGACAATAGCAAGGATGTTAATAATACACTCCAGCAGTTGGAGGCAACCAACGGATATAAGAGTGTGACAGCTGATGGCCCTAAAGATTCCAGTGGACAGCAGAACGCCAAATATTCTGTTGCTGATACCGCGGCTGGGTTACCAACGGTTACGTATACGTTTAGTAAGACAACCCCAGTTCAAAACATTTCCTTTAACGTCAAATATGTTGATAGTGATAATAAGCCACTCACCATCAACGGTAAGACGCAAGAAACGCTTACCGATAAGTCTGAGACGGCTTGGAATTACACGATTCCAACTGTCAGTGGATACACGTTTGACCACTTTGCAACGAGCGGCACAGCGCCAACTCTAGCAAATGGTAAATTATCTGGTACGTATGGCCCAAATAGTAAGGATATTACTTTAGTTTATAAAAAGAATACCCCAACGCCACCAATCCCACCAGAGCCTAATCCAACACCAGTTAACCCTATAAATCCGGTTAACCCAACACCAAATCCAACTCCAACGCCATCAACGCCGACTGTAACCACGCAGCCAGCAACTCCAGGCATTGCCAAGAAGGGTGAAGCCGTTTACGTCTTGAAGAAGATCTATATGTATAGTAACAAAGACTTCAAAAAGAGCGAACGAGTTGCCAACTATGCTAAGAAGCCGCGGATTAATCGACCGATGTTTGTGGTGACCGATTACGCTAAATCTAAAGCTGGCAACTTGCGGTACGTGGTTCGTGACGTTAACCATCACAGCAAGACCGCCGGTAAGACGGGTTACATCACCGCCGACTATGCCTTTGTTCGGCCAGTTTACTATCACAGTTCTCACAAGACGTTGACGATCATTAATCCACGGGGCGTCAATGAATATAAGAACAAAAACTTGACTGGTAAAGTTAAGAACTTCAAGCAAGGCACGCAACTCAAGGTTAAAGGGTTTGTTAAACACAATTTGACCACCCGTTACCTATTGAGTAATGGTCACTATATTACTGGTAATCGGAAACTGGTGATTGCTGGTGACCAGAAACAACCTAAGCAAATTAGGGTTAAGAAAGCTATCTACCGTTACAACAACGCCAACTTTGGCAAGCGCACGAAGCACATTAAGAAGGGCACCGTCTTGAAAGTGAAGAAGTGGGAATACTCACAACCTTATTCAACCACGACCTTTGGCGCAAAACGTTATGCGGTTGCTGGTGGTTATGTGACTGCTAATAGTAAGTATGTGAAAGTAATCAAATAGTTCTAGTGAGTCAATCAGTTAAACTTTACTGATTGGCTTTTGTTTTGTCCAAAGATAGAGATGATGCTGCCAGATCAACGTTTGACAAATGATATATCTGGATTGAAATAAAATCAGTCATTCTTTTAACTCAACCATTATAAATTAGTAGTTTACACATTAATCACTATAAAGTTATAAAAGCAGTGCGTTAATGTTGCGACAAATTGAGTGGGTTGATATATTTATGGTGGTATCAAGGGGATGCCCAGAACGCTTTATTGTCTCACGTGTATTAAGGATTACATTACACGCATACTATCGAGGAGGGGGTAATCATGAGAACCTTTTGTCAAGTGACCCAACGGATTCGGAATTTACTGATAGCCGTTGGGGTGGCGATCGTTGCCATGTTGCTATTGTTTGGAGGTGGAATGACACTGGCTAGGGCTGAGCCGGTTGCTGAACCGACCCAGTCAGCCCAGGTGACCGTAACTGAGCCAGCAGTGACGCAGCCGGCAGCCGAGACTAGCCCACCGGCGGCTCAGGGAACCCAACCCGTACAGCCAGCAGTTGATTCTCAGGCTGAAGTTCCAACCAAAGCTGAAACACCGATTGCGGCAACTGAGAACGCGACTGAACAACCAAAGACGGCCGGATCAGTTTCTGAAGCAACAACAACCCCAGCCGCTCAACAACCAGCTGAGCCGACCAACGTTTCTCAACCGGGAACAGCAACCAATGTTTCTCAAACAAAAACGCCAGCTACTACTCAGCCTGTAAGTAAAACCCCACAGACCGAGTCAAGGCAAGCTGTTAATGAATCGGTTGAGCAACCAGTTAACCAGGCAACGCCAACTGCTACTCAGCCAACTAAGGATAAAGATAAGGTTGGTGACAGTGAGACCACAACAGTTAAACCTGCAACCCCAGCCAAGGCCCCGGCCGCTCCTGCTATGAAGGCCAAAGCAGCCCTCGCAGCAACGGAAGTAACTGTTACTAATGAACAGGAATTAAACGATGCTTTGAACAATGCGCCTGTTGACGGCACTGTTCAGACCATTACCCTTGGTAGCTCATTTTCAACGGTGAAGGGGTTCTTCGTTAAACAGGGTCAAAATATTACCTTTGTCAACCAAGGCGACCCAGTTCAAATTGATCTTGGTTCTCAGATCATGGTTGAAAAGGGTGGTACGTTAACTTTCAAGGGGAAACAAAAAGATGGTATCACAATTGTGCCAGCTAAGAATTTCGAAGTTCCGAGAAATAACAAGCTGGGGGCAACGTATGGCGCGTTTAGAATCGATGGTACCGCTGAATTGACGAACACCACTATCAAGGACTTTACGATCACGCCTCCGCCACCATCATACAATGATGCGGCAGTCACGGTTTTTGGTGGCACGCTCACCATGAATGAAGGTGCGGTTATCACCCATAATCACTTATACGTGGAACCCGACCGGGGAACTGGTGATGCCGGCGGGGTAGCGGTCAATCAGGATGGCACCCTTATCATGAACGAAGGCAGTTATATTACTAACAACTCAACTGAGTGGGGTGTTCAAAATACTGCCGGTGGGGTTGCCGTTCACAAAGGATCTCATTTGATCATTAACGGCGGCCACATTGATAACAATTCCGGTCCAGATGTTGGCGGCGTGAACGTGGGGGATGTAAATACCCCAACGTACAATAAATACGCCGTTTCAACCATGGTCATGAATGGAGGCTCTATCGATGGTAACATTTCTTGGCACCATTCTGGCGGGATCTTTGTCAATGGAAACGCTGATGTTACGATCAATGGCGGTTCAATCAGTAAGAACCAAACTGGCTTAGTGGGTCGTCAACCCAACCCAGTTGCTTCTGGTGGCGCAATTGTTGTTCATCAGGGCTATGTGCAACAAGGTAAAACCGCCGAAGAATATAACAGTATTAATTTAGCCAAGTTGACCATCAACGACGCAATCATCGACGGCAACCACGCTTCAGCCGCCGGTGGTGGGATCTACGTTAATTCCAATAATGTGACCATCAACAAAGCCACAATCACGAATAACGTCGCCGATATCTATGGCGGTGGCATTTACGTCAGTATTGCGGAATATACCCTCCACCTTGGGAACAGTTTGATTACCGCTAATGAAGCGACTGATGGTGCGATGAAGGTTAGTGGAACTACCCAATTGATCGCAGGCTCTGGCGGTGGGATCTGGTTCTGCCCGACTGGTGACGCTGAAATTTACGTGACCGATGGGACCGCCATTTATGGTAATCAGGCCCTTAATAAGGGCGACGACGTCATGAGTGAAGCTAAAGCGAAGGGCGAAGTCACAACGCTTGCGAACAGAATGCTCGGTGGTGGTGGCGTTCAATGGTATCACGATCGGGATCACCAACAGGAAACTGATCCGGTTACCGTTGACCATGAAACAGGCTTCATTGCTTTGAAGAATGTGTCGACGGAGACAGCCAAAGCAATCGCAGCTGGTTTGGCCACCGTTATTATTACCGGAAACAAATCACCTCGAGGCGGCGGTATTGGTTCTAACGGTTCCGTTATCTTCGGTAATCAACTTGTAGGCACCAAGACGGTTAAAGTTACGAAGGAATGGCAAATTGATGGATCAATTACCAAACCTGATAAAGTTGTCATTAACATTGTTTTGGACGATCCAAAGAGTCCACAAAATGGTGGCGTTGTTGATTCAATCGAATTAAATGCCGATAATAATTGGCAAGGCGCCTTTGAAGGATTACCAACCAACATCCAATATAAGGTGACTGAAAATGAAATTGAAGGCTTCAAAGCGGCATATGGTGAACTAAAAGACTTAGGGAACAACGTTTTTGAACTGATCGTTACAAACAAAGCGGGCAAGAAGGAAACGCCACCTGATAATCCAGGTACACCAGACCAACCAGGTACATCGGACCAGCCGATTACTCCGCCGGGAACTCCGGGAACCCCTGGTGTCCCAACGGTTCCGGGGATGCCCCAAGTGGTTTCTGAACCACCAGTGACACCGACACCACCGGCTACCCCAACGACAGTGAATGAACCGGTCGATCCAAAGGTTCCGGCAACCAATAACAAAACAGATGAACCAGCAAAAGTTGTGAACGAAAAGGATGACACTGTCACTCCACATCAACAGGGAACTGACACTAAAGTTGATGCTCCAGTTGATTTGAGCGAAGATCATGACACAACAGCAACACCGAAAAAAGCCGTTGCAGCTAAAGAACAGATTAATAAGCAAGCCGTTGCGACATTACCACAAACCGGCGATCAAGATTCACTGATCACAGTTTTATTGGGAATCTTAATGTTGGTCGTGGCCCTAGGCAGTATTGGTTTGAACAAAAAGTTTAACTAGATTTATTGAAACAACCTCTCCTTCATAATAAAACAGCAGCCACCTTCAACTCGGAATATCATTTCCAAGTTGGGGTGGCTGTTTTGCTGACAAAAATTGGGTTATTTTTCGTATTTAATAATTAACAGTTGGAGTGAATCGAGCTGTTAACGACTAAACTACGGAGGACTAATTGTGCCGAATTTAATACTTTATCACGCAACGGGAAAAATGAATTGGCAGAAAATAATTGATCAAGGACTCAAGGTGCCGGCAACTGACTGGGCAAGGTTTTACGTTGGTAGAATGCGGAAGAAACCGGGCAGTCTTGGATTTGGGACGTATGGCTTTCTGTCAGATAAGGAGCTGGCAGAGCAGTATTGGTTATCCGCCACTTCAGGCCAGGAACATGTTATTATTAGGATTGAAATTGATGTTAATGAGGATAATTGTTTGAATTTTGTGAATGGGTTGAAGGATATGAGGTTGTTTAAGAATTTCATCATGGAAAACCGAATCCAACCACAAATTACAAATCTAAACAGACTTTACCATAACAGTTATCGCCAGCATGAATTTGATGGTGCATTGATTGAATACTATATAAGGCGTTTGGAGAAAACAGACGTTTTCCAACACATAGCTTGCGTAACTTGTGCAACAACGACAGATTTGTATCACATTAAGACATATATTCCTAATGGGATTGAGTATTGTATAAGAAATGTGCGAATAGTTCAACATATGGAAGGGGTATGAGTGAGTTGGCAAAGTATTTGAAAAGCGAAGAGGAAGTAAAGAAGATCATCCATCAAATGGCTGAAGACTTAACTGTCCAAGATTTGGTGGACTTGATGGGACTACCTCCAATGACTGATGAACAGAAAAAAGAATTAGCACGATTGGAAAAGGAACAGCGGAAAGCTGAAGATAAGGAAGCCAATGCTCACAAGGATAAGGCACTGTGAACCGGGTAATGAACATTTCTAGATGAAGAAAGACTCTGACAGTTGTCAGGGCCTTTTTTGCATTTCAAATTAAGTTGGTTGAATTATTTATTAATGATTGTGTTGGCATCATCAAGCTTAATTTCATCATGGTGTTTAATGGCACGATTGGTTAGGATCACGAAGATCATTGCCAATGCTGCGTACACCGCGCCGCCAAGACTGATTTTGTCTAAACCAACAAGCCCGGTCATGCTAGACGCTGTGGCGGATCCCAGTGAGATGCCAAAGTTGAAAAAAATTGAACTGAGGGATGATGCTAATACCAATGACTGCGGGTAATCCGATTCAGCTGTATTTAAGAAGTGAATTTGGATGGGGGAGTTCATGATGGTCACGATTAGGGTTAGTACTAAGAGAATGCTAAAACCAGAAAGCTTATTTAGCAAGGCAACCGGCATCAATGATAATAGGATAATATCGGCCGTATAGAACCTGGGCATCAGCCGTAACCCATTGGGTCGGGCAGCCACCGCGCCTGATAAACGGTTGCCAAAGATGCTGACAACGCCGATGATGAATAATAACCAATTTAGGCTCGTCGTACTAAATCCCAGAGACGTTGTTAACAATGGCCGGATATAGGTATAGTAAGCATACATAGTTGCGGCCATGAAGAGAGTGGCGAAGATGCCAAAATAAATTCGTGGATCCAGCAATAGCGTTAATTGTTTTTTGATAGAACCTTGTGTTTGTTTGATATGGCGCGGCAAGATGAACACTAGGAGAATAAAGGTAATGATTGTCAGCACCGAGATGCCATAAAAGGCATAACGCCAGCCAAAGCTTGTGCTGACTGAGACCCCGATGGGCACGCCAAAGACTGATGCAATACTAAAGCCGGCAAAGATCCAGGAAACTAAGCCTGCCCGTTTATCTCGCGGCGCGATTGTGCTGGCAAACGTCATGACGAGAGAAATGATTGATCCGGCGGTGGTAGCGGTGATCATCCGCGAAACCACCATCCAAACGTAACTA
The DNA here is from genome assembly GCF_001434135.1 of Lentilactobacillus kisonensis DSM 19906 = JCM 15041. GTDB lineage: Bacteria > Bacillota > Bacilli > Lactobacillales > Lactobacillaceae > Lentilactobacillus > Lentilactobacillus kisonensis. The sequence goes on along the minus strand of NZ_AZEB01000007.1, from coordinate 36,946 downwards.
GTCGCAAAGCCACTCATTGTATTACCAATGAAGAATACGACAATTAATGATAGCAGTGTTTTATAACGACTATAGCGACTCGTCAGCACGGTTACAAATGGTGTACTGACCGCATAAACCGTTGCAAAAATTGTGACGAGATAGCCAATCGTTGCCAGCCGAACGTTAAATGTTTGGGAAAGGTCTGACAACACCCCGACGACGATAAATTCGTTGCATCCCAGCATGAACGCAACCAGCACAAAAATAATGGATTGTAATTTGAAACGGCTCATTTCCTGACTCTCCTCAATATGTAAGATGGTTAATGACAAATACCCCAACAATAAATACTAGCATATAAGACCACGTGGCGGAAGATTAGTTTTTACTGTGAACTAACATCAATTTGTCAGGTGAGCTATTTCTTTGACTTTGTCACCATAACCGTGCTGTAATTGATTGTCTAAAGTTTCGCGAATTGCTCATTAAGGGGGCGGGCGCATGCAAAATCAGTCAAATAAGACGGTTACTGATAATAATCAACCCATTACAATGACCGCGATGTTTAAATTTGTCTTTGGGACGGTACTTAAACGACCGTGGATCCTAGCGTTAAACGTTGTTGTCTTAACCATCCTGTCGTTTATGGATTTTTTATTGCCACAATTTAATCAGTATATCATTGACCACGTGATTCCGAATAAGGATACGGGCCGCTTGATCATTGTTGTGGGATTGTTGCTGCTAACGGTGACAATTTCTGGCATTTTTACCTATTTATCGACCTATTTCATGGGGGTCATGAGCCAAGGGGCGATTACCAATCTGCGAAATCAGTTATACCAATACCTGATTCGCTTGGACACCCATTTCTTTGAATCCAGCAAAACTGGTGATTTGATGGTTCGGCTGACGTCTGATATTAATAACTTGCAAAACTTAATTTCGCCAAATATGTTGTCGTTGATTGGCAGCCTATTCACGTTTATTGGTGTCTTAGTATTCATATTCTATGTAAATTGGATTATGGCACTGGCAGTTAGCCTGACCTTCCCACTGATTTTCTTGGTGGTACGGATTTTTAGAACCCGAATTCGAAATTCGTACCAAAAGGCGCGGCAGTCCCAGGCACTGATGACCAACCAGTTGCAAAATACCCTGACGCAGATTCAACTAATTAAGAGCTACACAACTGAAGATTTGGAATCGAGCCGATTCAGTAAATTAGCCAACCAGAATAAGGATAATATCATTGAAGCAACTCGGAATCAGGCAATCTTTTCGCCGCTGATTACCTTTATTCAATATTTAGGGACGGCAATTGTATTGCTGCTAGGGACGCTGTTTGTGTTTAAGAGCCAATTAACGATTGGTCAGTTGGTTGCTTACCTGAGTTACGTTAGCATTCTCCAGAGCCCCATTAGCGCGTTTTCCAGATTGTTGAACCAGTTCCAGCAATCGCTAGTTTCTTATGGCCGGATTGTTCACATTATTGGCCTGAAGCCAGAGATTGTTGATGCACCTGATGCCGTGGCCTTTCCAACGATTAAATCCGGAGTTAAATTTGACCACGTAACCTTTGCCTATTCATCGGAAGATGCCGAAGATCCTCACCAGGCGGCAATTCAAGACGTCACCTTTGAAATCCCATTTGGGAAGCAAACGGCGTTAGTTGGCCATTCCGGTGCTGGTAAATCCACGATCACCGACTTATTGGATCGGCTTTACGACGTTAACGGCGGTCAGATCTACTTTGATGGGATTCCAATTAATCACATCAAATTGAAATCGTTACGGCAAAACATTGCGATTGTATCGCAGGATATCTTTATTATTGATGGGACGATTGCCGATAATATTCGCTATGGGACACCGGGAGCGACTGATGATCGAGTTTGGGAGGTCGCTAAATTGGCAGATATTGATGACTTTATCCATGGCCTGCCAGACCAGTTGAAAACCCAAGTTGGCGAGCGGGGAATCAAGCTCTCCGGTGGTCAAAAGCAGCGAATCGCAATTGCCCGGGCGCTGTTAAAGGATGCTCAGATAGTTGTCCTAGACGAAGCCACCGCATCACTAGATAACGAATCAGAAAAAACAATCCAACATGCACTAGAAAACCTGATGGAACAGCGAACCTCATTGGTCATTGCCCACCGACTGTCAACAATTCACAACGCTGACCAGATCTTGGTCGTAAACGATGACCAGATTGTTGAAAGGGGAACTCATGATGAGTTGATGCAGATGGATGGGTACTATAAGCAGTTGTATGAGGCGCAGTTTGAGTGAGGGGGAATGTGAGATATTTAGTCTCGTAGATGTTGAGTTGATAGAAGTTTAATTAAATGTAAGCAGTAAATAATTGAAAGTCTACTACGTGGGTGTCCAATTATATAACTGCTTACTTTTTTGTTGTCAAAGTACGTTCTGATCAATATACGAGTGGTAATTTAAGTAGATGAATGTCCATTGATGTGGACAAGATTCGAGAAAACGGTTACATTTTTAGGAGTTACACTATTTATTGAAGGGAGAGATAAAAATGGTAAAGGTAAAAATAAATCGTGAAATATTAAATTTGTTAGAGAAAACGACAACGTTCATGACTGCAAAAGAGTTGTCTGATGAATTGAATGTTTCGACTAAGACGATTTATCGAGCAATTGATCAGATCAATCATAAGGTTGGAGATCCTAAGCTGATTGTTGCTGCCAAGGGTAAAGGAATCCGACTGAATCAAGATCGATCCCAGGACCAATTTACTCAGTTGCCAAACACCAATTTATCCGTAATTAATTCATTATCCCCAAGTCGCCGTCGGGAACAAGTCTTACTGCGATTATTATATGTATCGTCTCGATCCATCAAAGTTAGTTCTATGTATGAGCATTTCTATGTAAGTGATTCAGTTATTAATAATGATGAGAAGGTGATGGGAAAGTGGCTTGAAAAATTCCATTTGAGATTACATCGTGCTAATCGAGAAATGGCTATTCAGGGAAAAGAAGCAAATGTCCGTCAAGCAATTTCGGCGTTAACTGATGTTAGTGGCGTAATTGACTTCAATAATATATTTAGCAAATCAAATGTGTCATTGAATCAGCGAGATGTTGATTTTGTAATTAAATTGATTAGGGATGCAGAAAAGGATCTAATGGTTGATATTCCCTATCCTTATGATATTAATATTTTTTCTCATATCTATATTCTTATTAATCGCTATAAAAACGTCGGACGTAAAGGGGCACTACTAAGTAATACGCAGGAAACTAATCGTAATTTTAATTTTGATTTACTGCATTGTGCCCAGAACATTACTCAGAAAATCGAAAAATATGCCAATATTCAATTGCCCTTATCGGAAACGCTATACATCTATGAGTACCTTGAATCTTCAAGAATTTACAATTTCGATGAGGTAACTGGAAAGGTGCCATTTCGGGTATTGTCGATTGCTGAAGAATATGTTGCCAACGTTTCCAACATATTGGGTCAAAGCATTGATAGAAGTAGCATTTTGTTGGATTTAGTAAAACATATTAGACCAATGCTTAATCGGCTTACAAATGGAATTTACGCTAAGAATGAATTACTTGAAGAGATAAAGGCAGAATACCCAAAGGTTTTTGCTGCCGTTTCAAAAACGTCAAAGACGGTCTCAAAAAAATTTGATTTGCCTGATATTCCTGAAGGTGAAAGCGGATTTATCTCAATATATTTTGCTAAGGAATTAGAAAATAAGCGTAAACCAACTCGGGTGCTGATTACTTGTACCACAGGGGTTGGAACTGCGCAACTTTTGAAGGTTAAGGTCAGTAATTCATTTCCAGACTTTATTATTGATGATGTTCTTTCCATTGGTCAATACGAGGCTAACAAACTGAAATATACGGACGTTGATTTCATTATATCAACCGTTCCGTTTAAAAGCCTCCCAAAGAAGCCGGTAGTAGTTGTGAGTGCATTGTTTAACCAACGTGATCGAAATGCAATTCTTGAAACAATGGATTCACTTAAAGGGGTGAGGCAATGAGCTTAATTAATCAAGATTCAATTGTATTCTTGACAAAGCAATACACGAAAAATGAATTATTCAAATTTGTTTGTAAGCGTTTGAGTAATCACAACTTGATATCTAATATTGATAAGACGGTTAGTGCACTTCTAACAAGGGAGCAGGTTTCAGACACAAGGATTGATGACCTCGTTGCAATGCCTCACTGTGAAACGGCAACAATTAAAGCACCACAGATTGTGTTTGTGAATTGTCGAAGGTTTCCGATTGATTGGGGAGATCAGAATTTTGTAAACGGTGTTGTATTTTTAATGATTCCAACAACAAAAGATGATCGGGTTAAGCAAATCCCAAGGCTTGTTCAGAAGTTAGCAGATCCAGATGTTACAAACCAGTTGTTTAATTCTGATCACTCTCAAAGTTTTGTTGATAATGTACGTATATTTGAAAGAAGATGATGATTTAATGGATGTCAAAAGTTCAATTAATCCACGAACAATAATTGTAAATAGTAGTTCTAAATCAAAAGATGAAGTCTTAAAAGAAATTATTCATTCAATGCACAATGCGGGGAATGTTAGCAGTGAAGAGGGCTTCCTAAAGTCGGTATATCAACGAGAATCTCAAGGGATAACTGGAATTGGAAATGGTGTCGCGATTCCTCACGGTCAAAGTGAGAGTGTCGTTGAGCCAGGGGTTGCAATTGCGACTCTTAAAGACCCAATTCCCTGGGAAAGCCTGGACGACCAAAAGACTAAAATTGTGGTTTTGTTCGCGGTTCCTGATAATTCTGAAGGAGCAAAATTACATTTGCAGCTTTTAGCACAATTTGCTAGAAAACTCGGTGATGATGATGTTTTAGCGTCATTAAAGTCAGCGAAGAATGTTCAAGAGATAACGGCAGCATTTGAAAACTAGGAGGAATTTATGATGAAAATTGTTGGTGTATGTGCTTGTACTGTTGGAATTGCCCACACTTATATTGCTCAAGAAAAGTTAGAGAAGGCCGCTAAGAAGCTGGGCTATGAAATCCATTTAGAAACGCAGGGCACAATTGGGACTGAAAATGCCTTAACTCAGGAGGAAATTGATAGCGCTGACATCTCTATTTTGGCGATTGATGTCAAGATAAAGGGGATGGAACGATTTGATAATATCACTAAAATTACTGTTCCAACGGATATTGCAATTAAGTCACCGACTAAGCTAATTGAGAAAGCCGTTGAAGTTGCTAAATCCCGCTCTAAGGGTATTAAAGCATAGGCTTGGAGGGATAGATGATGAAACATTTTATAAAATCATTGCGATTGAAGAACCATTTGCTAACAGCAATTTCATTTTTAATTCCAGTTGTCTGTGGTGCTGGATTTATGATAGCAATTGGTTTAGCTATGGGTGACAACTCATCAGCAGACCTTACCAAGAGCTTTACCTTCTGGGATGCGTTAGCTAAGCTTGGCGGAACTGGTTTAGGAATGCTGCCGATGATTATCTCTACTGGAATTGCTTTTTCAATTGCTGATAAACCTGGAATTGCTCCTGGATTGATTGTTGGCTTAGCTGCTGAAGCGATTGGAGCAGGGTTTATCGGTGGACTGATTGGTGGTTACATGGCCGGTTGGTTAGTCTTAGGGACTATCAAATACGTTAAACTGCCAAACTGGGCAAACGGCTTGATGCCAATGCTGATTGTGCCGTTTATTGCTTCATTTATCGGCAGCATCATCATGGTGTATATCATTGGAGGTCCAATTGGGTGGTTAACAACTGGATTGACGCATTATCTGAGCACTTTAAATGGAACGTCCAAGCTGTTCTACGGTCTGATGATTGGTGTATTAGCTAGTGTTGATTATGGTGGGCCAATCAACAAAACGGTATTTGCGTTTGTTTTGACCATGCAAGCTTCTGGGGTGAACGAACCAATTACTGCCCTGATTTTGGTAAATATGGCTACTCCACTTGGTTTTACGGCCGCATATTTCTTTGGCAAGATGTTCAGAAAAAATATTTATACCAAAGTTGAAGTGGAAACAATCAAGACAGCCTTTCCAATGGGAATTTTCGAAATTGTTGAAGGGGTTCTACCAATTGTCTTGAACGATATTGTTCGGTGTGTTGTTGCAACGGGAATTGGTGGTGCTGTTGGTGGAGCAATTTCAATGTATTTCAGTGCCAATAGTAAAGTGCCATTTGGTGGCCTTCTTGCCATTCCAACAATGACTAAGCCGTTTGGATTTATCATTGGTTTGGTTGCAAACGTTATTGTAACAGGCCTTGTCCTAGCACTAATTAAAAAACGAGTAACAGCTGAAGATGAAAACAAAGAAGATACTGCTACTGAAGCTGACTTGAACATGGATGATATTCAAATTTCATAACGGAGGAATAACAGATGAATGTAAAATTTGCACCATCATTAATGACAATGGATCTTGATAACTTTAAAGAACAAATTGAATTTCTTAGTGATAAGGTGGACTCTTTTCACGTTGATATTATGGATGGTCACTTTGTACCAAACTTAACTTTATCCCCTTGGTTTATTGAACAGGTAAAGAAGATTTCTGACACACCAATTTCATCGCATTTAATGGTTGAAGATCCTTCGTTCTGGGTCGATGAACTAATTAAAGTTCACAGTGAATATATTTGTTTCCCTGCTGAGAGGGCTAATGGCATTGCGTTTAGGTTAATTAATAAAATCCATGATGCAGGTTTAAAAGCGGGAGTTGTTCTAAACCCTGAAACCCAGATTAGTGAAATCAAACCATATTTAGAAGCCTTAGATAAAATCACCATTATGACTGTTGATCCAGGCTTTGCCGGCGAAAAGTTTATTCAAAGTAGCCTGCAAAAAATCAAAGATCTTCGGTCGATTAGAGAAGAAAATGGCTATCATTATTTGATTGAAATGGACGGGTCGTCAAATCGGAAGTCGTTTAAGCGGATTTTTGATGCGCAACCTGATATCTATATTATTGGTCGAAGCGGATTATTTGGGTTGAGTGACGATATTGAAACTGCTTGGGACATGATGACTCAAAACTTTTTAGATGCAACAGGGGTTGCCATTACTCAATAGAGGTTTGAGGCAAACAAAAAGTACGGTTAGTTATCTGACCGTACTTCTGCATGTTAAATAATTGAGTGGGAACTTCTTAATATTAGCTAATCTGTTCTAACAAATGACTATGTTGTAAGAGTTCAACGAGCTTATCTTTGTCATCGATACTGTATAAGTTGTTTAGCCAATCTTTATCTTGGAGCCGGCGCATTAATAACCCAAGGTAAGAAAGATGCTGTTGCTCGTCTATTGGGGCTAAGCCAATCACTAATTTAATTTTTTTAGTTGATTCCGTTAAAGCGAACGGCTTCTTAAATACAGTAATACTCATTCCTAATTGAGTGACACCATCGTTTGGGGAAGCATGAGCCAACATAATTCCGTTTCCTAATCCCATATAGGGGCCATGTTTCCTTGTCAAATCAATGATTTTGTTAATATAATCTTGATTAATTTGGCCACTTTCTTGCAAGGGATCCATTGAACATTGGATAGCATCTTCCCAATGCTCGACATGAGGTACGATCTGAACATCTTTTTCAGATAAAATCGGGGCGTCATGCGTTCTGTTAAACGCCGTTGGTTCTTTGTGAGTTGTTTGTGAGAGATAGGTACGTAATGCACTTTTTAATCCATTAACATCAACTATTTTGGAATAGTTTGCAATGATGTCAATAAGTGTACCAACGTTAATTTGTGGGATTGAGTCGCTGGCAGTTAAATTGGCCATAATCAATGCTTGATTAATGGTGTTCCATTCGATGTCTGATGGTAGTGCGGAGACACTGATAATGGGGATTTGTTTTTTAGGATGTAAGTGGATTGTACTAATCACTAACTTTGTTCGCTCTAGCGTGCTGTTTTCATATTGGATAACGTTCATCGGCCCGGAAAAGTTAACTGATGGATAAGCTGTTCTGAGTTTCTTTAGTAGTAGCTGTGACGTCCCGATACCGCTGGAACAAACCACAAGAACTTCGCCAGAGTTAGAAACAGTTGAGTATGCATTCCTAAGTACGCCTCCGAAATAAAGTGCAATTAGAGCGATTTCGTCATCAGAAAGTTGCTTTTTTAGAAATGTTTCGAAAGGTTGGACCGCTAACCTTGTTAGATCAAAGGTTTCTTGGTAGCTTTCCTTAATTTGTTTGAGGCTTGGATGACGATAATTGATATTGAACTTAACACGATAATATGTTGAAAGTAGATGAACAGTAAGATTATTAACCAATGAATTTTGAGTTGGATTAATTGAAACACCTGCGACTTCGTTGAATCGTTGAATAATTGAATTAGTAATTGGTTTCAGGATTTGAATTAGTGGATCGTCCCAATTGACGAAGGAGAATTGCCGAGAGTTTACAAACCGTGCCAGGTATTCCGCTTCAGAGCGATTGTTAATTTGATTATCATGTAACAAGCTGTTGGCCCATGTAAAGGCAAGTGAATAATGAGGATCTGGGTTTTGATCCACGAGGCGCATACTTGGATCCTCTAAACGCCTAAGATACCACGTTAGGTAATATTTAAGCATTTCTCTGGCATCGTCAGTCAACGCATTGCCAGTAATTCTTTCCAAGAGTTTCAGTTGTTTAGGAACCATTTGGTTAATAGAAATCCTCGTTTGTTGATTATATAATTTTATGAGCTCGTCAGCATTCTCATACACCCATTTACGTTTGTTTAGTTCATCTCCAACAACTACTTTGCCTTTACCGGTATTGGTAATACCTAAATGTTGCTTTTTGAGGATGCTTTCAACGGATGTTAAATCTCTGATAATTGTGTTCTTAGAAACTGATAAATACGACGATAAGAATCTGAGAGAAGAATAATGTCGTGAAATTAGGACAAAAGTAATTATCATAATCCTCTGAGAAAGAGTTAGACCACTAAATACGGGGGAGCTGTTTGTGTTTTGCAGCTCCTGACGGGTTTCATCGGGAATGTAATAACCCATATTTTGAACGTTGGTAATCCCATATAATTCATGATTATCCAATTCTTCATTGATTTTCTTAATTAAGTAAAAAACACTTCGTCGAGACAGACTTAAAGAAGCCATTAAATCAGAAACGGGGGTAAACGTATCCGATTGTGACAAAATATTTAATAGCTCATTTCCATGCTTATATTTGCTAAATTTAATCATAAATAAAGAATTCCTCACTAGTACGTAGTTACAAAACTGCACTTTTTATGATGCCATTATTGCACTTGTGAACAGATTAATCAATATATATACTCTTAACTGTAATAGGGTAATTAAATATTAATTTTTCTGTGGAGGTGAATGGTTTGTTATCGGATTTATTGAATGCGCATACAATACAAATTAAAGACGGCGGTAGTTATAAATGGGAAGACGCGATTCGCAAGGCTGCTCAACCTTTAGTTGATCTAAAATTTGTTGAAGACGCATATGTTGATTCAATGATTGACGTTGTACAAGAAGAGGGACCATATATCAATATTGGACCACAAATTGCACTTGCGCATGCTAGGCCAAATGATAATGTTCACAAGATTGGTTTGTCATTACTAAAGACGAATTCATCAGTCGATTTGGTTAGCGAAGATCATCCGGTTAAACTTTGGTTTGTTTTGGCAGCGACCGATAGTAATAGTCATTTAAGTGTCATTCAGCAACTGATGGCAGTTCTAACAAATAACGATATTTTGAATAAATTGTTAGAAGCAAAGTCAGTAGATGAGTTGATTGAAGCCTTAGGAGAGGCCGATAAACCAGAAGAGTAACAACATTAGGAGGAACAATTATGAAAATTTTAGCAGTTTGCCAAAGTGGTTTAGGTACAAGCTTTATGGTTCAGATGAATATTCAGGCAATTATGAAGGATGAAAATGTTGATACAAGTAATATCCAGGTTGATCACTCAGATGTTGGTAGTGCTTCAGCAAATGCAGCAGACTATTTCTTTGTAGAATCTACCCTTGCTAACGCCGTTAGTTCACTTCCAAAAGATAAAGTTGTTTTGCTTAAGAGTCTAATTGATAAGAATGAGACTAAAGAGCATGTTAACGATATTTTGGATCGAGAGAATATTAAATACGATGCTAAGTAGGCTAACAGCCGCAGGGGGTTCTAAGTTATGAAAGCAATATTAAATCTGTTCGTCAGTATTGCAACCCAACCAGCTATATTGGTTGCTTTGATCGCAATGCTGGGATTATTACTTCAAAAGAAAAAGAGTACTGAAGTTATCCAGGGAACAATTAAGACTTTTGCTGGGTTCCTGGTTCTAATTGGTGGTGCCGGAATATTAAGTAATTCATTGACACCGTTTGCTTCAATGTTCAAATTTGCTTTACATGTTCAAGGAGTTGTTCCAAGTAATGAAGCCGTGGTTGCGATTGCCCTTGTTAAATACGGGACGACAACTGCTTTAATTATGTTGGTTGGTATGATTGTTAATATTCTATTAGCAAGATTCACACGATTTAAGTATATTTTCCTTACTGGACAAGCAATGCTTTATGTATCGTGTTTGACTGCCGTTATCTTGGTCAGTGCACACCTTGGATCAGGATGGCAAACAATTGTACTTGGTGGTATTTTCGAAGGGACTTTATTAACAGTAACGCCTGCACTTTGCCAGCCGTTCATGCGTAAGATTACAGGCGGCGATGAAGTTGCGATGGGTCATACAGGTAATATTGGTTATGCCATTTCCGGGTTAATGGGGAAATGGTTCGGTGATTCTAAAAAGAGCACAGAAGATTTGAAGATTCCTCAAAGTTTAGGATTCTTACGTGATTCAACAGTTTCAATCACATTATTAATGGGGATTGTTTACATTATTTTAGCTATTATGGCGGGCCCCCAATTTGTTGAAAAGAATTTAAGTGCAGGGAATAATTACATTATTTATGCAATGATTCAAGCTGGTACATTCGCTGCTGGGTTCGTTGTTGTTCTGCAAGGAGTTCGAATGATTTTGGGTGAAATTATCCCGGCATTCCAAGGAATTGCTCAAAAGCTTGTTCCTAATTCCAAGCCAGCTCTTGATGTTCCAATTATTTTCCCATATGCACCAAATGCTGTTTTACTAGGATTCTTTGTTAGTTTTATCGTTGGTACTTTATCAATGTTTGGAATGATTGCGATGGGCACCACTGTTATTATTCCTGGAGTCGTTGGTCACTTCTTCTGTGGCGCCGCAGCAGGTATTTACGGAAATGCTGCCGGTGGTCGTCGAGGTGCAATCATTGGTGCCACGGTTAATAGTTTGATTATTAGCTGGTTACCATTATTTATTCTACCAGTTCTTGGTGGTTTGAAACTAGCTGCATCAACGTTTGCTGATACAGACTACTTAATTCCCGGGATCTTGTTAGGAAACTTAGGTGGGTTTGGAAAGATTGCACTGATTGTTGGAATTTTAGGATTTCTTGCCTGTGTTCTTATTCTTAGTGCAATTCTCACTCAGCGAGCAAAATCTACCAAAGCAAATCAAGATTAATTATAAGATATAAATAGGAGGCAGTTTTATGAGTTCACCAGATGAAATGAAAGCGGTTAATGCGCTCAGATTTTTAAGCATTGATATGATTGAAAAAGCTAAGAGTGGTCATCCAGGACTGCCAATTGATGCTGCACCAATGGCATATGTTCTTTGGGAAAAAATGATGAATTTTAATCCTAAGGATCCAAAGTGGTTGAACCGCGACCGGTTTGTCTTATCTGCAGGTCATGGATCAGCATTGCTATATAGTCTGCTTCATTTCAATAAATTCAGTGTCTCAATGGATGATATTAAACAATTTCGTCAATTAGGGTCAATGACTCCGGGTCATCCAGAGTTCGGTCATACTGAAGGCGTCGATGCAACGACTGGTCCTTTGGCTCAGGGCCTTGGGATGGCTGTTGGGATGGCTATTGCTGAACGACACTTAGCTAATGTTTATAATCGTCCGGATTATAACATTATCGATCATTATACGTATGCACTTGTTGGTGATGGTGACTTGATGGAAGGATTGAGCCATGAAGCCTTAAATATTGCCGGCGATAAGAAGCTGAGTAAATTAATTGTTTTGTATGATTCAAATGACATTTCATTAGATGGACCACTTAGTTTGAGTACAGAGGAAGATGTTGCGGGGCGCGTCAAGGCAGCTGGCTGGGATTATAGCTATGTAAAAGATGGTAATGATCTTGATGCCATTCAATCTGCAATCGAATCTGCAAAGAGAACGGACCAGCCTTCGTTTATTGAAGTAAAAACGGTTATTGGCTATGGGACACCATTGGCAGGTACCAATAAAGTCCATGGTGCAGCTATGGGACCAGAAAACGTCGAAAAAACTCGAGAAAATTACCATTGGGATTTAGCACCATTCGAATTTTCAAAAGATATCTATGATATGTACGATAATTTCGTTAACCTTAAGAGTGTTGCCTACAGTGACTGGAAAGATTTGTTTAACAAGTATTCGTATGAATATCCAGCAGAAGCTGGGCAACTACGGGCCAATACTTTGGATACAAGTAGCATTAAGACATCTTACAAGCCGGGAGATGAGATCGCTACCCGGGTTGCAAGTTCTGAGCTTTTACAACAGGTTGCGGATAAAAATCCCCAGTTCTGGGGTGGCGCGGCTGATTTATCTTCATCTAATAAGACTTACTTAAAAGATGATGGTGATTTTACCGATGAAAACCCTAGTGGAAGAAATATTTTCTTCGGTGTTCGGGAGTTTGGAATGGGAGCTGCCGTTAATGGAATTAATCTTCATGGCGGAAGTCGAGCTTTTGGAAGTACCTTCTTCGTCTTCAGCGATTACATGAAGGCAGCTATCCGACTTGCAGCAATCCAGCATTTGCCATCAATTTTTATTTATTCCCATGACTCATTAGCAGTTGGTGAAGATGGCCCAACACACGAACCAATTGAACAGTTAGTTGGCTTACGAGCAATTCCAAATGTTAATGTTATTCGACCCGCAGATGCAAATGAAACGGAAGCTGCTTGGAAAGTTATTGGTGAAACAACTGACAAACCGAATATTCTGGTGACTTCGCGGCAGAAATTGCCCGTGCTAAAGGAAACGCTGGGTGCCCCAGTTGCTAAGGGTGGTTATATACTTTCTGATTCAACTGCGGCAACGCCAGATGGTATTTTGATTGCTAGCGGTTCCGAGGTTCACCTTGCTCTAGAAGCTCAAAACAAATTAAGTGAACTGAACTTTGACGTTCGAGTTGTCTCAATGCCATGTATTGAGTTATTTAACCGACAAAGTCAAGAATATAAAGATTCCGTTTTGCCACCTGATGTTGAACACCGAGTTGCTATTGAAATGGGAACCAGCTTCGTATGGTCACAATTCACGGGTCTTAAAGGCGCAATTATTGGCGTTGATCGCTTTGGGGCAAGTGGTAAAGGGCCAAAAGTGGTTGATAGTTATGGTTTTAACACAGAAAATGTTGTTAATACTTTCAAGAAGCTATGGGATAAATTTTAAGCATCTTAAAGTTAATAAGGAGGGATGATTTTGTCCAAGAAAGTTAGTGGAATTGCTGCCAGCGATGGAATTGGTATTGCCAAAGCCTACTTGTTGGTTGATCCGGATTTAAGCTTTAAAAAACAGACCATCTCAGATGACGCTGCAGAAATTAAGCGACTTCATGCTTCCTTTGATAATTCCATTGAAGAGTTAAAAAAGATCAAACAGAATGCAAAAGCTAGCCTTGGTGAAGATGAAGTTGCAGTGTTTGATGCTCATATTGCGATGCTATCTGATCCAGATATGATCAAGCAGATTGAGGATGAAATTAAGACTGATAAGGTTAACGCAGAACAGGCGTTAGTTGATGTGACGACTAACTTTGCTGAGACGTTGGCTGCAATGACCGACAATAAGTATATGCAAGAACGAGCAGCAGATGTTAAAGATATTGCCAAACGGGCATTAAGTCACTTGCTTGGTAAACAATTGCCGAATCTTGCTTCAATAAACAGTCCAGTGATCGTTGTTGCCCATGAAATCACGCCTTCAGATACTTCTCAGATGAATAAGAAGTATATTAAAGGAATGATTACTGATATGGGTGGGCGAACCAGCCATTCGGCTATCATGTCACGGACACTTGAAATTCCGGCAGTGGTTGGCTCTGAGAAGGCTACCACCGAGATTGCTAACGGTGATCAGCTGATTCTTGATGGACTGAACGGGGTTGCAATTGTCAATCCATCGCAGGACGAAGTTAGCGAATATGAGCAAAAGGCGACTGAATTTGCTACCAAAAAGGCTGAATGGGCGAAGTTAGTTGATGCACCTTCGATTTCAAAAGATGGTAAGCAATTTGAAATTGCGGCCAATATTGGGACCCCAGCAGACGTTGATGATGCACTAAAAGCTGGTGCAGATGCGGTGGGCCTGTTTAGAACAGAATTCCTGTATATGGATAGCGATTCTCTGCCAACGGAAGATCAGCAGTTTGAGTCGTATAAAAAGGTTGCTGAATCAATGAACGGCAAGCCAGTTGTTATTCGGACAATGGATATTGGTGGTGACAAACCATTACCATATCTGCCATTGCCTGAAGAAATGAATCCATTTTTGGGCTACCGGGCAATTCGAATTTCACTTGATCGCCAGAATATCTTTAGAACACAGTTGCGTGCTTTAATCAGGGCATCAAAGTTTGGCCAGCTTAGAATTATGTTTCCAATGATTGCGACGCTGGATGAATTTCGTAAGGCTAAACAAGTCTTTATGGAAGAAAAGCAAAAATTACAACAAGATGCTCCAGGCATTGGTGATGATATTAAACTCGGAATTATGATTGAAATTCCAGCAGCTGCGATCTTTGCGGATCAATTTGCAAAAGAAGTTGATTTCTTTAGCATTGGCACCAACGATTTGATTCAGTATTCCTTTGCAGCTGATCGAGGTAACGATGCGGTTTCGTATCTTTACCAACCACTGAACCCTGCTCTCTTAAGGCTGATTAAACATGTTATTGATTCGGCACATGCTGAGGGTAAGATTGCAGCAATGTGTGGTGAAATGGCCGGCGACCAACGGGCATTACCACTTCTTTTGGGAATGGGGCTTGATGAGTATTCGATGAGTTCTAGTTCAATTTTAAGGTCTCGAAGCCAGATGAGAGGCCTTACCACAGGCGAATGTTCAACTATTGTCGACGAGGTTTTAGCGAAGTGCCAAACAGCTGATGAAGTTGAATCATTAGTTAACAAACGTCTCACGGGTGTTGCCCAATAATCATTAATGACAGTCATACAAGCAAGAGGTTGAAACGATGAGTCCAACAGGAATTTGTTTCAGCCTCTTGTTGTACATATAAATAAAGGAGAATTTTACGATGACACATCAAGATGAGCTGAAGAAATTAGTTGGCGAGGAAGCAGTTAAATTCATTAAGGATGGTATGGTAGTTGGCTTGGGGACAGGATCAACAGTCAGATTTATGGTAGATGCTTTAGGGAAGCGAGTTAAAGATGAAGGGCTATCCATTGTTGGTGTCCCAACTTCTGAAAGAACGAAGAAGCAAGCAAACGATTTAGGAATTGAAACTAAGGGAGTTGATGAGGTTGACCACATCGATTTAACAATTGATGGTGCCGATCAAATCGATCCTAATTTTCAAGGAATTAAGGGTGGCGGTGGTGCTCATCTCTGGGAAAAAATCGTTGCGATTAATTCTGAAAAGAATATGTGGATCGTTGACGAAAGTAAGATGGCAGATCAACTTGGATCATTTCCGTTGCCGCTTGAAGTAATTCCTTATGGTAGTAAGCAGCTTTTTAAACGCTTGGAGATTGGTGGCTATCATCCAAAGTTTCGAATGAAAAATAATCATTATGTAATGACAGATTCAAATAATTATATTATTGATTTGCATATGAGCAAAATTAATAATTCACAAAAAGTTGCTGCGAGTTTGGATCATATGACCGGAGTCGTTGAACATGGATTGTTTTTGGATATTGTTAATACAGTGATTGTTGGTCGTGAAACTGGCCCGGAAATTTTACACGCAAGATAGTAGCCTATGAATGATTAATCGTTAATTTGTAAAGAGAGACTTACAATTATATAAAACACCCCGATATTTAGATGAACATAATCAACTAAATATTGGGGTGTTATTTTCTTTACCAATTAAAAAAGGAGATTAATCGCATTTTCATTTGTGATGGCACCTTTGATTACCACAAATATATTGATTAAATTCTGGGATCTAAATGTCTATTCCCTCTCCTAGCAACAATAAACCAAAGTATTCTACTTAATAATATGCAAAAATCGTTCCAACTGTTCCTTTGGGTTCGGATCACCTGTGATTGATCCACCAACAACGATTACTTCAACAATTCCTTGTTCTTTAAGTGCTTCAGCGGCTTTTAGGTCAATACCCCCAGCAATTGCAATGTGTCGGACGTTCGGGTGAGCCTCTTTAAACTTGGAAGCCATTGAGGTTGCCTGAATGGGAACACCTAAATCGTTATTATGGTGCAAAAGATAGATCGCAGAACTAAGATTATCAATCTGGGAAATCTGATCTTCAGAAACGTCTGACAGGTCGATCATCATTACTTGGTCTGATGAAGTTTCATCAAAGCAGAGCTGGATGGTCTTTGGAGATGCCGACCCCATCACCGTTAAATAATTAGCGCCATAATTGAAACCAGATTTAAACTCATATTGCCCTTCATCAACGGTTTTGGTGTCATATAGAATCTGACTTGCTTGGATGTCATTAGCGATTGGCTGAAGGTCGTTAAGACCAAAATCCTTAATAAGGGAAGTACCAAATTCAATGATATCGGCCCGACCATCAAATAGTTGAACAAAGTGTGTTGCTTCTTCCAGTGACTTCCGATCTATGGCTACTTGTATTTTCATTTAGTATCCACCTTCGCTTTTGTACCTTAATAATTAAAGAAAAGATTTATAAGGAAGGTTAATCGGATGTGAATAACGATCCTCAAACCCTCTATCATGGTAGTATTGTAGCTTATCTTGATCATCAGGGTAAGTAAATCTACCACCAGGGAGCCATAAGAATGGGTGAAATTTATAATCAAAGCGTTCCTTGCGCATTTTCCAAAGAGTTTCAATTTCATTTGGATTTCCTAGCATGTTAGTCCAAACATCCCAATGAAGTGGAATAACAACACTTGTATTAAGGCTTTCTGCAGCCCTTAAGACATCTACTGACGTCATTTTGTCTTGGACGCCAACTGGGTTTTCGCCATAGGCAACTAACGCAACGTCAATGTTGAAATCCTGACCGTGTTTGGCAAAGTAGGCAGAATAGTGAGAATCAGCGGCATCATAAATAGTGCCAGCATCGGTTTTAATGACGTAATTAACAGCTCGATCATCCATTTCTGGGATGGTTGCATCATCTGGTAGATCGTCAGAATCTGGATCGGTAATTAAAACAGAACGATCAAAAGAGTCAGTAACGCTAATTTCAATGTCTGCTACGTTGATCGTATCTCCAGGTTTAACGACTTGACAGCGTTCTTTTGGGACGCCCCAATCAATCCACTGTTTGACAACATATTTTGGGCCAATAAATGGAACGGTATCAGGCGTATTTTGTAAAACAGCGGCAGCAACGTTCATATCAATATGATCATGATGGAAGTGAGTGACAAGCAGGGCATCCAAATTATGAATAGCAAAGGGATTGATAACCATTGGTTGGCTTCTAAGGTTGGGTTGGATCTTCCGCCCACCTGTAAGCCTCGACCATTGATGTCTTGGTGACATGTCTGGCTTATCGTGAGTGGTTTTGCCAGTTCCACACCACAAATCAATTGCAATGCTGGTTTGTTTGTCAGTCTTTATCCAAACGCCCATGTTAACAAGCCACCACATCATGAACTTATTATTTGGCACGGTTGTCCGTTCGATCTCTTCATTTAACCAAGTTCCCCATTCAGGAAACACTTCATCCTTCCACGTTTGTTCGGTTACTTCACTAACGTTTTTTACTCCCATTGTTAAAACCTTCCCAGATTTCTTATTTTTCTAATTCTTGTAATTTAGGATCCAAATGTGCCTTGATATCGTTTTTATCAACGAAGTTTGTTAGGACGATGGTTTTGTCACGATCTTCATCTGGAAATCCTTCAAACAATTCACGAGTAGTAACGTAAATATCAGCTGGAGCACTAGTAATACTACCTAAGTCAACAGTATCAACATCAATATCGTCGCGCTTTTCTTCTGATAAAATACTTTCAATGTTCATTTTGGCAATAACACTTGAACCAACACTTAATCCACATACAGCAACAATTTTCATAATAATTTCCTCCATTAATATTAGTGATTTAGTTTAATTAAATGAATGCAAGAATTAAGGTTCGCAGGAACTTTAATAGATACATTAGCGGCATCCAAACAATTGCGTAGTCAATGTTCGACCAGGTTAGGCCGCTTCCATAAACGGCGCCTGTTAATGGGTAGAACAAGATTACTGCAGCGGACGAAATAAGACCGGTAATTAAGCCGGCAGCAATGGCACCACGCCAACCACCTGCTTTGTTACCAAAGACGCCCATTACGTTACCATCAAAATACATAATAATTGGACTAGGGAAGACAATAACCGGAGAGTGGAAAATGATTGTCAAAAAAGTGACAATGATACATCCCACCGTTGATCCTAAGAAGCCAAACATTCCGCCCATGGGAGAATAAGGGAAGATTGTTGGGGCATCTAAAGCTGGAATTGCTCCTGGTAGAAATTTGTCTGAAATTCCTTTGAACGCAGGAACAATTGATCCAATGAACATTCGAACACCAGCAAGCAGGACAACAATTCCTGCGGTGAACGTAAATCCTTGAAGGATAAGCCAGAGAATCCAGTTAACAGCACCAGTGCCTGTTCCAGCAAGAGATTGAATACCGGCTTTTCCAACGGCAATCCCAATGCCAACGAATATTATAGGCATTAGGAAAAATAATACAATTGTATTGTCTCGGAACATCGATGCCCACTTTGGTAGCTTCATGTTATCTGCATCTTGATTTGGATCACTGCTACCAAACCATTTTCCGATAAAGTGGGCAAGAATGGAACCAACTTGATCCATGAAGCCAAGTGTTGAAACGTCGTGCATCCAAGGACGAGAAATAACTCGAGGGATTGCGGGAGAATAGGTATAATAAAGAGCATTTAGAATCGTTCCCACAGTCACCGTCCAAAAGGCACCAGTATGAAGAACAACCGGTAAAGTAACATTCATGAATGCGGCGTGGTAAAGCATTAAGTGAGCCGTTAAATAAGCATTTTTAAAATTTTTTCCAGGCGTGAGTCTAACTAGTAGTAGATGAAGAAAGAATGCCAATAAAAATGTAATAACCGTATCTTTTGCAATCGTATTAAATCTGAGAACAACGCCCAAAACCGCATCATTCGTTGGCAGTACGCCACGAACGTGAAGGGTTTGATTTAACTTAGTAACAACTGGAGACAAAGAATTGATTAAAATGCCAGCACCAGATGCTAAGATTGTGAGCCCAATGACGGTTTTTACTGTGCCATCAATCACTTTCGGAAAGGACTTTCTTTGGAGTAATAGGCCAAGGAGAGCAACCAATCCAAGAAAAATGGTTTCATTACTCAATATTTGAAAAACAAAGAAATTAAGGATCTTCATTTCGATTACCCTCCATTAATCTTGTTTGCAATTTGTGTTGCATCATCGTGAGTTTCTGCTTTGCGCAATTCCGTTAAATTGTTACTGTCATTTAAAAAAGTGACAATTTTTTGAAGTAACGATAAGTGAGCGGTGTCACTGGTTGATGCTAGAATGACGATGAGGTCAACTGGGTCGTTGTCTTTACTTCCGAATTTAACTGGTTGGCGAAGCGTTGCTATGGAAAATGAAGTTTCCTTCACGGCCGCTGATGGTCTTGCATGACCCAGTGCCAAGCCAGGAGCAATCACGATATAGGGGCCAAGTTTTTTTACTGAGTCAATCATACTTGTTACGTAATCTTCAGTTATTCGGTTACTGTTAACTAACGGGTTAGCAGCTACTTTAATTGCTTCTTCCCAATTGGTTGCAGTTGCTTTAAGCTGAATTTCCTGGGGCGTTATTTCTAAGGTATTAGCCATTTGTATCACCTCCTAATGTAAAATGATATCATAATATAAATAACATTGATGATTGATATTTACATGTATCATTATATCCGAAACCGTTTTCATTTCAAGCATAAATACTTTTTTAAACGTTTTTTTGTTATGATTCAATTATGGAAACTTAAGTATAAGGAGTAATTAAATCAATGGATCTAGATATCGAAAAGCGGATTAAGCATCTGTATCCGCAACTCGGAAAACAAAGTAAAAAGTTAGCTGATTACATTTTGAAAAATGGGGCTAAATTGTCCGCAATTACCGTGGCAGAATTGGCAAATAAATGTAATGTTTCAATTGCAACGGTATCACGCTTTCCACAGCAGCTTGGGTATTCAAGCTTTTCTCAATTTAAGTGGTCAATGGTCAATGATTTATCCTCAACGGCAAGTGTTCAAGAAGTTAAACAAGAGGATTCACCTAAAGTTGTTGCTAAAAAGACATTGGAATCAAACATCGAAACGCTAAACGGCACGTTTAATTTAATGCAGGAAAAAGATTTAAAAAAAGCCCTCGACCTTTTAGTTCATGCGAATCGGATTGAGTTCTTTGGATTGGGTGGGTCTAATATTGTTGCTCTAGATGCCTATCATAAATTTTTGCGGGTACCATTAAACGTCCTACATGACTCTGAATATCATATGGCATTGATGCAATCAACGAGATTGAATCATACTGATTGCGCAGTAGTCATCTCCCATACTGGGAATGATAGTGATACGCTACTTTTGGCGGATTCTTTAAAAAACAATCACGTTCCAATGATTGTGATTACCAGCTTCCCCGAATCGCCATTAGCCAGTTATGGTGATGTAAAATTTTTCTCCATTTCAGAAGATTCTAAGTACCGCTCGGAGGCTTTACTTTCCCTCACATCGCAGTTAGCGATTAATGATTGTCTATATACACTTACCGCTCAATACTTTGGTAAAAAGGCGGACCGAGTGTTATCCAACATGCGCAAAACTATCTTACAAAAGCATCCTGGAAGTAACTAAGAATGTTTTTAATTGATGGCGGAATAAGCTTTTGACAAATTGTTTAGTATAATTAATCCTCATGCCCTAAAAAGTGGTCCAAACTTAGTATTAGTTAAAAACTAACCATCGTCAGTTTCTAACCAGCACTAAGCTTAGGCCACTTTATTTTGCTCGAAGTGTTTTTTATTGACTGTTAATTAAAGTATGGCATAATGAACAGTTGAATTTTGGAGATAATCTCGTTCTTATTCTGAAATTACCTACATTAAAAGTTGTTTCAAAATGGTCATTGTCCGTTGCAACGGACAATGATTTACACGCAATCGAAAGAAAACGCTTTATTCTTTAATAAAAGGAGGCAGTTTATGGATGCCACTTGCGAAAAAATGATTATGACACTTTCCAAGACTGATGGTTACGTGACGGCAGTTGACATCGCGGCCAAGCTTGGTGTGTCAGAAAAGACGGTATATCGCAAAGTACGGTTGATTAACGACTCACTTGGAATTGATGTGATTCACTCCGAACGGGGAAGGGGGTATCGGATTAATTACGATCAATATTTAGCAGCGACTAATAAGAAAACGCATAATGATATTGTTGATTACTCACCGGTTGAACGACGGAATAAGGTTTTATTGAGCATTTTGTTTAGTGCCCCATTTTCAATTTCTGTTGATAAGCTTTATGGGCATTATTACGTCAGTAACGACTTAATCCAACAGGACCTATCAATACTAAGCAAACTTTTGAAGAAGTATGCGGTTCGGCTGGCTAGAAAGGGTAATAAGATTTCAGTTGTCGGTGATGAGGAGGCAATTCGCCGGTCAATTAACATGGCGTTAGTCCAAAGCAACTTAATGAGTGTTGACAGTCCCCAGGGATTTGCCAGCGAGGTTGCGGATATCAACGTTTACGACAACCAATTTTTAACTGCTCAAATTGAATGGATCCAACGCTCCCTTGGCCTAACCATTCCCTACCCCTATAACGTTAATATCTTTTCACATTTATATATTCTGATTAAACGATTTCGAACTGGTAAGGTAATTGAAGATGACAAGGCCAAAAAGGCGTTTGCTAATGAGGCAAAAACCATTGAAAATAATCCGGAATTCTTCGCGGTTGCCTCTGATGTCATCAAGAACACCTCTGATTATCTTCATACCAGTTTACCGGAGATTGAAAAAGGATACCTGCTCCAATATTTGATTTCAATGCGCTATGACCATGACGTTACCTTTAATGGAATGGTGTCTGATGAAGTGATGCGGTTGGTTAATCTATATATTCAAGGATTTAACTTAACAGAATCTGATCCACGAGTGCAATCGTTAAAGCAAGATTTAATTGGTCACGTCAAGCCGATGCTCAATCGACTTGAAAATCATATCATCGTTGCTAACCGGCTACTGAATGATATTAAGTTGGAATATGGTTCGCTATTTGAAACGGTGAAGGGGATTTCTGAACGGGCAAGTCAACTTATGACTAATAAAGCGGCCATTTCTGACGACGAGTCTGGGTTTATTACCCTTTATTTTGCGAAGTACTTTGAGGAGAGCCGACCAGTTAAAAAGGCTTTGATCATGTGTGCCAGCGGTGTGGGAACTTCTAAGCTATTACACGCCAAGGTCCATCAGGCATTCCCCAACCTTAGGATTGTTGGGACACTGTCGATCGAATCATATCAGAACAATGAAGAAGATTATCAAGATGTTGATTTAATTATTACTACGGTTAATATTCATCCAATTAATCAAACCCGGGTGGTATTATCTAGTGCGATGTTCACCCAAGCAGATAGAAAGAGTGTTGAAAGTGCATTATACGGGTCTTAATTATATGATTACCAGCTGCCGCCAAGAGGATGCCTTGACGGAATTAGAGAGGGCCGTAACGCAACAGCACGTTATTGATAAGCCAATTGACCAACTGGTTGATGATATTAAGAAACGAGAACAATTAGGAAGTACAGAAATTTATCCAGGAATCATGATGCCCCATATCAATGAGCCCTACGTTAATCAAACCACGGTCGTTGTGACTAGGTTTACGCAACAAGCTAAACTGTTAGGGCACTCGGGGATCCGAGCTGCAATTTTTGTGTTAACCAATGGCGCTACCGATGCGCTGGCTGAATTTATGCACTTATTGGTGGATCCTAGGCCGTTTGAGTACCTTTTAGACCGTCACCATACCAATGCGGATGTTAAAAACTATTTCATTAAAGGAGGTGAGAACTAATGTTATTTGATCAAAACGTTATTTTATTTGATAAGGAGGCTTCTGATAAGCAAGAAGCCCTCTCGATTTTAGCTGATAGCCTTTATAAAGCTGGTAGTGTTACTGAGGAATTTAAGCCAGCCATTCTGAAACGTGAATCGAATTTTCCAACGGCTTTAAATACTGAGACAATTGGGGTCGCAATCCCTCATACGGACGCTGACAAAGTAATTACGCCCCAAATTGGGTTCATGCGGTTAAAGACACCCGTTAAATTTTTACAAATGGGTGATAATTCTGAAGTCCAAGTGAAGTTGATTTTTATGTTGGCACTGAAGAAATCAGATGATCAATTGAAGATGCTGCAAACATTGATGGGCCTATTCCAAGATAAAGAAACTTTGGCTAAATTAGAAACCATTAATGATAAGGATGAATTTATTAAAATCATGGAAAATGTTGGCATTATTAAGTAGGACAGCTCCTCCAAGCAGAAGTCTGCCCATAAGCACCCCCACCAACAATCCCAAGACCGGGGATTCTTGGTGGCGGAGACTTATGGCCTGACTTCTAACCGCTTGGATCCGCTCACTAATCATAGGAGGTCGTCATTATATGGATGCAATATCTAGTGGATTGCAGTGGTTTGTTAATTTAGGCGCAAGTGTTATGTTGCCTATTCTACTGTTTTTCTTCGCATTAATTTTAAGAATCAAACCAAGTAAAGCGTTCAAAGCCGGCTTAACCATCGGGATTGGGTTTATCGGTTTGAACTTGGTAATTGGGGTTTTAACGAAGAACCTTGGTCCTGCCGCCCAATCGATGGTTAAGAACTTTGGCCTTCATCTAGGGACAATTGATATCGGTTGGCCCGCCGCTTCAGCAATTGCCTATGGGACCGTGCTTGGTAGTTTGGCAATTCCCGTTGGTGTTATCTCAAATGTCATTTTGCTATTATTAGGTTTAACCAAAACGCTGGATGTCGATGTTTGGAACTACTGGCACATTGCGTTTACGGGATCATTAGTTTACGTTGTTTCTCATAGTTTTGCTTTAGGATTGTTTACAATGGTTGTTCACGTCATGGTCATTTATCTGTTGGCCGACATGGCTGCTCCCCACATCCAAAAGCAATACGGTTTGGAAGGCATTTCATTTCCTCAGGGTGCTTCAGCCCCAGGTTACGTTTTAGCATTACCGCTTAACTGGATTATGGATCGAATCCCTGGAATCAATAAGATTAAGATGACGCCTGATACAATTCAGAAACGAATGGGAATCTTTGGGGATTCATCAGTAATGGGCTTGTTCATCGGGATTGTGATTGGAATTCTTGCCAAATACTCCGTTACTAAGACCCTTCAACTTGGTGTTAGCACCGCTGCGGTCTTGGTCCTAATGCCCCGGATGGTTTCCCTACTAATGGAAGGATTAGCACCAATCTCTGAGGGTGCCAATAACTTTGTTAAGTCACGGTTCCCTGGTCGAGATCTTTACATTGGGATGGATAGTGCCTTAGCTGCTGGTAATTCAACTGTGCTTTCATCAGCTTTGATTCTGGTACCATTAACGTTGTTCATTGCCGTTATCGTTCCCGGTAACCACGTTCTGCCATTTGGTGACTTAGCAACTTTGCCATACATGATTGCCGTAATGGCTGCCGTTTTCCGTGGTGATATTTTCCGGACGATCGTTGGTGGAATTGTTGATGTCATCATCAGCCTCTATATTGCTTCTTGGGTAGCCCCATTAGTAACGGCCGCTGCTCAAGGCGCCAAATTCAATCTGCAAGGGAACTCATCAATCTCAGTTTTGAGTGATGGTGGTGTTTGGACGACTTGGATGATTGTTGGCCTTGGCAAAGTGATGACCTGGGGTGGTATTGGTCTAATCGGCTTAGTAACCCTTGCACTAATGGTATGGTATAATAAATTCCGTGGTAAAAAAGGTAAAAACCGCGAAAATGATGCTGTAGAAACTAATAATTAATTGCGTTTATATACGCAGAGGTGAAAAATATGAAGACGATTATGGTTGTTTGTGGAAGTGGAATTGCAACATCGACTGTTGCTGAAGGCAAGATTAGAGATTACTTGCAATCAAAGGGTGACTTGGACAAGGTTAAGATTTACAAAGGTAACATTGCACAATACGTTAACAATGTTGACGATTATGATGTTTTCGTCAGTACCGTTGTGGTTCCTGACAATATTAAGGACAAGGTTATCAACGCTGTTCCGTTGTTGACTGGCATTAACACTGACAAGGTTTACGAACAAATTATGGATAAATTAGGCTTTGAAAAATAATCTTTAAATTAATGAATAATTATTAATTTAAAACCATTAGATTTCAAGTGAATAAGGAGGGATGGTTTTGTCGAAGGAAATCAAAGGGATCGCTGCGAGTGATGGAATTGGTATAGCTAAGGCTTACCTGTTAGTCGATCCTGATTTAAGCTTCGAAAAACATACCATTTCAGATACCGATGCGGAAATAAAACGAATCCATGATTCATTTGACGCATCAATTGATGAATTAAAGCAAATTCAAGCGAACGCCAAGGCAACGCTTGGGGATGACGAGGCTGCTGTTTTTGATGCTCATATTGCAATGTTGTCCGATCCTGATATGATCAAGCAAATTGAAGATGAAATCAAGAACGACAAGGTTAACGCTGAACAAGCGCTGGTTGATGTCACAACCAATTTTGCAGAAACCTTGGCGGCGATGACTGATAACAAGTATATGCAAGAGCGGGCAGCTGATGTTAAGGATGTTGCTAAGCGTGCTTTGAGCCACTTGTTGGGCAAGCAATTGCCAAGCCTTGCATCAATCAATAGTCCAGTGATTATTGTTGCTCATGAAATTACGCCTTCTGATACTTCTCAAATGAATAAGAAGTATATCAAAGGGATGATTACTGATATGGGTGGCCGAACAAGTCATTCGGCAATCATGTCCCGGACACTTGAAATTCCGGCGGTGGTCGGATCTGAAAAGGCCACCACTGAGATTGCCAATGGTGACCAACTGATTCTTGACGGCTTGAATGGGGTTGCAATTGTCGATCCCGATCAAGCTGAAGTGCGTGATTATCAGCAAAAGGCGACCCAGTTTGCGGCTGAGCAGGCTGAGTGGGCTAAGCTGGTTGACGAGCCTTCAGTTTCAAAAGATGGCAAACAGTTTGAAATTGCCGCCAACATTGGGACCCCGGCCGATATGGACGATGTGTTAAAAGCTGGTGCGGAAGCGGTCGGTTTGTTCCGAACGGAATTTCTGTATATGGATAGTGATGCGCTGCCAACCGAGGATCAGCAATTTAGTGCTTATAAAAAAGTTGTTGAGACGATGGCCGGCAAGCCAGTCGTTATTCGAACGATGGATATTGGTGGTGACAAACCATTACCATATCTGCCATTGCCTGAAGAAATGAATCCGTTCTTAGGCTATCGGGCAATTCGGATTTCGCTGGATCGTCAAAACATCTTCAGAACCCAGTTGCGGGCGTTAATTCGGGCTTCCCAATTTGGCCAGTTACGAATTATGTTCCCAATGATTGCGACGCTTGATGAATTCCGTGAAGCCAAGAAGGTCTTTATGGAAGAAAAGCAAAACCTGCAAAAGGAAACACCGGGCATCGGTGATGATATTAAGCTTGGGATTATGATTGAAATCCCGGCTGCTGCAATTTTCGCTGATCAATTTGCCAAGGAAGTTGATTTCTTCAGTATTGGCACAAACGATTTGATTCAGTATTCGTTTGCGGCTGACCGGGGTAACGATGCCGTCTCATATCTATATCAACCATTGAATCCGGCGTTGTTGCGATTAATCAAGCACGTGATTGATTCTGCCCACGCTGAAGGTAAGATTGCAGCGATGTGTGGTGAGATGGCTGGTGACCAACGTGCTTTGCCACTATTGCTGGGAATGGGTCTCGATGAATATTCCATGAGTGCTAGTTCTATTTTGCGGTCACGAAGCCAAATGAGAAGTTTGACGACGACTGAATGTGCCGCAATTGTCGATGAAGTGCTGGCTAAGTGTCAGACAGCTTCTGAGGTTGAAAAGCTTGTTAATGAGCGGTTAGCAAAATAATAGATTAGGACAATCGTTTAGATCTTAAAATTTAAAAAAATACAAGCATTCTCTCGATTGGGAATGCTTGTATTTTTTTGTTAAATAGCCAGGATCTGCCGTTTGCTTTCTAAATTCAACTGTTACATTGCAGAAACCGCTTTATTTCCCACTCTTTTGTTTTGCCCTCAATTGGGATACACTCTGTATGTAATCTAGAAAATAAGACAGGTGATTCCTAATGAAGACAATTTACGATTTTTCTGAACAAGAAATGAATGGGGCCCCGGTTGATCTTAAACAGTTTAAAAATAAGGTTGTATTGATCGTTAATACAGCCAGCAAATGCGGGCTGGCTCCACAACTCGAAGGGCTAGAAGCTTTATATAAAAAATACAAAGATGAAGGCTTTGTCATTCTTGGCCTTCCCTCTAATCAGTTTCATCAGGAGTTAGCAACTGACGAGGAAGCTGATGACTATTGCCGGCTACATTACGGTGTGACCTTTCCGATGACCAAGCGGGTAGTTGTCAACGGCAAGGGAGAAGACCCGTTGTTTACCTACCTTAAAGATCAGTCAGGCCATGGCCGGATCAAATGGAACTACACGAAATTCTTGGTCGGTAAAGACGGGCAATTAATTCGCCGGTTTGCGCCAATCACGAAACCTGAGGCAATAGAAGAGGAGATCTATTCTGCTCTGAATAAGAAAGAAATCTTGAAGTAGCCTGCTGAGAAGTTAGCGAGTGGGTATTTAGTGCTGGTTTAATGACATTCCAAGTTGATAGATATGAAAAGCTGACGCCAGGAATCTTGATGACGTCAGCTTTTATGGTCGGTAGGTATCCTAAATGGTGAATTTGATTTTAACTACCCGATTTGTCTGTCATCCTGCGTTAAATAGCTGTTTACAATGTTTTACTAAACAACTACTATATAACTATTGAGTCTTTTGAAAAACTTAATAATTTCATACCTGAGGGGGTATTGAAGCATGAAGTTCCTTAAAGCATTTTTGTGCTTTGTATTGGCGATAGCGCTGGGGGCGCCGATCGTTGCTCACGCCAAATACAAAGTGTACCATCAACGCTCTTCTGGACTCTATCGTGGTAGTCTGCGCAATCTGAACAATAAGAAAGTGCACTATGTGAGGGTTCCTAGAGAGTATTTCCATGTTTCCCACACGTCTAAAGTTCACACGATTAAGTCGGAGCGGGGCAAGCGGGTGACTTTTACGACCCGATATATTTTGCCGTTACCTGGTAAGAATGGCCAACACTGGGGTAATCCTCAGTCAATTGCCATGACGGGCCGTAAATATATGTACATTGTTTATTGTCCAACTAACCTTCGAAATAAGGGACGAATCGTTAGGTTTAACACCCAAATGTTAGATTCGCTTGGGGTTCGTCTTCATCCAAAGGAATTGCGGGATGCTTACGTTAAGCACCACCATAAGTATTCGGTTATTCAACGACAAATCCATGACGCAATTAAGGTTGGCCCACTCTTCACAACTGGTCATGGTCAGTCGCTGGCCTATAATTGGAAAAATAAGGGCTTATACATGTGGCGAGATAAGGAGCGGGCACCTAGGGTTCCGGTCAGCAATTTTGGCTATATCCAACACATCAAGACCAAGACGTTGCGGCCAGATCACGCTATTCGCTTTTCACTCCACAGTCGTGGGACCCGGGTTCCAGGCGGCCATGATTTGACGTTTGATAAATCAGGGAACGCTTACTTTTGGTCATTCCCCGGCTGGGGCGCTTACATCTTCAAAGGTAAAATTCATACTCATTCTGTAAAGTTTCGCTTGACCCACCAGGTATTAAAGCACCTGCCGGGAACCCGAATTCAGAGTATGGGTTACAACCCAGTTCGCAAGCGTCTGTTAATGATGTCGGATGCATCGATCGCCAGCTTCCCAGCGAAGGGGTTACGCGGCCACGGTCATTTAACCAATCGAAGTTTCGAATGGACTCAGTTTGGCCCAAAACGAGAATTTGAGGGAATCGCCTATGATGGCAGTTCAAAGGGCAATCTGTTAGTTAACCACTGTCCGGAAGTTCTGCAGGCGGATAGGGGATATTAAAAGCCTGTGACGAGCAACGGTTGACGCGGTTGCCTAAGGGGTTTCTAATTGAAATCCCGGTCTTGGATTTTAATTAGAAACCCCTTAGGCAGTTAGCGTCAGTTGCATCGGAGCACGTTTTCGCTATGTTGCCAAGACTTAGCAAAACTACCAGAGGGAAATGCCCTGGCTTGGAATTTTTCTCTGAGGTGCTTGGCTTCGCACGATTCAACTATGAAGTCAAGCACGCCAAAACCTAGCCATATCTTCAAAAATAAACGTCTCAGAATTCAATTTGAACTTCGCTGCAGTGTGGCGATTGTTGCTCGCTTTCCCGCACCGCTGCCAAGACTGCCAAGCTACCAATTGAGGATATTTGGCAGCCAAATGGTCAATAGTTTATGTAATGTCATCAAGTAAAAAAATATATCTGGAGGGGTATTATGAAATTTAGAAATGTCTTATTAGGGATAGCTGTCGGCTTATCTATGGCTGCGGTTACTGGCACCACAGCTAATGCTGCTACATATGTTCAACGAAGGAATGCGCTTAGCCGTTATTCAGGCTTGCGGGTTGTTAATAATCGGCAGACGAAGTTCGTTAAAGCAAATCCGAACTATGGCTGGACAAATAAGCCTGGTGGTGTGGGAACAATCAAAAGTGTCAGCGGGACTAAGTGGATTTTGAAGACGAAGTACCTGCTGCCAAATACTCACGCGGCCCTTAACAAGTCGAGCCGTGATTTGACCAATCCGCAGGCAGCCGCATTTGCTGGCAAATACTTGTTTGTTTTGTACGCCCCGCACCAATTTCACGGGAAGGGATTTGTTGTTCGTTATAATAGAAGCACGCTGAACAACTTGAGCCTGGCAAAAGCTCAGAATTCGTTACTTAAACCAACCGCTGGCATGAAAGTTGGCCCAATGTTTAACGTGGGCCATGGCCAATCGTTAGCCTATAATAAGAAACAGCACGCAATTTGGATGTGGCGTGATCGACCAGATATGAAGCCAACAACCTGGTCAACGATTCAACGGATTAGCATGTCATCGTTGAAACCAAACCGGGCCATCAAATTTCATATGGACAACGGTGGTGCCAACGTTCCGGCGGGTCATGATTTAACCTTTGATAACGCGGGTCATGCATACTGGTGGGGAATCTCAAATGGCATGGTTAAGATTTATAAGGCCAAATTAGGTGCCAAGTCAATTCACGTGACGTTGGCAAAACAAATGCTGAGATATCGAACGGGAACCCACGAACAGTCAATGGGATATAACTCGCACAACGGCCGCCTATATCTGGTGTCTGATGATTCAGTCCAAACGTTACCTGCCAGAAAGTTAAATGGTCACGGTAGTTTGAAACCAAGTGACATTAAATATACTAAGTTTCGTTCTCACCGAGAATTTGAAAGTATGATTTTTGATGGTGGGCATGCGTTCTTATTGAGTAATCGTGATCCGGAGTTGCTCCGGTCAACGACAGCATATTAGAGAGTGGCAACAAGCAGTTAATAATGGTTCGTAACTAAATGTGACGAATAATAATTGTGTGGATGTTTTTCCATAACATAACTTTTAAGATTAAAGAAAAGGGATGAGAGATTTCAATCTCATTCTTTTTTTTGCAAAATTATTGACACGATGTCACTAACTATGTATACTTTATAAAAGTGACAAGGTGTCACTTGAAAGGAGAATAACATGGTATCAACAACATTTTTACATTTAAACCCAGAAAAGCAACTTAAAATCCAAGAAGCATTGCTAGGCGAATTTAGCACTCACCCCTTAGCTCAATCGCAGGTTGCGCCAATCGTGAAGACTGCTGGAATTGCCCGCGGCGCGTTTTATAAGTATTTTGATGATCTAACGGATGCTTATCTCTACATCTATGGTGTGGCGATGAGGGATATTCATACTTCGATTGATCGGGAAGTAGACGATGGGGTCTTTGATCCTGATTTTTATTTAGGACAGGTTACTGCATTTGTCGACGGGGTCGCAAATAGCCACTACCGCAAACTAATTGAAATGCATCTCAGCAAAAATGAATCTTTGGTTGGCTCAGACAATGAATCACAGACCCAAAGTTTGAATAGTCAACAGTGGGCTGCGATGATTTTAAGCCATGAAGCAATTAAGCAAATTCTGCTGCATCCTAGCAGTCGTGAGGCAATCAGTAGCCGTCTCAAAGCGGCCTTGGATCTATTGTCAGGAAAGGGGACTAACTAAATGTATTTAGCATTAAAAGAAATTCGTCATGAAAAACTCCGGTACGGATTAATCATCTCAATGATTGTTTTGATTGCTTACTTGATCTTTATCTTAACCGGATTGTCTTTTGGCTTAGCAGGTGAGAATACGCAGGCCATTGAATCTTGGAACGTGAAAAGCATTGTCTTGAACAAAGATTCTAACGTTTCGTTGAGCCAGTCACTGATTACTGACGATCAAGCTAAAAAAGCTAGTTTGTCGGCTAAGCAGGCGGTAATTGGATCCACACCAGTTGTGGCTAAAGATAAAGGGCAAAAAAAGATTTCGTCAACCTTTATTGGTGCAAAGAAAGATCAATTTATCCTAAAAAATCTAAAGATCTCATCAGGTCGTCGTGCTCGTGATAGCCAAGAAGTTGTTGCTGACGAGAAGTTTAAGGATGAGGGATATCGCCTTGGAGATAAAATCAGGCTGAATTCATCTGATCAGCAGTATCAGATTGTTGGGTTCACTAAAAATGCGAAACTTAATATTTCACCGATTATCTATGGAAGCACGGGGACGTGGAAATCGTTGCGAGGAATGACTAATGCTAAGGTGACTGGCAGTGCAATCGTTTCTAAGACTGCAAAATATGATGCAAAGGATACGCATCTTAAAACGTATGCCATTTCATATTTCATTTCTAAGTTACCAGGTTACTCAGCCCAAAATACGACCTTTGGCTTCATGATTGGCTTCCTGATGATTATTTCTCTAATTATCATTGCGGTTTTCCTCTATATTTTAACGATGCAGGCGTTACCAATATACGCGGTATTGCGGGCACAGGGGATCCCAGCTAGAACGTTGGCAGCAACCATTACGAGCCAATCGTTGATTTTGATGGTCTCAGGACTTGTGATCGGAGCTGCGCTGACTGCTGCCACTGCTAGCATTATTCCGATCGGCGTGCCGATGTCGTTTGATATTCCGGTCTTAACCTGGATTTCAATCGGCCTGCTTATTATGGGATTCATCGGGTCGGCAATTCCTGCCCAGAAGATTGCAACCGTTGACCCCGTTAAAGTAATAGGAGGATAATCATGTCAGTTATTGAACTCAAAAAAATTAATAAGTATTTTGGTAAAGGCGTTAGTAAGGTTCATGTTTTACATGACATTGATTTTTCAGCCGACCGGGGCGAATTGATTCTGGTCGTTGGCCCATCAGGCTCTGGCAAAAGCACTTTTCTGACGATTGCTGGTGGTCTACAAACACCAACATCTGGTGAGGTTTCAGTGGAAGGCAAGCAAATAGCGCAATTGTCAACATCGCAACGGGATAAGTTGCGGTTAAATCAGATCGGTTTTGTCTTACAATCTTATAGTCTGGTGCCATATTTGAAAGTTAAGGAACAGTTTGATTTTGTGAACAAGGTTAAACGGCAAGGGAACCTCAATAAGGCCGAATTGGCTGACTTATTAAAGCAATTAGGAATTGAGAACTTAACGAACCAATATCCCGGCGAGCTTTCAGGCGGCCAAACCCAGCGAGTCGCAATTGCGCGGGCATTGTTTGCCAACCCAGACATTGTGTTAGCGGATGAGCCAACGGCAGCTTTGGATAGCGAACGGGTTGCTGAAGTTGGTAAATTATTTAAGGAGTTGGCAGAGACTCGGAATAAAGCGGTTGTGGTGGTAACCCACGATGTGCGGTTGATGGACTTTGCGGATAAGACGTATCGGATTATGGATGGCAAGATGACCGAAACGAATACTGAAAAAATGGCTAAATAAGTCATATTGATTAATTAAATAAAACTGAGCAAGTTGAAATCAGGAAACAAATTTAGATTACGATAACCAACAGATTCTATCCAAATAAAGTCCATTGCATAATTGTTCTCAATTTTGGAATAATTGCGCAATGGGTATTTATTAGGACAGCTCCGCAAAGCAGAACTCTGCACATAAGCACCACCAGCAAAAATTCCAGAACCAGGAATTCCTGCTGGTGGAGACTTATGCCCCGAGTTCTAAGTGCTTTGCTCCGCTCACTTTTACATTTTTTGAGTTGTTTTTGTCGAATTGATTGTCTTGAGAAGCGTGTTGGACATTTTGACCGTTTGAACTGGATGAAATAGCTGTCACTTGACTTAAAGTATACTTTAAGGAGTAACATTTACACTGAATCAGTAATGGTTGATTCAGTCAGAAAAGTAATGATGACAGTAGGATCGTTCTGCAAATCAGCACGATGATGAGAAGGGAAGCAAAACCAATGAAATATGCTAAGTTAGGTCAAACGGATATTAACGTTTCGAAAATTTGCATTGGCGCGATGAGTTTTGGGCAAGTAGGTACAATGCATGATTGGACATTAGACTATGCTGATAGTAAAAAAGTGATTAATCATGCGCTCGATCAGGGAGTTAACTTTTTTGATACTGCGAACGTTTATTCTAAGGGAACAAGCGAAGAATATTTGGGTAAAGCGTTAAAGGATAGCCAGGTTCCTCGTGATCAAGTTGTATTGGCTTCAGAGGTTTATTTCAATCCTGGTCGTTTATCGAGCAAGGCCATTCATCGAGAAGTTGAGGGATCATTAAAACGACTACAAACCGACTACTTAGATGTGTACATCATCCACAGGTTTGATTACGAGACGCCAATTGAAGAAACAATGTCAGCATTGGATGATCTCGTAAAGTCCGGTAAGGTCCGAACTATTGGCGCTTCAGCAATGTATGGATATCAGTTCTACAACATGCAACAGGTTGCTAAAGATAATGGCTGGGCTCGATTTCAAACGATGGAAAATCATTATAACTTGCTTTATCGAGAAGATGAACGGGAATTAATCCCAATTTGTAAGCAGATGAATGTGTCACTGATGCCCTATAGTCCGCTTGCTGCGGGTCATCTAAGCCATCGATCATGGAAAGTAAATACCCTTCGTAGTCGGACTGACAGAGTGTCTATGGGTAAATACGATCGAGCAGAAAGTCAAGACTTACAGATCGTTGATTGGGTCAGCGAACTGGCTAATAAGTACGGCGTTTCAATGAGCCAAATTGCACTAGCTTGGCAGTGGGCTAAAGGGGTCACTGCACCAATCGTGGGGTCAACTAAAATAAGTCACCTTGACGATGCGATAGCGGCACTTTCGGTTAAACTTTCCCCTGAAGACATCCATTACTTAGAAGAACTGTATACACCTCATGAGATTGTTGGCGCCATTGATCATAACCCGGCAGAAGGAACGGTGTTGATTGATGAGAAAAAGTAACTGCCAATAATATTGATTATTAATCACAAAAGAAGTGCTCAAGGTAGTTTATCCTGAGAGCTTCTTTTGTGATTAACCGAGTAAGTAATTATCAGAAATGATTGATGCTTATTCGTGATTAATTATTGATTACTAAGGTTGTTTGTTGTTGTGTAAAAAATACTTATCCGATGATTCGAAGCGTGCTTAAAACCCCAATTTACTCACGTACAAACAAATGATCAAGTAACTGAGGGGGGTAATTAACACTTGCAGTAAGAATGATTTTGATTAAAGAAACGTGAGATCTAATTGGTGAGATATCTTGCTAACAAGGGAAAATTTGATATACTACACTATCATAGCGAGACTTGAATCAGCTTTTTATGTTTGTATGTTCGTAGCTTTGTGAACTTCAGGTTAATTTGGGAGGATGATATCATTGCAAACTCTACAGTCAAACCCAAAGCAAGATGGCTTTCGAATGCCCGCTGAATTTGAACCACATCAAGGTGTTTACATGCTTTGGCCGACAAGACCAGATAATTGGCGAAACGGGGCCAAGCCGGCACAGCGGACGTTCGCTAATGTTGCGAAGGCAATTGCCCAGTTTGAACACGTTACGGTGGGCGTTGCCGATGATCAGTATGTTAATGCCCGTCATTTGTTGCCAGCAGAGGTTGAAGTGGTTGAACTCTCAAGCAATGATGCCTGGGTTCGAGATTGCGGGCCAACGATTGTGACTAATCAGGCAGGTGAGCGCCGCGGGATCGACTGGCACTTTAATGCTTGGGGTGGCTTGGTGGATGGCCTGTACTTTCCTTGGGACAAGGATGATCGGGTGGCTCAAAAAATCACGGAGTTAGAGCACCTGGATCGTTATCGACTAGATGATTTTGTCTTAGAAGGTGGCGCCATTCACGTTGATGGTGAAGGAACGCTGATTACGACTGAGGAGTGTTTGCTTTCAAAGGGGCGCAATCCGGAGTTATCTAAAAGCCAAATTGAAAATCTCTTAAAAGAATATTTAAATGTTTCGAAGGTAATCTGGCTTAAGCACGGAATTTATCTGGATGAGACAAATGGCCATGTTGACAATATTGCCAACTTTGTTCGACCAGGAGTTGTGGCATTGGCTTGGACTGATGATCAATCTGATCCGCAATATCAAATTTCAAAAGAAAATGAGGCGATTTTGCGGCAGGCAACGGATGCCAAGGGCCGTCCAATTCGAATAGAGAGGCTAACGGTTCCGCAACCAATCACGATTACAAAAGCCGAAAGTGAAGGTGTTGATGCCGTGGCGGGGACGCTGCCAAGAAGAGCGGGCGACCGGCTTGCTGCTAGCTACGTTAATTATTACACGGCAAATGGTGGCATTGTCTTTCCAATGTTTGGGGATCTAAATGATCAAAAAGCGCAAGCAACCTTGCAACGATTATATCCAGATAGAAAGATTGTTGGTGTCTATGCCCGAGAAATTATCCTTGGTGGGGGAAATATTCATTGTGTTACGCAACAAATACCAGAGTGAGCGGAGCAAAGCGGTTAGAGACTGGAGCCTAAGTTTTCTCCGCCAGAAATCCTGGGCTTGGATTTTTGGCGGAGAAGGCTTAGGTGCAAGTCTCTGCTTTGCGGAGCGGTCCTAATCAATGTCACCTAGGACAATCACTAAACAGTCTTTGGAGTTTTTGTTAAAGTTCCTTAGATGCAAGCTGCTGCCTGGTGTAGCAGGCTTCTACCATGTTACGATGGGCTTGGATTTTTCTCGAAGGTGTTTATACGCAGATCCTTGCTTTATGGAGCGACCCTACCGTGTAATTGAAAAACCAAAGCAATAGTAACTTAGATTAAATAGACCTTAAAAGGCATGAGGCTGGGACAAAAGTCCTAGTTAACGC
>NZ_AZEB01000069.1 GCF_001434135.1 Lentilactobacillus kisonensis DSM 19906 = JCM 15041 | reverse complement strand
ATGCATTTACACAAGATATTTTACGCTCTCTATCTGCTAAACATTAAATGTGGTAAAAGATTTGTTAAAGTTCCGTTATTGCTACTTTTTTGTGATAGTTTTGATAAAAATGCTTATAATTGAAATTTAGTTTTCAAAAATATGTATTTAAGGAAGAATTTATAAATTATCGCAATATTTTTAATTCAATTAATAATGAAAGTAGATGGTGAATTATTAACCATATTTCAAAATTATTTGCCTGGGTATTATTAGGAATTTCAGCCTTATCAATTTGTTTTTTATGTTTTAGCCCAACCTTACCTATTAAATTGCCACCGTCAAATCAAGCTATTAGCTTTATGATGATTGGTAAGGCACCAGTTGCTTACATTCCCTTTCAAGAATTAGATCAATTAGGATTCTGGCTAAACATCATTATGACTTGTCCCTTAGGAATACTTACCTATATTTTATTCTCTCCCAAATTCAAAATTTCTCATGTGATTACAACTGGAATCCTTATTGGATTCACTATCGAATTTACTCAATTTATAACAGACAATTTGGCAATAACACATCGTTGGGTAGATATAAATGACGTGCTTACTAATACTTTAGGATTTGTAGTTGGTTATTATCTATCAAAGTTAATTGATAAATAACCCGTAGGTAAATTTATTTCCCCTTAGCATTCATAATAAAGTATTTATATTTTTTGCTCTTATTAGTGATATAATTTTTGTTGATTAATATTACTTTAATGGTTCATCATATTATAAATAATAAGAGGCTAAAGCAATGTCAAAAATAACGAAAGCTATTATCCCTGCTGCCGGCTTAGGTACCCGTTTTCTTCCTGAAACAAAAGCCTTACCTAAAGAAATGTTGCCAATTGTTGATACTCCAACTATTCAATATATCGTTAGCGAAGCTAAGCAGTCGGGAATTAAGGATGTTTTAATTGTCATTGGCAAGGGAAAATGGTCAATTGAAAATCATTTCGATGCTAATCCTGAATTGGAGGCTAATCTAGCTAAACGTGGTAAAAATGATTTACTTAAGTTGATTTGCAAGACCAATAATATGAATATTTATTTTACTCGTCAGCCTCATCCACATGGATTAGGCGATGCCATTTATACTGCCAGAAGTTTTGTTGGAAATGACCCCTTTGCTGT
This sequence comes from Lentilactobacillus kisonensis DSM 19906 = JCM 15041, assembly GCF_001434135.1. Lineage (GTDB taxonomy): Bacteria > Bacillota > Bacilli > Lactobacillales > Lactobacillaceae > Lentilactobacillus > Lentilactobacillus kisonensis. The sequence goes on along the minus strand of NZ_AZEB01000069.1, from coordinate 1,156 downwards.
GTTATTAGGTGATGATGTCACACGAGATAAAACTCCATTAACCAAACAATTAATCAATAGTTTTACCAAAACCGGGGCCGCAACATTGGCAGTTAAACGAGTCCCTCGCCGAGATGTGTCAAAATATGGTATTATTGATCCCGCTAAACAAGTTACTCCAGGTTTATATAACGTGAAGCGTTTTGTAGAAAAGCCGGATCCTCAGACTGCTCCGAGTGATCTGGCAATTATCGGACGATATGTACTAACACCACAAATTTTTACAGCTCTATCAGAAACTCAACCAGATTCAAGTGGTGAAATTCAGCTTACCACAGCCATCGACATTCTTAATCAAACTCAAAGAGTATTTGCTCATGAGTTTAAGGGTGAACGATATGATACCGGTAATAAATTAAGTTGGTTGGAAACTAATATCAAATTTGGATTACGAAATCCGGAAATAGCTGGTGATTTAAAAAAATATCTCAAAGAAACCGTTTTTGCTATGAAATCTACAAAATAAGTACTTTTCATTTTGAAAAGACTTTTCAAAAATCACCAAGTAATTAAAAATTTTAGATTTAGCTATTTTTTATGTTATATTAAAGAGGCTCTGCCCAATAAGCGTAATTGCCTATTGTTGCAGAGCCTTTCTTCATGTATTTAACAGTGTATATTCCCATTTAATAAAATTACGGTAGCGTCAAGAATCTTGTGTAAATGAAATGCCTTCGTACATATATATGTATCTAACTTAAATAAATGATGCTTCCAAGGTGTCCTGGAGTCCTTTGAACCCTCGGTGGATCCGCTTCAGAGACTTCTCGTTATAAACATTAAACTGAGAAACCAGGAAGCGATCCAGTGAATCTTCCGTTGGAAATTGTTCTTTGTGGTGGGTGGTGCGCTTGAGATGCTTGTTAAAGTTCTCAATCAAGTTAGTGGAGTAGAGTGATTGCCGAACGGCTGGTGGAAAGTCCATGCAAGTGAGCAGATTCGGCATTTTAAGCAGATCTTTGATTAACTTGGGATAGGTCTGATGCCAGTTGTTGGCGAACTCATTCAGTTTCAGTTCGGCTGCTTCACGATTGGCAGCTCGATGAACTTGTTTAAGTCATTGATCACGGCCTTGCGGTCTTTTAAGCGAACTTTGTTCATCAGATTCCGCCCAACA
>NZ_AZEB01000068.1 GCF_001434135.1 Lentilactobacillus kisonensis DSM 19906 = JCM 15041 | reverse complement strand
CGGGATTTTTATGAACTATGAATAATTCAGGCTTCATTATCTTCATTAAAAACGCCGTTTACGTTTAAGTCCGAATAACCCAAGGAAGCCAACTAAGACCGCTCCCAACCAAGTGACAACCGCTGACGATTGACTATCACCAGTTTGTGGTAGCGTCGCAGCTTTTTCAATTGGTTCATTAGCCAACTGCTTGTGAGCTTGATTGGTCTTCGCAACTGACTTGGTGCTAGTAGCTTGGCTAGTTGCGCCAGATTGCCCACTTGGCTGCTTGCCGTGGTTGCTAGCAACGGCTTGGCCTGTCGTTGCCCGTCGATTACCAGTGTTAGCCGCCTGCTTTGTGGTGCTGGTCTTTTGAGCCGTCCGCTTACCAGCCTTCTTAGCTGGTTTGCTTGGCTGCTTCTTAGTAGCTTGACTGCCACCATGATCATTGCCCCCAGCTAGGCTAGGCGTCGTCTCATTTCCAGTTGTTTGATTAGTGCTGTTCGTGGTTGTGCCGGCGTTATTAGATGGTGTGATTGTCCCGTTACCATTAGTACCACCGCCACCGTTATTCACAGCGACGTAGGTAATGGCGGTGTTAGCATCAGGGGTTGTCATTGCTGGCAACTTGTAACCCTTCGTTGGGTCAGCGGGATCAACCAGCGTCAATTTACCAGCAGGACTAACAGCATCGTAGCCACTGACGTATGGAACGGTCTGATTGAGTGGCACGCTAACCTTGGTTGGGTCAGTATGATCCACCGCGTAGGCGATCGTGGTTACCTGCCCATTTGGCGTGGTGATCGTGAAGCCACCGACCTTGTTATAAACGTACTTAACAGTTACGTTGCCGTCTTTGATCGTTCCAGCCGCGTCAGCTGGTTCAGCAGTTAAATAATAGCCGTCAATGTACTTTGCAGTTGTCGTATAGTGATCTCCTGCATGCAAATCAGTTCCAGATTCAGGATCCGCTAACTTATTGCCAACACTATCGACATAATCTGCAGTCCAATCAAACGTTGCCGTCGATTTGGTAATTGTGAACTGCCCCCCAACAACCGTGATGTGGTAGTTCGGGTTAGCAGCAGCCGTGGCAGTTACGGTGATCGGATAGGTTCCTACCGTTTCACCGGCTGCCCGGCTTACCGTATAAACGAGCTTAGCACCCGCGGCTGGCTGGACGCTAACCTTGGCAGTTAACGTTGGATCAGCTTGACCAGCTACTTTGGTCGCGTTATTAGCGGTAATTGTGACATCAGCCTGCTTAATAACGGCGTTCCCGGCTGAAGCGACTGCTGTGACGCCTTTATTGGCATCTACAATCTTTTTCAGCCCAGCTGCGGTCAAGGTAACGCTGTAACTACCAGCATCAGTGCCGACCTTGCTCCAATCGAAATCATCGTGGGTAAAGTTTGGCGTCACAACAGTGGCAAACCCACTCAGGGTAACCGTTGGAACAACCGTCGTATCAAATGCCTTACCATCGTATGTCTTATCAACGTTTCCAACCGTGGCGGTAATGCTATCAGCGGGCACAATGGTAAAGACGCCCTTCTTAGTGGTAATCGTATAGTTCGGGTTATCGGTTGCGTTCGCAGTGACGTTAATATCATAGGTCGCAGGCGTCTCACCCTTATCCCGGCTAACGGTGTACTTGACATCGCTGCCGGCAGTGGGCTTACCGATTACAGTCGCAGTCAGCGCTGGATCAGCTTGGCCTTGAGTTTTGCTGGCATTGGTAGCGGTAATCGTGATCGCTGCCTTGTTAATGATCGCTTGTCCAGCCGTAATGTCGCTGGTAGCTAACGTCGTATTCGCGTTGGCATCAGTAATTTTCTTAATCCCAGCAGCCGTTAACGTCACATCATAAGTGCTGGCGTCAGCCTTAACATTGCTCCAGTCAAAATCATCCTTGGTTAGGGTAGTCGGTGTTGTTAAGGTGTGGCCCGCTTGATCGCTTACAGTGACTATTGGGACGTCCTTAAACGTTATCGTGCCGTCATAATCCTTGGTAAGATTGCCAATCGTTGCCTTAATAGCTTGAGTGGTTGGCGTCTTAGCGGTAATGATTGCGTGACCGGCAGCAATATCAGTAGTCGCTAATGTTGTGTTGACGTTGGCTGCTAGGATTTTGTTAATCCCAGTAGCATTTAGCGTAATGTCGTAAGTACCAGGAACTGCCTGGACTGCACTCCAATCAAAATCAGTAATCGCTAAATCTGGCGTTGTCAAGGTATGGCCCGCTTGGTCGCTCACAGTAACCGTTGGTACCTCTGTGAACTTAGCATTTCCGTCCTCAGTCTTCGTGACATCGCCAATCGTTGCCTTAATGGCTTGAGTGGTTGGCGTCTTAGATGTAATCGTTGCTTGACCTGCCTGAACATCGCCAACCGCCAACGTCGTATTCGCGTTCGCATCGGTAATCTTCTTAATCCCAGTCGCATTTAACGTCACCGCATAAGTACCGGGCGTGGCCTTAACCGCGCTCCAGTCGAAATCGTCAGCCGTGA
>NZ_AZEB01000067.1 GCF_001434135.1 Lentilactobacillus kisonensis DSM 19906 = JCM 15041 | reverse complement strand
AGCCTCATAGATTAGGACCGCTCCGCAAAGCAAAAGCTTGCATATAAGAACCTTCTGGAAAAATCCCAAGCCCATGGATTTCTCCAGAAGGAACTTATATTCCGACTTTTAACCGCTTTGTTCCGCTCACTATTCTTAGGACCGCTCCGCAAAACAGAAAGCTGCGCCTAAGCCACTCCGTTCAAAAATCCAAGCCCGGGATTCCTGAACGGAGTAACTTAGACTCCGCTTTCTAACCGCTTTGCTCCGCTCACTGTACTATAAGAAAGGGGAAAAATAATGTTATTAAAATTACTCGCATTATTAATCGGGATCATTATTCTCTTGGTCTTGATTATCAAATTTAAAATCAATACATTCGTTTCGTTAATCTTAACCGCGGTTATTACCGCCGTGATGCTCGGCATGCCACTTGGTAACGTTGCAACTTCGGTTTCCAATGGTATCGGTAGCCAGCTTGGCGAACTGTCGATGGTCTTTGGATTTGGTGCCATGCTTGGTAGGCTGGTGTCTGATTCCGGGGGTGCCTATATCATCGCTGAAACGCTGATTAAGCGCTTTGGTAAAGCGTGGCTGCAAGTTGCCGTTATGTTGGCTTCGTTTATTTTAGGGATTGCGTTGTTCTTTGAAGTTGGGATGGTTTTGCTGGTTCCAATCGTCTTCGCAATTGCCGTTGAAGCCGGGGTTCCTATTCTCTACCTGGGAATTCCAATGGCTGCCGCTTTGTCAGTTACCCACGGCTTTTTGCCACCCCATCCAGCACCAGTTGCCATTGCGCAAGTCTTGGGTGCTAATGATGGCAAGGTTCTACTATTTGGTTTCTTCATCGCCATTGTTGCTGCCTATATTGCTGGCCCCTTATTTTCAAAGGTCGCCAGAAAATATGCCCCAGCTGCCTTTGAACGTAAAGGCAATCTCTCGTCAATTGGTGAAGTGAAAGAATTTACGCCGGAAGAATCACCTTCATTTGGTGTTTCCGTTTTAACCGCCCTATTCCCAGTTATTTTGTTAGCTATTTCAACGATTTATAAAATGACGGTTAACGGCGGCGTTGATCCTAAGAACCCTAGCCTATTAGATTCAATTGTTGCCTTCATTGGTTCACCAAGTATTGCAATGTTAATTTCCCTGTTCTTTGCAATGTGGACCATGGGCTGGGCTCGGAAACGAACAACCGCTCAAATTATGGAGTCGCTAGAAAACGCCGTTAAGTCAATTGCTATGCTACTATTGGTTATTGGTGGTGGCGGTGCATTCAAGCAAGTTCTGATCGACGGTGGTGTTGGTAAAGCCGTTGCCCAACTCTTCTTACACTCATCAATTTCACCATTAATCTTAGGCTGGTTAGTCGCTGTTGTTCTTCGAATTGCTCTAGGTTCCGCTACCGTTGCTTCCTTAACGGCTGCTGGAATTGTTGCCCCATTGATGGCCCAGGCTGGTGTTGATCCAGCGTTAATGGTGCTAGCAATCGGTGCTGGTTCACTAGCTGCCTCACACGTAAACGATGCGGGCTTCTGGATGTTCAGAGAATATTTCGATTTGACGATTAAACAAACCTTGCAGACTTGGACGGTGCTTGAATCCGTTATTTCTGTCGTCGGGATTGTGATGGTTATGGGATTGAATTTACTGTTCCATTAATTTATGATTGGCAAGCGTTAGCCTAACGTTTATAAACTGGGACATGTCGTTTTTTAGCTCCCAGAAGTTAATGAAAACACCGTTATTCCTGATTTTGGGAAATAGCGGTGTTTTTAGGTTAAATAACAAGGAGTTACCATCTTACAGTAGCTATAATCAATAGATGGGTTGTGAGTAAAGTAGCCACAACTTGCAAGAAAATAACTCTTATTCCAACTATTTTTCTCTTAATAATAACTCACTAAATTCAAATGATTTTGGTAGCCACTATCATCCTTGCATGCTATAATTTAGGTATGAAAAAGGCGCACTGCTGAAACAGCGCTCCGATGTGGAACCGTTAAAGACGGTGACATAGTTGAGAATTAAAAGATCATTCCAAACCTGTCAAAGTTAGTGGAATGGTCTTTATTTTTTGTGCTTCCTGAACTTTCGCCACGCAATCATCAATTTAGCAACCGCATTTAGCAGTGTCGAAACTGCCAGAATCAATGCCATCAATCCACTAACGATCACAATGACTGATCCAAGATCACTGAAAATGGCTGTCCTTTCATCAGACTGTGTTCTACGAGTTGTTACCCCATAGGCATCACCTTCTTACTAAGATTTGCCAACCGTCACTAACTTTCTACATTAACAATTATACAGGACCCCATGAATTATCCATAGGGGAACTTAATTTTCAAAAGCAACCTCATTCTTTCTTCAAGAGTGAGGTTGTTTTTTAATATTAGCCTCGTGGACTGAATTTCGAAAAACTTTTTACAAACAGTTAACCCCAAAAAGATGACACGACCTATTTTAAAATATGTCGTATATTGATCTCTTTCCTCTTAAGTTTGAAAAAAATGTTAGCAAACAATTGGTCAATCCCAAAACAGTCACTGCTAACAATGACTGCCAAGCCATTATTAATAAGCGTAGTTACCAAAAATTGATGAATGCACCGTGTTTTTCTAAATGGCACCAAAATGGGACTGAGGCTCTCCGGTTAAATTATCCGGATATGGCCCAGTCCCATTTTTTAGTAC
>NZ_AZEB01000066.1 GCF_001434135.1 Lentilactobacillus kisonensis DSM 19906 = JCM 15041 | reverse complement strand
TGACAAGCAATTCAGTACATTACGATTTGAAGTAAGGAGGAAATGACATGTTCCCTGATCAAATTGATACATCAAAAAACTTTTCAAAAAACGGCGATGTTTACTATACCGTGCAGCCGGGCGATGAGCTGTGGGCAGTCGCAACCGCCAACAATACGACAACTCGTAAATTAGCCAACTTGAATCGGATCTATCCGCAGTCTGATCTTGTTCCCGGCAAAGATATCATTATCTTTAAAGGATCCAAGTAGAAGGTGATCATATGGACTATCCATTTGACCAAAGTGAGGTCATTGCCAGTGTTAAAAGGCTGTCAGATGTTGATGTAAGCGATGATGCATTAAATGATTTACTTGAAATTGCTTATGGCCTGCTTAAACCACTAAACATTCCTACTGATCAGTTTGTTTGGAACCAAGCCATGGAAATGAAGATTCTATCACTTATTTGGATCAATTCTGACCTTGGCAAAGGTATCCTGGTGGATAATTTTAAAGACTTACACACCCAATACAATGGTAATGCGACTAATCACTGGGAAGAGTTGCTAAATGACCTACTGAGCCGATATGGACATTCAAGGTGGCGAATTAAACTTGGCTGAACTATTTTCTGACGACAATAACTTTTCCAAGATTAAAGAGGAACTGCGAGCCCTCAATCGATACCGAGTGGAAGTTGGGGTCATGGTGCCGGTTGGTAATAAATCTCTAGCATTCCTACAAATGATCGCCACCGTTAATGAATTTGGTGCTGAGATTTACCCTAAAAATGGTCCATATTTGGTCATCCCAATGAAAGATGGGAGCTTCTATAAGCTTAAGCACGTTAAAATCCCTGAACGCTCATTTCTTAGAGATGGCATTGACTTAGGGATGTTTCGCATCAATGAGCTTGTTGAACGTGACCTTAGTCGCATCATGAATAGTGAATTAACGGCTTATGAACTGTATGAAGATGTGGGTCGATTGATTCAACAACGGATCAAAGATGAAATCAAGCTTAAAGTTACGCCGCATAACGCGCCAATAACCATCGAGAATAAGGGTAAAGACGATCCGCTTGTTGATACGGGTGCACTTTATAAATCAATTGGGGTGAAGGTGATGGAAATTTGAAATTCATCAAAAAGAATTTAATAAACCGTTACGGTATTCCAATTAGAATTTATCAGAACACGTCGTATCAGGACGGTGGCACCTCTTTAACGGGGGACTTTATGCGAACTGATTTCCGTAAACAGCCCTACACCGATGTTAGTGAACCGGTTGCGCCCGTTAGTCCTAATGCAAATGCTAATCAGATTATTTTGACAAGTGATGGTAAGAGCATTAATTGCAACCATGAATGGTATTCGTTACAAGATGTCCCATTTGGGACGGTGGTTGCCATTAAAACCGGCGAGGATGAGGATCACTGGGAGTATTTGCAAGTGGTTGGTAAGGATCCGTACTATGGCCTGTCAGACGCTTGTATCTACTACCTACGTTCGGATAGTCAGGAGGTGAATAGCGATAATGAAGCGCACGATCAATTGGACGGAAGTAATCGCAATAATGCGACAAACGATCCGTTCTTTAACGAGTCTTGATGAAGCTCACGTGATTGAGGATTATTCTCTGGGTTCAAAACCGACCTTGCCGTTTATCACTGTTCATCCACGTGGCAACATTATCACGCCCGTTCAACATCAGTACCCCATGCATGAACCAGTTGATACCCATATCTCAATCACGGTTCACGCAACATCAGAGTCTCGGGCACTTGACATCATGGACAACTTACAAGCCAATTTACGGGATCCTGAAATCCGTTATCAAGTTAAGCAGCAAGGAATTATCATTGTCGCGGTGCTTGATCCACAAGATCAAAGCGTGATCGGGATTAATAACTCGGAACAACAGTATGGATTTGATTTACAAATCAGACTAGAACGCAATTTTGAGTCCGATCAGCCAACTATTGAAGCCATCGATAGCAACAATGAAAAAATTACAAGAAATTAGGAGGAAACACTATGTCAATTACAAATGAACCACTTGGTCCAGTTCATACTTCGGTGAAAACCGTTCGAAAAGTTAAGGAGTTGAGCGACCAGATCCCGAAGTATTTGATTGAAGATCCTGATGCAACTGAAGCCACGCAAACTCAGTACAACGACCTTCAGGAAGTCGGTGATGACTTTGACCCAGATACCTTAATCTATAAGCATGCTCAAGCCGCTTTTGGGGGTCCCAACCCACCAGAAGCGATTTTAGTTGTTCGGGCCGTTTCTGAAAACACTTATGTATCGCCAACTAGTTTAACGGTTGATCAAGCCTCAATCTCAGGCGTCGCCGGTCAAACTGGTAAAGTTACAACGACTGTTTTGCCAGTAACTGCCACCGAAAAGAATGTAACGGCAACGTCAGGCGATACCGATGTAGCGACCGTTTCACCAAATGGAGATGGCAGTTTCACAATTGTTTATAAGTCTGCTGGTCACGCTACTATTACATTCAGAGCTGGGGTTAATGACGACATTACAACCACCACCAAAGTGACGGTTATCGCCAACACTGTGCCGGTAACGGGTGTGTCACTTGATAAGACGTCACTTTCTGGAACAGCTGGCGGCAATGATAAATTAACAGCCAAAGTTACGCCGGACAATGCAACTGACACGAAGGTTTCCTTCGCCTCTAAGGATTCAAGTATTGCCACGGTCGATGACACTGGTAAAGTCGCCTACGTTAAGGCTGGTGAAACACAAATCACCGCCACAACAGAAGACGGTAGCTTCACTGCCAACTGTGATGTGACTGTAGCAGCGAGTAAATGATTCGCCGCAGGCAAAAGG
>NZ_AZEB01000065.1 GCF_001434135.1 Lentilactobacillus kisonensis DSM 19906 = JCM 15041 | reverse complement strand
AAAACCTGTCTCAAATATTGACTTCAATCCATGAAACTCAATTGAACATAGATGAACAAATGAAATGATAGTCCTCCTACTAAACGGCCACTAGGGTATGCTCTTGTGACCTTGCCTATTTGTATGAACTAATGCTGTTTAAAAATGTTCAATAGAATTGTCTAAATGAGATGATCATTATCCATTGGCTTTTTAATGTAATAACAACTAAATTGATAACGAGGCGCAATGTTTTTGTGTTAAATTAGGCTTATTATGTAACAATACGGGAGTTGATTTACGTGGAATCTGAAAAACAAGATAAACAAAAAAACACTATAAGTGAAAAAGTAAAGCAAGCTTTGCTTAACAATAGTAATGCCATTAGTAATCTTGAAAACGACTAAGATCTCCCTTAATAGAGCACACTTCTATGTAAAAAAGCGAATTTGAGTCATAAAAAACTAATGGAATCACTGATTTATGGATTCACTCTGCTCATTTGCGGAGTTGTCGGCAATCTCATTTTTAATTATTTCGACTTTTATCATAGCGATCGATGTTGACCGGATAATCATCAAAGAGCAGTCATCGAAAAATATGACTCAACTCAAATATTGTATCTTATAACACATCTCGTTATGCACTTTGTATTGCACCCAAAAATCCTATTAAACCAGTCTTAAAGATTAGTTTAATAGGATTTTATGATTGAACGGTCAAGAACCACAGTTATATTGCTCCTCTAACCGACTAATTTAATATGAGTAATCAAGACGTGACATTTTATTGATAAGATGGATGGGCTTTAGAATTAATCATAATTTGAGGTGCCCCCTCTTTGCCCACAACAACCTCATTAACTGCATTTAAAAACAAGCCATGTTCAACCACACCAACTGTGTTAATTAAGGCGTTAGACAGTTTATCTGGGTCGTTAATTTTATGCAAATGAAGATCCAAAATGATGTTATTTGAGTCCGTTTTAAAGATCTTGCCGTTCTTATCAGTCCTAACAACCGGATTAAATCCGGCATCGGAAAATTTTTTCAAAACATGATGACTGCCAAAAGGTTCTACATCAACAGCCAGTGGAAAGGCACCGATCCGGTCAACAATTTTGGATTGGTCTACGATCCAAATAAGCTTTTTAGAATTGGCAGCCACAATCTTTTCCCAAAACAGGTTTCCACCACCACCTTTAATACCATTAAAGTCACTGTCAACCTGGTCGGCACCGTCAATGGTTAAATCAATTGTGTCAATCGAATCCAAATCAGAAATTTTTATTCCCAATGATTCAGCCTGCTTCGCTGTTGAAATTGACGTGGAAACGCCCGTAAAGTTCAGGCCGTCTTCCTGAACCCGTCGTCCCAACTCATCGACCAGCATTGTAACCGTTGAACCACTTCCAAGCCCAACAATCATACCGTCTTTAACATAATCTGCAGCTTTAACCGCCGCAGCCTTTTTTAACTTGTTCTGAAGCTCTGAATTGATCGTACTCATGAATCTCCCATCTCCTTAATTTTAAAGCCAACTTGGCATTCTTCTATTTCCAACTCCATCAATGTCAAAACATCTTTATATCGCTTCATCAAACAGCTAACATTAAAGCAAGTTTATTTTCTGTTTACGGACAGATTCAACCGATGAACTGATGATTTTTTATGAACAAGCATGAACCAAACTCTGATTGGCAAGATAGTATCAATTTCATTCTAATATTGTTGATTTTTATGTGGCCTACCGTTCTACCTATACCTAATAGGAATTTATATTATTTTGATTGTCTACATGATATACAAAGTCCTCAAAGTCAAAGATGCCGATCTATGATAATTAACTCTATCTGCCCCTATACTGAAATTTAGTACCAAAACTTGACGTAGGCGCAATCGGTATTATAGCTTACATTTTTGATCAGATAATTTTTCTGATATTCATCAATCTCCCCCCCCAAAAAAAGATTACATAATTTTAAATCCAATCAATCACTAGTTTATTACTTCTTAATTTTACAGATACCAAGTATAAAAAAAATAAAAAACAATATTAAAAAAATAACTGGAATTGTAACTAATGGGGTCATAAAGTAATTAACTTGATTAGTTATTTTAGTTCCATCTTGCAAAACATCCGATGTTGATAGCATTTCAGAAAAAACATTCATAATTTGTAGTAAAAATATTGTTAATAGGGCAAAGCTACCAAACAAACTAGATAGTTTAAAAAAATCCAATTTTATCACCTACTTATCCCTAACAACACGACTCACAACACCATCGTACTTATACGCAAAAGCCTTAAGATGTTTCTTTTGTGTTGATGATCCGACTATTTTTAGGTATTCTATTCGCGTAATCTTATATTTTCGATACCTCTTACGATACTGAACTTTTTGTCGATATTTTCCATTAAAAGAAAACGGAACATTTATTGTAACGGTATCTGACCAAGTTACATTAAACCCTAACAAAGCAGTCAACTTCCCCTTAGACAGTGAAACATTCCCTGTTAAAGAGTTAGCCCACGTTACCGATTTAGAAAAAGTCGATTTTGTTTTCTTTTTTGCAGAATAAATAGTATTCCAATTACTATACTTATGTCCAATATATTTTTTATAAGGCTTAGTATAAGTAATGACAATATGGTAGTGATCAAGAGGTACAGCAGAGGCCGTTAAAGCATTAATATTAAAGCTAACAATAAAAGTAACAACAGTAACAAGCATTATGATCATCTTTTTATACATACAAGTTCCCTCATTCACAAAAAAGTTACATTCATTCAAGATGTATCTACTTTAACACTTAAATGTAATAACTAAAGAGCTAAGAAACTGTTTGAGATCTGACTTGAACTTTACTATATTTTGACAAAAAAGGAAATTATGATGACTAATTATCCCAGCAATATTACCTGGCAACAAT
>NZ_AZEB01000064.1 GCF_001434135.1 Lentilactobacillus kisonensis DSM 19906 = JCM 15041 | reverse complement strand
TTGGGGTCGTTAAATCAGACTTGCCACTTAATGTAACGCTTGGCACATCTTTAAAGGTTGCCGTGCCGTCTTCAGCCTTGGTGACGTTGCCAACGGCCGCTTTAATTGCCGTTACTTCAGGTGTTACCGAGCTGGTCCAGTGATTGACGACGACTTGCAACGTCTTGCCACCAACGACGCTCACCAATTTGTTCCCAGCAGTGGTATCGGTCTTGCCAGTATAAGTGAAGTTTGGCACCGTCTCTTTAATGGTTGGGTTAGCAATCTCGTCGCCGATTTTGCCGACAAAGTAGGTGCTGCTTGATAACCCACTTGGAGACATGAAGTTATTCACACTAGTTCCATTATCCGTTGCTGGGTCGGTCGGATCCACAACCAGCCCCAAGTGGTTTAATAGGTCGCCCGCCTTTATTACTCCGCCTCGGCCCGTGTTCTCCGTAAAGATTGGGTTATTATTTTCATCAACGTTCATGATCAGGGCAAACGATGTACTATCGCTGGACTGCACTTGATCTGAATTGGCTTTTAAACCGTTAGCCGTCGTATAATCACCAACTGCTTGAATCGCGCCAAAGAACTCAGCGGCGCTCAGCATCACATCGGAAGCACTGCCTGACTTGTAAGCCGTCTGCAGCTGGGTCCAATATGGCAAAAGGCTATTGTAGTATGTAATGTTAGGTGCTGCATAGAATGGCGTATCCTTAATTGTGCTGGCATCTTGGCTGATATCTAACTTTTCTTTACTCAACGCGCTGTTAACATTCAACTTCGCCTGAGCCAATAATTCCGCGTCCGAGTACCCTTTAATCCCGTAATATAGCTGGGTTGGGTCGACCACGTTTCTAAATGCCTTGGTCAATCCCTTAGATCCCAACTGATTTAAAACTGCTTGATAGCCTGAATGACTATTGGTTGAAACAACTAAATCACCATACTCATCAACTTTAGCAATTGTGTTAGCTGGTAATACTAGCTCATTCAAAGCCGCCCGAGAATTCGAAACAAACCGAGCGTTAACCCCCCGTTTGTCTTCAATGAGCATTTTATTAGCAACTTTTAATTCCGTTTGCATACTAGCTACCAACTCATTGGCCTGAGTTAAATTAGCTTGCAAGACCGCTAACTTTTGCGATTGTTTTGTCGATTGATTTAAGGCCGTCTTTACCTGATTAAGCTCTTGGGTCACGTGAGCTGACAACGCATCCAAACCAGAATTATGGACAATCTTGTCAGTTGACTTGGCATTTGCCCGCTTAGCATCAGCCTTAACAACTTGGTTAACCTGGTTAGCAATCTTTTGGGCCTGTTTTGTGGCTTTCTTAGCTTGGCGATTAAAGTCTGCTTTCCCCTTAACTTTAACGGTAACTGCTTTTTGAGCCACGGATTTGGTAGTTGCTGCTTTAGCAGTTGACGTAGTCGTTGTTGCAGTTGGGGTTGCTTGCGCTTGGCTTATCTGATTTTGACCAGTTTGGTCTTGAGTCGTTTGACTAGTTGTTTGATCAGACCCCGCTTGCGTCGAGGTCGCAGTCACTGTCCCAGTTGCTTGATCAGTTGTGGTCGTTGGCGTGGTCTCAACGGTGGCCGTTGGTGTCACGATTGACGTGTCAGTCGTTGTTGCAGTTGGTTGATTGGCTGACTGATCATTGACCACGGTTGCTGGATCATTAGTCGTCGTTGGCGCAACCGTTGCTGTCGGTGTGCTGGCCACAGTCTGATCTTGGCTAACAGACTGATCCGTTTGAGCTGTCGCTGTTTCAGGACTAGCCGGTTGGTCTTGGCCGCCAAGCGTGTCCGCTTTGGCTGTTGGTACATCTGGCGCCACCAAACCTGGTACGCCATGCACTTGGGCTTCGTGAACCCCGAGCAGTAGCGCCACCGTTGTCATCCCCTGGACAACCCACTGCTTCTTAGCCTTATAGAGCTTATAGTGAACCACGGTTGGCTCTGCCTTAGCAATCTGATTATACTGATACCGTTTCATCTCATGACACCCTCATTTCTTCAATATTATGCCAATCAATTGACTGACACGTTTCCATTCCCTCAATCTATTAACCCCTGTTCTATGTGTGCCCAAACAAACTGGGCAGTGAATCGCTATTTATTATTCTATGTATGGAATAGGTGGCAACTGCCACCTATCCTATGGATATGCTCGATGGGTAATTCGGGCTAATAATCACTCGTCAGGGGAGGCAAGTAACTATTATGAAGCGGCCGGTTTCATTTGAGGGGAAATGAGGTCGGCCACCCGCGAGCCATTGCATCGAAAGTGACGCTTAATCACGCCGCTTTCTCCGCAATGCTGCGAGCCCAATCGTACTGAGCATGCCGATGACGCCTAGAAGCGCCATGTCATTATTTGCTTGATCACCAGTCTGCGGCAATCGTTTAGCGGCCAGTTGATTGGCTGACTTTGGTTGTTGCGAAGCTGATGGTTGCTTAGTTGGATTCAATGTGCGTGGTCCAAATACACCAGCAACCTTGACGGGTTCATTAGCTAACCGTTGCGTCTTCATCCGACCAGTTCGACTAGTTGCCCGTTTTACCTGCGATGTGGCCTTAGCCGTCTTCTTGGCGGTTGGCCGTTTCCCAGGCTTAGCTGGCTGATGCGTCGTCGTAGTCGTAGTTGGCTTCTTCGGCTGTGTCGTCGGCTGGTTCGGTTCCTGGGTCGGTTGCGTGGTTGGCTGCGTTGGCTGAGCCGGTTGGGTTGGCTGGTTCGGTGTCGTTGGTTGAACGGGGTTTGTCGGTTGCACCGGATTAGTTGGTTGCACCGGCGTCGTTGGCTGCGTTGCTAATTGATAAGTGATGTACGTATCCTTATCCGGGGTGGCATATGGCGCCGTTGGTGCTAAGTAGCCCTTGGTTGGGTCACTTGGATCAAAGAGCGTCAGGATCTTGCCACCGGAAACCGCATTGTAGCCCTTGATGTAAGGCACAATTGCCGTGGTAGGTGTCAAAATCGCCGCCGGGTTCTTCGGATCGTTTGGATAAATACTGTTGGTGACATCGCCCTTACCAGTTGGTGGCGTGATGATGTACTTGCCAATCAGCCGGTAAACGTAGTTCAAGGTCACGTCACCAGTGGCGATCTTCCCGTTTG
>NZ_AZEB01000063.1 GCF_001434135.1 Lentilactobacillus kisonensis DSM 19906 = JCM 15041 | reverse complement strand
TTTCTAACTGGATCTAATCTTAGATTGTTTGTATCCAATTTTACTTAAAGTAATAACGGCTCAGTTCTAAGGCACTATTTTCCATTAGGTGTTGGCCATACTCAGTTAGCAGATCTTTAGTCACCGTTGTCTTACGCCCATATTCATTGGCGATTGCAACTTCATCACTCACAACCATGTCAACTGGGTCATTACTGAATAACTGTAATACCAAATAGTACTTATCTTGATACAAGTAAAGATCTGAAGTTCCGTTTTCCAGTCTTAAGGCCTTTGCTAAATCAATAAAGTCATTTAATTGATCAAATTCAAGAATCACCGTTCTCTTTTGGTGACCAAATTCATCATTCGTTTTACTATCACCTACGGATTGTGACTTACCGCTGTCAGGATGCTCATCAATAAACTTAGAAACCCGATCACGTTTGTCAGATTCGCCACCCTTAGAATCCAGCATCATTTCACTGTTGGATATATCGACGTCCTTACTGATAAACAATTCAAGTCCATTTTGATTTGGAAGAACTTGGAAAGTGACGGCATCATTATTCTGAAATTGATGATCTTTATCAACCTCTTCAAGAATACTGTAGAAGAAGCTTTCAATCTGTTTATGATTTCCGAGCAAATCAAGCACAGTAATCCCGCGTTTGTCAAGATCATCATTGCCGATTAATACTCGGATTGTGTTCTCATTGATCCGTTCCATTTCCATTTTTAGCCACCCCTTTCAATATCCTAGGGTTATTAATAGTAACATTGTACCATGAATACTGTCCATGTAAATGATACGGCTAAAAGTGGTTATTAACAAGTAATTAAAACATTTTATCACAGGGCATTACGGATAAGCTTTTCCAAATCATTCTTGCGAACCTCACGGGGTAAGAAGCGACGGATTTCATCGTCATTGAAGCCGATTTCTAATCGCTTAGCGTCCATTAAAATTGGTCGCCGAATCATTTCTGGGTGGGCTGCCAATAAATTAATCAACTCGCCAATCGTTAACGTATTAATCTTATCCTTATATTGTTCATAAACGTAAGAGCGGGTTGAAATCAAGCCCTCTGTCCCACGCTCTGACAACATTAAAATCTGTTTGAGTTCCGTTGTGCTGAGGGGTTGGGCAAAGATGTTTCTTTCGCGAAAATCAATTTTGTGGTCGATTAACCACTGCTTTGCTTTTCTACACGATGTGCAACTGGGGGTCGTTAATAAATTGACTGTCATAATTTTCATCCTCCTAGTAATCATTTCTGTAACTTGATTATAAAGAAGATTGTTATAAAAGTCATAAGATTCACAGAATGACCATACAAAGACCTATTTTTAGACAAATTTAAATAGTGACTTCCAAGTGGCGACTTGCAACGATTATTGGGATGTCTCCGGCAGTTATTTGGGCCTCATCTTTCAGTTGACTGAGATTGCCCTCTGCAGGTAAATGAGTTAGTAGTAATTGATCAACCTGGGCATCTTTTGCCAGCTTTCCTGATTCCGTGGAAGTCATATGCCACCTTTGACCTGTCTTATTAGCAAAGAAGTTTGTATCAGTCATCAGGAGATTGGCCCGCGCCGAAAACGGTGTTAGTTGATCGAAATATGCGGTGTCCGCAGTGAATACTAACACCTTATTGGATTTTATATCAACAATTTTTAGCGCGTACGCCGGAACCGGGTGATGTGTCTTAAGAAAGCCAATTTTAAATGGGCCTAGCACTAATGTTTGATTAGGATCATAAGCGATACCGGTAGTTGCGCCCGGCCAGTCAAGCCCGGAAAAATTTTGCTGATCTTCATTATGCCCATAAATCGGCAAGACGTGTTCAGCGTATCGTTGTGCATGGAGCTGCCAATAATATTGAAGAACCCCTAAATCTGCAGTATGGTCGTGATGATAATGAGTCAAAATAACCGCATTTAATTTCAGTGGATCTAGTGTTTCTTCTAAGCTTAGTAACGCTGCACTGCCACAATCAATTAAAAGATTGAATCCAGCCGATTGCAACAAATAGCTACTAGTACCATTTCCGTGGGCTGGATAGCCACCTAAAAAGCCTAATACCGTCAATTTCACAAAGATTTCCTCCCTTTTTGCTCCAAGTATAAGTTAGCATGTCTAAATTGTAAATGTTTGGCTATGTCCATTAAAAAAAGTATAATAATCTTAGATGTAGGAGGTGGGTCTATGGATAAACAAATTGTAATTACATTTGGAAATGATCAGATTTTATCTGAGATCAAGGCTAAGCATCCTGACAGAAATTTACTTTTATACCAGGCGCTCAACCAAAATGATAAGCTGATGCTATTAGATTATTCTGGTAAGGAGCCTGTTTTCCAGTCACCAGTTCTTTACGACATTTTAAGTCATACTGGGGCCGATAAGTGGAATGGATTTATCAGCTTTTCTGCAATGGACTTAAACTTTGATCAACAAAAGGTCTTTGATGCGAGGATTAATAAGCTTCGTAGCAATGGTCTTCCGGACGGGATGCATTCAATTTACTCGTTAAATTATCACAAGGATATCAATCAGAGAGTCATTCTAGCAACATGGAACTCATACTCAGATTTTGAGCTATGGAAAAATGGTTCTCATGAATTTATTCCAAAAGAGTATCGTGATTCCCCCAGTTTCTATTCTCACGAGGCTTATTACACGCCTGCCAAGACAACTGAAACTAAGTCATCATATTAAAATACAAACAAAATAGGCTTTCTATTCAAAGGAATAATGTTAATTCCTGAATAGAAAGCCTATTTACTTACATTTTAACTCTTTACATTAACCGTTAAAATAATCGTAAAATACAGGTTATCAATGCTACAACTTGTATCACCGGTTCGTACGAGACTCGAACCCGTGATCTCCTGCGTGACAGGCAGGCGTCCTAACCAACTAGACCAACGAACCAAAATTGCGGGAGCTGGGTTTGAACCAACGACCTTCGGGTTATGAGCCCGACGAGCTACCAGACTGCTCCATCCCGCGATAATATAAAAATTACACATGTGAATGACCCGTACGGGATTTGAACCCATGTTACCGCCGTGAAAGGGCGGTGTCTTAACCACTTGACCAACGGGTCATTTATAACGGAGAAGGAGAGATTCGAACTCTCGCGCCGCTTACGCGACCTACACCCTTAGCAGGGGCGCCTCTTCAGCCACTTGAGTACTTCTCCAATATGGGCCTAAATGGACTCGAACCATCGACCTCACGCTTATCAGGCGTGCGCTCTAACCAGCTGAGCTATAGGCCCATTAATGCTAAAGCGGGTGACGAGAATCGGACTCGCGACAACAGCTTGGAAGGCTGTGGTTTTACCACTAAACTACACCCGCATTAATTATTAAAATAGTGGCGCGGGACAGAATCGAACTGCCGACACA
>NZ_AZEB01000062.1 GCF_001434135.1 Lentilactobacillus kisonensis DSM 19906 = JCM 15041 | reverse complement strand
GCGTGGCAACGTCCTACCCTCGCAGGAGGCGATCCCCCAACTACTCTCGGCGTGCAGAAGCTTAACGACTGTGTTCGGCATGGGAACAGGTGTATCCTTCTGGCTATCGCCACCACACTTCTTGTTGCTTGAAAGAACTTCGTTCTCTCAAAACTAGCTAATATTAATTTTCTGCTTTTCGAACACCATTTCTACTTGGTTAAGTCCTCGACCGATTAGTATTGGTCCGCTCCATGCATCGCTGCACTTCCACTGCCAACCTATCTACCTGATCATCTCTCAGGGGTCTTACTTCCATATAGGAATGGGAAATCTCATCTTGAGGTGAGTTTCACACTTAGATGCTTTCAGCGTTTATCTCATCCATACATAGCTACCCAGCGATGCGCCTGGCGGCGCAACTGGTACACCAGCGGTATGTCCATCCCGGTCCTCTCGTACTAAGGACAGCTCCTCTCAAATTTCCTACGCCCGCGACGGATAGGGACCGAACTGTCTCACGACGTTCTGAACCCAGCTCGCGTACCGCTTTAATGGGCGAACAGCCCAACCCTTGGGACCGACTACAGCCCCAGGATGCGATGAGCCGACATCGAGGTGCCAAACCTCCCCGTCGATGTGGACTCTTGGGGGAGATAAGCCTGTTATCCCCAGGGTAGCTTTTATCCGTTGAGCGATGGCCCTTCCATACGGTACCACCGGATCACTAAGCCCGACTTTCGTCCCTGCTCGACCTGTCTGTCTCGCAGTCAAGCTCCCTTCTGCCTTTACACTCGTTGAATGATTTCCAACCATTCTGAGGGAACCTTTGGGCGCCTCCGTTACTGTTTGGGAGGCGACCGCCCCAGTCAAACTGCCTACCTGACACTGTCTCCCGCCACGCTAAGTGGCGCGGGTTAGAGTGTTCACACAGCGAGGGTAGTATCCCACCAATGCCTCCGCCGAAACTAGCGTTCCGGCTTCAATGGCTCCTACCTATCCTGTACAAGCTGTGTCAACACCCAATATCAAGCTACAGTAAAGCTCCATGGGGTCTTTCCGTCCTGTCGCGGGTAACCTGCTTCTTCACAGGTATCTTAATTTCACCGAGTCTCTCGTTGAGACAGTGCCCAGATCGTTACGCCTTTCGTGCGGGTCGGAACTTACCCGACAAGGAATTTCGCTACCTTAGGACCGTTATAGTTACGGCCGCCGTTTACTGGGGCTTCATTTCTGGGCTTCGCCGAAGCTAACTCATCCACTTAACCTTCCAGCACCGGGCAGGCGTCAGCCCCTATACGTCATCTTTCGATTTTGCAGAAACCTGTGTTTTTGATAAACAGTCGCCTGGGCCTTTTCACTGCGGCTGTGCTTGCGCACAGCACCCCTTCTCCCGAAGTTACGGGGTCATTTTGCCGAGTTCCTTAACGAGAGTTCACTCGCTCACCTGAGGATTCTCTCCTCGACTACCTGTGTCGGTTTGCGGTACGGGTAGTTGATGACTCACTAGAAGCTTTTCTCGGCAGTGTGACGTTGGTTGCTTCCCTACTAAATTTCGGTCCTCATCACGACTTGTCAACCCGCTAAGAAGCCTTTAACTCCTTAACTGACTTGTCGCTTGAACATCCCTTTCCAACTGGATGCACAACTTAGCCTCCTGCGTCCCTCCATCGCTCAAACATCATCAACTAGTACAGGAATCTCAACCTGTTATCCATCGCCTACGCCTTGCGGCCTCGGCTTAGGTCCCGACTAACCCTGGGAGGACGAGCCTTCCCCAGGAAACCTTAGTCATTCGGTGGACCAGATTCTCACTGGTCTTTCGCTACTCATACCGGCATTCTCACTTCTAAGCGCTCCACCAGTCCTTACGGTCTGGCTTCATTGCTCTTAGAACGCTCTCCTATCACTTGACCGAAGGTCAAGTCCACAGTCTCGGTAATATGCTTAGCCCCGGTAAATTTTCGGCGCGGAATCACTCGACTAGTGAGCTATTACGCACTCTTTAAATGGTGGCTGCTTCTGAGCCAACATCCTAGTTGTCTATGCAACTCCACATCCTTTTCCACTTAGCATATATTTAGGGACCTTAACTGGTGGTCTGGGCTGTTCCCCTTTTGACGATGGATCTTATCACTCACCGTCTGACTCCCGGATAAAAATCAATGGTATTCGGAGTTTATCTGAACTTAGTAACCCATGACGGGCCCCTCATCCAAACAGTGGCTCTACCTCCATGATTCTACGTCCGAGGCTAGCCCTAAAGCTATTTCGGAGAGAACCAGCTATCTCCAAGTTCGTTTGGAATTTCACCGCTACCCACACCTCATCCCAGCACTTTTCAACGTACACGGGTTCGGCCCTCCAGTGCGTTTTACCGCACCTTCAGCCTGGACATGGGTAGATCACTTGGTTTCGGGTCTACAGCAGCCTACTTAAGCGCCCATTTCAGACTCGCTTTCGCTGCGGCTCCGGCTTTTCAACCTTAACCTTGCAGGCTACCGTAACTCGCCGGTTCATTCTACAAGAGGCACGCTATCACCCATTAACGGGCTCTAACTGCTTGTAGGCACATGGTTTCAGGAACTATTTCACTCCCCTTCCGGGGTGCTTTTCACCTTTCCCTCACGGTACTGGTTCACTATCGGTCACTAGGGAGTATTTAGCCTTGGGAGATGGTCCTCCCGGATTCCGACGACGTTTCACGTGTGTCGCCGTACTCAGGATCCTGAACTGAGGGTTGCTGATTTCATCTACGGGGCTATCACCCAGTATCGCCAACCTTCCCAGATTGTTCGATTATCAACAACTTTGGTAACTCAAATGTTCAGTCCTACAACCCCAATGAGCAAGCTCATTGGTTTGGGCTGTTCCCCGTTCGCTCGCCGCTACTGAGGGAATCGAAATTTCTTTCTGCTCCTGTGGGTACTGAGATGTTTCAGTTCCCCACGTCTACCTCTAATTAGCTATGAATTCACTAATTAGTAACAGCTGATTAAAGCTGCTGGGTTGCCCCATTCGGAAATCTCCGGCTCAAAGCTTACGTACAGCTCCCCGAAGCATATCGGTGTTAGTCCCGTCCTTCATCGGCTCCTAGTGCCAAGGCATCCACCATGCGCCCTTTTTAACTTAACCTGGCATCACTCACGTGATGCAAGTTAATTGAGTATTTGCGATTTTTTCTAGTTAACAAACTCAAAATAACGCGGTGTTCTCGGCTGAAATTATATTACAATTTCAATCATTACAGAAAATTAATATTATCTAGTTTTCAAAGAACCAAGTTTGACACATCTGTGTCAATGGAGAATAGCGGGATCGAACCGCTGACCCCCTGCTTGCAAAGCAGGTGCTCTCCCATCTGAGCTAATTCCCCAAGTTACTCCGGTCACTGTGGCCGGTGGATGGGCCTAAATGGACTCGAACCATCGACCTCACGCTTATCAGGCGTGCGCTCTAACCAGCTGAGCTATAGGCCCAAAAGCGTAACCGTTTTTGAGAGTAGACCTCTCAAAACTAAACAAA
>NZ_AZEB01000061.1 GCF_001434135.1 Lentilactobacillus kisonensis DSM 19906 = JCM 15041 | reverse complement strand
ATTACTTAAGAGATTTTAGACAGCTTCTAAGTAAACATATTTAGAACAGTAACTAGGATTCTTGTGGTACAAGTTAGTAGTTGTCAAATAATTTATTTTATTACTTATATACATATGGTTATAAGCATATTTTGCTGCGTCACTTGAATAATTAGGATGAGATTTGATCCGATAAACCTGAATATAATCACCTGTTTTCTTTATATGTTCATCACATTGTCATCTAATTCACTGGCTACAAAAATTGTTTGCGTTGGCTGTAATCCATTTTCGATAGTTAGATTCACTGTATGTCTTATCACAGGTTCTAATTCACCACGTTTTTGAGTATTATGATCCATCAGCGTTGCTTCAAGCAACAATGTACGATTCTCATAATGAAATTCTAAATCTCCTTGATAACCTGCAGCATGGGAAAGTGGTAAAAAGTCAGCATCTAGCGATAAATTATAGGCACTTCGAATATTTACTTTTTTATTGCTGATGTAATACCATGCGAGTCCTAGTACATACTCGAAAATGTCAGGAATTGGAGCATTATCAGTGACTGTTTTGACGATTAAATCGTCTTTACGACTAACAAATTGTTGTAATAACTCCAGCACCGTAGTTTTAGGAAATTTATTTCTAACTAATTTTTCGAATCTTATATTATTTTGCTTTTCTACTTCCTTTGCAATTTCCTGATAGTTGTCTAATCCCATTGTCCGAGCTACTAATTTAAGTACAGAATCAATCTGATTATCTGACAATCTTAGAGATTCAAGAAAGGTGCTCTGTTGATATAAAGCACTGCCAAAGTTTAAATCAAAGTCTTTATAGTTCTCTGAACCAGACATCGAAATATCATATGAAGTAAATATTTTTTCAAAAACTGGGCGTAATGGCAAACTCACAATATTATTACTATAGCTAATAACTCCGGCTAAATTTGTCAGACGATACGTCATATCCCCATATTCATGGACTAAATCATCACGTTTGGAATTGCGGAACACAACAAATATATTACCTAATGATGTATTAATAAGATCATTATCGCTATTGTCATCACATATTTACTCAATAGATTAATATCAAATGGTGAAAATCAACGAAAAAAGGAGATCTATCAAGCGATCTCCTGCCCAATAAATCTCCTCTTACATAAAGTTATTTATGAACACTGATTTAAGCTAAGCTGCCGATATCACAATCTCACCATCCACTAAATCAGCCTTCAAGTTTTTGACATCTAAGTGGTCAAGGTAGAAATCCGTTACCTTATCACGAATTTGTTGTTCAATTACTCGCCGTAATGGCCGCGCACCCATTGCTTCATCATAGCCTTGTTCCATCAGCCAATCTTTGGCCGCTTTAGTTACCTCAAGTTTGATGGATTTTTTGGCTAACGTTTTTTGTACATCCGCCAACATCAAATCGACAATTTGACTTAAGTCTTGCTTAGTCAGATGTGAAAATTCCACGATTCCATTAAAACGGTTCAGAAATTCTGGGCGGAAAAATGGTGCTAACTTATCCATTAATGACTGATCTCGTTGCTTGCCACCACTTAATGCTTCATTACCAAAGCCAGCATTAGAAGTAGCAATAATAATCGTATTTTTGAAACTAATGACATTGCCTTGTCCATCCGTTAAGCGCCCATCATCCATCACTTGTAATAGTAACGTTAATACTTGTGGATCAGCCTTTTCAATTTCATCTAATAATACAATGGAATATGGATTACGCCGAACCCGTTCAGTTAGAGTATTAGCATTATCTTCATAGCCTACGTATCCAGCCGAGGTACCAATTAATTTCGACACAGCTGTACGATCAGCATATTCACTCATATCTAGCCGAATAATCGCATTTTCATTTCCAAACATATCTAAGGCTAATTGCTTAGCTAATTCAGTCTTTCCTACGCCAGTTGGGCCCACAAACAGAAAACTTCCAATCGGCTGATCACCCTCTGAAAAGCCCGCACGGTTACGCCGAATTGCTTTTGCTACCATTTCAACCGCTTCATCTTGACCGATTACCTTACTTTTCAGACGCTTATCAAGATTTTTCAAATGCTCAATATCATTAGCGCCCATATCAGAAACTGGTATACCAGTTAAACGTTCAACCGATTGTGCCACATCATCAATCGTGGCAGTGATTTTTTCTTTTTGATCCGTTTCTTTAATTTTTTGCTTGGTTTCCTCGATCGACTTCTTGATATCAGCGGCTTTTTTAAAGTCCTCCGATTTAACGGCGGCCTCCTTAGCTGCCTCTAATTTTTTAACGCGTTGATCCAATGTCTCAACATCAGTTTGCGAATTTTTAGCCGCTAAATGAGCCGCAGTCATGTCGATCAAATCGATAGCTTTATCTGGCAAAGTGCGTTGTGGTATATATTGGATTGAATAATCCACAGCCGCCTTCAAAACATCATCTGGTAATACAACATGATGATGCTTTTCGTACAGCTTTTTAACACCTTGTAATATACGTAAAGTGTCAGCGGCCGTCGGTTCATTAATCACAACCTCATTGAATCGCCGTGCCAAAGCCGCATTTTTCAAAATAGTATTGCGATATTCATCTTGAGTCGTAGCCCCGATTACAGTCAGCTCGCCACGTGACAAAGCAGGTTTAATGATATCTGCCAATCCCTTGCCACCGTCTTCACCACCAGTGGCACCCGTGCCGATAATCTGATGAATTTCATCGAAGAATAGAATAATATTACCAGCTGCTTTAACTTCCTTTACCAGCTGTTTAATATTCTCTTCAAAAGAACCGCGATATTGAGTTCCTGCTTCCAAAGACGATAAATCAATCGAATAGATTTCTTTATCTTGAATCGTTTCTGGAACTTTACCAGCCACAATTGCTTGTGCCAGACCTTCGACGACTGCAGTTTTACCTACACCGGCATCACCAACTAAGATTGGATTATTTTTCGTTCTACGACTCAAAATTTCTGCAGTTTCTTGAATCTCATTCTCACGTCCAATCACTGGATCTAGTAATCCATCACGAGCCTGTTCCGTCAAATTAGTCCCTAACTTTTCTAAAATCCCTCCTTTTTTAACAGCCTGTTTACCATCTTTAGATACTTCTATTGTTTTATTATTTTGAGGTAGCTTACCAGTTGCTCGGTATTGAGCAAACTCATCTGGTGTCAACGATTTTCCATTAACTAAGTACCGTGCACGCTCCGAATTTTGATTATCCATGCGCCGAAATAATTGATTGAAAACATCATCCATATCATTGTTGAAAAAAGGATCATTTTCGTAGAAATTCGCCATAGTACAACACCTCCATAAAAATTTACATGTGTAACTTAGTGACCATAATATCCTTTAAAACTTCATCTAATTGTATCACGATTTTTATGTATCATTAAGTAAAGTGCTTATCGGTGTATTAAACGAGATACTTTGAAATACCATTACAACAAACCCTTTCAGGATAAATTGCCGTTAATTAGTATATCAAAATATAATATGTGGTAGATTGCAAATTTAATCCGAATTTTTG
>NZ_AZEB01000060.1 GCF_001434135.1 Lentilactobacillus kisonensis DSM 19906 = JCM 15041 | reverse complement strand
TTTGTCCAAAAATTCGGATTAAATTTGCAATTTACCATTATCTCTTCTCTTTATCGGCCTCATTAGGGACCATTGCACTGGCAACATTATCTAGCCAGTCCTCATTAGAAGGCTCCTTGTTAGTATCGTAAATTCCTTGGATGAAGTCTTCAAACTTTTTATCGGCCAACCTTTGTTGTTCTTCTTTCTTTTTATCTTCTTCATTCATGCGTTAGCCTCCTATTTATCTCTCTACTATTAATAGTATAACGATTCCATCTAAATTGTGATTATTGCTAGTTATTTTGAGCGTCTGCTAGTATATATCTTCTTCACCGTTCGATATTCAGCACGTTCCTCATTTGTTAAACCTTCTAGTGTGCTATTAATTGTGTGTTCAAGCATCTCATCCACACTTTTAAAATTAAGCACTGCGGATAATGCATTTACCATATCGGCTGTCTCAACTGAGCATCTAATTGTAGTAGTTTTAGGCTTAGACTTTTTAGTGTTTGCTTTCACTTTCATGTCCCGCGAAAATATATTGCTAGGTTTCGGAACTTGAGTAACATCTGAGTTAAGGCTTTTCTTGAGCAGGTCTTTACTCATCTTTACCAACCCTTTCAACAAATTCATTTGTAATTTTCTTATATAGCGCATCTACTCGCATATCATGCATATCATGTTTTTGTGTTTTTAAATCTGGATCAACAATGCCAATAATGTCATAACGTTTTAGCCGTTCCATATTTTTAACAACATTTTTAAAAATATTATCCTTGTCAAACTCAGCCTCGGCTTGTTCTAGTATCGACTGATCAACCTGGCTGTTGTTCTTTAGCAGAACCGGTAGTATTCCTGCAATGTTGAAATCTGCGTCATAATTAGAGACAAGCTCTTGCAGGTAAGATATAAAGGCCTCAGCACCTACATACGACCGTTCTTGAGTTTGAAGCACAATTATAACGCTGTCTGAGGCCATTAACGCTGAGTCAGTGTATACACTAACAGTCGGTGGCGTATCAATGATAATGTAATCGTAGTCATCTTTAATTTTATCTAGCAAATTTGAAAAGTGTTTAGCTCGCTTATATTGGTCATCTGTGTTCGGGTACTTCTTTTCTAAGAAAATTGGATATGATGTAAAGTCTGCAAAACTGGGCAACAAATAAAGATTGTCACGAATCTTAGTAACAATAGGACTTATATCATCATTGCTGATTGCATTCATTAAAGTATTATCAAATTTAACAACCTCATTATTTTGAACTTGTTTAGTCTTTAGATATAATGCGGTTGCATTAGCCTGCGGGTCTAAATCTGCTAGTAGTACCTTGTATCCTTGTTTAGCTAGTCTGTATGAAATCATGCAGCTGTTTGTTGTTTTTCCAGTTCCACCTTTGAAATTTCCAAACGTAATAACTTTTACCATTCTGCTAGCCCCCTTAATCTCACTATTATAATTCATATAGCACAGATTATCAAACGTCTACATGTAGATAAATATACAAATATACAAAAATATATGTAGACTAAAATACAAGAGTACATGTAGATATGTAGATATGTAGATAGTTTGGCTACCATAAAAGCTTGTTTAAACAGCAATAAATACATTCTATTTCCTATTATCTATTTGTATGCGAGTATACATAAATACATGTAGATAAATAGATATGTAGATTTGTAGACTAAATTAAAAAAGTGTTGACACTCGCCTAATAAGGAGCTACAATATCCTTGTATTAAAAAAGGCCTAGCAATTAAGCCAGACCTAAAATAACTGAATATACAAAAGAAGCCCCGCGACCTTCTACTTCGCGGGAACCACAAATAACCATGTATTAATTGTACGGTCTAGACTCTAAAATTGCAAGTCTTGACATTCAATTGCTTCTCGCGGACCATTCTAGGGGACAAGCTAGAGTATAAATATTAAGGGGACACGTTTACCGGTGCGACTTCAATAACAACCGGTTATATCACATAAGGCCTTAGACAATCAGGCTGGTGATGAATGGTGAGGGCGACCATTAACGGCCCGGGTGGTAAAACGATGCTTAGGCATGGTGACCACTAGTAGCTGGTAACCGAACAAAACTAAATACGTGCTATCAGCGTCCATTAGGGCGTTTTTTTATGGGTTTAACCGAGAATGTAGATTGATACTAGTGGTTGGTAGCAATACCGCAACTAATTGTCCAAGCGATGCCCGAACGACCGAGCGTTACAACAGGTGAGTTGCACTCTAGCTAGATAGTCATTTTAATTTTGATCGTCTGACTAGGGTACAACTCTGCACTCAACCACTTCACTCCCTCGCATTACAGCAGGGGTAAACCAATAAGTCAACTAAATTGAATAAATAAATAATAATCACAAGCCAGCTAACTAGGACAGTTTAAGCTAATTTCACAAAGTCTAAATGTGATTAAAATAGGCTTTGGATAATCTAGCTTAAACCAGCCTAATTTCACAGACTCAGCTAAACTGGCTAAATCAAACAGTGAGTTGTCTATAAACACTGATACAATAGGCCTAACTAGACTTCACAAAGTTTAGCTTTGAATACTGTGCATTATGTTAACTAGCTTAAAATTGCACAATAAAAAGGCCTACCCAATTGAGGATAGACCTTTTTACTTTATTCAGCTTTGTCATCTACTTTAATCTCAGCACTAGTTGAGGTCACATTAGAAACGTTCGCACTAGTTGGTGCTTTATCAGCTTGGCTAGCGGAGTCCACCTCGTTTGTAACATGTTCTAAGGTGCCTGTCGTGTCCTGTGAGACGTTTATAGTTTGTACGTCTGTAATTACACCTAGCATACCTAAAATGGTCAGAACCGTGTTAATGGTAGATTGCAAATTTGTCCAAAAATTCGGATTAAA
Source organism: Lentilactobacillus kisonensis DSM 19906 = JCM 15041 (assembly GCF_001434135.1). Taxonomy (GTDB): domain Bacteria; phylum Bacillota; class Bacilli; order Lactobacillales; family Lactobacillaceae; genus Lentilactobacillus; species Lentilactobacillus kisonensis. Next base: position 899 of record NZ_AZEB01000060.1, on the reverse strand, counting down.
TTTGCAATCTACCAGAAATTAAAAAAGTTGCCGAATGGGCAACCAAGAATAGACACATGCTGGTAAATTACAAAGCCCTCACGGCTAAATGAATGCTTTGTAATTTAGTTAAAGCATATCAGATTTGTATTTTAAAGCAAATCTAATGTTTTAGCAACTCTCTTTCGAGACAGTATGTGTCAGTTGAGAAGGGAAGTTTTATAATGAATCAAACTAATTTCAATTTTATTGAGTCGGAAAAAGCTTATGCAACTCGTTTTTTCCAATTCCCACAGGTTTTAATTTATGGATCTCAATATAAGACATTAAGTGATAGTGCAAAATTAGGATATATGATTTTACACGATAGACTAGATTATTCATTGAAAAACAACTGGGTTGATGAAGATAACCGGGTTTATTTCATTTTTACAAATCAAGAACTAACAGATCTTATGGGCTGGTCAAAAAAGAAAGTGATTAGGGTAAAAAATGAACTTGAAAACCAAGGATTATTATTTCAGAAAACCATGCACTTTAATCCCAAAACTGGTAAAAATGAACCAAATAGATTGTATTTAGCAGATTTAGAAGTTACGGCAACAGACATTTATACAAAATCTCGGCAACAAGAGCCACGAACCCTTGGTACACGCGAAAGTGTCAAAACGGAACCTTCGCGGAAGTTCGTTAAAGATACACCACAAACCCTTGATACACGCGAAAGTGTCAAAAAGAGTCACAATCTAGACTATACTAATAATTTAGATACTAATAGATATAATATAGATACTCAAAAGTTAAACTTTTCCACAGCCAACTTTTCACCAGCAGAAATTCAAAAGCAAAACCAGGATTTGGTGAACCATGCTAATGATTTCTTAACTGATGAAGATAGTGGCTTACCCGTTTTCTTAGAA
>NZ_AZEB01000006.1 GCF_001434135.1 Lentilactobacillus kisonensis DSM 19906 = JCM 15041 | reverse complement strand
TATTTTGCATATCTTTGTGAATAAATCAGGTTAGCGTGATTTGTTTATATGTCACATTTTTATCGCTAACGGGATCATATTCTTCAATATACTTAATTAATTTGACATTCTCCAAGTGAATCACCCCTTATCGCCTTAAATCCATAAAATCGCTAAAATCTGACTTATCAGTTTTATGGAAAGATTCAAAAACCACGAATTGTTTATCATTTCGAACAAAAAAAGAAAACTTAATATAGATCTCATCATCATACAAGGAAACCAAAAAATCAAAGACGTAACCTTCATGGTTCAATAAAAAATAGTTTGGTGAGGGGTCCCGAAACCTCAACATTGATGAATTAGCCAATTGTTGAACTGCGTCTGAAAGGACTTTTCGATACGTCAATCCGTGACTTCTTAAATAATTTTGAGTCTTCGTTGGTTGCATTTGTCCCCTGTCACCAGCCCGAAAATGAGGTCTAATTTCATTTTTCTGGTATGCAATTTGAATTAAACGAATCGCCCACTTTGCCTTATCTTCACTAAAGTCCACTTATTTAAGCACCGCCGTTACTATAGAGTAACAATATCCTATCATTATCCTCATCGTCAAGCAATTTGGACTTTAATTATCATTTCCCCGACTTTCCCATAACTAATTTGACCTAATAACAAATTTTATAGTAATCGCCCCGCACTTGCTTTATTATGAAAGGGAACGATCTAATTAAATGATGCGAGGTTTTACAATGTCAATTGATGAATTAACCAAAGAAATTACCCGTTACCAAAACGAATTGAAATTACCAGACGATTACCTCTTCAATATCGTAGAATTTACACCAGCAGAGGTTACGGCGTACCGTAATAAGCAAGCAGCATTAACCGTCTACCAGGCCGTTTTAAAGCAGGTTAAACGTCTTTATTTATTAAGTCTGTCACCAGCCCAGCTACTAGCAAAGTTGACCACTATTAAACAAGTCAATCAACTTTCAGAAACCACTTGGTTGGCGGAAATGAATGTTAACGTTGCTGATTTGCCTGACTTCAAAGCTGGTAAAAAGCCCACGATGGTTTACGTTACTGCATTAAACGCATTAACGAAAAAATACAATCGAAAGTAATATTAAACGGGATTGAAAAGTTGCTTGGCTTTTCAATCCCGTTTAATCATTTCTTTTGTGTATTAAAATTCAAACATTCGTCATTTCCATATTTTTGACGGAAACTTTAATTCTGCCCTACACAGTAGAAATGTGCTACACCAAGCAGAAAGCGGAACCTAAGCCAGTCCGTTCAAAAATCCAAGCCCAGGATTTCTGAACGGCCTAACTTAGGTTCCGCTTTCTAAGCGCTTGGTTCCGCACTCTGGCTACCCGACAAACGATACGGCAGCGATAATCGCTGCTAATTCTGTGTTCACTTTTTTGATCACATCTGAGATCAATGGATAGTCATCTGATCGGGCCACTTCCTTCAATTGAAGCTTAAGCTGCTTGCCCTCATCCTTTGGGAAGTACTGCTTGAACAACCCTGAATTAATCAATAAGACCGCCAACATCACGGTTGATTCCTGAGGCTCTTTGTCAGCCGTCAAATCAGTATACAGTTCGGTCAACGCCCGATCAATAACGGTTTGATTAACATAATATTGATTCTCATCCTCATCTAGCATGTTAATTTGAATCAATGACTGACACAGGGATTCAGCAAATGCCACAACCCGTTTTTTGCGGACCGATAGTACGACGCCTTTTACGTAATTATTAATCGTTTGTGGCTTCCGACTTTTAATATCCTGGGCAAGTGGCATCAGGTAGTCCTTCGAGGGTGTTGCGCCTGGACCAATCACCATTTTTTCGTCAGCGGTCAGCTGAATTGTCCCATCTCGTAATAATTCCACAATCTCTGATAATACCAAACAGGCCGCCACTTCTCGACGTTTAAATGCATTTAACTTTGGCTTTTGCCCCAACACACACAGTGCAAACTGCTGGGTATAATTTAAGCTCAACATAAGATTACCTCCCACACGTTCTAAACCGCTTTCATTTCAACCTAAAGTTAGCTTAATTTCATGCAGTAAGCAAGAATTTAGGCCGTTGATCATTGATGGTAACAGTGTAAGCGGCTCCAGCAATGATTCCCAAAGATAGGATTGGTTTTTCCTTACATAGTGGAAAAACGTGCCTCAAGCAGCTGACGCTAACAATATAAGAGGCTCCAGCAATAATCCCCCAAAAAAACGGGGATTATTGCTGGAGCCTCTTATATTACCGCGTCAAAACGCTGCTTCGGCACTCTCTAATTCAATGGATCTGTCGATTGCAACAACTCAGGTGGCCACAATGCTAACAAGTAGCCAAAGCCATCTTGGTCGAACGTTAAGCTTTCAAACTCACGTCCCGAATTAAATGCTTGGTAATGGACATCGCTTGATGAGAAGTCACCACTCTGAATTTTACTTGTTGGAACTGACGTTAAGATATCATCAGACACAAAGTATAACCGATCGTTTGCCGGGTTAACCGCTAAGCCTTGGTTAGTAGAACCGCCACGGTTGCCGACGTACGACGATGATGCTTGGAAGCTCACACCATTTTGATCTAAGCGGCCATAGAAGAACATGTAGCCGCCATTGAACTTACGGCCCCAATAAGCATTACCGTCATTATCAAATGCCAAGGTGTGTAGTTGCAAGTTAGCACTATCACCGTGATACATCTTGAAGTTGTACTCCCGAATTGGTTTCAATGTATCTGGATCCATTTCGAGAACAGTGTTGTTATCATCACGAGATGCCAGATCAGTCAACGTATTATCTTCAGCCAAGTAGATGTGACCATTATCCGGGTTAAACGATAACGTTTGCCCATGGCCAATATCAACCTCTGGACTCAATTGAGCCGTTTGAGCAATTTCAATGTACTTAAACATTTCTGGATTCTGAGCCTTAGCTGAATCAATTTGACTTTGATAAGTATTCAACTGATTTTGAATCCCAGAAATCTTGGTATTGTAGTTCTTAACCTTCGTCTTATGCATCTGATATGACTTCATCCACTTAGCCATCTTAGCAGTTGCCTGTTTGATTGTCTTCTTAGCATTGGCTCGGGTCGTATATGAGTATCTGTAAGATTTAGAAACCTTAGTGGCTTTAGCCTTCTTAGCTTTCCAACTCTTATAGTACTTTTGCGCATTCTTTTGGTAGTTAACCTGATTATTCTGCCAGGATTGATTCTGGTTCAAAGTCTTCGTTAACGACTTAACCTGATCAAACGCCCCTTGCAACTGGCTGTTAATTTGATCATACTCCTGGTTATGCTGGAGTCCCTGATCAGAGAATGGGTTAAAGTAATCAAACGCCTTCCACAATAATAAGATATCGGCGTTAACACCAAGTTGTTGGAGCTTTGCTAAGTTAAACTTAACGATTGCCCCTTGGTTTGTGTTAGTTCCGTTAGATTCAATGAAGTAAATGTTGCCTTCATCATCCATCGTGACACTTTGGAAGTTCCCATGTTGGTGATCGGAAACGTTAAAGCCATCTGGCAAGAACCACTTTGTCTTAAACGACGTGTTCTGTGAACTACCAGCTATCGTTGAATAACTATTACCATAATTATAGCCCGTTGGATCAAGGTTATACTTAGTGTATTTCTTGCTCATGTTCCCTTGCGGCGTTGAATTATTAACCTTGTTCAAGGAATTCTCATCATAATCCTTTAAGACGTTCCCGGAGTTGACCTGGGTGATTGATCCGGCACTACCCGGGTTATCAATAACATCCGCATGGACGCTGGAGCCGACACCGAAAATGCCGACTGAAGCAAATAAAAAGGCCACGGAAACGGCCAGCTTAAAATGTCCCTTCATAAATATCCCACCTTAATTCAATATATAATTTATTGCTCAACCTCTATATTAGCGGTTTACCGCCCTACCGCAAGCGAATCAGCCGAATTTTATCTAAACCTAACATATGTAATGAGCAAGTAATTCAAGTGTAACATGATTGGCCAAATTGCGTTATTTTTCCGTCTGGTAACTTAACGTGTACACACTAGATACAAGAAATTTACAGATTATTTACATTAATTTGGTACACTCTGGGTGTTGAAAGGTAACCATTTTTGGGTGTCTTAGGACAGCTCCGCAGAGCAACAATCTGCGCGTAAGCACCTTCAAGAAAAATTCCAGACCCAGAAATTCCCCCTGAAGGAGACTTATATTCCAGTTTCTAACCGCCTGACACTCGGCTCACTTATTTTTAGGAGGGCAACTATTATGAAAAGATCAACAATCACCATCTTAATAACAATCATTTTTAGTGTTGTCGTGGTCGGATCGGGCATTAATTCGACTAGGCGAAATAACGCCTCAGCGGCTAATCCCAATTCGGTGGCCGAAACATTCCGCGGTAATTGGTATGGCAATCAAACTGAGTTGACGTTTTACGGGGATGGCGTTCGGATTGCTTCGCCAAATACCAACTACACCCGCTCAGGTAATTATTTTGTATTTGGCCCCACCGATACCCGTAACTGGAAAGCATTTGGGACCCCTAATACGCAAGACGTTACGGTAACAAGCGTGACTGAAAGGGACGTAGCTGGATTTACACAACCCGTCTTGGAAACCTACAAAGTAAAGTCACCAGATCTGGCGCCACACCAGGTTTACTATTACACCCGCAATAATACGGACGTCATGAAATCGATGACTGGGACGATTAAGCGAGTCCCCAAGGCAAATGTTGAAGGGTTTAATATGGAGTAGATGAAAAGGACAACGGATTTGGTGAAAAAATCACCAGATCCGTTATTTTCGAGATATTTTTTTGAGGAAAACATGAATAGTAGCTTCTTTAGCGTATTTAATATATAGAGTCATTCTCATGAGTGACTTAGCAGGTTAATGGTGCATACATCACACCTTACCAACATAGAAATGGGGTGATGATGATGCACAAAATTTTGGAAAGGACATTTGGATGATAGGCGTTGCCATTAGCTTATTGATACTATCCCAGGCCGCAGTTGGTTTTGCGACCGCTTTCCGGATAATAAAAAAAGCTAACCGCAAAGATTAGCTTTCCTCCCAATGCACTTTAACTTGTGCCAGACAGAGGTTGTTTCCGCGACCTCTGCCCTTATACATAGTATTTTATCACACCAACTTCATTTTCAACAACATAACCATCATCAATCACTGAAAGTCTGGTTCATTGTCTTAACTGTTCGAAAAATGTCATCACTTTGCGCAATCATCGAAATCACCGAAGTGCCAGCAACCCCTGTCTTCGGCAATTCCGTAATATTATCCTCAGTGATGCCGCCGATCGCCACAACCGGTAATTTGCTAACCTTAACCAACTGAGCGAGTCCGTCAACGCCAATTACTGGATCAGCATCAGCCTTGGAGCCAGTCGGGAATACTGGGCCACTGCCGATGTAACTAATTCCGGCAATTTGATTGGCAACTTGAATTTGATCAGGCGTGTCACACGATAGCCCTACAAACATTTGATTGCCAACCTGATCAATCACACTGGTTACCCGCTCATCCTTTTGGCCAACGTGAATGCCATCCGCCCTAGTCTTGATCGCTAAATCAACGTCGTCATCAACGATAAATGGAATTTGATAATCCGCACAAAGTACTTTAAGGCGCTGCCCCAATTCCAGTTTTTGACTACCAGTTAACGAAGTTGGTCCCTTCTCTCGGTACTGAAACGCTGTGATTCCGGCTTCTAAGGCCTGTTTCAATACTTCTTCAAGTGGTCGCTCATCCTTAATATCTTGCGTTCCGGCAATAAAATAGCTTCTTAACATCGCCGTTTCAAATTTCATTTCCATACTAGTTTTCACCTTCCTCGCCAGCAATGGTTGCCCAGTGATTCAACGGGCCGTGACCATGACCAACTTCAATGCCATTGGCAATGGTCGCTTGAACGTACTGCTTACCAATCCGAATTGCGGTCTCAACGTCCTTACCTTTTGCAAGTTCAGCCGTGATACAAGATGATAATGTATCACCAGTGCCGTGAGTCCGAACAGTATCAATTCGCGGTGAACTTACCCAAAATGAGTGACCATCTTCAAGCAAGACAAAATCGGCTGACTCCTTTGAATGTGTCTGGTGACCGCCCTTGATAATTACGTTTTTAACCCCAAGTTCTTGAAGCTTCTTGGCAGCAATGATCATCTGATCTTTCGTTTCGATCTTCGTACCGGTTAGTTCTTCAGCCTCAGGCAGATTGGGAGTCAAAATGTCCGCCAGTGGCAATAATTGATCGCGAACCGTGGCAATCGCATCCTCGGAAAGTAGGCGCGCCCCACCTTTAGCAATCATGACTGGATCCACAGTTAGCGGACCTAAGTCATACTTCTTCAAATTGGCAACAACTGCCTCAACGGTAGCGACATCAGCCAACATTCCCGTCTTACAAGCCCGAATTTTTAAATCGCTTGCTACAGAAGCAAACTGCTCATCGATCATTTTCTTTGGCATCGCCATAAAGTCTTGTACGCCAATCGTATTCTGTGCCGTTACGGCAACCACTACAGCTGCTGAGAAAACGTGACGTTCCTGCATCGTTTTAATGTCAGCCATTACGCCAGCACCACCACCACTGTCAGTACCGGCGATTGTTAGTGCTTGAATTGTTTGATTGATCATGTTTGTTCGGTTCTCCTTTGACTTAGTTGGTTGGAAATTGAATGAGGATTGGACATCTTCGATTGGTTGGAGAGAATAGATAATTTTGAAACTTTAAATTTAGTTAGTGCGCGTTGTTTTTGTATGGATTGGAGCCGCTCCGTAAAGAAAGTTCCGCATAAGCCCTCCCGCTCAAAAATCCCAGCCATGGATTAAGCATCCTGTCAACATAGTGGAAACGTGCTACACCAAGCAGAGACTTGCATCTAAGGAACTTCCGACTCAAACCCAAGCCCGGGGTTTAAGCCGAAAGCACCTTAGATTCCAGTCTCTAACCGCTTGGTTCCGCACTCTAACCGCTTTGCTCCGCTCACTCATATTGTGCGTACTTCTCCACCGTCTTCACATCCACTAAATGCAGTTCATCAATTAACTGCGGGCCAAACGATCCTGCCAGTGGTTGTTTCATTGACTTTGCAACTAATTCGCCAGCCACGTCAAATATCACTGTTGCTGTTTGAGCCGCCTCAAATGGATCCTTTTCAACGCCACAGAAGCAACCGATCGTACTTGATAACATGTCTCCGGAACCGACATGCAACTTAAAGAGATCCGTCTCGTTAAAGATTCTGACAACTGCATCGCCATCGGTAATAATGTCGGTCTTGCCACTCTCAACCACAACGCAGTCCCGCTTTTTAGCTAACTTCTTGGCTATATCCTCAAGATCACCAGTGCCTTCCCCAGCGTCAATCCCTTTAGAGTTCCAAGCAACATCCGCCAACGCTGCCACTTCACCCGCATTACCACGAATAACCGAGACATCAATTTGGTCAAGTAATTCGTTACAACGCTCAGTCCGATATTCAACCGCCCCAACAGCCACTGGGTCGATCACAATCGGCTTTTGATACTTATTTGCAAACGCACATACCGTTGCAATCTGCTCTAGCTGGGGCTCTGTGAAGGCGCCCAAATTAATTGTCACCGAATTACACATTTTGACCATTGCTTCGGCTTCATTTTGTTCCTCTGACATGATCGGTGATGCCCCCAATGCATTAATGCCATTGGCAACGTCTTGCACAGTCACGAAGTTGGAAATATTGAAAGCTATGGGATTCTTCTCCCGTAAAGTATCTAGTAAATTGATTTTCATGGTTTTTCTCCTTTTAAAAGTGAGCGGAGCAAAGCGCTTAGAAGCTGGAGCGTAAGTTGACTTCTCCGGGAATCCCTGGGCTTGGGATTCTTGGAGAAGTTGGCTTACGTGCAAGCTTCTGCTTTGTACAGCTGTCCTAAAAATAAGTGAGCGGAACAAAGCGCCTAGAAGCTGGAACATAAGTCTCCTTCGACAGAAATTCCTGGGTTGGGGGATTTTTGTCGGAGGTGCTTATGTGGAAGCTTCTGCTTTGTGCAGCTGTCCTAAAACAAAAATAAGGGGCTGAGACAATGAATTGCCTGCAGCTCCTTGGATTAGTTGGTTGAGTGTTTTAGTTATGAATATTTGTAGTTATGCTGTAAATATTCGCTTGTTTCCACAATTTTGGTGGTGTTTCGCCGTTATATTGTGGAAACGTGCCTCTCCAAGCAGAAACCTGCACCTAAGCCTCCTTAACCAAAAATCCACAAAAACCGTGGATTTCTGGCTAAGGAAACTTAGGCTCCGGTTTCTAACCGCTTGGTTCAGCACTCGACACTTTTCCTACGCAAGTCCTAGCTCACAGGTTCCAAGGGTCCAAGTCTCTTAGACCTATCTCAGCTGCTTTTCAGCGGCACCCCTAGTGTTGTGCTACTTCTTAAGAATACGTTATTCGGATTTTATAGTCAATGCCATTTTTTAATCTTAACGGTTAAAGGCTGTCTGCTTATTGACAATCTTTTGGGCGTATTTGTACATCGCCACGTTCAATGCGTCCATGCAGCGGTCTGGCAAAATTCTTCTTGCCCACAACATCGGCTTTGCGCCGGCTCCACCAACATATCTCGTCTTCGGCCGTCTCGACAATGCTGCTCGATCAACCATTCTGGCAACAACTCTTGGCGTAGACGCGAACTTATAAGCTAATGCAAAGAAATCGCTAGTTTGCCTTGCCATTTGAGCGTATGGGCCCTCGCCAGACACTTCCATCAGCTTATCAATCGCAATGCCCTTCCAATTGGACGAAATCGCACCGGGTTCGATCACAGCAACGTCAATGCCAAATGGCTTCAATTCCAGTCGCAGTGAATCACTAATCCCTTCAATGGCAAACTTAGAACCAACGTACCAAGCCCCCATCAGATTACCCAGCTTGCCATCCATTGATGACATGTTAATAATCCGGCCGCTTTTCTGCTGACGCATAGTTGGGAGAACCGCTTGAATCATCTTGACCATTCCAAAAACGTTCACCTTAAATTCGTACTCGCCCTCAGAGAGGTCAACTTCCTCAATCGAGCCAAAGGTACCTAGACCAGCATTATTGACTAAAACGTCGATCCGCCCAGCTTCTTGTGCAATCTGATTGACTACTTGTTCGATCTCTTCTTGATCGGAAACGTCCAGGTGCAACGTGTGAATCCCAAGGTCATCGAGTTCGTTCATTTTATAAACTCGCCGGGATAGTGCATACACGTCCATCCCATTTCGAAAAAGATTCTTAGCAATCTGCTTACCAATTCCTGACGACGCACCAGTTACAATCGCTACTTTACGAGCCATGTTGATCCCTCCCACTATTCATAGTCATTTAAATTATATCAATTATATCACGGAAACCGTTCACATTCCCTTTGCATGGTAATCAAATCGTGTTATTATCATAGCCATCAATTTTAAATTAAGAAGGCGACTTTAGTGGCAACAATTAGACCTATCAAATCTAAGGACGATGCAAGTTTAGCACGGATTATTAAGCACTTGCTGAAATCATTTGGGTTAAACATTCCTGGTACCGCCTATTTTGATCCCGAACTTAATCAGCTTAGCGCCTACTACGCCGAATCTGACAAACGGCAGTATTTCGTCGCTATCAACGATCAGGGAAACGTCTTAGGTGGGGTTGGCATTGCGGAATACGACACTGAAGCTGGTGTAGCGGAATTACAAAAACTCTACCTGGATCAAAAAGCCCAGGGCCAGCATCTCAGCTACAAGCTTCTGGATACCGCGGTTGAATTTGCCAAACAAGCTGGCTATCAAAAACTCTACTTAGAAACTTACCATTCACTAACCACAGCCATCCATCTTTACCAACGATATGGGTTTACCAATCTCGGCCATCCCCTCAATGTTGCCCAGCATTCTACAATGGATCGCTTCTTCATTATGAATTTGTAGATGCGAATGGTTGTCAAAATTTACTATCTTTTTGAGTGCTTAGACAATGTGCTAGAATAGTTGTGTAGACTATGCGGCTTAGGACCGCTGCTCACTTTACTAGGACCGTTCCGCAGAGCAACAATCTGCGCGTAAGCACCTTCGAGAAAAATTCCAAAACCGGGAATTTCCCTCGAAGGAGACTTACACTCCGATTGTTAACCGCTCTGCTCCACTCACTTTTTAGGAGGATTACCATGTCATTAACAGACACATACACTTTATACAACGGCGTCAAGATTCCCCAAGTAGGTTTTGGGACCTGGCAGTCAACCGGCGACGAAGCATACCATTCAGTTCTAGCAGCGTTAAATGCTGGCTACCGGCACATTGACACTGCTGCCGGTTACGGTAACGAAAAACAGGTTGGTCAAGCCATCAAAGATAGTGGCATTCCCCGTGAAGACTTGTTTGTCACCACTAAATTATGGAATAACGATCATGGCTACGAAGCCACCAAGCAAGCGTTTGGTCAATCACTCGAAAATCTTGGTCTAGACTACGTAAACCTTTACTTGATTCACTGGCCTAACCCAATCAAATTCCGGGATAACTGGCAGGAAACCAATGCTGAAACTTGGCGGGCAATGGAAGAATTTTACAACAACGGAACTGCTAAGGCGATCGGCGTTTCTAACTTCCGGCCAAAGCATTTAGATGCCTTACTAGAAACGGCCAAAGTGAAGCCGATGGTCAACCAAATGTTCATTAACCCATCAGACATGCAGCCAGCTATCGTTGAATATAATGACAACCATGATATTCTAACTGAGGCATACAGCCCACTTGGTACTGGTGGTATCTTCAAGATTCCTGAACTTGAACCAATTGCTAGAAAATATGGCAAGAAGCCAGCACAAGTGGTTTTGCGTTGGTCATTGCAGCACGGCTTTTTACCACTGCCAAAGTCAACTCATGAGAAATACATCAAGGAAAATGCCGATATCTTTAATTTCAACTTATCAAACGCTGACATGAAGACGATCGATGGGTTCCATGGTAAGTTTGGTTTAGCTACCGATCCCGACACGGCAACCTGGTAACTTGCATATAATCATTAACTCAAATCGCGCAATCATCCCAGTCCAAAGACTGGTGTGATTGCGCGATTATTTTTATGATGAGAAATTATCCCAGATAACGGCTATTCCTGTTCCAATCAAGTGATGCTATCCTTCAATGAATTTCTTCGTCTTATACTCTGGATTAGGGTATTGATAGAAGCCTTCACCTGATTCAACTCCTAGCTTGCCCTCATCGAGCATCTTCTTGAAAGCATCCGCTAATGGCTGGACGGTTGGATTCCTTTTAGCTGCCGCCAATGTAATGTTGTAGGCGGTTCGGATCCCAACGGCATCTAGGATTCCAAATGGTCCCCACGGCGCCCCAGTTGCAACCATCCAAGTCCGATCAATCATCTTCGGATCAGCAATCCCCTTCAGCCAAAGCATCCCCGCAGCGGCATTCAAAGGCATCAGCAACGAATTCAAAATATAGCCGGGTTGCTCTTTTTTGAGCTGGATTGGGACCATCCCAATATCACGGGCATACTGAACAATTTCCTGGTAAATTGCCGGGTCAGTTTCCGGCGACCCCATAATTTCAGCGGTGTTATTCAGCCAAACTTGGTTGGAAAAGTGCATATTCAAGAACTGCTTTGGCCGCCCAGTATCTGCGGCAAACATGCTTGGTACCAAAGTTGATGAATTACTCGTGAAAATTGCCTCACTTGGCGCCAAAGTAGCCAGCTTTTTGTAGAAATCATGTTTGATATCTGGATTCTCTGGAATGGCTTCGATTACCAAATCAGCGTCCTTAACGGCGCCAGCAAGATCATCGGTAAACTTTAAGCGGGCAATTCCAGCATTAAATTCTTCGTCCGTTGCCGCAATGTCGTGCCGATAAGCATGACGCAATCCCTTGATCCGCTTTTCAGCCGCGTCAACTGCATCTTGGCTGATATCATAAACCGTCACGTCAAATCCCTTAAAGGCACTTTGAAACGCAATTTGGCTACCCAATACACCACTACCAGCTACAGTAACTTTTTTAATTGTCATCGTGAAATCCTCCCTTTTGATAAAAATGGTGGCGCTTTCAAAATCACTTTAAATATACCAGGTTGCTTGTGAAATGCAACGAAAGTAACTTCTTCAAGGATCCATAAGGTGCCACAATTGCCTGTAATATCAAATCCATTAAAAGATATCTCTATCGAAGATCCAATTTTCACTTCACAATCTTCTATCAATTAATCTGAGGACAAAACAAAATCCAGCTTGAAACTGATTAATTTCAGTCCCAAACTGGATTTCATTTTAAATGATTGATAAGTTGCTAAATCTGAGTCAATTAATAATTACCTTGAATGACCAGCTTTTTGTTAGCTGTCAGGTAAGTGCCGTTACTCAATTGATAACGAGTGGTCAAATGATGCTTAACGATCTTCTTGACTCTCAAGTGAGTGCCCTTCTTATAATTCTTAACTTTCTTGGTTAAGTTGGCATTCTTATAAGTGTTGACACCTTTCTTGTTAATGACAGTGATCTTCTTATTCTTCGGCATTGTCTTGTAATAGACGTTCACAACATACTTGCGACTTGCGGTAATGTAACCAACTTTGTTAGCGGTCTTCTTACCATGGTTGACGTCGCGGACTTTATATCTCAACGTGCCACTGTTGGAACGCGCATACCCAGTGACCACAAACATTGGTCGGTTAACCCGCTTGGCCTTTGGATATTTAGTAATCTGTTGTGATTTCTTGAAGTTAGCATTCTTGTACATATAAATGCCTTTGGTGGCGTAGACGACAGATCCTTTAACGGTTGCGTATTCTGGGGTAGCTCCCTGACTTGTTGTCGTAGTGAGGTTGTTGGGTTCCAAAGATTGTTGGACGTATTTGAATTGTTAGTATTCGTAGAGTCGTTGGTAGTTCCGCCATTACTTGGTGTGTTATTTTGGGCACCAACGGTTACTTTAACAGTTTGACTGGCTTTCCCATAAGTGTACGTTACCGAATAAACTGCACCGGCTTTGCTGGTATCAACTTTTTCAACCGTTTGACCTTTTGCATCTTTAATTGAAGTTACCGTAGTATCTGCCGGCGGGGTTACTTTATTCCCATTTGCATCAGTTAATCCAGTAATACCATTCAATTTTTCTGAATCCCAGTTACTGCCATAAGCAACGGTAAAGTCCTTGGCATTAACGTAAGATTTATCATCAGTAGTAGCTGTAACCGACTTGGTAACACCATTAAACGTATAGGTAATTTTATATTCACCGGGAGTGTTGGTTGGCTCAACAGCAGCCTTCGCATGATCATTTCCGGTTACCGGAAGTCCATTGGCATCAAATAAGCTACTAATACCATCATATTCATGATTAGTGATTAAATCATTGTAGCTTGCCGCTTTAACTGGGCTATCACTCAACACGATACTCCGGAAAGTAAGGGCATTTAATGTAATTGCGTTTTGGTAAACTGCTTCGGTTGCTTGTTTAAGTATCACTGTATCCTTGGAAGTGCTAGCAACAGGCATATTGAAATTATAGCCTTCAGCAACGGTTAGTGGCACCGCCATTGATAACGACTCACCCGCTTCTAAAGTTTGATAGCTTGGGAAAGGTCCACCCATGTATGTTTGTAGTAATTTTTTATCCGGAAAGAACGTTGGATTCCCATCATCTTTAGGATAATAATAAGCAACGGAAAACTTTGGCGCGGTCTTATCAGATTGCTCCGCTGTAACTTCTGAAGCCCGACTACTGTCATAAACTAATGGAGACGGCGAGTATGCGGTAGGATTTGCAAAGATTGCTTCCAGCTGCACTGGTTTGTCTGTCTGATTGGTTACTTGATAATGAACCGTCACATCTTGGTATTTATCCATATCAAGATTGAAAGACGAATTATCCTTAGTGTCATATGAATTTGTTCTAGCAAATTCGTCTGGATGATTCTTAGCAGTTAGCCAAATCGATGTATGTACTTGATTAACAACGTTTGCAGAAACTTTTTGACTGTCCCAAGATGTCACACCAATCAAGGCAAATATAGCCACAGCCGTCACAATACCCAGTACCCATATGACTACGTTATGCATTTTATTTCCCAATGAAATCTCTCCCTAAATAATTATTTAATTTTCAGTATTAGTTAACCAGCTACCAAATTATTAATACTGTTGTTATAAATAATTGTAATCTGGATAAAAAACTCAGTCAATATAAACAATTGATTATGAGAGCATTTGTTATTTTTCATAATTAGATTTCCTATCAGTAAAATCAAAAAAGTTTCGAGAAAGTTTTGCCTTCCCGAAACTCTTTTATTAAACCTAAAATATAATATGCTTAATTTTTTAGTAATTACCCTGAATAATTAGCTTCTTATTCGCTGTGACATAATCACCATTACTCAATTGATAACGAGTGGTCAAATTGTGCTTAACAATCCTCCTAACGCGAAGATGCTTGCCATTCTTGTAAGTTTTAGCCTTACCAGTTAAATTAGCGTTCTTGTATGCATGAACACCCTTCTTGGAAATGACGGTGATTTTTTTATTCTTCGGCATTGTCTTGTAATAAACATTTACAACATACTTACGGCTGGCGGTAATGTAACCAACTTTGTTAGCCGTCTTCTTACCGTGATTGACATCGCGAACTTTATATCTCAATGTGCCATTGTTAGAACGCACATACCCAGTTACGACAAACATTGGTCGGTTAACTCTCTTGGCCTTTGAGTATTTGGCGATGCGTTGTGATTTCCTGAAGTTGGCATTCTTGTACAGATACATCCCTTTAGTAGCATAAACTACAGAACCTTTAACAGCGGCGTAATTAGGTACTGCTGGCTCATTGGTAGTTGTAGTGGTTGAGTTTCCAGTACTGTTATTAACAGGACTGGTGCTTGAACCGTTATTCGTGTTATTTGATCCACCACCATTGTTTGGCGTTGGAGTCGGTGTTGGGGTTGGATTTCCCTTACCAACTGTGATCGTAACCGTCTTCTTGACAGTGATATACTTATTTACCACGTAAGTATAGGTAACATGGTAAACACCATCTTTAGTGGTATCGACCTTATTATTAGCAACAGCGGATTCATTGTTGTTAACATCAACCTTCTTAACCACGTAGCTTGCACTGTCAGGAACAGTCGCAAGTGGCTTTTGATCGGTTCCGTAGAAGGTAACGCCGTCGTAAGGATTCCAAGTACCATCTTTGGTTACCGGAATGGTCTTATTAGATGCCGCCACTAACTGTTGAATGGTCACTTCAACGGGGCCTAATAATTTACCGTTGTACTTTGTCCCCATAGCTGGGAATCCATTAGGCAATAGTGGATTCGTCGATGCCCCACCAGTGGTATGAAAGACATAAGTGTTAAGTTCTTGCCCAGCTTTATCACCACTGTCTTTGTCGTAAATTAAAAGCGAATAACCGTTCTGGTGCAATTCGTCAGCTAAACTCTCGGTTCCGTTTGCAGAACGGAGCTTATCCAAATGAACCATGACGTTCCCGCCGGTATACAGAACCGTATCGTCTGGTGCCCCGTCATCAGCAGAGTTTGTGTTATCATACCCAATTGCATTAAGTGAATCAGCTATCTTGGGCATATACTGTTGCACATCACTTGCAAAGTGAATCTTCCGGTCACTATATTGCCATTGGCCAGCTGTAATGTAGCCTTCGTAGCCCGCTTGGCGATAAGGCAATGGAATTGGGGAAGCAACTCGAGCCCAGTTCTGAATATATGTTGGTACATTAACCTTGTATGAAAGATCGGCGAATGTAAAATCACTCGTATTGCCATTTTTATCCGGTGTCACCGTGAGCGGAACGTTAATCTGAATAGATTGACCGGGGGCCAGTTTATTACCGCTCGTAACTGAAACTCGATATAACTTACTCCAGTCTAGATCTGGCGCATTGGTATCTGTACCATCGTGGTTAGTAAAATCATACCAAAGGTGTACGCTGGATGGATTAGATGTAACCTTAGTATCTGGCATAACTGGACCTGAGCCTGAATAAGCAACCTGGCTACTAGCTGCGTCCTTAAGATCAGGAGCATCCGGTAGGTCTAAACATTCATTCATTATTGTTACCGTGTCAGTTTTTGATGGATTAGTTAGCTTCAAATGTAACTGTAAATTTTGATAATTACCATTTTTTATCAAAAAGTTATGAGCAATCCCCGGTTGAACAGTCCCATAATTTGACTGTGCCTCAGTCCCATTGCCGTTATCAGCCGTCATCCAAACATAGTGTTCAAGCCCGTTCGCAGTAATGGTATCACTGTTTGGGCTCAAATTATTGACAGTTCCATTATAAAATGGTGACTCGTCCGCAGCATTAACTTTATTCGGCTGCATGCCAAATACTAGCAGCAACCCAAACGCTGTTAGTAAAATTGACAAGAATGCCTTGCGTAACTTTACTATATTTCTCATAAATACACCCCTCTGTATTTTTTGAATCAACACAAATTCTTCTGATTATAATCATTCAGGTATGTAGCTTGCCTGACAACCTAATCGTACAGCGGGTGTACTTATTACGTCAATATAAACAATCAATTATGAGAGTATCTGTTATTTTTCATAATTTCTGTTCCCAGTCAGTAAAATCAAAAAAAGTTCCGAGAAAGTTTTGTCTTCCCGAAACTCTTTAATTAAACTTAAAATATAATATGCTTAATTTTTAGTAATTACCCTGAATAATTAGCTTCTTATTCGCCGTAACATAATCACCATTACTCAATTGATAACGACTAGTCAAATTATGCTTAACAATCTTCTTAACTGTCAATCGAGTACCCTTCTTATAATTCTTAACTTTCTTAGTTAAGTTAGCATTTTTATAAGCATTGATACCCTTCTTGTTAATGACGGTAATCTTCTTGTTCTTCGGCGTTGTCTGGTAGTAAACATTTACAACGTACTTGCGGCTTGCGGTAATATAGCCCACCTTGTTAGCGGTCTTCTTGCCGTGGTTGACGTCGCGAACTTTGTATCTCAACGTGCCATTGTTGGAACGGGCATAACCAGTTACGACAAACATTGGTCGGTTAACCCGCTTGGCCTTTGGATATTTAGCGATCCGTTGTGATTTCTTGAAATTAGCGTTCTTGTACATGTAGATGCCCTTGGCGGCGTATACAATAGCCCCTTTGGTAGTAATTGAACTATTACTTGATCTCTTCGAGGTAGCTTGCGTTGCCGGCTCAGTAGCCGTGGCAGTTGAACTGCTCGAAGATACCGTTGGAACGCTGTTCGTGGTAGACGCGTTATTACCATTGTTAGATGGGACAATCACAGTACCGGAATTACCACCATTACCGCCCCCATTATCTGGATTGTTTTTAGCTGGAATCGTTACATTAAAGGTATGAGTAATGGTTGAATCAACACCACTTGTTAGCGTGAATGTCAAGGTCTTGCCGGCTTCGGCAGGATTATCAAGACCGGTTATTTTTCCGTTAGCGTCAATAGTAACGTTCGCATCACCACCAGTCCACGTTGGATCAATATAACCGTTTTGACTCAATTGGAGTGTCTTAGCCCCCGAAGGAGCGGTTATTGAACTCGGACTAGTCGTGTCAGTAATGTCAGTTGATTTCGCTGCTGAATCAAATGCATATGAATAGCTGATGTTCGGGGTATACTTTCCATCATTGTTGAAGAAAGCATAAAATGCGCCAGTTAACTTAGTTAGATCTGCAGGTCGATTTGCAGCAGGAACGATCTTTACAACAACGACATCCCCAGGTTTAACAGTTGAAATTCCAGAAACGGCGCTATTATTATCCGTTGCAATTTTTAATTGATCATTTGGAACCTGTTGGCCGTTGGGATCGTACTCCTGAGCTGTCGTCGTTGCAGCAATACTGTATGGCCATTGACTACCATAAACCGGATCGTTATCAGCACCGTCAAACAGCCCAACGCTACTAACAGTTAGAGTTTGTCCAACGAGAGAAGGATCTTCAGCCGTATCAGCCGTTAATTGAATACTCTCTGGAATGGGAGTTGGCTGGGTTAATGAATTAGGCTTTTCGTAGAAGTTCGTATCCTTATAAAGAGTGTAAGAAACTCCTGGAGTGGAACCCCAAAAATCTAACGCCCATTTTCCTGCGCTCTTGTTGCTTAAATCAAATGACGTTTCAGCAGCATGAGCCACCATCATACCACTTGGCATATTAGTATTGATTGTAACGGCAACTCCTGCCGCAGTGAAAGCTAAAGCCCCAGCAAATAAAAGTGGTAATATTTTCTTCTTTTTCATTTATGAATCCCCCTCAAAACTATTTTTGAAAACAGTCCCATCTGTAATAACTAATCCCCTGATCATTATGTCACCGTTTCCATAACTCAATTGTATTATGGTGCCCCCCCCGAGTCAATATGAACGATTAGTTATATTTATTGCGGTGGAGGCCTTTTTGGATGCTCAAGGTTGTTTTAAATCTAGTAATTTCTGAGACTCTACTTTTACATAGATTAGGACCGCTCCGCAAAGCAGAAGTCTGCACCTAAGCTAACTCATTCAAAAATCCCAAGCCCAGGGATTTTTGAATGAGTTAACTTAGGCTCCGACTTCTAACCGCTTTGCTACGCTCACTCTTCTTTCTGTGCTATCATACTTAATAACTACAATAATAAGGACGGTTCAATGGATAACAATAAAACAGAAGTTCACGTAAATTTTGGTGAACAATTTACAATTCAAATTAAGCGCCTCGGTATCAACGGCGAAGGGATCGGGTACTACGAACGGAAACTGGTTTTCGTTCCCGGTGCACTGCCAACCGAAAAAGTGCTTGTCGAAGTTGTTGAGGACCTGAAGAATTTTATTCGGGCAACCCTAGTCAACGTTGTGGTAAAAAGCAAGGATCGGGTGGACCCAGTTGACAGTTATGCCAATAAAGTTGGTGGCTTTGAGCTTGAAAATCTCGCTTACCCAGCTCAATTAGCCTTTAAACGTGATATCATTCACGATTCTCTCGAAAAATATCAACCAACTGGTTACCGAAAATTTAAATTACTACCAACGATTGGGATGGACGATCCCACCGGTTATAGAAATAAAGCGACCTTTCAAATCCGCGAAGACCGCAATGGCAACGTGATCGCCGGCCTGTACAAGACTCGGAGCCATGAAGTTGTTGATTTAAAAACATCCGCACTGCAATACCCCTTGACGATGAAAGTCATGCGGGCAATTGTAACGATGATTCAAGACTTGAAGATTCCCGTTTATAATGAAGAAAAGAATGCCGGGATCATCAAAACAGTTGTCGTCAGAGCTGCGGTGGCCACCAACGAGGTGCAAGTCACCTTCATCACCCAAAGCAAGAAATTACTTAAAAAGCATCAATTGGTTGAACGGATTCACACCGAGCTGCCTGAAGTCGTTTCAATCATGCAAAATGTGAATCCAGGCAAAACGTCACTAATCTGGGGCGATGAAACTGTTCATGTTGACGGCAAGGAAACAATCACTGAAATCCTAAACGGTCTCAAATTTGATTTGTCTGCCCGGGCATTTTTACAGGTTAACCCCACGATGACATCGGTCTTATATAAAGAAGCATTCAAGGCATTAGACCTCAAAGGAAACGAAAAATTAGTCGATGCCTATTCTGGTGTTGGGACCATTGGACTCTCGGTTGCGAATCAAGTTCGAGAAGTCCGGGGAATGGATACGATTAAGGACGCCGTGGATGACGCAAATGCTAATTCGGTTCGAAACGGGATTATCAATACCCTCTACGAAGTGGGCGAAGCTGAAAAGCTGTTACCGCTTTGGATTGAAGACGGCTGGCGGCCAAACGCACTAATCGTTGATCCACCGCGTACGGGCCTCGCTGATTCATTAATTGACACAATTTTAGAGATCGTTCCAAAAAAATTCGTTTATATTTCATGTAACCCATCGACTTTAGCTCGAGATCTAGTAAAATTAACCCAGAAGTATAACGTTGAATATATCCAATCAGTTGATTTAATTCCACAAACGGCTAGGTGCGAATGTGTGGTTAAGTTCAAAAAGAAATAGACTGAACGAGGAGGCAGACAATGCAAAATCCATTTGGTAATGGAAATAACGACGATAATAATGATGATCAAAACAATTTATTGCCAATCCCACCAAACTTCGCGACGGTGGTGAATAAGGAAAACGGTCAGATTAGAATTGCCAAAGTTGGCCTTTCCTGGACAGCACTGTGGTTCAGTATTCTGGTGCCGGTGTTTCGATCAGATTGGTATAATTTCCTTTGTATGACAGCCATTCAGCTAATTGTCGCAATGGGCTTGTCAATGCAGATGAGCGAGCCGCTACAACTTACCTGGACATTTGCTTCATATGGGTTAGGAATTTTATGGCTGTTCATCTATAACATGATGTACTTCAAGCATCTGTTTAATTTAGGATTTGTGCCTGCAGATCAACGGTCAAAAGAGCTCCTCATCAATTTTAAATATTGGCGAGAACCAGAAGACAAACAGTGAGCGGAGCAAAGCGGTTAGGAATCGGAGTGTAAGTCTCCTGTTGAAAGGATTCCCGGGTTTGGAATTTTTTCAACAGGTGCTTACACTCCGATTCCTGCTTTGCGGAGCGGTCCTAATATGTAGTGAGTCTGGCAAAGCAGTTAGAAAGCGGAGCCTAAGTTAGGTTGTTCAGAAATCCTGGTTTTGGATTTTTGAACGGAGTAGCTTAGGTGCAGCTTCCTGCTTGGTGTAGCACGTTTCCGCTATGTTGCCCAAAAAAGCAATCTCCACACCCTAAGTAATCGATATACACAAATTTCCGTTTTACAAACCGACTCTAATTTAAAACAAAAAAAATAATCACAATTTCAAAATTTCAAAAGCAAAAAAACAAGACACGACCTATAAAAAAATATGTCGTATCCCGTTTATCGACAGAAATTTGAAATAAAAATAGATTTCAATACGAATTATCAAAACAAAAAGTAGTTGTCCCCTTGGAAATTCAATTCCAAGAAGGCAACTACTTTTTGTGATTATCTATTCTTCATCGTCATCATCTGGCTTAAACGCCCTTGCCGCATTAACCGCAGCCTTCCAGCCACGATATAGCCGTTTGCGTTTTGCCTTATCCATTTCGGGGGTGAAAGTGCGGCCCTCAGCGGCCAATCCCTTCACCTCATCAATATCTTTCCAGTACCCAACGGCTAAGCCAGCTAAGATGGCCGCCCCAAAGGCAGTGGTGTTCTCATCGGCAGCCCGTTCGATTGGAATGTCTAACATATCTGCTTGAAATTGCATCAAGTAGCGATTTCGGGATGCCCCACCATCGGCTCTCAATGCCGGAATATACATGTCCGTATCCCGCTCCATCGTTCGGATTATATCCTTAGTGCCGTATGCAATCGATTGGAGGGTTGCTTTAACAAAGTCGTCCTTGGTTGTCCCGCGGGTTAGGCCAAACACCGCCCCACGAACTTCTTGTTCCCAATAGGGTGCGCCTAAGCCGTTAAAGGCTGGCACAACGTATATTTCATCGTCATCGGTCGACCGCATCGCCGCATCCCTGGTTTCAGCAACGTTATCAATCAAGCCCATTTGGTCACTCAACCACGTCAGGGCCGTCCCAGCCGCAAAAATTGAGCCTTCGAGGGCATAGGTTACCTGACCGCCAATATTATAAGCAATTGTAGTCAGTAGGTTGTCATCAGATAATTCCGGCTTCGACCCCGTATTCATCATGATGAAGGCCCCATCACCGTACGTATTTTTGATCATCCCCGGTTCAAACGCCAGTTGGCCAATCAACGCAGCTGACTGGTCACCAGCAATCCCGGCAATCGGCACTTCAATCCCGTAAAATTGGTAATTCTTAGTTGTCCCATATAGCTCGCTTGAGGTTTTAACGATTGGTAAAATTCGGCGGGGGATATTTAACAATTTCAAAATATCATCGTCCCACCGAAGCGCATGAATATTAAATAGCATGGTTCGACTCGCATTGGAAAAGTCGGTCACGTGATATTCGCCGCCAGATAATTTCCAAACCAGCCAGCTATCAACGGTTCCGAAAAGCAATTCGCCCTTCTCAGCGCGTTCCTGAGCCCCTTCAACGTGATCTAAAATCCATCGCACCTTGGTAGCCGAAAAATATGAATCAATGATTAAGCCCGTTTTCTTATGAATCAGATTGGCATAACCCTCATCCTTTAATTTCCGGGCTAAGGGCGCCGTCTGCTTAGATTGCCAGCCAATCGCATTATAAATGGGATCGCCGGTCTCTTTATCCCAAATAATTGTTGATTCCCGCTGGTTAACAATGCCAATCCCAGAAATATCTTCCGGGTGAATGCCGGCATCGATAAAGGCTGAAGAAATAGTGCTTAACACTGAAGTCCAGATTTCGTTTGGGTCAGTTTCAATCCAACCCGTATGCGGAATAATTTGTTTAACTGGTTTGTATGCTTCAATAACTTTCCGACCATTATGATCAAAAATCATGGCCCGGGTGCTTGTCGTCCCTTGGTCGATTGATAAAATATATTTAGGTTGATCTGTTAGCATGACGTTCACTCCAATCGATGAAAATACATGTCCTATTATACAAAGTTATTTTCATCCAATGCAATTTTTATAACTTCGTTGATTTATTTTTATACTAAAAAAGCACATTATGAACTATACCATAATGTACCGTTTATTTCAATTTGCTATTCAATCAATGATCGTGAACAATAAATCAACTAGACCAATTATCGCTTAACTTGGACGTGAATATCGTCACCATTATCATTTAGTTCTTCATCATAACTAAAATCAGCATCCGTAAAGTAATGCTTAATTTCTTTATTAACATTTTCAAGTGGTCGATGATCCCCGTCCTGGCGGTTAATTGTGATCTCGTATTCCTTCTTATCGTCGTCGGTGTTTACAAAATCGTAAATAACATCAACGGTATTTAAAATTTCTTGAATCAATTGGCGTTCAGTCATTTTAATACCCCTTTCAATTACCTTATATATACACTTTAGCGCTAATTTGGAAAAAGTGTTACCAAAACTTTTCATATTTTAGCTAACCAGCAAAAAATGTTTACATTCCGCGCTTTGGTGAACTATACTTAAGTCTATCATACAGAGGTGATGTTGATGACTATCGCAGCTAAAGAATTTTCAAGTGAGTTGATGGCTGCTTACAAAGCAGGTAAGCTGGTCTCAATTCAAATTCCCGATGGCACAATTACCGGCGGAGTCGCCGCGGTTAACGATGATCAAGCATTCATAAAGCGTCCAGCCAAGGGCGTGATGGTCATCAAACTTGACGACATTCGTAAGGTAAACGTGCTCAATTAGATACAGTGACTGATCTTTAGGTTAGCAATTATTTAGAACTAGGACATTGGTGTTTAGATCCCAGAAATTAGTAAAGAAGGGCTATTATTCCTGGCTGGGATAATGGCCCTTCTTTGTTAACTGGCAGGAACCTGCCCACTGCTTAATCACTATAAGGGGTGCCCAAAGTTGTCATTACAAATGGGAAGATAACTAATGTCTCAGCCTCTTATGGAGACTTCTCACCTTCGTTTCTATGGCAAACTAAAACGACCACTAGACACAATTTTTGTCTGATGGTCGTTTGTGGCTGTGGCGCTATTCTTTTATTACATATTTACATATGATAGATGTACTTTAACGTGATTGTGTAGTAACGCAGGGCTGAAACAGCTCAATACTTAGCTTACTACATATAAAGTCTTCGTAATCAACTTCCCTGGTTACACAGTGATAATGTGCTGTGACGTGACTAAACTTACACAGATTAGGACCGCTCCGCAAAGCATAAGTCTGCGCCTAGGTTAAGCACAGGTTTGGAGATTAAGCTTACTATACTGCTCTCTTGGCACCCTAGCAGAAACGTGCTCCACCAAGCAGAAAGCTGCACCTAAGCCACTCCGTTCAAAAATCCAAGCCCAGGATGCATTTCTCATATGTTTAGGTCTAATTTCTTTAAGCCTCATAGATTAGGACCGCTCCGCAAAGCAATAACCTGCGTGTAAGCACCTTTGAGAAAAATTCCAGGCCCGGGAATTTCTCTCAAAGGAGACTTACACTCCGGTTATTAACCGCTTTGCTACGCTCACTTATTCTTTTCATACAATATCTGCTCAAACTTCTCCCTAAGGCTTTCCGTCAGCATAATCATATTCTTTGGAACTCGGTTGACACTGAAGTCAAAACAGAATCTCAACGGGACACCCATGTTGTAATCTTCCTCATAAGCCCTTACTCGCTTTGGGTCAACTTCTCTGGTATAGCCCATCAGGTATTTCATGCCAACGCGTTTATGGGAATCCCACTTTGACGCATCTTTATGACCCGTTAATAAGTCACCAACTTTGATTGAGTCCAATGCCCGCACCAATGTTTCGGCGTTACTTATTTTATGCTGGACACCAAGGAAAACAAAGTAGCGTCTCATCACTGGGATCACCGACGTAAAGAAAACATTAGTGGCCGCAATTTTTTTGGGAAATAATGTTAACACAACTTCTTTTACTGATTTTGCAGAATATCGCCTCAGACTACGTAATTGATATTTATAGGCCAAGCCAACAAATGCTTGGGTAATATAAAAAGCAGCCGCCTTTTCTGGCTTACTTAACTTTTGAAATGAGCGGGTCGTCCGAAAGCAATTAAACAATAGACGATTATTTTCAACGTTTTTTTCGGCTTCAACTTCCGAATAAGCTGTTTGTTGTTGCACAAGACCGCCCCCTCTACCTATGATATTAACACGACTCGCCTCATATAAGCATGAATTTGACCCTAAGCGTTTTCAAAGCTACCGAAATATTATACAATGAAGTTCATTGTAACCTTAAGGAGAAATCGACTACATAATGGCTAAACTACAGGATTTTAATCAACGCTTCTATTACCTCTGCCTATCAATAATTATTAACGCGGCTGGCAACGCACTGGCTATCTCAAGCAACCTTGGTAGCGCAGTTTGGACTGGCTCTGCCGTTAACCTTTCCAAATGGGTTAACATCCCACTGGGCAACACTTTATTCATTTACGGAATCATCGTCACCATCGCCAACCAACTACTGATTGGCTCATTTGATCGCCGGCGGTTTTTCTCGAACCTGTTGTTTACCCTGCCATTCAGTTACTTAGTACAATTTGCTCAGTTCATTTTCGATTCTCTGGGCGTTCCCACCATGGACTTCTGGGCGCGGGTCATTCTAGACATCATCGGCCTATTTGGTGTGGCCGTCGCCGTTTCGATGTATTCACGGGCTAACCTCATCATGCATCCCAATGACGATCTCGCTTACATCATCCGTTTTAAATTCATTCATGGCAGCGCGATTCTATCACAATGGCTCAGCTACATCCCACCGGTCATCATCATTACGATTGCCTACTTCGCGACTGGCAAAGTATATGCAATCGGCTTTGGAACGGCTTTTGCCCTGATTTTCCAAGGTGCGATGATGAAATGGTCAGACACGCACGCCTTTCCAAAGCTTAAGCACCACGTTGATCTCTAGTAAACGTCACAATTTGTTTCTTAGTCTTCTTAGTTTCCGGTAACTTATCCCAGAGAATATAATCGTGAAACGCATCCCGAAAACTTATGACATCAATGGTCATATTTGTCGTTGCCGTTAAGGTAGTGGCAAATTTTTTGTCATTTGGGGCAAGAAGCTCATTTTCACCATAAAAAAGCTGGAGGGACCCGGTTAACGAGTCACTTGGCGAAAATACGTCCAGCCACTGCCCGTTAGAAAGGCCATCAGTAAATTCGGCCGCAATTTGCCTAAGAACATCAATATCTAACATCACATCATTTGTAGCCCTGCTAACAACCTGGGCATCGGTTAACTCGAAATCCAGCCAGGGTGAAATAAGCGAGGTGCCGGCAATTTTATCCGGATACCGAAACAGTAGCTGAACAGCAAGCGCCGCGCCAGCAGAATCCGCCACTAGAAAAGTGGGTAGCCCGTTAGCTACGACCGCCTGCAATGCTGAAGTAGCAAAATTAAGCATGTCAGCACTTGAATACGTTGGTAGTAATGGAAAGTCAGCAATCTGTAATCGACTTTCTGTTTGAGTGGCAATTGATCTGATCATCTGCAGTTGGTCATCATTCATCGGAACCCGAAACGCCCCGCCATGAAAATAAAGAATTTGGCTTTTTGGGGCAGTACTGGTGTCAATCGTTACCAGCTGGCCTGAATTGAGGTGGTGAATCAACCCAATGTCTGGATTGTTCTTGAAGATATTAACTTTTTGATTTGGGTGTAAAAAACTGTGCGCAACGGTTTGCTTATAGTTCTGGGTTTTAAACTGCTTCGTCAGCCGTCTAGCCATGAAACTCATCCAACCGCCCCCTTTACTTAAGATTACTACATTCGCTGACGAAATGAAGTGATTGACATTTTTTGCAAAGTTCACACTTTCTTCACAATTTATTCATTTTTTAGCAACATTCGTCAATTATAGTTGTATTTGAAATGTGAGTTTACTAATAGCTCATGTTAGTAACAAATTAAATCCCCCTTTAATTTATTACTTTTATATTCATATTCTTCCCCTAGAATATAGGTATCTTGAGATAAGACATCCCCGTGTCTTATCCTTTTTTCTACTTGAACTTATTTTGTCTCTCCCCCAATACAAAGATGAGCGGAGTCAGGCGCTTAGAAACTGGAATTTTTGACCAAGAAGTTTCTGCCTGACGCAGCTGTCCTAGACAAGATAAAGAATATTTTTGGAAGAACTGTGACAATAATCTTTGCCATGGTTCTTTTTTAATCCATCCGCTAAAAGTTACATACTATCTTTTTGTCAGTTCACAAAAAAATCATATTTTCGCCATTTTTTAGTAATATTTGTCCTGTATATTAAAAGCATGGAAAGAGATAAACAAAGTTTGTTTCTTCTCACCCCCCAATAACGAGTGATAAATTAATCCCCCCATTAATTTGTTGCTTTTCATATTCATATTCCCCTCAGAATATTGATACTATAAAGATAAGGCCTCCCCCGCCTTATCTTTTTTTGTCGAGTGAGCGGAGCAAAGCGGTTAGAAGCCGGAGCCTAAGTTGTCCCGCTCAAAAATCCCTGGGCTTGGGATTTTTGAGCGGGACGGCTTAGGTGCAGGCTTCTGCTTTGCGGAGCTGTCCTAATCTATGTAGCAGAGCAATAACTGAATGGGCTTGGATTTTAGTTGGAACCACCTTATATGTTTAGCGTCAGTTGCTCTGAGCACAATTCCACTACATAAAGGAGAAATTACAACACCACACCCGAAATCCTGGTTTTAGGGATTTTGGGTTTCCTTACCTTATACATTAAACGTCAGCTTTTCGGAGCACAATTCCACTATGTAAGGGACCAAATCCCCGGGCTTGGGAGTTTTGAGCGGGACGGCTCAGGTGCAGGCTTCTGCTTTGCGGAGCTGTCCTAATCTATGTAGCAGAGTAATAACTGAATGGGCTTGGATTTTAATTGGGACCACCATATATGTTTACCATCAGTTGCTCTGAGCACTATTGCACTACATAAAACCACCCTCATCCCAGCTAACCCCATAATCCCTCAAAGACACATATTCATTCTCCACTCACTAGCAACCTCTAGTCATTTCCCCTATAATTAACAGCCAAGGAAGTGAGCCCATAATGCCCTATAAGCCAAAATATCAATCCCGATTTAAAAAACATTATCAAAATATGATCCGGGCAAATCGCTATAGTAAGGATGATTTTAGTAAAATAAAAGACCAACTATTAGCCGGCCACCCCATTGATGAAAAATACGATGACCACGTCATTAAAAGTCGTAAACCTCAACGTGCCCTTTTTATTAAGGGCAACTGGCTACTAATCTACGAAGTTGTTGGCGAAACCGTTCGCTTTTTGGACACTGGTAGACATGGCGATATTTAATAATCATAATTCCATAGAAAGCCCCTGATCCCAAGCAAACAGGAATCAGGGGCTTTCTATGGAATTATAATGCGTTTCTTACCTACTTTTGCCTAGATCACAAATACTCTCTCGTTCGACAATTTGCGTTGCCGTGTATTTCTGTTCAATCATCGGTTTCGCTGACTGCCCACCAAGTAATTGAAGGTACTTAACCCCCTCAATCCCCATCGAGTAAAAGTCCTGTGAAATGCTTGTCAACTGCGGTTGAACCATTTCACATATATCAGTGCCATCAATGCTTAGAATTGAAAGGTCTGAAGGAACTTTTAACCCTAAAATACGAGCTTGATTCAGCACACCAACACCCGCTGCGTCACTTCCTGCAATAACGGCGGTTAAGTCTGTGTCAGCACCATAATGCAGCATCGCCGCTTTTCCAGCGGCATAACTATAATCTCCCAATTGAACCCAGCTATCCCGTGGCGTTATATCAGCTTCCTTGAGTGCTTGCTGATAACCAGCTAATCGCAGTCGCCCGGTATAAGGATACTTATCAATTGCTGCTAAACCAATGTGTTGGTGGCCTTTCTTCAAAAGAAACTGGGTCGATTGATAGCCAATTTGCCAGTCATTAGAGCTAATAAAGGGAACCGTCTTCTTATCAAGGCTAATTGACAAAAAGCAAAACGGAATTTGTGAATTCTGAAGTAAGACCAGGTTGTCAGATGACAATGCAATCGATAGTAATAAAATTCCCCTAAGCGGTCTTTCTATAACCGTTGACAAAGCCTTTCTCTGTTCGATTGGATCGGCACTATGCGAGTAGACAATAATCAAGTTTAAGCCATTTTTTTCGGCTTCCGTTTGAATTCCCTCGATGATTTGACCAGCGAAACTAGTTTTAACGGAGCTAACCACCGCCGCAATCACGTTACTACGCTGTTTAACCAATTCCACTGCGGCCCGGTTCTTTTGATAACCTAATTCCTTAGCAACTTTTTGAATCTTTGCCGTCATCGCTGGACCAACGCCAGGCTTGTTGGAGAGAACCCGGGACACCGTTGATGGTGCAACCCCAATCTTACGAGCAATGTCTTTAATTGTTGCAGTCATTCGCCGGCCTCCTTCATCGTCAATCTAATCTTAATTTTAACCCGATACTCATAAAAAAATCATTAATTATCTTCAAATGGGCAAAGACTTATTTCCCTTCATGAACAATTAGGACAGAGAAGCCACCAATCACCATTGAAATAAATCCAATAACCATCATCATTGACTGACTGTTTCCAAGCATTGGGAAAATCAAGAAGCTTAAAAGCGAGCCAAAGATTTGTGGCAAACAAATAGCAATGTTAAATAATCCAAGATAGGCCCCTTCATTTTGACCATCTAGTGAGGAAGTCAAAAGCGTGAACGGTAACGTATTAATGGTAAAATTACCGATGCCATATAGAGCAAACGCTGCGAGGGCAACCCATTTGTTACCGGTCGTTGCCGTAATGATAATGCTAATGGCATCGGCGAACAAGCCAAATGAATACCAGAATTTCCGTTGGTTTGGCTTAGTTTTAGCATAAACAAATCCCCAAAGTAAGGCGGCAACGCTATAAAAGGCAGTCATCACACCATACCAATTTCCGGCTGCTTGGAACCCTGCGGATGCTGGATCAGTGGTATGCCAAATATTGTTAGCCATTGCACCAGTTGCGTATGTCCACGTATACATAATGCCAATCCAACTAAACAATTGAACAACGGCCAGTTCCCAGAAAGATCGGGGTGCAGTCTTAACTAAGCTCCAAAGACTGGGTGTTTTTGCAGCTTGTTTCTGTAAATCAATGCCATGATACTTTGCAAACGTTTCGGGATCATATTCCTTCACGTTGAAAATAGTCACAAAACTCGTTACCAACAAAACGGCGGCGCCAATCAGATAAGCCCAAATAACCGTGTTAGGCACCTTACCCTTAGAAGCGGTATTTGACATCCCAAGCATTGTTAGGATGTATGGTAATAGTGCGGCGAGGATGCCGCCAGCGTAACTGAAAATTTGTTGCCAGGACCAAACTAAATTCTTCTGATCGTTATTAACCATATCCCCTGCGAGCATCCGGTACGGGGCCAAACAAATGTTACTAAATAAATCCATCAATGCAATGGCAATGGCGGCGTATGACAGTGCCAATATTGACCCGTAACCAAATCCAAACGATCCTGTGAACGGCAGCATAATCATAACGATAACGGCAATGGGCGTCCCATAAAGCAAGTACGGAATCCGTCGCCCCCAACGAGTCCAGGTTTTGTCAGAGTATTTCCCCAATAGCGGCTGAACAATCATCCCTAATAACGGTGGTAGCAAAAAGAAGAAGCCCAAACTATTGGGATTAACCCCGATAGTTTGCGTAATCCGGCTCATTTGCGAACCCTGCAACGTAAACGCCATGTTAACCCCGATACAGCCAAACGTCATGGCAAAGATTGTTCTCAACGGCAACGTTGGCATTGAATGATCGGCCGCAATTTGTTCGGTTGCTTGATTAGCCTCTTGCGGTGAGGTAGTGGTAGTTTTTGACATATAATTTCCCCCCTAAGGAAAAGTGAGCGAAGCAAAGCGGTTAGGAATCAGAGCGTAAGTCTCCTGTAACGGAAATCCCCGGTTCTGGAATTTTTGTTACAGGTGCTTACGTACAGATTTCTGCTTTGCGCAGCTGTCCTATAAAAGTGAGCGAAGAAAAGAGATTAGAACTTGGAACATAAGTCTCCGCCAACAAAAATTCCTGAGCTTGGAATTTTTGTTGGTGGTGCTTATGCGCAGAGTTCTGCTTTGTGCAGCTGTCCTAATTTAATATTGATAAACTTTTGCTTCATACGGGCGAAGACTATCACCCATATCATCGGTATAATTGCTAATTAATAATTTGGCGTCCACCGGAATTTGATAATGGCGCTCAAGTTTTTCAGCTGTGTAGTTCAGAACAACAAGCAAAGTAGTGTCGGCATTTTTTCGGGTAAATGCATAGACTTTGTCATCATTTTCATTATCAGCAACAAGGTTATAAACGCCGTCAGTAATAACTGGCAAAGTATGGCGAAGGTCAATTAATTTCTGATAATAATAAAAGACTGAATTTGGACCGGCCAATGCCTGTTCAACGTTGACGGATCGATAGTTTGGATTCATATGCTCCCATGGCTGATGTTGTGAAAAGCCAGCATTTTTCTGGTCATTCCATTGCATCGGCGTCCGAGCATTGTCACGGCTATGAAGGCCCAGGTATTTAATCATATCCTTACTGTCAACCAAGTGCATTTCTTCTACAAACTGGTGATAAGCATTAATCGCATCAATATCAACATAGTCATCAATTGACGGGAAGTAGGCGTTCGTCATACCGATTTCTTCACCTTCAAAGACATAAGGCGTTCCCTGTTGCATATGAAGCATCGTTGCTAACATTTTGGCACTCAAAACCCGATTTTGCTCAGTTGAATCATCACCAAAACGTGACACTACCCGTGGCTGATCGTGGTTATCCCAATAAAGCGAATTCCAAGCTTTGCCGGCTAACGCCTTTTGCCACTTAGTAAGATTAGCTCGTAAACCCTTTAAAGATGCTTTGCGGTCACCCCAACGACCAAGTGTCGGATTATCGCTGCCATCTAATCCCATATGTTCAAACTGAAAGACCATGTTAAGCTCTTTGCCGTCAAAATTCGCGTACTTTTGAGCTTCTGAAATATTGACGCCCGGGGTTTCACCAACTGTGACTAAATCATGCTTTGCCATGACATTTTGGTGCATTTCTTGTAAAAACTCATGAATCCGGTGACCATTAGCGACTAATGGTTCAGGGTTCGCGTACTTCTCATGAGGGCCCTTTTCACCATCTGGTAAGCCGTCTGGTTTGGAGATGTAGTTAATAACATCCATTCGGAACCCGTCAACGCCTTTATCAGCCCACCAGTTCATCATGTCATAAACTGAGTGGCGAACATTTGGATTCTCCCAATTCAAGTCGGGTTGTTGCGGCGCGAATAAGTGAAGGTAATATTGATCGCTTTCTTCGTCATATTTCCAAGCAGGTCCCATGAAGAAAGATCCCCAGTTGTTAGGATCTTCCCCATTTCGCCCATCCCGCCAAATGTAATAATCACGGTACGGATTGTCCTTTCCCTTTCGTGATTCTTGGAACCATTTGTGCTCATCAGACGTATGGTTAACAACAAGATCCATCATGACTTTCAGGCCTAAAGTATGAGCTTTGTGAAGCAACTCATCAAAAGCCGCCATATCACCAAAAGTTGGATTAATAGCTTGATAATCTGAAATATCGTAACCGTTGTCGACCTGTGGTGATTTGTAAATGGGGCTGAGCCAAACAATATCAACCCCGAGCTTCTTGATATAATCTAATCTGCTAGTGATCCCTTTTAAATCACCAATCCCGTCATTGTCACTATCCTGAAAACTTGCAGGGTAGACCTGATAAATAACTGCTTTTTTCCACCAATTGCTCAAAGAACATCATTCCCTTTAGAATTATTTAGATTACGCAAACGATTGCGTAATTAATGTAAGCCTTTTCATTCAATTTGTCAACACTTCTTTTTTAAGCAATCCAATTTTCAAAAAGACGCCAAATAAAAAAGGCATCATGAATTCACATATTGAAAATTCATGACGCCAACCACAACTATATATAGTAAACCTGCAAGTTTCCCAGGTTTAGCTTACCCGTCAAATAGACTTTGGGTCCCTCGTGAGGCTGATTATTATTAATAATTTCAACACCACTCATGTTGGGATTAATATGATTGATAATCTCCCAGTCTTTAGGAACAAAGAGTTTAATGTCACACATATACCCTTCAACTTGAATTTTGGCACTGTCACCAATGATGACCGCTTTATCAAAGTACGCCTTAACGCCACCCATCGAAGCATGAATTCTTACTTGTTTGAAATCATCAGATTCAATGTAGCGTACCGTATCACTCATCGTCGTATCGATCACTGAATCTGACTGATTACCAGTATTAATTTCGTCGTCAACTTCGGCGTAATCACCATCCCGACCATCGTAATCAATCCAATCAGACCAACGATGCCAACGCCGCTTGGGATGGAAAATGATGCTAAGCCCGATCGTGATCAGTAAGGCGATTCCCAAAATTGACCATGGAACCAAGTGCGTTATCCCCAATGGTCCCGCGTACAGCATGCTCAAGAAGGCTAATGAAAACACCGTCCCGGCAATACTGCGATCCACGAGTGAAGACAACAGCACAATTGCCAAAATAATGGTTAACACAATTGTTGTAACGCTAATTTTAAAGTTCAACCAACCCATACTAACGCCTAGCCAGCTAATGGCGCCAGCTAAAAACGCAATGCCGACAATCAGTTGATGCTTATTTATTCGACTCATCTCAATGACCTCTTCTTTCCAACCTATCCTTAAGCGGCTTGTAGTACCGCCGAGAGACGTAGACCTGTTTATTTGAATTCTTGAATTTCACCACCACGCTTGAGAGCGAGCGGGTCAGGGAGAAAATGTTACTTAGGTTAATAATGGCTGATTTAGAAACACGGGCAAATTGACCGGTTAACAGCGTTTCTAGTTCATATAATCGGTGATGAATCACGTACTCATCGTCTATCGTGTGGGCATGAACTTGACGGTCAACAGTATCAAAGAACAGAATATCGTCAAGGCTTAGATAATATTCACTGGTCCCTTTATAAAAAACCAATTGCTGAACCTTTGCCGACCGCCTTTGAATTGAATCATACAGTTGCGCAACCTCAGCATCATACTTTGGTGCTTTAATTACGATTTCCTTATCAGATATCTTTTCATCGATTTCAACCCGAACTCTCACCAACCACACCTCCTCCCTCAGTTCATCTTTAAGTAAACCACAAGCCGAAAACTGAATAAATCCTTTTTGCATAAGTGGTTAATTATTAAGCGTCAGTGGTCAACTTGTGTCAGTACTTGTTGTGAGGTAATAAGCCCAATATATCAGAAAAGGTGCCCGAGACAAAGCTGGAAGTTTGTCTTAGACACCGGTTTAGAGTTAGTTCATTTAGTTGTGTAATTAGGTGCTTTTGCAAGTTAGTGATTGTCCTATGTTGTATAGAGTCGGACCGCTCCATAAAGCAGGGATCTGCACATAAGCACATCAAAGTTCGAGTTACTTAGTGATTGTCCCCTTCTTACACAGAGTAGGACCGCTCCGTAAAGCAGAAAGCTGCACCTAAGTCACGCCTGCTAAATTTTGGGCTATTTTAACAATCGTCCTATTGTCATATAGAGTAGGACCGCTCCGTAAAGCAGGGATCGGAACATAAGCACCCTAACCAGAAATCCCCAAAGCCCAGGGATTTCTGGTTAGGGAGACTTATGTTCCGATCCCTAAACGCTTTACTACGCTCACTATTCCAGTCCCACCCTAGCAAATATTTCATCCACATGGCGAATATGATAATGATAATCAAACGCATCTGCAATTTGGTCTTCAGACAATGCGTCTGTAATTTTCTTATCGGCTTCAACTAAATCGCGGAACTGGACGCCCTCATCCCACGACTTTTTTGTCAATGGCTGCACGAGGTCGTACGCTTGTTCCCTGGTCATTCCTGAGTCGATCAGCTTTAGCATTACTCTTTGACTGTAAATCAAGCCATAGGTTAAGCCCATATTCTTCTTCATTCGGTCTGGGAATACCGTCAGTCGTTCCACAATTCTGGAGAAACGATGCAACATGTAGTCCAACAGAATCAACGTATCCGGAATAATGATCCGTTCAGCAGAAGAATGGGAAATATCCCGTTCATGCCACAGCGGTACATCTTCATACGCTGTAATCATATGGCCACGAACCACTCGGGCTAAGCCACAAATGTTTTCCGAACCAATCGGGTTGCGCTTATGAGGCATTGCTGACGACCCTTTTTGGCCAGCATCGAAGTATTCTTCCACCTCATGAATCTCAGAACGCTGTAAGCCGCGAATTTCAGTCGCAAATTCTTCTAAACTAGTTGCAATTAATGCTAAGGTCGAAATGTAATCCGCATGTAAATCACGCGGGAGAATCTGGCTGGTGATCTCTTGGGCATGCAATCCTAGAGAGTCACAAACGTACTGCTCAACAAACGGTGGCACGTTAGCAAAAGTTCCCACCGCACCAGAAATTTGGCCTGCCTCTAATTCTTTTGAGGCCGTTTCAAATCGCCGCTTGTTCCGGTTCATTTCGGAATACCAGCGGGCCAGCTTCAAACCAAAAGTCGTTGGTTCGGCTTGAACGCCATGGGTTCGGCCAATCATCACCGTATCCTTGTATTTCTTAGCTTGTTTAGCAATCACATCGATAAAGTGATCAATATCTTCTTTAATGATTTTATTAGCTTGCTTAATCCGAACACCATAAGCCGTATCAACGACGTCCGTACTGGTGACGCCATAGTGGACCCATTTCTTTTCAGGGCCAAGTGACTTAGAAACGTCACGGGTAAACGCAACGATATCATGATGGGTAACCGCCTCAATTTCAGCAATGCCATCCACGTCAAACGTTGCGTTCTTTTTAATCTTTTCAACGTCGGCTGCTGGAATCTTTCCCAGCTTAGCCCAGGCCTCATCGATGGCAATTTCAACTTTAAGCCATGAGTCATATTGATTGTGTAGTGACCAAATCTTACTCATTTCTGGTAACGAATATCTATCTATCATGTTGTTTCCTTTCTAAAAATAAGTGAGCGGAGCAAAGCGGTTAGGGATCGGAGTGTAAGTCTCCTCTAACGGAAATCCCCGGTTTTGGGATTTTTGTTAGAGGTGCTTACGCGCAGATCCCTGCTTTGCGCAGCTGTCCTCAAAATAGTGAGCGAAATCAGGCGGTTAGAAACCGGAGTGCAAGTCTCCTCTGAGAAAAATTCCCTATTCTGGAATTTTTCTCAGAGGTGCTTACACATAGGTTTTACCTGATGCAGCTGTCCTAAATATTAACATCATAATGATAGCATATAGTTCATGTTTTGACCATATTATGGAAGTAATCTTCATATTATGTTCGTGTCCGGTTTTAAAGTCGAACTTTAAACGTTTTAACCAACGAAATTATTAACCTTTTAGTTGATTAATAGTCTCCATGTTGGTAAAATTAAAAATGCTGGGTTAGGAGCCTAGCAATAAAATGTAGAGGTGTTCATATGTCATCTATTGTGATTGTTGGAAGTCAATGGGGCGACGAAGGAAAGGGTAAAATTACTGATTTCTTCGGCCAAAGTGCAGATATTATTGCACGCTATCAAGGCGGCGATAATGCCGGCCACACCATTGTATTTAATGGCCATAGTTACCACTTACAGCTAATCCCGTCAGGCATTTTCGACCAGGAGAAGTATAGTGTCATTGGCAACGGCGTGGTTGTTAACCCCAAATCTTTGATCAACGAAATGGATAGTTTGAAAAAAGACGGGATTAGCACCGACAACCTCCGGATCTCCAACCGGGCTCAGGTTATTATGCCCTATCACGTCCTATTCGACGGCCTTCAGGAGCAGAAGAAAGATTCCAAAATTGGCACAACCAATAAGGGAATCGGTCCAGCTTACATGGATAAATACGAACGAATCGGCATTCGAATCGCGGATTTGATCGACAAAGACTCATTTGAAGAAAAACTCCGCAGTAACCTCAAACTAAAGAATGAACTACTAGAAAAGATTTACGATACGAAGCCGTTGGATTTTGAAACAATCTTCAATGAATACAACGAATACGCTGACCGAATTCGGCCATACGTCATTGATGCTTCCTACATTATAAATAACGCATTGGATAACAACAAGAACGTTTTATTTGAAGGCGCTCAAGGAGTTATGTTGGACGTTGACCACGGAACCTATCCGTTTGTCACCTCCTCTAACCCCAGTGCTGGTGGTGCAGCCGTTGGGACTGGTGTCGGCCCTAATCGGATCGATAACGTTATCGGTGTTTGCAAGGCTTACACTTCTAGAGTCGGTGAAGGTCCCTTCCCAACTGAATTGAAGGACGAAATTGGTGATCACATCCGAGAAGTCGGCCATGAATACGGCGTCGTCACAAAACGGCCCCGCCGAATTGGTTGGTTTGATAGCGTTGTTCTCCGCCACTCCGCCCGAGTAAGCGGCTATACCCACTTAGCCCTTAACTGTTTAGACATTTTAACTGGCATTAAAACTTTGAAGGTCTGTGTTGCTTATGAATTAAACGGCAAGAAGATCGATCACTACCCAGCAACTTTAAGGGAACTCGATCAATGCAAGCCGGTTTACGAAGAGCTTCCTGGCTGGACTGAAGATATTACCAAGTGCAAAACATTTGATGAACTACCAACCAATGCGCAAAATTATCTCAATCACGTTCAAAAAGCAGTCGGTGTCCCTTACGCAACTTTCTCAGTTGGTCCTGACAGAGAGCAAACTAACGTTGTTGAAAAAGTGTGGTAAAAAGCAATAGTGTGCGGAGCAAAGCGCTTAGGGATCGGAACGTAAGTCTCCTCTAACGGAAATTCCCGGGTCTGGAATTTTTGTTAGAGGTGCTTACGCGCAGATTCCTGCTTTGCGGAGCACCATTAATCTACGTAACCCAGTGCCTATACGCAGACCCTTGCTTTGCGGAACTGTCCTAAAACCTCGGAGGTAAATCATGGAAGTATTTGATTACGAAGACATTCAACTTATCCCTAACAAGAACATCATTAAGAGCAGAAGCGACGCTGACACTTCAGTTAAATTTGGTCCGAAGACATTCAAGATCCCCGTTGTACCTGCAAATATGGAAACCGTGATTAACGACGACCTTGCAATCTGGTTAGCTCAAAACGACTACTTCTATGTGATGCATCGCTTCCAACCTGAAAAACGAGAACCATTTATTAAGAAAATGCATTCACTGAATCTTTACGCATCAATTAGTGTTGGTATCAAGCCTGCAGAATATGAATTTATCGATCAGCTGGTTGCTGACAACCAAAAGCCTGAGTACATCACGATTGATGTTGCCCACGGCCATTCTGATTACGTCATTCAAATGATTCATTATATCAAGGAACAACTTCCAGATAGTTTCTTGATTGCCGGAAATCTTGGTACACCAGAAGCTGTTCGAGAAATTGAAAACGCGGGTGCTGACGCTACCAAGATTGGTATCGGCCCTGGTAAAGCATGTATCACTAAGCTCAAGACCGGCTTTGGTACTGGTGGCTGGCAATTAGCCGCCCTACGTTTGTGCTCAAAGGCCGCAAGAAAACCAATGATCGCTGATGGTGGTATTCGTTATAATGGCGATATTGCCAAATCAATTCGCTTTGGCGCTTCCATGGTTATGATTGGGTCACTGTTGGCCGGTCATGAGGAAACCCCAGGTAATTTGATCAGTATTGATGGTAAAAAATACAAGCAATATTGGGGTTCGGCTTCCGAACGCCAAAAAGGCGCTTACCGTAACGTTGAAGGCCGGCAAATGTTGGTCCCATACCGGGGCCACATTGCCGATACCCTTGACGAAATGGAACAAGATTTGCAGTCATCCATTTCATATGCCGGTGGTCGCAAATTGAACGATATTACAAAAGTTGATTACGTCGTACTTAAGAATTCAATTTTTAATGGTGATTAAGTTGTCGCGTAACTAGTTGACTATTTTAAAAAGTCCTGAGACTATCATGTAGAACGCGTGATAGTCTCAGGGCTTTTGTTGTAACTGAAAGGAATGTCTTAACAATGTCAATTCTAAGTTTTACCCGTGCCTGGTCATCACTTCAAGAACAAACAACCATCAACGTGATCCTACCGAATGAGATTCCTGCTAACCAT
This sequence comes from Lentilactobacillus kisonensis DSM 19906 = JCM 15041, assembly GCF_001434135.1. Lineage (GTDB taxonomy): Bacteria > Bacillota > Bacilli > Lactobacillales > Lactobacillaceae > Lentilactobacillus > Lentilactobacillus kisonensis. Next base: position 88,775 of record NZ_AZEB01000006.1, on the reverse strand, counting down.
AAGCTGCAAGTATTGTGGCTACTGCACGGACTCGGCGACAACGGCAGCGGTTGGTTGCGAAAGACCAACCTAGAAGTTCTCGATAAATACACCAACCTGGCAATTGTAACCCCAGAAATGAATCGGAGCTTTTACACTAACATGGCAAATGGCCTCCCTTACTGGGATTATTTAACCAGGGAAGTAATTCCCGAAATGCGTAAGCTCTTGCCACTATCTAGTGATCCTCGAAATAACTTTGTTAGTGGCGTATCAATGGGTGGGTTTGGGGCATTCAAATTAGCTTTCACACATCCCGATTGGTTTAGCGCCGTCATCTCAATTTCATCCGTGGTTAATTTAACAGTTCTTCCAAAATTAATGCCAGATTACGACAATATTTTTGCAGGACCAGCACCGAAACGCTATTTAGAAGAACTGGCTAAAAATGCGCCGCAAGCCGCTCTCCACCGACTTCGAATCTATGATTGCATCGGTGATCAGGATTTCATGAAACACGATAATGACCGCTTTGTTGATTACCTTCAAAACGAGTTAGGTTTAAACGTAGCCTATGTTACTAAAACCGGCAACCACGACTGGCTATATTGGCAGCAGGTTTTGCCTGATATTTTACATTGGCTGCTCGGAATTCGGCTCAGTGATGGCAAGCCGCTAACTTCTTTTGAATAAAGTAAGAACAGCAGCGACAACCCAAAATAGTTACCGTTGCTGTCCGCTTTTCTGCTTGTATGATGAGAAAATAGAGAAAACACAGGATTTAAATTCCCATTATGCATTCAGTGATTTCTCCCTCATATAGTGAAACGCGCTCCGACTAACTGATGCTAACTGAATAAAGGGGCCCCAATCAAAATTCAAACCAGGATTTTAATCCTTATTGTACGTCCGGTAGTTTCTCCTCTATATAGTGGAAAGGCGCTCCGACGACCCCGGTCCTTACACGTAACTAAAAAAATAGATCGATGAACAAAGAACGTTCATCAATCCATTTTTCTAGTTACGCACCAGGACCACCCGGGTCTCGTCGCGCTCTATCTTAATACCAGCCATTTGCTTGCCAGAATGATTGTGCGGCTGACCATGAACCGTAACGACTTGCTACGTATTGGTTAGCAACCTTTTCCTGGTTTGCTGCTGAGTAATCACCATGAAGGTATGATGCTGACAATTGATACTTACCTACATACTGACCATTTCGTGCTGAGTATGAACCGCCTGATTCTTTGTTGGCAATCCAAGCTTTCGCACTGCCGCCGTTTGAAGCAGCTGATGAGTAATTTGAAGTTGTGTTGTTACTTGATGCTTGAGTAGTTGATGTTTGTGGTTGGCTGTAAGTAGTTTGTGCTTGTGTGGTTGTAGCAGCCTGATTGTTGCTTTGCGTAGTGGATGTTGTTGCGGCTGCTGAATCATTTGCACCTGGAATAGTCAACTGTTGACCAACTGTAATGACATTCGCATTCGAAAGGTTGTTGGCGTTTTCGATTGCATTGACGGAGGTATTGTATTGTTGTGAAATACCCCAAACGGTATCGCCGGACTTAACTGTAACTATTGTGGATGCTGATGCATAAGCTGAACCTGCGAAGAATAAACCAATAGCTGCGGCTGAAGTTGCGAGAATCATAGATAGTACTTTTTTCAAAATTACACACTCCTATATCTGTGTTCTGTGTCTAGATTTTTTGTCGACCTCATCGATCAACAATACATAGTGTATAGTTACGTTGTTACTATGCAATATCGACAGTGTTAAAAAAATAGGGTGCTGTGTAATTAATGTAATGGTAAGGTAACGTTTGTCAAAGTCGCTAAGTTAAACCGTTTTTGCAAAGCGTTTCCAACGTTGTTCGCCTCACTTTATTCACGTTTAGTCGATTTATTCAAATATTTCAAACCAATTCCAGTAAAGCCACTTAATATTGAAAATACTGGTGATGACAAGCTAAAAATCGCAAATGGCAGGTAATGGATGGTAGAAACACCCAGTGTATTTGCTGCAAAAACACCAGCAACCCCCCATGGAATCAGGTAATTAATCACCGTCCCACCATCTTCAAGTGCTCGGCTCAACGAAACTGGTGCTAATCCAGCCTTGCTGAATGTTGATTTAAACGCATTCCCAGGTAAAATAACCGACAGATATTGTTCGCCCACAAAAAGATTAACGCCAATCCCACTCAATATCACTGCCACAATTAATGACCCATTTGACCGCAACTTCTTCGATAGCGGCTGCATTACCGCGTCAATCACCCCAAATTCCATTAATAATCCCCCTAGTGCTAGGGCAGAAATAATCAAAGCGATGGTTGCCATCATGCTCATGATTCCCCCACGGGTCAATAAATTATCGACGCCCTTGTTACCGGTTCGAGACACAAAGCCATTTGTTAGAATATCCACGATTGATTGAATCTTAGTTGTTGGCTTGTCAACATAGATCATCCCCACGGCAACCACGATGTTAATAAACAACGTTGGAATTGCCGGAATTTTTCGCCAGGCACACAAAAACATTAAGACAATAGGAAGAAACGCCCAGGCAGTGATGCTAAAATGACGACTTAAAACCTGAATCGTTTGGTCAATTGACGATGCATTTAGATGAGCGTTTGAGCGGCCAATAAAGAAAAAGACAATTAGTGACGTGAGCAGGGCGGGAATAGTCGACCACATTAAGTTACGAATATGGCTAAATAAATCGGCCCCAACAACCGCTGATGCCAGGTTCGTTGAATCGGATAACGGCGACGTTTTATCCCCAAAAATGGCACCAGAGATTACTGCCCCGGCAATCATCGCTGGGTTAATCCCCAATGTGAGCCCCATTCCTAAAAAAGCAATGCCAATCGTCGAAATAACGGTAAAAGCACTCCCAATCGCGGTTCCCACAATTGTACAAACTAGAAAAACCGATGGTAAAAACCACGTTGCACTAATCATATGGAATCCAAACACCATCAATGAAGGAATGACGCCAGCCGCAATCCAGGAACTAATTAACGCTCCAATTAAAATAAAGATAAACATTGGAATAATGCCAGTTGTAATGCCATTGATAATCCCCTGATTAATCGAATCCCATGAAAAGCCACGCGCCTTTGCCCATGCGATTAATAATAAAATAACAAAGAGAATTGGCATTTCTGGGGAAATTTGCAACTTAATCACACTAATCCCCATTACGAACAGCATCACCAACAACACGATAATGCCCTCAGTTAAGCCAATTCTATTTCTACCCTGATCTGAATTCATGATTGATTCTCCTTTATTTTTTTGGTAAGTATTATCTTCTACGTGGAATCTGGTGCTTTGTTCCTGGCATCTTAGTAGAAAACCAGCAATTTGCTCATGAGCTACCCTATTTTTTTCCCCCCAAAAAAGGGATTTCCGATTGTTGGCAATATGGTGAAACGTGCTGCATGACCATATAAATTGGGATTGCACTACAAAGCAAAAAAGCTTCATGTAAGAACCTTCTGGAACACAATTGTAGAAGTTATTTAGTGATTGTTCTCTTTTTACATTGATTAGGACCGCTCCTCAAAGCAGAAAGCTGCACCTAAGCCACTCCGTTCAAAAATCCAAGCCCAGGATTTCTGAACGGAGTCACTTAGGCTCCGCTTTCTAACCGCTTTGTTCCGCTCACTGCACAAAAAAAGCCCCCGCCGCAATTACAATTACGACAGGGACGCTTTACCGTGGTACCACCCAATTTCAAGTCAAAAAGACTTCTCACCAGATGATATCGGTTCTAGTGTTATCCGGAAATTAACTTTCAAGTATTTCACAAAATCATCCTGATCGGTTCGCATCAGCCACCGACTTTCTGACACCCAGATAGTTTTGCTATTTAACCACATTATCCAAACCCAATAATTTAACTGAGAATATTAAACCTCAGTATTTCGAACCCCAAAAAATTCTTCTGGATAGTAAATCTTACCACCCTTATTGAAGAGGCTACCATCCGTTAACGGTTTAATTAAGTTGGCATTCATATCAATTGATAGCGTTGAAAAAATATCAAAGTTATCAGCAGCAACGTAGTTATTCTTATAGAAAAAATCAGAATTATCAATTGCGCTGACCGCTGGATATCCTGCTAACTGCGCCCGATTCTCCAATTCACTCACCATCGCCTGACCAATTCCTTGATTTTGATAATGAGACCCAACACTAATTTCAACAATTGAAGCAACGTCAAATGAATGACGAGAAGAGCTTACCTGAACGGGAATCATTAACGCATGACCAACGATTCGGTGGTCCGATCCCTTTGCTACGATTTCGAAATTAGATTGATACTTTGTGTACGACCGGAGCCGATCAACCATATCCACCTCGTCACCATCAGTGTTAGGCGCATCATTCTTGTAACTATCGGCAATAATTCCGCGAATAGCCGCATAATCGTTTCGATTAATTGTCTCTACTGAAAATTTCAAAATTTCATCTCACTATCTATCTTTTGTATGGTTATTGGTATAATTGTAGCTGAACGATCATCTAAATTCCAATTAGAAAGTTGGCAAACTATGGCTACCAAATCCAAATTGACCATTATTAGTATCTTAACATATTGTCTCTTCGTGATTTTGACATTCTTCACCGGCTTTTTATCACCGGCAAAAATCGGCATTACCTGGACCGTATTTTGGTACGTGGCAGTTGCGGGGATTATTTATTACCTGTGGTTTAAAAATTTAGTTTTCCAAAAAGTTATCTACTACGCCCGCCAATTACAGCTAACCCAAACAGATTTAGCTAAACTACTTCCCAATTTAAAGGAAAGCCAAGTCGTTCCAGATCCCCAAAAGGCAAACTTCATCGCCCCACTATTCAATTTTCCATTGCAGGGATTAGACATCTTAAACAACAAATTAGCCAAGCAAGCTGCCCAACAAGGGGTCAAACCCTTTAGATAGCTTGAACCTCGGCTATTTTTTTATCAAAGTAAGCCGCCAGCTTTTCTTTAGGGTAAACACCAGTGACCTTTTCTGCTGCTTTGCCATTTTTGAAAACAACTAAGCTGGGAACGCTTAACACGTGGTACTTTTCAGCAATTTCCTGATGACCATCAACGTTCATTTTAGCAAACTTAATCCGGTCACCATACGTCTTTTCTAAGTCTGCAAGAATTGGATCTAATATTTTGCAAGGGCCACACCAAGGTGCCCAAAAATCAATAACGGTAATCAAATTATTTGTTTCAGCTTCTAGATTTTCAGGAGTTATTTGAACGCTCATGTTCTTTTTGCCGCCCTTTCCGTACATAGTGAATAACCAATGTCACAATAACCGCTAAAATTACAATAACACCAAACAGCGCTGCCGGAATTTCAATTCCAATAATCGGGATCGATAAAAATAGCTTAAGCGCAATAATCCCAATTAAAATATAAGCCATTGGCTGCAGTTCTGGAATAATCGCCATCAACTTCATAATGACCTCAGCCACGCCACGCATTGCCAAGATTCCGATCATCCCCCCAATCAACACAATAACTGGGTTAGACGAAATTGCCAACGATGCCAATACTGAATCAATCGAAAAAACAACATCCATGAATTCAATTTGTAAAACAACCGACCAAAATAGCGATAGCCCAGTTTTAGATTTGCTAGCTAATTTGTGTGTCCGGACAACCCTGGTCTTTCGGAAAAATGTATATACCAGATAAAATAAATAAAGGGAACCAACGACCTTGATTTCCCAAAAATGAATCATAAACGTTCCAACACCAATAATCAGGAAACGAAAAAGGTAGGCGCCCCACAGGCCATAAAATAATGATTTTTCACGTTGAACTTTTGTTGGAAGCGCTTGCGTCTGAGCAGCGAGGACAACGGCATTATCAACTGATAGCAAACATTCAATTGTTACCAGCGACAGAATAATCAACCAATCGTCCCCACTGGTAATGACGGTTGACCAATTATGTGCATCAAAAAACGGGCCGTACAGATTCGAAACCCAATCCAACAATTTAGCATTCCTCCGATTATGATTATGTATGATTAATTGATTTTTTGTAGTGCATAACTGACTTGTATAACATAAAGTAGGCTTTGGGCTCTTGTGCCAAAATGGTCATTTTAAGGTGATGGTTATTTTATCTCGCCTGGACTAGGACCGCTCCGCAAAGCAGAAACTTCCACATAAGCACCTCTAACAAAAATCCCATAGTTCTAGGCAGCATAGTGGAAACGTGCGAAGCCAAGCAGAGACTTGCACCTAAGCCTTCTCCGCCAAAAATCCAAGCCCGGGATTTCTGGCGGAGAAGGCTTAGGCTCCAGTCTCTAACCGCTTGGTTTCGCACTCTTACTCATTTATCGCCCTCAAATCATATTGGCTCAAATGATATTTTACAATTAAATGATCTAATTTGCTAGCGTAATGGGGATCCGTTGCGTAGCCGTTTTCTTGTAACAGGCTCGTTGACGTGCGATAACTCATGATATTTTTATGCTTGATAAATTTTCTCGCTACCAATTGATTATGATCAATCAAAGCCGCTCTTAGACTCGGATACTTTCTGAACTGTGCCTGTACCTTAATTGACTTCCCGTTTTCCACTTCTCTGGTATAAAACGTGACTGACTGGCCTTGATACGTTCCCTTTACGCCAAACAGGTTATTGGCAGTCTTATACAACAATGAGGTGCCAAATTGAGATTCCAAAATGGCCTGTGCAATCACGACACTCGGCAGGATTTCGCGGTTCTTTTGGTACAACTGCATGGCTGGCGTTGCGATTTGATCAATAAAGTGATTCTTTTGCTTCTTAGAAAACTGCTGAGCTGGTTTTTCCGTAAGTGTTGGAATGTTTCGAGTCGACTGTGATCGTTGATTTATCGCATTTCGAACCACAATTCCGGTTCCAATCACTATAGTCGTGATCAAAATTATAAAAATGACGTGCCAACTTTTTTTCTGCAATGCAATTCTCCATTTAACTAATTTCTACCAATTACGAGGTGGCTCATCCCCATTCACTCTGTATCAGCGAACTGAATTGTATCCTCAACATCAAAAAATTTCAACTGGTTTTTGCGAATTAAATCATCCGTTAGGGTAATTCGCACAACTGATTTGGCGTGATATGGCTGATAGTAATAATGGCGGCTTTCACAACACACAGCTGCTCGATATACCGAATAGGTCGGCTGATGGGCCGTGCTTTTAGGGACGTTGACCGAATCCAAAATATGCCAGCAATTATCTACTGCTTCTGCTTCATTATTAGGTAAATCAATTCTTTCCTTAAGATAAGCAGCGCGGATAAACCGCGAACTTGGTGAGTACGAACCAGGTGGGATTGCCTTTCCTGAAACATTGCCAGTTGTTACCCGTGGCGTATTTAGCGGAACGGTGTGCCTCAAAAAGGCCGGTGTAAAGTCCAAATACTTATCTAAGCGAGCAATCTGACGGTCAAAATGATTACTGTTAGTTAAAATGCCCAAGGGGTTTTCAATGATTTCAATTGGCGAAGTCACTGGTTCCACGACGATGATTCGCCCAGTCCGGTCGCAAGCCACAAAATGTAATTCAGAATGACCATACTTTCTCAGACTATGTTTATCAGCCATCAATTCGATTTGGTCAATATGATCAATGATTTCTTGAACAGACCGATAAGTTGATAACAAATAAAATGATAACTCGAACGGGGCTAAATGAACTTTCCCATCTTCTGGCTCCTCAACGAGTTTACTGCCATTAGTGAACGTGAGCTTCTGGACCGCTAAACCATGTTCGTTAACACCATCTGAAACATCAATTTCCTTGTCATGCGCACTCCCCGATCCCATCAACGCGTACTTAGACACATACCGATGGTCATCATAAACCGAATGCCACTCAAAATTCCGTGGACAAAAAAGCGGCCGGGCGCCAAGCCGGGGCCAGTCCATCGTTCTTGCAATAACATGAGCACCATCAACCTGCCCAATTTGAAAAACACTTGTACACAATGGCTTCCCCTCCACTTCTAAAAATAATGTCACCTATTTCAAAAAATATTATGAGTTTCTATCATGAATTGCCTGAAAACGTATCGCGCTCGGCGTTATAAAATGGTAAACTCTTACTATATGAGCCTTTTCACACATACATATTTAGGGGACGACTTCATGAAAGACACAATTCTAAAACTACACAAAAATCGGCTATTTACGCTGTTAGTATGGCTGATTATCGTTTTTATTGCAATTATTTCCGCACCAAATATTACAAATACTCTTCAATCATACAGCCAGCCTAGCTTTAGTGCGAGTTCTCAACCTGCTAAAGCGAACCACCTTCGTCAACAGTGGGGCTATCAGCTTGGGAACACAACTTCAGTGAACGTTGTCTATGAAAATGCCAAGGGAAAGATTTCCGATGCTCAGCAGACAAAAATCGATACCGCCATTAACAAACTGAAACAGCACAAGTCCTATTATAGTATCAAAAAAATCGTCACGCCCAGCACAAACGTTGCTGGCAAAAACCAAATGCTGTCAAAGGATGGCTCAACCCAAATGGTTACTTTAGACATTGACGCCAAGGGCAACACCCTGCGCGTTTTGACAAACGAATTGTTGAGTCAAGTAAAGGTGAGCGGGCTTAATTCTTACGTAACCAGCCCCGAAATTATTCGTGACGTTAATAACCAGAAGAATTCGCAAGTCACCCAGCTTGTCTTAGTGGCCTTATTTATTGTGTCGCTTTTAATCGTCGGGATCTATTTTCGATCAGTCTTTGCGGCCCTAATTTCGTTCATTACGCTCTTCTCGGCATTTGTCACGTCTTACAGTGGTTCATTAAATTTATCAAAAATCTTCCATTTACCATTTTCTCAGTACGTCCCACTTGAAATTGGCATTGCCACGTTAATCGTCGGAACAATTTGGAATATCTACATTTACCGAAAGTTCCGTAGTATTTTAGCCCTTCAACGCGAGGGAATGTACGCTACTAAGCAAACAATTGCGGACTTAAGATTTCCCATTACCATTGTCGGCGGTGCCCTAGCAATCATCTTCTTTGCTTGTGGATTTGTTAATTACGACCAAATTCAGGCACTCTGGACACTTGGCGTTGGCTACCTCGTTTTGATGCTGGCAACCATTACACTGAACGCAGTCTTTATGGCGGCTCTAGGTGAAAGTCTGTTCTGGCCGTCAAACGCGCCACTATCATCCATGAAATCTCACTTCTGGTCCCGGGCAACTGACTTCTCACTCTGGCAGCCAATTGCGAGCTTCCTTGTGGTACTCTACATCACCTTACCATTTATCTACTTCTACCATAGTAGTCTCACGTTTTCACCAATGACCAATTTAACCCAAACAAATCAAGCAGTTAAAGGGGCCCATCTGCTCCAAGCCCATTTCTCTGAAGGCAAGCCAACCCCCATCACCATTTATCTCAAGAATGACAAGCCGTTAGATAACGAAAAATACTTACAGCATATCGACGCCCTAACCAATAAACTCCAACACACCCAAGGCGTCAGTGCCGTTTACTCACTAACACAGCCAGGTGGCATGCCAATTGAGAAGTATTACGTTTCGAATCAACTCCAGTCCATCGGCCTAAATGCCAAGGAAGCAACTGGTCAATTGTCTCAGGCCTCTAGCGGTATTCAAGCCAGTAACAGCAACCTTAACTTGTCGTCACTTAAACAACAGGTTAAGGACATGTCAACGCTGGTCAAAAAAAGTAACCAGATTATCAGTGACAGTCGGAACTTAGCAGCTCAAGTCAGCCAGGCAGGTGCTAATTCCGGTATCTCGGTTCGTAGGAATGCTTCACGTAAGGTTCGGGCCTACCAATCAAAAATCAATCAACTAAATCAGTCGCTCCAAGCCGTTTCATCAGGTCTTAGTCAATTAAGCGCTGAAGGTCAGGTGATTCAAACCTATGGTCAAAATAGTTACAACAATCTTCAAAATTACAGTCAACAGATTAATCAGGTTCAAAAACAACTGAAGAAGGTCAGTGGTCAAGTTCATTCCTCAACTGATCAACTAAATGGTATTTATGATTACTTAAGTGGTTTACAGCAATCTGGTGCTGCTAATATTTATTACATTACCAAGGCACAGCTTGCCGATACAGATTTCTTACAAACGATGTTAAATTATACAAGTGCCAACAAAAAAATTACCACGCTTCAAGTCGTCATGAAGGACGCCCCTTCGAGTCAATCAAACACTAAGCAGGTTAATCGGCTTGAAAACCAAATTAATTTGCAATTACGAGGGACCCCGCTTTCACACGCAAAAGTTGCAATTACTGGCGAACCCGTGACTCAGTCAATTAACCAGTCGAAGTTAGGTCATCACTTTGCGTCATTGCTGGCAATCGTCATCATTGGCGTCCTCTTAGCAGTATTCATCGTCAGCCGTGCAATTCTACAACCACTATATTGGACAATTGCGTTTATCATGTCCGCGATTACTGGTTTCCAGCTTACTTATATGACGATGCAATTTGTTGCCAACGTAACCCAATTTGATTGGCAAGTCCCATTGATTGCGGTATCTGCCCTAACAGCAATTGCTGCTTGGCAAATCATTGCACTTGGACTTTCCTTTAGGTACACCGAGCTCTCGCTGCTAGATTGGATTCGACCAACCATGGCAAGCTACGGTAAGATCGTCAGGTATATTCTGTTAGTGGTGGTGGCGTTAGCGATTGCCTTAACCTTTGGTGCTTCTTATGCCTTAATCGAAATTGCCTTGATCGTTATTTATACGGTTTGCGTTTATTACTTCGTTCTGCCGTTGATCGTTTCATCCCTCGGGAAGCTCTCCGTTACGTTACCAAGTAAAAAGAATATGTTAAAAAACAAGTGAAAAATTTAGCATTATTATGATTAGTGAGGCCATCATGCGATCATTTGCACGATGGATCATGCTCACCTTTCTATAAAGTAAACATCCGTTATATTACGGATGTTTTTTTGTGTCTGACTCGAAAAGGGCACCATAACAGGATTTATAACTGATAATTCCAGCAACAACCCCAAATGTTTCATTCCGTTAATCTCTTTTAACTGCATTGCAAATAGTTTGTTACACGATTGCAACAAACTATTGTTAAAGTATTCACTGTACATTGATAGGAGTTGTTGAAGAGATATGAAATTACATAAACAAATCATTTTAAGTTTAGTTGCATTTTTTGCATTATTAACAGCTGGGTTTAGTACCGCGTCAGCATCAAAGGCTGATACGGATGCTTCTTACTCACAAGTTTATTCAGTTGCTAAGCAGAACCTTGGTAAGCCTTACTCATATGGTGCCACTGGTCCTTCAGCATTTGATTGTTCAGGCTTTACCAGCTACGTTTACAAGAAGGGTGCTAACATTACCATTCCCCGAACTGCTCAAGCACAATATAACGCTGGCCAAAAAGTTTCATACAGTAATCTTCAAAAGGGTGACCTCGTATTCTTTGGTTGGAACGCATCAGCAATTTCTCACGTTGGTTTGTACATCGGTAATGGCAAAATGATCGATGCTCAAAACCGTGGTGTGATTACTGAAGCTGTCAAAGCCCCTTGGTGGGATTACGTTGGTTCAGCTCATGTAGCTGACCTCGATTAGTAGTTAGCAGTAACCCAACAATTCAATAACTATCATAAACATAGACTTTGAAGAACCGGGAGTTAATTTCCGGTTCTTTTTTAATATTCAAAATTTAGACGCCAGAAGTGAGATAAACGATGCAATCTACAGCAATCAAGACAAGTCCACGCACCGCAGACATTGGCGATTACCTTAAATTATTTGCCTGCACCGCGGTTATGTTACAAACCATTTTGAATACCACCCTAACTAGCATCCCCAAGCCACCCGCCACAATCCAAGTCGGAATTGGTATGACGTACAACTTAGTGAAATTTACAGCGCCGGCGTTCATCTTTGGTATTTTATACACAACACTGAGGACGACAGCTCACCCCACCCCAACTTATCACCAATACCTCACAACCCAATGGCACGCCTTATTTGTCCCAACAATTTGGTGGACAAGCATCTATTTATTGGTAATGCCTTGGGTACAGCAGGTGACACGCTATCACAGCATCGGCGGCTTCCTCTGGCAATTTATCAATGGTAATGCGGCACCCCACCTTTGGTACAACACGATGATGCTCCAGTTCATTATCTTAATGCCCCTTTTTTGGTGGCTAAGCCGGTGGTGTGATACTAACACTTATCGCGGATTTATTGTCCTATTGATAACGACCATCCTTTACTTTGGCTGGCTACTTCTCTATGATATCCTTGTTTTTCATGGTCCCTTTATGAACACTTGGTACCTGCTTGACCGTTTCTTTTTCAGCTTTATCATCTACGGGGTCGGTGGCACACTTGCTTGGCAGTACCAGCATTTTTTGGATAAGTTCGGACAACGTTGGTGGCTACTAATTTTGGTGATCGCAGTTGCCAGTTATTATTGGATCAATACCGAACTGTTCCAATTTACAAGGCCGGTCAGCTTAACCAACGCTATCTATTACAAACCATCCATGGCAATCTACGATATTGCAATTATTCTACTGATCGCCACTCTGGGTACCTACCAACTCAATCGCCACCTGCCAGTAACGCGACTGGTTCACTATCTGGCAACCTTTGCTTACAAGGCCTTCCTTTCAAACGTTTTTTGGCAGCAACTTCTCTGGCTATCATTTGGGAAGCAACTAACAGCCCAACATGACGTTCTTGGAATCATCACCGTGTACGTTGGTACTTGGCTTTTATCCTTTGCTTCGGCGATGACGCTTCACTTTCTTTGGCGCCAAATGAGCTAGCTATCTTACTTGTGCCCCTAGAAGACGTCCGCCACCGATGGATCGTCACATATAGCTCAAAAAAGAGCGAGACAATTAATTTTGTCCCGCCCTTTCGATCTGAAAATTTGAATCATGATCTGCCAGCTGATAATAAGCATTTCGGTTACAATTAGCTCATAACCTCTAGACAGATTTTGACATCTGCCAATGCTTAATACCGACTTCCATAAATGGTTCGCCATAGGTATGAAATCCCAAGGTCTTATAAAAGCCAACTGCCGTCTCTTGAGCCCCCAAATAAAAACGGGAAGCTTTTGAGAATCGATCATCATTCAAGATGTACCGTAGTAATTGTTTGGCATAACCACTATGCCGGAACTTTTTTTCGGTTGCCACCCGTTGGATATGAACTCCCTCATCAGTTACCGTTGTTCGTGCGGTTGCCACCGGTTTACTATTTACATAAGCCACAAAGTGCACCGCTTGAGAATCAGTTCCATCAAATTCATCATGTTCATCGATACCCTGTTCGGCCACAAATACATGGCGCCGAATCAGTCGGGCATTGTTATATGTTTTATCAAGTTGATCTGTTTCTTTAACGTCCAAAATGTACCTACCTAGTGAATTAGTTTTGCAAAATACTTATAAATATATGTGGTGAGCGGGTTGGGTGACCCTCAAAATAAAGCTTCGTACAATGATTCAATCAAAAAAATAAAACGAGAATCTTAAACCGGATGATGTCAAAAACCACCAACCTTCTCGCCTACTTTTCATTATACGCCGTAACCTTGACGTTATCACCATCAAATACCAACTTTGTTAAACTTCCATTGGCTGGCCGCTCAGTAACGTCGTATTTTCCTTCCCCGTATCGTTCTACAACACTTAATAACGTGTTACCATGACTGATTAATAAGACATTATCGCCATCATGAATCGCTTTGTTTGCTTTAATTAAATCAAATCCTTGGTCCAATCGTTGCCAATATTCCGCATTATTCTCTGCTTGGTGGAAGGGATCAGCATCCTTAAGATAATCCTTTGCCTTGCCAATTGAATATTTTTCAACGATGTCCTTAAAAGTTGGCAAACCATGAGGCGCGCCAGCTAAATACCAGGCTTGGTTCATATCGTTACCCTCAAAGTAACCGTAGAACTCTTCCCGAAAAAATTTAGCCGTAACCGGTGCCTTGACATTAGAAACAAGATTGTGTTTCAAAATAATGCCAGCCGTTTCTTCCGCACGAGTCGTATCACTGCAGTAAGCAGCTGCAAATTTCGTGTTTTTAAGCTTCTCAGCTGTATCAACCGCATTTTGAATTCCCTTATCAGTCAGTGGCGAATTACTCCACCCCTGAAGCTTATTGTAAATATTGAAGTACGTCTGCCCATGACGAACCATATAAAGCGTGAACTTACTCATCATGACACTTCCTTTATCCTTAATAGCTCAAGTATAACAAGAAATTTGATTCAAGTTACAACAAATCATTTTAAGATTTAGGCAAAATCCTAATTATTTAGTTAATTCCCCGAAATTATTTGATAAGATAAAGCAAGCAATAACATTAAGGAGCAGAAGTTTTGAAATTCGTTAATCAGATTCTTGAGAAAAGCAGCACCCGTAAAGGATTTCTCGTTCTATTAGTCATTTGTTTCTGGCTCAAGACCATGTTGGCTTATTTCGCTGACTTCAAATTAGGGATCACCAACCCCTTTCAATTTCTAATCGTCTTGATTAATCCCATCGCCACAACCGGCCTACTAATTGGAATTGCCCTGTACTTTAAACGGGCGCGCTTTTTTTATCCCATCGCCCTGCTCATTTCCATCCTGAACACCGTGTTGCTTTACTTAAACGTCATTTACTTTCGTGAGTTCACTGACTTTATGACGGTCAGCACCATGACCGGTTATTCCAAAGTCAATCAGGGGCTAAGTGGCAGTTCACTAGCCCTCACCAATATCCACGATATTTTTTATTGGCTTGATCTCGTTGTTATCATCCTTCTGCTAGTCTTCAAAAAAATCAAGATTGACCAACGCCCACTCAACCGGCGGATTGGCCTTGCCGTCACTTCATTTTGCCTGCTGCTCTTTACAATTAACCTGTCGTTAGGTGAAATGGACCGACCGCAGCTGTTAACCAGAACCTTTGATCGAACCTACATCGTTAAGTACCTCGGCCTTGATGCCTTTACCGTCTATGATGGCATGAAGTCACAACACAATAACGACTTACGAGCAACCGCCACAAAATCCGAATTAGATGACGTGCTTAAATTTACTAAGGCCCACTACGCCAAACCTAACAAAAAATATTATGGAATTGCTAAGGGTAAAAACGTCATTATTATTCACTTGGAAAGCTTTCAACAATTTTTAATTGGCCAGAAAGTCAATGGCAAGGAAGTGACGCCGTTCCTTAATAAGCTGTATCGAAGCCATTCGTCGTATGCGTTTAAAAACTTTTTCCATCAGGTCGGCCAAGGCAAAACGTCCGATGCTGAAAATATGCTCGAAACTAGCACTTATGGGTTACCACAAGGTTCGCTGTTTGCCCAACTTGGCAGTGACAATACGTTCCAAGCAGCCCCAGCAATCTTGAAGCAACGCCGCGGTTACTCCAGCGCTGTCTTCCATGGCAATATTGCCAGTTTTTGGAACCGCAACAATGTTTATAAGAACATGGGCTATCAATACTTCTTCGACGCCAGTTATTACGACACTTCCGGTGACCGGTCATTAGGATATGGTTTGAAGGATAAGTTGCTATTTAGAGATTCGGTTAAATACCTGCAAAACTTACAACAACCGTTCTACGTCAAGTATTTAACGGTTACCAACCACTTTCCATTTGACCTAGATAAGGAAGATACCAACTTTAAGACAACCAATACGGGTGATGACGTGGTTGATAACTACTTCCTAACTGCGCACTATCTTGATCAATCCGTTCATGAATTCTATAATTACCTTCGTAAAACTGGGCTATTAAAGAAATCAGTGATTCTCCTTTATGGCGATCACTACGGCATTTCCGACTCCGAAAACAAAAACCTGGCTAAAGCAATTCATCGGAACCCAGATGACTGGGATGATTTTGACAACGCCCAGCTACAACGGGTGCCATTAATTATTAATATTCCCGGGGAAAAGCACGGCTACGTTTCTAACAAATATGCTGGCGAAATTGACGTTTTGCCAACCCTAATGCATTTATTAGGAATTAGTACCAAGCGCTACGTTCAATTTGGCACCGATATTTTCTCTAAGCAGCATGATCAAGTCGTTGCCTTCAGAAATCAGGATTGGGTTAGCCCAACTTTCACATCAATCAGTGGCGACATTTACTCAAACAAAACTGGTCAGTTAATGAAGCTCACCAAGCGCCAAGCAGCTCAGGTTAAGAAAAACAAGGATCGCGTTCAAACTGAACTATCGCTTTCTGATTCACTCAATGAGAAAAACCTACTGCGCTTCTACCATCCCAAGGGCTTTGAAAGTATCGACCCTCGCAAGTACAATTACGCTGACGGCTATCAAAAAGAGAAGCGACTTGAAGAAAAGCGTGGCAAGAAATCGACCAGTCTATTCTCAAAGAACGGCGATAAATCAACCTCTCGTGACTATGTAACCGATGCGCCCGAAATTCACCACAAGTCTAGTGATACCAACCGGATTAAGATTACCAATCCAGACGCAACTAATAATGATAGCAGCCGCTAAACAGGGGGCCTGAGACACGTGAAACGTGGTATTCAAAAACTGGATATTCTCCTCTATAACATCCTGGTGGCAGTGTTAGCACTGGCTTCCCTCGTGCTGGCGATTCTTGCAGTCAGTGGTACAATCACCCTGCATAATGGCCCCTACCGCCTGATCTTCATGTTAATTTGGATATTTTTCCTCGCAGATTACCTCATACGCTTTTTCAGGGCAAAGTCAAAAAAGGACTTCTTGATTTCTAACCTATTTGATCTCATTGCCCTGATCCCGTCTCACCCCATCTTCGTCTTATTCCGGATCGCCCGGTTGTACTCAATTGTGAGGTACTACAACCTCCTGTGGAAGTTTGGCTTATCCGGAAAGTTCACCAAAGCCCTTCACCGTTTTCTATACGATACCGGCTTTATTTACCTATTATCAATTAGTCTCGTTATTTTAATCTTTAGTTCCCTCATATTTGCCTCCTTTGAACACGATTCACTTGAAAATTCACTTTGGTGGGCAATCACCACCGCAACCACCGTTGGCTATGGCGACGTCACACCCAAAACTAGCGGCGGTAAGATCGTTGCATCAATCTTGATGCTTGGTGGAATCGGCTTCCTTGGTTTATTAACCTCAACAATCACCGATTTCTTCACCAATGAAGACAAGCAAGACGAACAAACTCAAACGCTAAAACACCTTTCACATCAAGTGGCCCAGTTATCCAAACAGGTAACCCAACTTCAAAAAGAGCTAAAGGCCTTGCCAACCAAACAACCAACCAGTTCAAAGACCCATTCAAAGAAAAAATAACCGCCTTTATGATGCCCATCCAGCCAACAAGTACCCTTGATTTGATGGGATTTTGTGACCAACAAACGCTATAGTGGATTGGGTAACCGAGGACTTTTCTGAACAGTTACACAAAGCAAGTAAGGCGATTACTTTAAGCCATCACCATCAAAAGCAGCAAACCTCAAATCAAAAGTTCTCAAATAAAAAAACGAAATAGATCCCGTAAAATCAGCATTGCATGCGCTGACTTTACGGGATCTACTTATTGCCCTAACAAACAGTTAGATTGCATTTTCAATTGTAATGAACATTTTATCTCACTCGCTGTGACGCCGGCTATCATTGTATGCTTTTAAAGCCACACCAGTTCTGGATTCCGGCTGCGCTTGTGCTTGTTCGGGCACCCCCGCATACAAAATCTGCCCTCCATAAATGCCGGCATCGGGGCCAACGTCAATTAGCCAATCAGCTTTACTAATTACTTCAAGGTTGTGCTCAACAATGATCAACGTATTGCCAGCCGCTACTAACTCATCAAACAGCTTAATCAACTTCGCAACATCCTTCATATGCAGTCCAGCTGTTGGTTCATCCAGCAAGTAGATCGTTCCGGTCTTGTTTAATTGAACTGCCAGTTTAAGCCGTTGCAGTTCACCACCAGATAACGTAGTCAGTGGCTGCCCCAACGTCAGGTAATCAAGCCCAACTCGCTGCATATTAACGAGCTTTCGATAAATTTCCGACGTTTCCTTAAAGAACGTAATTGCCGTTTCAATCGGCATATTAAGAACATCACTAATCGTTTTACCATGATACAAATGGCTGAGCGCCTCATCGTTATACCGCTTGCCATGACACATTTCACATTCTTGAACAACCGGATCCATGAACGCCATGTTAGTGATTGTTACTCCTTTACCCTTGCATCGGGGACAGGCACCCTTGCCATTGTAGCTGAACAGGCTAGTAGAAGCACCACTTGCTTTGGCAAACAGCTTTCGAATGTCATCCAAAATATCGAGATAAGTAACCGGTGTCGAGCGAATATTGGTGCCAATCGCGCCCTGGGACAAATCAATAAATGGTTCTTTGAGCCGTGGCCGCAATGCATCAACCAGTGAACTTTTACCAGAACCAGCCACGCCTGAAATCACCGTTTCGACTCCTAATGGAATATCAACGTTCACATTCTTTAAATTATGAGTCTTAACGTGCTGAAGGGAAATTGACTCACTAAATTGCCGAGGCGTTCGATAACGCAACGGCCGTTTTAAATACTGACCCGTCATCGTATGCGAGTGAAGCAGCTGATCATAGGTGCCGGTAAACGTCACTTGACCGCCACCCTTACCAGCCTTAGGACCAATTTCAACCACGTAATCAGCAATTGGAATGAGTTCTGGGTTGTGCTCCACTACCAGAATCGTATTGCCCTTCTTCTTTAAATTAATCAAGGCATTTTTAATGAGCTGAATATCATGGGGATGAAGGCCCACACTAGGTTCATCCAGGATATAAACCATGTCGACCAAGGCACTAGTCAAAAACTTCGCAATCTTGATTCGCTGAGTCTCCCCACCAGAAAGCGTCTCCGTACTCCGGTCAAGCGTCAAATAACCAAGGCCAATATCAATCAATGATTGAATCTTAGTGGCCACTTCACGAATCACATCAGCCACTAGCGGTACGTTAATTTCTTGCAGGAATTTTAATGCGTGAACGAGATCCATCGCCAAGACATCCGCGATATTGGTATTATCAATTTTACATGTCAATACTTCAGGTCGCAATCGGGTTCCGTGACAGTCTGGACATGGCTTTCGGGTCACAATTTTGGCAAGGGCCTCTTTGTGATGTTCAGCTTCTTTTTTGCCAATGATTGACCGACGAATCCGTGGGATAACGCCCTCATATAATGCCGTATGTGGCCACTCACTGGGAGCGCCCTTCAACTGCTGCTGCGGCGCGTTTAGCAGCATATCCATTTCATGATCAGTATAATCTTTAAGCGGCTTATCGTTATCAAAGAGGCCGCTATTAGCGTAACGACGCCATCGCCAAGTATTGGGGCCAAAGCTGACAAACGTGATCGCCCCCTGATTCAAGGACTTGCTGGGATCAATCAATGCATTTGCATCAATATCGTCCACGTAACCCAGCCCCTGACAGGTTGGGCACATCCCTTGTGGCAAGTTAAATGAAAACGTATCGGAATACCCGACAAACGGCTTACCTGCCCGCGAAAATAATAATCTAATTAGAGAATAAATTCCCGTATAAGTTGCCAACGTTGAGCGGGCATTTTTGCCGATTCGTTTCTGTTCAATGACAATTGCAACTGGTAAGTGTTCAATCCGGCCAACCTGGGGCTGACCATACTTTGGTAAGTATTGCTGGGTAAAGCTCGGAAACGTTTCGTTGAGTTCCCGGCGAGATGCGGCTGCGATCGTGTCAAAGACAAGCGATGACTTACCAGAACCAGACAAACCCGCAAAAACGGTAATTTGGTACTTCGGTATTTTTAAATCGACGTGTTTTAAATTATTTTGATGGGCATCATGTACTTCGATGGCACCGTGTTCAAACATAGTTACCTCCCTTAGTTCGGTGGTTGCAATTATTAGTTATGTGTGGGTTGGCGGACTGTGAGCATTTCTAGGATAGCTGCGCAAAGCAGGGATCTGCGCGTAAGCACCGCTACTAAAAATCCCAGAACCAGGGATTTCCAGTAGCGGAGACTTACACTCCGATCCCTAACCGCTTTGCTCCGCTCACTTTCTTTAGGACAGCTCCTCAAAGCAGAAACTTCCACATAAGCACCTATAACAAAAATTCCAAACCCGGGAATTTCTGTTATAGGAGACTTATGTTCCAGTTTCTAACCGCTTTGCTCCGCTCACTTCTTTAATGACGTACTATGCACCGGTCCTCGTCTTTCTGGGTAAATACTTTTCATTACCGCATTCACCGCAATCGGTGCCTCACCAAATGCCGTTGCAATTAGTGGCTGTTTGCCTTCATACTTCGACACATCGCCGATTGCAAAAACATTGTCAATACTCGTTAACGCATTGCTGGCTACCTTGATTGTGCCACGGTCTGTCTCTGGGTGAACCGTCCAACCATTTAACGCATCATCCTGGGCAATGAAACCATAGTTAACCACGATATCGTCAACCACCAGATTCTTAATATCCTCAGTCTTCATTTTCTTAGCAGACACCTTAACCTTACCGTCAGCCTGCTGGGTTAACCCTTGAATTAAGTACGGAGTGACCAACTCAATTGACGACTGAATAAGTTGAGTGACGCTATGCTCCATCGCCCGAAATTTATCACGGCGGTGTAGCAAATAGACCTTCTTGGCAACTGAATTAAGTAGTAATGCTTCATCAATTGCCGCATCACCACCACCAGCAACTAACACGTCCCGGTCACGGAAATGTTCTAAATCCTTAACACTATAAAATAACTGTTTACCTTCAAATTGATCACCGTTATCAACGGCCAGTTTACGAGGGTTAAACGCGCCAACCCCCGTTGCAATAATGATCGCTTTGGTCAGTGTTGTTCCCTTGTTAGTTGTCACTTGGTAGCCCTCGGCTACTTTATCGATATCGGTAACCGTTTGATTGAGCTTAATGGCCGTATCAGTGCCTCTAAGCTGCTTTTCCAACTCCGTGACCAAGTTTTTAGCCTTGATGTTTGGATAGCCCCCAACGTCTAATATTGTCTTTTCTGGATACAATGCACTCACCTGTCCACCTAATTCGGACAAGCTTTCAATAATCTGCGTTTTGGCATCCCGCAGCCCCGCGTAAAAACCAGCGAACATCCCGGCCGGGCCGCCGCCAATAATTGTTATATCGTAAACTGCCTCTTTTGTTGCCATGAAATTCCTCCTAACCCTTTTTAACAAGCGGCTTTCTTTTTGTCCGATGAATGACAATTTGTTGGCCCTGAAGCGTTTTAACCTCTCGTAAGCCCGCATCAATCATGACAAAAATCAAAAACCAACCAATAATGACATCAACGAATTCCTGTAACAATGATATCTCAATTCCGGTATAGGGAATATCCCAGTCCCAAAAAGTGTGCAAACAAACCGCAATTAAAAAAAACACGAAGAATCGTGGCTTCGTAAAGAAGTCCCGGATGGTAAACGGATGTTTACGCTGCTTACCCAGGATAATTGCCCCACCGATAATTGCCGCCCAGATAGTATGGGTGCCAATTGCCTGAAAACTTCTGGTAAAAATGGTCGCTAATCCGTATTCACTCACATAACCGGAACTTTCAAAGACCGAAAAGCCAGCGCCAATCGCAGCCCCAATTAAAACACCATTAAAAATGTAGTTCAATTTATACAGATTAATAAAAAAGATAATCACGACACACTTTGCTAATTCTTCAGTAATTCCGACAATTAGCGCGGATTCAATACTAACCTCACTGCGAATTGGCAGCATCATATAAAAAGTCATCGTCACCAGTAGTGATAAAATCCCTCCCACCAAAAAGGTCGTCAATAATTGCAAAACTGAAATATTTTGGTAGACGTTGATTTCAAAAAACATCATTAACAATGAGAATGGCACAGCTAACGAACCGATAAAAATTAACCCGGGAATTGCCTTGTTACTTTTGAAGAGAAATAGCAACAGGATTAACATGATAAAGCTAACCGCTAAAACGGTAAACACCCGTGAAAAGAACCACGGCTTAACGGGCCGGCTGGAAACCTTCCGCAAGCTTGGCGTCGTGCTCCTAGTACCGACAATGAACAGCCGGTCCGCCTCGTCCTTGCTGTGACGTTTAAAGACTTCCGAAAACATTCGCGACAGATGAATTTCCACTGGATTATCGGCATCCGTTTCGCCCAAATGCTTGGCAATATTATCATCCAAATTATCATAATTCCGACGGACACCCGTCCAAACTAATGAAAAAAAGTTTCTTCCAATTTTTTTCATAACGCACTCCTATGATTGATACTATTAAGCGTAACTTACAAATTAATCGGTTTCAAGATTTGAAGGGCAATTGAGTTCTGGTTAAAATTCGAGTATGATTAGGTAAAGGGTTTTCATCCTTGTTAATACACGAACGGAGGTAGTTTTAATGGCCCAGAAAAAAATGATTCTTGACCTTGATACTGGTATCGATGACGCAATGGCAATTGCTTACGCTGTTGCTGATCCTGACGTTGATCTAATTGGGATTATTGGTTCATATGGTAATGTTTACGTTGAAGATGGTGTTCAAAACTCCCTTAAAATTTTGGAACTTCTAGGAGCAACTGACGTACCCGTCTACCAAGGATTAGCTCATTCATCAGAATCCGATCATTTCGACAGAATGCCGGTTAGCGCGCAAATCCACGGCGAAAATGGGATTGGTGAAGTGCAATTACCCGATCCGAAACGCCAACCAGAAACCGGGGATGCAATCGACTTCTTCATCGATGCCGTAAAAAAATACGGTAAAGATCTTATCTTAGTACCAACTGGCCCATTAACCAATTTGGACGCAGCAATCAAAAAAGCGCCGGAAATTGCCACCAAAATCGGCAACGTCACAATTATGGGCGGCGCCGTGACCGTTCCTGGTAACGTTACAAACGTCGCCGAGGCCAATATTCAACAAGACGCTTCTGCTGCTAACAACGT
Source organism: Lentilactobacillus kisonensis DSM 19906 = JCM 15041 (assembly GCF_001434135.1). Lineage (GTDB taxonomy): Bacteria > Bacillota > Bacilli > Lactobacillales > Lactobacillaceae > Lentilactobacillus > Lentilactobacillus kisonensis. The sequence goes on along the minus strand of NZ_AZEB01000006.1, from coordinate 65,788 downwards.
CTTTAGAAAAGTTCCCCTCACCCAAGTTGGCTTGGATGTCACCTTAAGAACCTTATTAACTAAAAAAGAAACCCAGCAGTGGCGTGATCTACACACCAAGTCCGGCGAAGCATTTGCGGATATCGTGGATTACTACATTAAGGCTTATGAGGTAACCAGTCCAGACTTACATGGCTGTGCATTGCACGATCCATTTGCGGTTGGGGTTGCAATCAATCCTGACTTTGTCCAGACGATTGGATTGAATATGTATGTCACGACTGACGAGAAGTATTACGGCCGAACGACTGGTGACCCAGCTCGCTTAGATGATCCAAATACAAATGTCAAAGTAGCCGTCAACGCTGATGTCGATGCTTATTTGAAATCATTCATGGATCATTTGACGAAGTTATTTAAAAAACAGTGAGCGGAGCAAAGCGGTTAGAAAGCGGAGTCTAAGTTACTCCTGCCAAAAGCCATGGGTTTCGGCTTTTGGCAGGAGTAACTTAGACTCCGCTTTCTGCTTTGTGCAGCTGTCCTAATCTATGTTGCCAAGAACTATTAATCCTTGGTCCTTGGAGATTTTTGTCAGAGGTGCTTATCCGGATATTCAGCGAGCAGTAACCTAATAGACCTCAATTTGCGACTTTCATTCATCTCAAATCAAAGTATCAACCAGGACCAAATTAACTGCCCAACAATAAAGCTCCCAGCAATGACCATTTTCGGCCATTACCGGGAGCTTTTGCTTACCAAAATATTATATTCGAATTGTCAACTATCCAGAAACAAGTTTACCTTGAGCTACCATATTCAAATACCTATGCCCTTCGCCGAACTTTGTTACTCAGGCGAACATACGCTGTTGCGTGCCAAATAATGCCTGCAAGCAAGAAAGCGCCACCGATAATTACTGAGAAGAAGGAAATGATAATTGAGGCAAAATAGATGCCCACGCTAATAATTGGATCACTCTTAATGAAATATGCTTCTTCATTAGCATTCCGTTGATGTTCCTTCAATTCCGGATGTCGATACACATAACGATACATCAATTCAAACGTGAAACTGATTAATAGCGCACAAATATCGTAAATAATGATTGCCGTCCGCAAGTCCGCCACGTTTAGCGTGGAAAGCGTCGCTGAAATCAAGCTGGTTGCATAATTGATTAAGGTAATGCTAAACAGCACTAGCAAGTTAATGATATTGAGTGCCGGTGTAATCTGGCTAATGGTACTGAAAAAATCATGGTGAAATAACCATAACGTTCCAATATAAGCAAATGAAACCACGTATGCCAGCAAAATCGGCCATTGTTGCAAAATAGCGGCTAATAAGTGGCCGACTCGATATTCTGGTAGCTTGAAATCCAACACTAAGATGGTAATCAGGATTGCGAACATCCCATCACTCATCGCTCGAATTCGATCTGCTTTAAACAAAAAATGTCCCCCATTTTAAACTTTTAATGACTTGCTTGTGTCTTAAGTTGCGCTATCAATCACCCTAATTAATCTGTCTGCTTTGCCAAAATGAAGGTTGAAAACGAACTCCCATCATTTAAATTAACCCCAATTTTCCAATTAGCGGTTGCATCATCAAATTGAGCCGGATCGATCCCATTGAATTGCATTGCTTCCACTACTTTATCAGCTCGTGGTCCAACCGGTTGACCAAGTGTTAGCGCCCAGTACCACTGAAGTTGCTGGCTAAACGATTTCGTGTAAACAGATGAATAATAATTTGGGATAGCAGTAAAATCCGCCGCTGGTAATTTTAGCGTGCTGATTGGCACAATATCCGTAAACCCATCAATGCTAGTCGGAAACAGATCAAACCGCTGCCCCGCATATTTTGATAGCGCAAAACTCACTGGAACATTTGGAAATTTCTTCAAAACAGCTCGAGTTAATTTCTGAGAAGGATCTGTTTGAATGTAATGCGTGAATTGAGCAGCTGTCTTAAATTCGCGTGGTGCTTTTTGTACGTATTTTTTGACGTAGCCAGACCAAACCAATCCCTTAATCGTCTTATTGTAATTACCGATTCGATAGTAAAAATGGCGATTCTTTGAAATTCCTCGAACGGCATACCACGTCGTATTTGGATAATTTTTCAAATTATGAATTCGCTTCGTATGACGATAATTCCAAATATATGCATTCTTACCAGGCGTGATATTTGTTGAATACAAACTTGGTTGATTCACATCACCATTTGAGTCGACCAGCGTCCATAGGGTCTTCGTTCCCGTTATCCATGAAGCCTTTGCGGACACAGCGACTTTCGACATCCCCACTACAGCAAGTATCGTAATGGTTAATAAGATACCCCAAAATTTCTTCATACTACCAACCTCACTTTGATATTAAACTATCACAATTTAAAGCATTTAACGAAATTGAACGCTTCCTTAATATTGGAAACACCCGTGAAAAAGTCTCGTGGTATTCGTTCAATTGATCCATAGAATAGGACAACTGCGTAATGCAGGGAGCTATACATTAAGCGTAATCACTAAAAATCGGGGATTCCCGACTCCTTGGCCGCCCCGTTGTCGTCCTATTTCATATAGATTAGGACAGCTCGCAAAGGCTCTTTCCATAAATTAGCGATGTCTTGATTTACAAAGTAATAAAAAGAACAATCACTTTGATATGTTCTTGACCGTGCTTTGAAAAGCAAACAATTGTTGCTTGAATGAAGCATCAATAATCGCTGAATCATGGAAAGAGCCTCCGCAAAGCAGAAAGCTGCGCGTAAGCACCAGCAAAAATTCCAAGCCCAGAGATTAATAATTCTTGGCAACCTCGTTGTCGTCCTATCTCATATAGACTAGGACCGCTCCGCAAAGCAGAAAGCTGCACCTAAGCTACTCCTGCCAAAAGCCCAAACCCATGGCTTTCGGCAGGAGCAACTTAGGCTCCGCTTTCTAACCGCTTTGCTTCGCTCACTTACCCTTTAAAATACTCCCTCACATACTGTGCCACGCCATCTTCGTCATTATTACCAGTCACCACGTCACCGGCTTGCTTGACTGGTTCTTGACCGTTTTCCATGACCACGCCAATTTTAGCATGAGTAATCATCCCCAAATCATTCTCAGCATCCCCAAACGCCATCAGATTCGAAAAGTCCATGTCAAAATGGTCTAATAAGGCTTTTAGCCCGACTACCTTATCCATTTGAGGCGCCAGAAATTCCATGATTTGCGGTTGGGAGCGGACAATGTGATAATCTCGCTTCAACTGTTCGTCAATGTTAGCCTGATACTGATCAAGTAGTTCAGGCTGGTCACAGACAACCGCTTTCGAATAAGCGTCACTGACGGCCAATTCATCAAAGGACTTGGGTACAAAGTCAATATTGCCCTTAAACTGCTGCTTGTACATCGAGGGCTTTAGATCAGTTAATGGGTAGACTTGCTGAAAGTCCAACACATCAAGCGGTGCCTGTTGTGCCTCAACAAAATTGTGAAGGGGAACCAGGGCAGCCTTCTTCATCCCACTCTTAGCCAATTCCTGCTTGTCGTTATTATGAACAACCAATGCCCCATTAAAGGTGATTGTATAGTCACCAGCTTCTGTTAAGCCTAATTGTTCAATAAAGCGCCAAATCGCGTTAATCGGCCGGCCGGTACAAAGGACCACCTTGATGCCTGCTTCATGAATTCGTTTTAATACTGCTTCGTTAGTCTTCGAAATTGTTTTATCACTTGTTAATAAGGTGCCATCTAAATCTAGCGCTACCATTTTAATCAATTGTATTCTCTCCTTTACATTGTCAAAATTAATTTTACGCAAGTTATTGGCAGAATACAACAGCCGAGCAAGTAGGCTAGTCGATGCATTGAATTCAAATAAAATTCCTTTGAAATTGTTACGGATAAATGGAATTATTAAATAAGTTATCCGTAAGGCGAATGATTCACTTGTTCGAATGATTTTCGGCGTTTTTCACAAACAAAAAAAGCGGTTCGAGCGTCATTTTGCTCGAACCAACTTATTTATCCGTATAACTGTTTAGTAATTAAATTAACTAACTGATTTGCGATTCTAACTTCCGCAGTTCAGCTTCCCGAACACTGCGTGGTAAGAACCTTCTAATTTCTTCTTCGTTAAAGCCAACCTCTAGACGATGATCGTCAAAAATAATTGGTCGTTTGATTAAATCAGGATATTTGACTACCAGATCAACTAACTGTGATACCGATAAATTGTCGATATCTAAGTTCAACTTCTTGTAGATGTTAGACCTAGTAGAAATGATGTCTTCACTGCCATTCTCAGTCAAGCGTAAGATCTGCTTAACTTCATCAGCATCCAGCGGGTTAGAATTAATATTTCTTTCCTTAAAATCGATGTCATGACTCTTCAACCATGCGCGGGCCTTCCGACTTGAAGCACTACTTTGCGCAACGTATAAATTTAGCATTGCAATCCCCCCGTTCTATACAGAAACCGTGAAACTGAAACAACATCCTTCAACAACCATATTAACATAACGACACCTTTTGTCAACACCCTTACTTACTTTTTATCAGTATTTTGTGAAAAATTTTTAGCCCATTTTTTCTCCCGTTACATTATAATGGAATCATTATTATAATCTTGTATATTGAGGTGTTAATTTGGAAGTCTTCTATTCTGTGGCCCTACTCATTGTTGCCGCTATTATCTCAAATATGATTTACCCCATTTTTCCAAAAGTTCCTCTGACCTTTTACCAAATTGGTTGTGGTTTGGTTCTCTCACTGTTGCCAATTTTTAATCATTTTTCATTATTTCCAGAGATATTTATGCTTGGAATTATTGCGCCGCTAATGTTTAATGATGGGCAAAATACCGATTCCAATCAATTCCGCCGATCAATCGGTCATATTTTTTCCATGGCGGTCTACTTAGCAATCTCAACCTCGGTTGCGATTGGTGGCTTGGCTCACGTCTTGATGCCAGCAATCCCTCTAGCGCTGTGCTTCGCGTTAGCAGCCATCGTCACGCCAACCGATTCCGTCGCCCTTAAATCAATTACCCAAAGCATTCAGGTTCCTGCCAACGTCCACGATATTTTGGAAAGTGAATCGCTCTTTAACGATGCTTCTGGCATTGTGATCTTCAACCTGGCGGTAACCGCATTTTTCACGGGTAATTTTTCCTTAACAGCGGGGCTGACTAAATTCATCGTTAGCTTTTTTGGTGGCATTCTAGTTGGCTTGATTGCTGGCATCTTATTTGTTAAGCTGCGAACCTTTCTAGTAAACCAGTCGATGGATACTACCAGTGTGATCGTTCCTTTTAGTATCATGACGCCGTTTGCAATCTATCTAATCTCCGAGATGTTAGGTTGCTCTGGTATCTTGGCGGTCGTTTCGGCTGGAATCATGCATGGTGTCAACCAGAGTCAGCTCAAATTGACATCCACCAACGTCCGATTAGTTACCAACGCAACTTGGCAGATTATTGCCAACTTATTAAATGGGATTGTGTTTGTGTTATTGGGCGTCACTTTGCCAACCGTTATTAACCAGATCATGCCGTACTCCGACATATTCATCTTGGAGCTAGTTGGTTTTGGCGCAGCTATTTATTTGTTCATGGCACTCCTGCGTTTCTTCTGGGTGAAGTTCAACCTGGTTCAAACTAATCATCACCGAGACGCAACGTTAAAAGAAGCACTATTAACCGCGGTTGGCGGCGTTCATGGCACTATCACCCTATCAATGGCACTTTCGCTTCCCTTCACCGCGTTTGGCAAAAGTTTCCCGTATCGAAATCAACTTATCTTTGTTGCGACCGTCGTGATCCTGTTAAGCCTATTAGTCCCAACGATCGTCCTACCAATCCTGCTTCCCAAAAAGAAAGATCAGGATCAAGACACGTTTAAGAAATACCAAGGTCAAATGGTTAACTACGCCATTTCAAAGGTCAAAAACGATGCAACCATCTCTTTGGTAGATCGCAACTATATTATTGATATGTTGAATAGCCAAAAAAATAACCCGGCAACTAACCGTAAAGAAATCCGGGAAATCATGAACCGAACAAAAGAAATTGAAGCCCAGGTAGTCGTTGATGCATTGAGTCAGGGACAAATTTCCCAACAATTTGCAAATATCTTTTCCCGCCGCATCGTTGCAACTTCCGGCCGGGGATCAGGTTTCTGGAAACGACTGCAATATTTGTTCCGACTGCAGACCCACCGGTTTAAAAAGCGAACGGTCTCCAAAAAAGAAGCTGCCAGAAGGATTCAACAATACAATCAACAACGGCAACGGGGACAAGGATCGGCTAAATTTAATCAGATGGTGGAAAAGAGCAAACAAATCCGCCAGATGAGCCTGATGATTGAAGATACTTCATTTAAAAGGGTGAACAATTATTTGGACAGCAATGAAAGTGAAACAAACACCACTTCCGTCAACTTTGTCCGCAATGGCTACAACTTCCGGCATTTGCGCTTTGATAATTCTGATGAGGCCAATGCTCGAAGAGAGCACCTATTAGTACAAGCCTTTCAGTATGAATATACGTACGTTGCCGATTCCTTTAAAGCCGAGAAAATCTCACGTAACATTTCCGATCAACTCAACCAAAGCATCTCAACTGATCAGATGGTCTTCATGCAATCAGATATGAAAACGGCGTGAGGAAAAACTAGGCCTAGGATTCCCGGCAAAGAAACCTGGGGCCCAGTCTCTGTCTCTATTCGCTTGATTTTGCAGGCTGTTTTAAAACGTGTTCAAATAGGTAACAATCTGCACCTAACTGAAAAATTTTTCTTTGAGGCGCTATTCCCCAGGCAACATAACGAAAACGTGCTACACCAAGCAGAGACTGGAGCCTAAGCCTTCTCCGCCAAAAATCCAAGCCCGGGATTTTCGACGGAGAAAACTTAGGCTCCAGTCTCTAACCGCTTGGTTTCGCACTCTGTTTTAAAACGTGCTCAGATGAGCAACAATCTGCATGTAAGCACCTCAGTGAGAAATTCCAAACCCGGGAATTTCTCACTGAGGAGACTTACATACCGATAGTTAACCGCTCGTTTTCGCACTCTAACATTGAAAACCCTTAACCAATTGACTATACTTGACGTTATACTTGATTTTGTAGGTGAAAAAATGAAAATAACACTACTTACGACCAGTGATACTCATGGGTTTATTGAACCAACTAATTACGTTGATTCTGGCTCTGACAAGCCCTTTGGATTACAACGAGATTGCACGGCCATTAACACATACATTCAGAAACATCCCGATGAAAAAACAATCATAATTGACAATGGTGACTTTCTTGAAGGATCGCCTATGGCCTACTATGTCGCCAAAATGGCCGATCAAAAAGATCAGGAATCTTTTATCTCTGCTTATAATCAAGTCGGTTATCAAATTGGGACAATTGGTAATCATGAATTTGATTATGGCTTAAACTATTTGAACTTCGTGATGCAGCATTCAAATCGCCAGTTTGTTTGTGCAAACATCGTCAACAACGACAATGAGCCTTTGCTTGCCGATCCCTATACAATTACTGATGTGGCTGGCATTAAGGTTGGCTTTTTGGGACTCACGACGACCAGTACAAAAAAGTGGAAAAACGTCAACGATCTCAACGATTTTAATCTCATTTCAGAACTCGATGCGTGCAAACGCTACATTCCCGAATTACGCAAAAAAGCTGATATTGTTGTCGTCGTCTATCACGGCGGCTTTGAACGTGACCATACCGGTAATTGGAACGATATTAATCCGGGTGAAAACCGGGGCTATGATATTCTCCAGCACGTTGACGGCATTGATGCTTTTATCTCTGGTCACCAACATCGAAAGATTGCCAGTCGTTTATTTAACGTTCCAATCATCCAACCCGGCTCCCGCGGTGAATTCATTGGTAAAATCTCATTCAACGTTTCCAATAAGAATCATCAGATCACCAAAAGTAATTCTGAACTTATCAGCGTGAGCGATAGTGACCCTGATGACCAAATTGGCCAAACCATTTCGACCTTATCTACTCATCTTCAGAGCTGGCTTGATAAGCCCCTGTCGACAATTAAGGGGAGTTTAATGTTTGACGACCCATTCAAATCCCGAATCGAAGAAACCGCCTTTATCGAATTTATCCAGAAAATTCAGATGGCTAAAATGGGAACCGACATCTCCGCCACTGCCCTCTATAACAATGAGGCCCACGGCTTTGAAAATCCAATTACGATGCGCAATATCATTACCAATTACGTGTATCCAAATACTTTAGTGAAATCAAGAATTACCGGAGCTGACTTGAGAGCTGCTTTGGAAGTCAGCGCGAAATATTTCGATGTCAAGCACGGACAAGTAGTCGTAAACGAGCAGTTTATGTTTCCAAAGGAACGATTTTATAACTATGATATGTACGAGGGCATTGACTATACCTTAAACATTTCCAAGCCAGTAGGCAGTCGCGTCACTGAACTCAAATACCAAGGTAAGGATGTTGTGGATGACCAAATCCTTTACGTTGCCTTGAACCGGTACCGGGCAAGTGGTGGCGGTCATTATCCAATGTTTACCCGAGATAAAATTGTCGCAGCAAGCGATACCACCATCAGTCAGGTTATCCTAGAATACTTACAAAAGCATCCCGTTGTCACAGCGACTAATAATCATAATTTTAAAATTATTTCTCATTAATCCTAGATTCCAGCAATTAATATGATAAATTTATCCAAGAGCCCTCGGCAAGTAAGAGATTGACCTGCCAATAGCTTGAACGACAGAAAGTCACCGCCATTCCTCACAAATGGGAAATGGTGGTGACTTTCTGTCGTTCAACGGTAGCCTGCAAAGCAAAACACTCAATTCAAGCGTTATGCGCCTCGACTTGCCTTTTTGGCTTTCTTTTTCTTTTCAGCACCAACGTAGGCAACCGCTTTAAAATCACGAATTGACGTCACCTTAATCTTTCCAGGATACGTCAACTCATCTTCAATTTGGTCTTTGACTTGTTCAGCCAGTCGTTGGTTTTGCTTATCATCAAGTTGCTTAGGATCGACGATAATTCGGATTTCTCGGCCAGCTTGAATCGCATAGCTTTCCCGAACACCCTTTTTCTCACTCGCAATCCGTTCCAAATTCTTAAGCCGGTTAACGTATTCTTCAACCGACTCACTACGAGCACCGGGACGCCCACCAGAAATAGAATCCCCAGCAGCTACCAAATGGGCAATCGGCGTTGTCACGTCGACGTCACCATGGTGAGAAGCAATTGAATTAACCACTTGTGGATCCTCATTATAAGCATCGGCAATCTTAACCCCAAGCTCAACGTGGGTGCCATCCACTTCACGATCAATTGCTTTACCAATGTCATGAAGTAATCCAGCCCGCTTAGCAATTTTAACGTCCAAGCCAAGTTCGGCAGCCATTAACCCAGAAATGTCAGCCACTTCCACCGAATGGTTCAGCACATTTTGACCATAACTCGTTCGATATTTTAAGCGGCCCACAATTTTAAGTAAGTCCGGATGCATCCAGCCGATATGAAGCGACCCAACGACTTTTTCACCGGTTCGCCGCAGTTCATTGCCGAGATCCTGTTGCGCAATGTCAACCTGATGCTCAATGGATTGCGTATTAATCTGTTTGGTTACTAATAAATTTGAAATGGTTGTTTTAGCCACTTCACGTCTCAATGGATCCTGCGTAACAACGTGTAGTAAACAAGGATCATCGGGATCAAATACCAAGTCAACCCCAGTAAGGGTCTCGATATAGCGAATGTTTTGGGATTCCCGGCCAACTAACTTTTGCTTGGTGTTGACGTCTGAAATCTGGATGGCGTGCTCAATGTGTTCCCGAGGAATATCCAACGGCGCGCGCTGAATGGCGTCAACGGCCATAATCTTGGCCATCTTAGGTGCACTTACCTGAGCCTCATCGGCCTGATACTTTAGTTCGACGTCTCTCTCCCGGTCCAAACTAATCTTAAGCCGATCTAAAACCTGCTGTTTAGCTTGTTCAACGGAAAGACTCCCTCGCTGTTGTAAAGTAGTGGCCCGCTGCCCAGCCAATTCTTCTGCCTGATGATTTAATTGTTCAATGCCATCTTTTAACTCATTTAAATCAGCCTGTTTTTCAGCCAACTTTTTATGAAGATCATCAAGCCGCTCAGACGTTTGGGTCAACCCATTTTGGCGTTGATCAATTCGGTTTTGACGAGTGACGTTATCCGCTTGGTAACTATCGAGTTCTTCTTCAATCGATTCTTTATAATCTAGCGTCTGGTGCTTACCATCAGCAAGAATCTTATTAGATTTTTCTTTTGCTTCGACGTTTGCTTTATTAACGAGTTCCTCGGCAGTTGCCTTGGCATGCGTAATTTCTGCGTGATGCCGCCGCTTTTGTACTTGAACTCCGGTAATCGCCCCAATGATACAGGCAATCACCCCAAGTATGATATAAATCAAGTGCGGACCTCCCTTCTAAAATAGTCCTAGTAGTAGTTTAACATATTCAAAGAATTGCCGCCGCAAAACTTGCCACTACCTATTAGTACTTATCATCTCATTTCACTTAACATATTTTTCTAAAAAGGTTTTAACCGTTGCTTCATAAAGTTTTGGCTGCTTTTGATATGAATCCGCATGACCAGCTCCCGGAACAATAAGTAACTGTTTTGGCCCTTTGTCTACCCGATATAACGAGTAAACCATTCGGGTCGGCACAAAATGGTCTTTCGCCCCATGAATAAAAAGCATTGGCCGTTGATTTTTCTTAACTTGATTGAGGGCGCTGGCTTCTTTGAATGAATACCCATTTTTAACATGGTTAATCAGACTCACAATCCCAACTAATGGAAATTTCGGTAAGTGGTACAGCTCCTTAGCTTGATAAGCAACTTCATCATAGACGTCCGTATAACCACAATCTTCAACGTAGGCTTCTACCTGACGAGGGACGTTCTTAACCCCACTCACCATCATAGTTGCGGCACCGCCCATACTAGTCCCAAACATGACAATTTTTGAATTTTGACCATTGGTAGCAATTAATTTCTTAATCCATTTAACGTAATCAAGCCGATCGGGCCAACCGTAACCTATGTAATTACCCTGACTATCACCATGACCCCGAGCGTCTGGCAACAAAACATTATAGCCTAACTGATGAAACATGTACGCGTACGAAAACATCTTATCCTTATTGCCCATGAACCCGTGAGCGATTAGGACTGATTTTGTCGTTGCTTTGCTAGCAGGGATGTAATTAGCGTCTAAAATAAGATGCCTGGTTGCCGATACTTCATACCAGCGCTTCTTGTTCACGTGCTGATACCACTCGTGAGCGGGATATAATGGGTTGCTATGAGTAATCTTTTGCGGCTTGCTTAGAAACGACTTAGGCGCCGGCACAACTGCGACTTTATAAAAGTAGCTACCAGCCCCAAACAGACCCGCGGCAATCAAGAATGCCACAGAAGTACATGTAATGATGATTTTTGTTCGTTTTTTCATTAATTAATCCACCTGTCTATTTAGAGTGCGGAACCAAGCGATTAGAAAGCGGAACCTAAGTTAGGCCGTTCAGAAATCCTGGGTTTGGATTTTTGAACGGAGTGGCTTAGGTGCAGCTTTCTGCTTGGTGTAGCACGTTTCCACTAGGTTGCCAAGCTGCAATGGTACAGAATTCTGAGATCCCTAGTCTTGGGATTTTTGTTAGCGATGCTTACATGCAGTTTTGCTTTGCAAAGCTACCCTACAAAGTATTATTGTGAATAATCGTAACATAATTGGTAAATAAGGGCTGTCCATTTTGTCAACTGAAAAAATGAAGTATAATGAAATTAATGAACAGGACGGTGATTACATGTTTCCAGAAAGATTACGAGCATTAAGAAAGGGACAACATCTCACTTTATCTGATTTAGCTCAAGATATGAACGCTGAATTTAACCAGGAGGGGCAGGCCAGCAAAAATACCGCCTCCCAAATTGGTAACTGGGAGCGTGGTATCAGAACCCCTTCTTATGTAGAAGTTCAAAAACTAGCAAAATTTTTTGACGTCACAATGGACTACTTAACTGGCCTAGCAGAAAATAACACGTACGACTTGGCAAAATTATTCATTTCAGACAAGACCCTGCTATTTAACGGTGAAGCACTAAATTCAAAAGACCGATACGAAATCTACCAGCTCATTTCCGGTTACGTTCATGGAATGGGCGGCAGAACAGAAAAGCCGGGACCACAGGTACATCAAGAGGAATTAGATTTGTAGTGAGCGGAACAAAGCGCTTAGAAGTCGGAGCCTAAGTTGCCTCGCTCAGAAATCCCGAGGTTTGGGATTTTTGAGCGAGGTAGCTTAGGTGCAGACTTCTGCTTTGCGGAGCTGTCCTACAAATAGTGCGCAACCAAGCGGTTAGAAACCGGAGCCTAAGTTCCCTCATCCAGAAATCCTGGGCTTGGGTTTTTGGGTGAGGGGGCTTAGGTGCAGGTTTCTGCTTGGTTATGCACGTTTCCACTATGTTGACAAAAAACACTCCCTAGTCACCAGCCCCCACAAGCAATGACAATCGTCATCCCCTAGCTCCAACCTATTCACATACTACCAATCATAGCTAATAACCCAAAAAAAGCCACAACTATGTAGCCAACAATAATGACACTGCTTAGGACAATTTGTTTGGTACTCCGATGCATGACTGCAATAATCAGCCAAATAATTAACCCCATCAGCCCCAACATTAATAAGCTTGTCAAAGACAAAATCAATCCCCTTTCCAATACATCAATTATTTTAGGAGCTTTTATGTTATCCAATAAGCAAAAAAAGAAACTACTTAAGACTAAACATCCCCATAAAGAATCTCTGGAAACTAGCTACATTGATCAGATGCTAGGCTACCGGACACTTTTTTCGGATTTTCCACAAATTAAATTTCTTATCAATAACGTCATCGAAAGTGATCACCTCATTAAGGCCGGATTACTACCCCAAGACCTGCCGGAATTATTACTGCCAGACGATATTCAAGATCAGATTTTTAATCAGATTAACCAGCGCTTTGACAAAAATGACCCTAAAGGTGACGAAGTGTGGAATCAATTAACCGACGCCTTACCAAAACTTGATAAGCAACTCCGTTCATACCGCGATTACTTAGAGGCTGAGTACGGAATGTGGGCGTATATCTCGGCACCGTTCGTTAAGGATCTTGCTGACTATATTAAGCCTAACGCTGCCGTTGAAATAATGGCTGGGAACGGGGCCATTTCTAAGGGCTTAAAGGACCTCGGCGTCACCGTTTACCCAACGGATAATTTGGGTTGGGTAGCTGAAAATCAAACCGGGAAACACCAAATGACGCCAGTGGAGAAGCTAGATGCGCTCGCTGCAATTCAAAAATATCAAAATCAAGTTAAATACGTCATTATGAGTTGGTCGCCAGATAAAAGCCCCATTGATGTCGCCGTTTTAAATGCCGTTAGAAGTGCCAACAACGATCAGCTAACCTTAATCGTTGTCGGCGAAAAAAACGGTGCTACAAATTCAACCCAATTTTGGCAGGCTGCTAATTACATCGAGCCAGAAGCTACTAAGAAATTAAATCGACATCACCAACCGTTTGACCTCATCAAAGACCGGGTTTACCTAATTGACTAATCTTTGGCAACGGCAACCTCTTAATCAAATTTCGCTTGGGTTCTGCCTCCTTTTCAAACTGAAGGAGGGCCTTTTTGGCCTCTTTGCCGCCCCGATAATCACCAATATCACCGCCTGTTTTAATCACCCGATGACAAGGAACAACAATTAATAGCGGATTTTGAGCCACCGCGGTTGCCACGGCTCTTACCGCTTTTTTATTCCCTACGTTTTCAGCCAACTGCTTGTAAGTGATTGTTTGCCCATAGGGAATCTTTTGGATTTCTGTCCAAACTCGTTGCTGCAGCGGTGTCCCCAGGTTTCCAAAGTCTAGGGGCAGATCAAAGTCCTGCCGTTTCTTATCGAAGTAATCCGTTAATTCGTCAAGGTAAGGCTCAGTTATCGTATCATTATAAATAAATTGATAACGATAGCGGTTTTCAGGATAAAAATCAAAGATTTCCGACAAAAAACGCCCAGGGCTGGAAACAAAATTTAGGCCCTTGTCGGTAACTGTGAAGAAGAATTTTTGGTCGTCAACTTCAATGCTTTCCCAATAAATTTTTTTCATAAATAAAATCTCCATTATACTCATTGTTCACATTGTAGCACGTTTGCCTTGACTCTCTCCACACCCATGACCACAATGGACTTATTTAGGACAGCTGCGTCAGGCAGAAACTTCCATATAAGCACCTTTGCCAAAAATTCCAAGCCCAGGAATTTCCGGCCAAGGAGACTTATATTCCAGTTTCTAACCGCCTGGATCCGCTCACTTACAAAAAGGAGTATCAGTAATGCCAATCAATCAGGCGCTAAGTTTAAAGAATGCTTCAGATAATTTACGATATGATCTCAGTCAAATTAGAATTGATAAATCCATCCACGAATTAGTTCAAATGGGCAAAGCAAATCGAGATAAAACACCGTTTGAAAAGTTAGCCAAGTTTAAACCGGTTAATCGGGATGTCGTTCAAGGAATCCAGCATGTTGAACACAAGTTAATTTCTGAACTGCTGCCCTTACGTCACAAGCGGTTAGCTGTTTCAGCATTTTCATTTTTCCGTGGAACTGATGAACTAATGGCGTTTGATCTTTCAAAACAAGTATCTACCAATATCCCCGTCGTGATTTCTGGCGATGCCCACATCGGCAATTTCGGTTTCTATGCCTCTCCTGAACGCAAGCTGTTATTTGACCTCAACGATTTTGACGAGTCAACAATTGGCTCATGGGACTGGGACGTTCGCCGCTTGCTGGTCAGTATTCTATTAGCCGGAGAACAGCTTGGGATTGATGCGAACCAGAATAAGGAAATTATGCGAGCAGCCGTTGAAACTTACCAGCAAATTCTTTGTGAGTGCTTCGATGATCACTCAGCAATGGAGCGTTACTACTTCTCGACAGAAGTGGAGAATTTCTTGAAGTCAGAAGCTGACGATAAGCCACTTCCAAAGTTATGGCGTAAAATTTTAAGTAGCGCTTCCCAACGTGATTCCGAGCGAGTTGTCAAAAAATTCACCACGATTGACAGTCACGGTCACTTAGTCTTCAAAGAAAATGCGCCGCGAACCGTCCATGTGTCGCCCAAACGGTTTAAAGAAATCAGTGCCCATCTGGTGAAATACGATCAAACGGTTAGCCCGGATGTAACTGTGTTACTATCTCAATTTCACATTAGCGATATTGTTCGTCACAGCGTCGGCGTTGGGAGTTTTGGGACGAGATGCTATTTGGTACTACTAACCGCCATTGATGGCAGCCACCTGGTGCTTCAAATTAAGGAAGCTTTACAAACTCGACGGTTTCAAGGATTTGATGTCACCACACCGTATAGTCAAAATGGACCAGATAACGGGGAACGAATCATCACCTGTCAACAAGTTCTCCAACGCACCTCCGATCCGCTACTAGGTTTCTACCATAACGAAGACACAAATAGAAGCTATTACGTTCGCCAATTTTGGGATATGAAGGAGTCAATGAACCTTAGTAAAATGGACCAGGATGACTTTGAAACTTATGCGAAAATCTGTGCCTTATTATTGGCCCGGGGACATGCTCAAAGTCCAACGGCTGCTATTGTCCGCGGCTATGTAGGTAAAAAGAAAAAGCTAGCTAACAGCCTGGTCGACTGGGCAGTTGCCTATTCGCAACAAGTTTACGAAGATTACGACCGCTTTTTACAAGCACTGGATACAGATCAGTTAGCGAAGGAGGTATCACATGACTCATAAAGTGGTTTTCCATATCGACGACATGCAGAAATGGGCTCATACTCTGGGAAACGTTAGCAATTTGCTAGCATTTGGTGATCAAACCGGCACTTCGTACAAAGTCATTGTCTTGGTAAATGGTGATGCGATTCTAGGTTATCTGGTTGGCAGTCTCCAAGATTCAATTGCACAATTAACTGCCAAGTCAGTGAGCTTTCATGCCTGCCAAAACGCTATGAATAGCCATACAATCAAAAAAGATCAGCTCCCAGCAGGGGTTGAAGTCGTTCCCGCGGGTGTTGCTGATCTCATTTCATTACAAGAAGCTGGATATTCGTACATCAAGCCTTAAAATTAACCAATCAAACGACTAACACCCGCCTGAATTTGTTCTGGCTTGTCAACAATTTCTGACGCGTGAGCACCCGCAAGTTCTGGCACATCACCAAACCCATAGGTGACACCTAATGTCTTGACCTTATTATTATAACCACCGAGCATATCGGTATCGCGATCGCCAATCATCACACTTTGTTGTGGATTGGCGTTCGCTTTTTCTAGTGCATACTTTAAAACAGCTGTTTTCGTAACCCGGGTCTTCTCATCTGACGTCGCACCAAATTCCCCATCGAAATACCGGCCGAGGCCAAAATGTTCAGAAATCTCGTTAATCATTGGCTCCGGCTTAGCTGAGGCAATATGCAACATATATCCCGCATCATTAAGCGTCGAGAGTTCAGCCAAAATGCCTGGATAGATTGTCAATTGAAAAATTCCCTGCTTGTGATAATATTCTTGATAATATCGAAGCGCACTAGTAACATCCCCGTCAGACAAATCCGGGTAATACTTCCGAAAACTGGTAATTAACGCTGGCCCAATAAATTTGCGATATTGGTCAGTCGAAAGATCAGGTAACCCCATTTTGTTGACGGAATACTTAATTGATTTAACGATCCCAATTTCAGAATCTGCAATCGTACCATCAAAATCGAAAAATAGATCTGTCATGAATACTATTCCCACTTTCATAAAATAATGATATTGGTTCATTATCACTGGTTTGGGTCCTAAAATCAAGGGAACAGCCACAAATCATTATCAAAGCTAACCACCAAACTAACCACCCTGTTAGCCGATGATTGGCACTAGCATTTAGGGGCTTCTAACCAAACCCCAAGTTGGAATTTAGCTAAAAGCCCCTAAATACTCGTAATAAAGATTAGTCAATTATCACTCGCTAGAATGTAATCTTGCCTACCAGTAATCCATAGATCGTATAGATGGCAGCAATTACAATGACGATTGCAAGTGTCATTTCTATTGGTCCAAAGACTTTCTTAGCGTGATTATCGCGCTTTTGTAGGATCCAAAAGACTGGAATTCCTGCAGCAAACAGCAGTGACATAAGCAGTAAGAAGTTAACACCGGCGGCAAATAGTAGCCAGCAGGCATAAACGCTCGAGATAATTCCAATAATAATATTACCACTCCGACCCTTGCCGTGATCACTTTGAACAGAATATTTCAATTGATAGAAAGCGGAAAACGCGTAAGGAATCAGAATCGCAGCACTGGCAATTGAATAGAAGAAGTTATAAGCCTGTGCGGTAATCAAATAAGTGAACATAAACAATTCAACTAATACGTTCGTAACGGTTAAGGACGTAATCGGTGCCCCATTCTTATTTTCTTTGGCGAAAATTTTGGGGAATGAGCCCTCTTTTGCGGCTTCATATGGCAATTGGCCGGCAAACATGGTCCATGATAACCAAGCCCCCACAACGGAAATGATTAGGCCGAGGTTAACAACAGCCGAGCCCCATTTACCAACAATACTTTCAAGTAAGTCGGCCATTGCTGGCTGCGTTAAGTGTGATAAGCCCGCACGGCTCATAACACCAAACGAAAGCAACGTTACTAACATATAAATCAAAATAACAGTAATAATTCCAAGAACAGTTGCTTTACCAACATCAGAACGTTTCCGAGCCCGGCCTGAGAAAACAACCGCACCTTCAATTCCGATAAATACCCAAACGGTTACCAGCATTGTACTCTTAGCTTGGGCCATAACATCACCAAATTGGAAATTACCACTTGGTGTAAACCAGAAATTGCTGGTAAACATGTTCAGTTTGAATGCGAATAAGACAATTAAAATAAACAAGAAAATTGGAATCAATTTAGCAATGGTGATGACCGCATTAACAAATGATGCGGATTCAACACCCCGTAAAATCATAAAGTGACAAGCCCATAAAATAAATGATGCGGCAACGATGGACCAAATATTTTGACCATCTCCAAAAACTGGTAAGAAGTATGCTACCGCACTCATTAACAACGTTGCGTAACCAACGTTACCTAGCCATGCCGACAGCCAATAACCCCAAGCTGAGTTGAAGCCCATGTACTTGCCAAAACCGGCTTCCGCGTAGCTATAAATCCCAGCATCCAAGTCGGGGCGCTTCATGATCAAGTTTTGGAATGTTAAAGCTAACATCACCATTCCAATAGCGGTGATCACCCAACCGATGATAATCGCACCAGGGCCCGCACCGGCAGCCATATCGTGCATTAAGTTAAATACACCACCACCGATGATTGAACCAACAACTAACCCGATAAGCTCGAGCAAGCCTAATTTACCATCTTTCTTTTCTTCCATATTCACTCACTCCTTTTAGGTAGATGTTTCATCTCTAACTAAAATTTTGAAATACTTCCGATTATATTGAATCTTGTTTTCCTTAACCAACTGCTGAACCATCTGACTAGTGGTTTCCCGCGTTGTGCCACTTACCTTGGACAATTCAACTAACGTCATTGGATAAGGGACCAAGATCGTGCCATCCTCTTGATCATCTCCTATCTGCTGACCTAAAAACCAAATGGCATTCCAAACCCGACACTTAGCACTCGTGGTAACCATTTTTTGAAGTTGAGTTTCAGCCATGTTAATAATGCGGCTCATCTCTCGAATGGCATTGACCATTAATTCTGGGGTGTTTTGTAAAACTTCTTCATACACGCTCATTGGAATCTCAGCCAACTTCACCTCAGTCATACTTTCAACCGTATAAGCATAATTATCATCATCAAATAGACCGATGTATGGAAACGCCTTATCCTGACGAATGTAAAGATAAAGCTGCTCCTCACCGTCTTCGTCCCAGTGAAACGATTTAACAACGCCATCAATTAAATAATAGAAATTAGCTCGGGAATCACCTTGGTCAAACAGGACCTGTCCCCGGTGATAACGCTTGATTTTCATCGTGGAAATTACTTTTTCAATATCATCATCACTTAACGGGCCAAATTCAGGATGCGTTCGCAAATTATCTGCATACTCATGGTACGCATTTCTATCTTTCATAATCATTGTAATCTCCCCAAAAACGGTTACATAATTGTCTTATCAAGAAAAGTGTAACGCATTTGGATGGGGTAAACATTAAATGAGCTCATAATTGCTTAAATAACAACTCATTTTTTACAATTAAATTGTTATACTTTTGATCCCTCAGGCTTAATGACCGTTCCACTTCCGTTGTCGATAAAGCCTTCAATATTATCCAAGGCCGTCACAACGGCCTCGTTTCCGGTTGCCTTAACAAAATCCATTGCAGCTTGAACCTTTGGTAACATGCTGCCAGGAGCAAACTGTTTCTCTTCAATAAACTTATCGAGTTCCGAAAGTGTCACATCTTCAAGCTTCTTTTGATTTGGCTTATTGAAATTGACATAAATGTTGTTAACCGCCGTTAAAATAATTAGTGAATCTGCACCAACTAATTCAGCTAGCTTTTCACTAGCGAAATCCTTATCAATAACGGCCTCTTTACCCAACAATTGATTGCCATCGCGAACAACGGGAATCCCACCGCCACCAACTGAAATTGGCACAATTCCAGCATCGACAAGCGTATTAACCGCGTCAGTTTCAACAACTCCAATCGGCTTTGGTGAAGGAACGACCCGCCGATAGCCACGACCAGCATCTTCGACAAACGTAAAGTCAGGATTTTGTTTCTTTGCTAAATCAGCTTCGTCCTTATTCATAAAGGGACCGATTGGCTTAGTTGGCTTGGTAAATGCCGGATCATCAGCACTTACTTCTACTTGAGTGACAACGGTCGCAACCGTTTTGTCGAGGCCCTTTTCTTTAATTACTTGGTTCATTGCATTTTGCATCCAGTAACCAATGCTACCTTGAGTCATTGCAACACAGGTATCAAGTGGCATTTCTGGATTATCCTTAGTGCTACCTGCCGCTTGCTGTAACAGTAAGTTCCCAACTTGAGGACCATTCCCGTGGGAAATAATCAGCTGGTCACCATTTTCAATAAATTTAACCAAATGTTCTGCTGTGTCACGCAACGCCTGCTGTTGAGCTGCGGCGGAAGCGTCCTTCGATAGAATTGCATTGCCGCCTAAAGCGACTACTATTTTCCGTCCCATAGTCATTCTCCTTCTTCTTTAAAAATAAAAGGGGCTGGGACAAAACAATTGTTTTGCTGCCAGTCCCTTCCGGTGTTCAAATTAGTTTTCTTGGAGGATCACACACGTAATTGTGTTCCAACAGGTAACGCTCTGCACACAGGTCTGGATTTATAAACCCATAATTGCGGTTTTAAATGGCTTGTATGCTAGTTGTTAACCATTTGATACTGCACTCGCTATACTTTCGGAATAAATAAGTTACCCAAAGTTGCGGCCATCATTGCCTTGATTGAGTGCATTCTGTTTTCAGCCTCTTCAAACTGACGAGCATACTTACTAGTAAATACTTCATCAGTTACTTCCATTTCAGTGATACCATACTTTTCCTCAATTTCCTTACCATAGGCTGTTTCGGTATTATGGAATGCTGGTAAGCAATGCATGAAGATTAGCTGATCGTCGGGTGTTCCAGTCTTCTTTAACGCTGCCATATTCACTTGATATGGTGTCAGCAACTTAACTCGTTGCTCCCAGTTACTCTCACCCATTGATACCCAAACGTCGGTATAAACGATGTTTGAACCCTTCATACCTTTATCCAGATCGTCAGTAATTAATAACTTAGCACCAGACTTTTCAGCAAAGCCTTTGGCAATATTTTGAATTTCATCAGTTGGGAATAATTCTTTTGGTGAAACAATATGAATGTTAACACCCAGAATAGCACCTGTGACTAATAACGAGTTAGCAACGTTGTTACGGCCATCACCCATAAACGTCAACGTTAATCCTTGGAGTTTACCAAAGTTTTCCTTAACGGTCATGAAATCAGCTAACATTTGGGTTGGATGCCATTCATCAGTTAAGCCATTCCATACTGGAACGCCACTGTCTCGAGCGAGAATCTCAGCATCACTTTGCTTGAATCCCCGGAACTCAATCCCATCAAACATGCTGCCAAGAACCTTAGCAGTATCTGAAGTGGTTTCCTTCTTGCCTAATTGAATATCATTTTGTCCTAAATATTCAGGATGAGCACCCAAATCAATAGATGCAGTGGTAAATGCTGAACGAGTCCGCGTTGATGATTTTTCAAATAGCAAAGCAATGTTCTTACCCTCTAGATAATGGTGAGGAATGCCTGCTTTCTTTAATGCTTTGAGATGCAATCCAAAATCAATCAAATATTCAAGTTCTGCTGCCGTAAAATCTTTTTCGGCTAACACACTACGCCCTTGAAATACATTTTGTCTAAAATCTTTTATCATAATCGATTCTCCTTGATTATTTGTTTTTGGGTACCAAATGTGAATTTAAGTTAGTGTCATGCCGGACTGCTCCACCAAGCAACAGCCTGCGCATAAGCCCCTTATCTGTGAATCCAAAATCAGGATTCTTCAAATAAGGAGACTTATGCTTCGGCTATTAACCGCTTGGCTCCGCCCACTTTAGATATCTTCTCTAACAATTGGGCAGCTCATGCAACGTGGACCCCCACGCCCTCTTGATAATTCACTTGAAATAACTTCAAGTACTTTAAGACCATGTTTTCTAAGCAAGTCATTAGATACATAGTTTCTGTTGTAAGTTACCACAACACCTGGTGCAATTGCTAATGTGTTTGAACCATCATTCCATTGTTCACGGCCAGCGATGATTGGATCGCCACCACCAGTTGGAATCAAGTCGAGATCGTCAAGTTTCAACGCATCTTTTAAGACAGCTTTTAAATCTGTCCGGTGTTCTAAGTGAAGTTCACCTTCATTTTTACCTGGTGTAATTGTCCAAGTATCAATGTGGCCGCCTTCGCCTAAAATTCCTGGATGAACCGTAAATTGATCGTAATTAATCATTGTAAACACAGTATCCAAGTGCATCATTGCATGGTTATGTGGAATCTTAATGGCAATAACGGTGTCAAAATGACCATCCTTGAATAAGTTCTTGGCAATGTCTTGAATAGCATCAGCGGATGTCCGTTGTGAAACCCCGATAGCCATCACATGATCATTCAATACTAACTCGTCGCCGCCTTCAATTCGAGTATCGTGGTCTCGGTTACGCCATACATGGACACCCTTATTGGCAAAACGTGGATGGTAATCAATCACAATTTGATTAAACAGTGATTCTCGTTGCCGAGCTGCGAATGTCATGTGGTTAATGCTTAAGCCTTCACCAATACATGCCGATGGATCACGGGTAAAGTAAAGGTTAGGCATTGGATCCATATAGAATTCATAATCTTCAGTTTCAGCAGCACTTACTAAGTCCGTTGGGACAAAATCAACTTCGTTCTTACGGACCCCTTCCATGATCTTATTAACCATGTCTTGGTTATTCATACTGCCTAAATATTCTTTTAAGGCATCATGAATTGTGCCTGTCGCATATCCGGATTCGGTTAACATTTGCTCCAAGAAATCATCACGGACTTTGTCACCACCAGCATCTAATGCCTCAGCGGCCAACTTCTCCAGATACAGAACTTCGATCCCATTATCGCGAAGTGTGTCGGCAAAATAATCATGTTCCTTTTGAGCAATTGGTAAATATGGAATGTCATCGAACAATAAGCGTGGCATCATATCTGGGGTGAAGTTTTCAATTTCCCTACCAGGTCGTTTCAGTAATACCGTTTTGAGCTTACCGATTTCAGATGTTACATGAATTGGACTTGTCATTCTTGTTACCTCCTCTTCCTTTGAGTACAACTATATAATAATCTTTTTTGAAAACGCTATCGTACAAATTCTGCCATTGAAAATGCGAGAATTCTAACAAAATTAGGGCAAAAAGTATAAAGGGCTTTATTTATTAATTTTTTGTTTTAATAATCCCTTCACAAATAAGCATAAACGGTTTTTTATACAATGTCTATTAATAAGGTTAGAAGATAACGTTTTGATTAGAATGTTCAAAACCCGAAAACAACCACTTTCCTTATCAAAAGGCGGTTCAGCTCTAATTTATTCGGTATAAATATGTTTAACGTTCATAAAATATTCATATCTAGAAACAAAAAAATTCATATCTTACAATTTATTTTCACGAGTCTCCTTTTCCGCTGGATTTGTTTACTTTACCTCTACTTAGTCGTTCTTTTTTTCAATATCATTAAGCTTTAGTTCATCCCTTGTTTTATCGATAACTAGCACCGACAATAAAGATAATTACTTAGGACAGCTGCGCAAAGCAAAAGCCTACATATAAGAACCTTTTGGAAAAATTCCCCCAAACCAGGAATTCTTCCAAAAGGAACTTATATTTCGGCTTCTAATCGCTTTGCTCCGCTCACTTTACTAGGACAGCTGCGCAAAGCAGAAATCTACACATAAGCACCTCCAGCAAAAATTCCAAACCCGGGAATTTCTGCTGGAGGAGACTTACACTCCGATTTCTAACCGCTTTGCTCCGCTCACTTTACTTTAGGAGGCTCTCATGCAAACGAATCATCACTTAAGAAAACATTCGTTTCAGTTGCCACTTTTTTTGATTTATACCGTTACATTTATTTTCATATGTCTCTTAACCTACTCAATTCCTTGGCTCGCTGGTAAAACTTTAATTTGGAACGTTGATGGCATCGCTCAGCATTTTCCAATTTTGGCCCAATTTCAGGCTATCTTACAGGGAACCGCCCACCAATCACTATTTGGATGGTCATGGAATCTTGGTGCTGGAGCTGACCAGCTGACAACCTTTGCTTTTTACATTGTTGGTGACCCATTCAGCTACCTGATTGCGCTCTTTCCCACAAGTCAGCTTGAGCTTGGCTATCAGCTGCTCATATTACTTAGACTATACTGTGTCGGTTGCGCCTTTCTTGCATGGGCAAACGAACGAACATTTAGCCGTCATAGCAAATTAATTGGCACCTTAATCTACACCTTTTCTGGTTATAATTTTTATGTATCAATGCATCACCCCTTCTTCTTATTACCGATGATGCTCTTTCCACTACTTGCTATGGGGATTGAAAAAGTCCTTCACAAACAGAACTGGTTACCATTAGCCCTCGCCATCGCGTTAGCCCTTATTAGCAATTTTTACTTTGCTTACATGCTCGCCTTAGGGACATTCGTTTATTTACTGACGCGTTACCTACATATTTATCACATAACGCCAAACCGCTTACCCTTTAGCAGAATCGTCTATTGCCTCTTTCAAGCCATTATCACGGGGCTCTTAATGGCCAGCGTTGTTTTGTTTCCAACGCTGCTATCGGTCTTTCAATCAACCCGGATCGCTTATCATGCTAAATTCGCTAACGGACTCTTGCTATATCCCGCCAAGTATTACCTTGCCCTGCCTAACCAATTGATTACCAGCACAACGACCAAAGATTACTGGCTCGTTCTAAATCTCTGCGGGCTCACGTTTCTAGCTGCAATTTACGTCCTTCGTCATTTCAAACAATACCGCTCACTGGCCACGATCCTTGTCCTAATTATAGTTGGCATTTTATTACCACAAGTCAGTGCGACAACCAACGGCCTATCGACGCCATCTAATCGCTGGCTCTTTCTCGCTGTCCTACCACTTGAATTAGCAACCATGATCTTTATAGATCAACTTCCTAAACTGACCAAAGGTGATCTCAAATGGCTCATTTCATCCCTGGCAATTTTAGTCGGCCTCGTTTGGGTAACGAAGGGATTTACCCTGAAGTTACCGCAAAATGACTTGGTTGCTTATGGTTTTGCAAGCTGTTTTCTACTATTATTTGCCTGCCAATCTTCACTCAAACTTTCTGCCCACACCGTGGCAGTTGCGCTAACCGGCTTAGTATTGTTAAATCTGATAAGCAATGGTCAGGGCTGGTTTAGTCCCAACAACAGCAAAAACATCAATTCTAATTTAATGATTGGTACAGCTTCTCAATGGCTTCACAAATATTATGATGGCGCTCAAAATGGCCTCGCTCATAATCAAGGCTTTTACCGAACCACCACAATTCATAACTACTATTCCCATCGAACAGCGGGAAATAACATTCCAATGGTTCTCGGCACTCATGATTTAGGAGCTTACTACTCCATTCAAGATGGTTACGTTTATAAATACAGCCGTTCAATTGATAATTCCCAAGCCGTCGTTAATTCAGTTATCGGTGAAGCAGACGGCCGGACGACGCTGCTTAATCAGCTGGGCGTTCGCTACATGTTCGCCAAAACCGACATTGTTAAGCATCCCCAAACAATTCCTTATGGTTACCACTTTGTCCGTCAAAATGGTCGGATCGTCGACTTCCCAGAACAGCCGGTCAGTGGTTTAAGTAACCATTCAGGCACTGTTTTGCTAGAAAATAAGTTGGCCCTGCCGCTGGTTTATACGCAAAATAACACGATTTCAAATTCCGACTATCATAAGCTAAGTCCAATTAATCGTGAACAATCACTACTTACTGGTACCGAAGTTGATAAACCTATCACCGGGGTCAATAATATTGTTCCCAAACGCACCAGCCAACCAGTTAGTTACACGGCGCATTTATTTGATCAACACATTGTTGACACACCAGTTAAGGCGGTTTTATCACGATTAAGACGTTCGCCTAACAGCCGATATCGCCAAACTGCCCAAAAATACCAGACTACCTTACCAAAAAATAAAATTAAAATCTGGGAAAAGGCAACTGGATTAAGGCCAACCAGCACGCCATTACAAAACGTACTTAACCAAAATAAAGACGTGCTGGCTCGAAATAAGCAATTCAACCGTTCCGGGCTTCACATCATGGACAACGATGCCCAGGGACGCCATTTAGCTTATCAATTAAAAATAACCAATCCACAAAAATACCGCAATAGTGAACTATACTTAGTGATCGACGGTATTTCAGCAACCCGTCACACAATGATGGACCGGTTAAACAATTTGCGGGCAAACTCGATCATTAATGGAACCCCCGTTTCTAAATTGGAAAAAATAGACCGGTTAAGAACTGCTAGCCAGCATCCAGATTTGGGTGGCTTTACGGTATCGGTCCAGTCGCCGACTAACTTTACCTATTTTAGGCAATTACCTATGAATAACCTTTCGGATTATGAAAATCGGCAACACGTCGTTCTTAATTTGGGTTATTCGAACCAACTTCGTAAATCGATGACCCTCCATTTCAACGGGGTGAAGCAATTACGCTTCAAACAGGTTAAACTTGTCGCCGTGCCATTTAGCAAAAATTATGACAGCCAAATTCATCGGTTGCAGCAAGCCGGCTTACAAGAACAAACCGTCACGAACAACTCGGTTAGTGGGAACACGAATGCTGCGGGTCATGCCCGAATTATGACAACCTCAATTCCATATTCCAAGGGATGGCATCTAAAGATTGACGGCACTCCCAGTCAAACCTTTGTCGCTAACAAGGGCTTCGTTGGCGCTCGAATTCCAGCTGGTAGACATTTTGTCAGCTTAAAATACCAAACACCTGGATTAACAGTTGGCATTAAATTAACCATTATTGGCTTAATTTGGTTCCTTAGTTTTACATTAATAAGCGGTGTTCGCCATATCTATAAGAAGACTCATTGAGGGCTTTAATTAAAAAGAAGCTGCTCAAAGTTGTAATCGTAACTTTGAGCACCACGTCTATATTGACAGGAGGTACAACAAGCGACTAATCCTGCTATTTACCAAAAAATCACACCCATTCCAAAATTAGGAATGAGTGTGATTTTTTGATAAACTCTGGGATCAACATACCTATCATTTTAATCTCCACATAAATATGGGGTCATCCCATTCGGAATTACTAGCTACTAATCCTGAATGGATGATACTAATAAATCTGGGTTTGAATGCTTAGTAAACAAATCATTGATACTCTTAGCAGATGCCACTGAAGGACTGAATAAGACAATTGTGTCGTAACCAGCCAGTGTCCCAGCAACGTCGTCTAAATGCAAATCGTCAACTACAGCCGCCAAAGGATTAGCATAACTTGGCTGCGTATGAATCACATTAACGAACTGAATTTGGCGGATATCCGTCACCGTTCCGTTAATCATCCGGTACATGCGTTCCAATTCATTTTGATTACCTGACTTAAAAATCATGTACCGTGAATTGCCTGAGCTATCAGGCTGCTTAACAATTTGCATCTCCCGAATATCCCGAGACAGTGTCGCTTGGGTAACGTTAATTCCGGATAGTTTCAACTTCTCCATTAACTCATCTTGAGTTGTAATCGTATATTGATTGATGATTTGCTCAATTTTAGATTGGCGCGCTTCTTTTTTCATCGGACCCATTCCTTTCAAGAAACTATGGCAACTAGCCCATAGCCTTTTCAAAACTTGTTTAAATATTCAACATTTAACAAGCTGTCTGCATAACACCATCATAGCAAATAATAATACAAAGAGCGCGCTTTTTCTAAAATTACGATTGGAAAAACCAGCAACAATCAAAACGAGTTCAGAAATGACGGCCCTAAACCACCAATGGTGACACACTTTAATACTGGCAAATCTGTTTAGGATCCTCTGGGGTTACCTTGATTTTTTTATTATAAACCGAAAGAGCCATTCCCTTACCACTCATTAATTCAACTTCAACTTGATCCTGATAAATGGTAAATAATAACTCACAATGATGCAACTGTAATCGGAATTTCACGCAATTCCAGGCATCAGGTAAGTGGGGCTCTAGTGAAAAGTGGTCAGCATTATTAACAATGCCGGCAAAGCCATATACAATCCCGGACCAAGCAGCCCCCAAACTTCCCGCGTGAATCCCATTTTTTGTATTATGATGAAGGTCAATTAAATCGGTTTTTACTGCCTGGGAGAAGAAATCATAAGCTTGCTGGTCACGATCAATCCGGGCCGCCACAATTGCATAAATTGCCTTGGACAAGCTCGAATCGTGAGTGGTAATCGGCTCATAAAAATCATAATCCGCTTTTAATTGATCCTGGGTATTCCCCTGTGGAAACATGTAATCTACCATAATTGTGTCCGCTTGTTTATTAACTTGAGCGCGATACAGCATTAATGGATGGTAATGCAATAGTAATGGAAACCGGCTTTGATCAATTGATGAAATCGACATTTTAGGAAGCTGCTCAAAGTTTTGAAACTGCAGCTTGACGTTCTTTTCTTGATCATAGGGAAGGTACATCAAATCGGCGGCTTCCTTCATCTCCGCAATCTCTTCGCCAGTCACATTTAATTGAACAGGGATATCCGTATCACCAAATTTTTCGGCATATTTAGCCGCCAAACGCAGGTTAAATTGCGCCATCACATTCGTATAGTAGTTATTATCAACCAAGGCACTATATTCATCTGGCCCAGTTACCCGGTTAATTACAAAGTGACGCTTGCCATTAACCTGAGCAAAGTTGCCATACTGCATCCAAAATCTAGCAGTTTCCAGAATGATTTCAAAGCCATCCTTTTTCAGAAAATCTTCATCATTCGTAATCGTGTAGTATTGTTCGACAGCAAACGCAATGTCGGCGTTAATGTGGAACTGAGCCATCCCAGCTAACCAATAAGCACTTGCTTCATACCCGTTAATTGTCCGCCAAGCATACATTGCCCCCTTCTCAAGGCCAAAGTCACTTGCTTGCTCCTTAGCCATTTGCAGCGTGTGATACCGATACATTAATAGTTTTTTAGCAATCGTTGGCTCGGTATAAACAAAAAATGGCAGCATGAAGATTTCGGTATCCCAGAAAAACTGGCCGCCGTAACCATTACCAGTTAATCCTTTGGCGGGAATACTCGTAAATTCATCACGTCCCGCTGACTGGTTGAGTTCAAACAAGTTAAAACGAATGCAGGACTGAATGACCGGGTCACCATCAATTTTGACGTCACTGTGAAGCCAAAAGGTTTGCCATACTTGAGCTGAAGCCATAAGTTCTGAATTAAACGACGTGTTGCGAATGTAATTATCTAGGGACGCCAAATATTGATCAGCATACATCCTGGCATTAACCAATGGATGAATGTCACCAATTGAAAATAGAAATTCAAATTCCTTTTGACTACCCGGCTTTGCATGGTACTTACTGTGATAACCATAATGGTGATTGTCATCCTCAAAGTAATCAATTTCTGGATTTGAATCGGTGGCCTGATCAGCTTGATAGGTTAAAATAATTCCTTGCTGGCTTCGAAAAGTGGTCACCAGATAACTTGGCTGCCCATTATCCGGAATAAAATCAAGTTGCATTTGGCCAACATCTTGGTTAACCCGCACATCTTCAGACTGCTGATGAGTCGACTGGTTAACGTAATCATGCAGCTTAATGAGTTCGATGTCTCCCTCAAAATTCGTCGGGATGATTGCATACTTAACCCCGTACACATTTTGCTTACTAAGACTGGCAAAACTTTCCACAACTAAATTAAAGTTTCGATTCTCAGGCGTTGTAATGCTGAAAAGTTCATGGACTAATCCAGTTTGCATATCTAAATTCTTATCAACGTTAACAACTTGAAAATGATCAACCGCTGAGTCTTCATCTTCGACTTTAATTCGAATATATCGGGGATCAAAAAGGCGGTTAATAACCTGGTCGTTATCAGGGTAGCCACGATACTTTTCACCATATGAAACTTGGTTATAATCAAAAAAGCCATTAATAAACAAGCCTGGCGACCCAATGTAGTCGACATTATTTCCTTGCAGCGGGTTAGAATCCCTTACACCAATGTGGCCATTGCCAACATTATAAATTGTCTCTAGAAACAGTGGATCCTTATTCTTTAGGTTCTGTAAATGGATTTGAAATTCCGGTGTCTACTCAATCCTCATTTAATAACCCCCTGAAAGTTGTCTGATATCAGTTTACCATTTTAGGACAGCATAAGTTTAATTTTGGTATGTCAAAATATTTATATTTTTAATGTTAAAAATATGATTACCCTGTTGATAATTGTTAAGAATTAATTAATACACCTATGAAAAGATGAACACCCTTTACCAGTCAATTACGAATTGGTATACTTAAAAGTAGGCTTCGAAATAAATGATCACATACGAGTCATAATTCATGCATATATTACTGGAATATCCTATAATCTGGTTGTCGGATAACATTTTGATGAGGGGTCCCAAAGGAGAATAGCAATATGAACAGCAAATTACTTTCGTTTCTTGAAGAGATAAAGGCACAAGGCAATATGTCCAAAGCGGCCCAAGCATTATTCGTTACGCAACCCTATATTAGTAGGGTTATTAAAAATGCTGAAGTTAACTTTGGAGTTAAGTTAATCGACCGGTCATCCCACCCCATCCAGTTAACTTATGCTGGAGACAGGCTGCTCGCCTACTTACAGGAAGAAAATCGGTTAAGGTCTAATCTTGACCGCGAAATGACCCATTTATCCCAGTTTAAATATGGTCATTTAACAATTGCTTCTAATGAAGTTGTCACAAATGATTTATATAAGCCCGTACTTGTCCGTTTTTACAATAAATATCCGAACATTCACGCCCAGATCACCAGGATGACCAGCCGGGATGCTGAAAAACGGCTCTTGTCTGGAACGCTTGATTTCTTCATTGGTCACGCGCTCCAAAGCCATAAAGTTGATTACCAACCAGCAGCCCGCTTGCCATTAGTTTTGATTATTCCAAAGACCTCCAAATTATTTGTTCCGGGACAGTTATACACCAACTACGAAGATTTGGATCTTACAAAGCTCTCAGGCGAATCATTCATTGGTACACCACCGGAAGATAACTACCAACGACTCATTAATAGTTACTTTAGTGACGTTGGCATCACCCCTGAATACAGCATTGAAGTACCAGACCTACATCTTGCATCTGACCTAGCCATTGAGCACGTTGGGGCAATTGTTACCCCAGAACCATTTGCTGGTGAACGACGCTTAACTGAAGATCAAAAGGCTGGCATTAATATCGTTAAAATCCCAACCGATGTTTTAACCGCCAACTTTGGTATTTCGTACATCAAAAACAAACAAACTTCTGAACCGGTTACTGATTTGCTAGATATCATCACTGAGTATGTGGATGAATACACGCCAAAACGGTAAGCACATGACAAGCAATAGCCGAATTGCAACCAAAATAAGGCCATTCAATTGCCCCTTTAAATGGGAGTTAATTGAATGGCCTTATTTTTGATATTACGGATTCTACTGAGTCGCTTAAACGACAGTTTCACATATACATATTAATTTTCTAACAAATTCCTGTCATCTATTAAAAAGCAGCCTGCTGACTTATTCTTCAACTTTATCCTGCAACTTCGTATGGTTTAACAAGATGTTCAAAATAACTGCCGTAAAACTCCCAACAACCATTCCGTTACTCATAATGACTTGAACCGTAGCAGGCAGATACTGGAATAGTGCTGGCTGGGTTGTAACTCCTAGGCCCAGTCCAACTGAAATAGCAATGATCAAGAGGTTCTTGTTATTCAGTTCAACCTTAGACAACATCTTGATCCCCTGGGCACCAACCATTCCAAACATGACTAGCATTGCCCCACCCAGTACCGATGCTGGAATTAAGGTAGCAATTGCGCCAAACTTTGGAATCAATCCTAAAATCATCAACATAAACGCTGAATAATAAATTGGTGTTAACTTCTTAATTCCTGACAATTGAACAATCCCAACGTTCTGTGAGAAGGTTGAATATGGGAATGTATTGAACACACCGCCCAAAATAGCAGCAATCCCTTCTGAACGATACCCGTGTTCCAAGTCACGATCTGCCAACTTTCTACCGGTGATGTCGCTAAGTGCGAAGTAGACACCAGTAGATTCAATCATACAGGTAAATGCAGCTAGAATTAAGGTTGCAATCGAGGACCATTCAAATTTAGGCGTTCCAAAATAGAAGAATTGCGGCAATTGGGCCCAATGCGCTTGTCCAACCGCAGCAAAATCAATTTGCCCCATCAAAATTGCGACGACTGTTCCAACTAAAATTCCAATTAAAATTGAAATTTGCTTCAGGAATCCCTTTGCCCAAATGTTTAATATGATAATAATCAGTGCCGTAAAAAAGCCCAGGAATAAATGGGTTGGATCACCGAAACTTTTAGCCGCTGTGTCACCGCCACCAATGTTTTGAAAGGCAACTGGCATCAATGTAAAACCAATTAATGTAATTAACGATCCGGTTACAACCAACGGAAAATATCGCCGCATGTGAGCGAAGGGTTTTGCAACTAGAATAATGAACACGCCAGCCACAATAATCCCGCCGTACATATAACCCAGGCCAAAGTTCTTACCGATTGACTGTAGCGGCGCCACGTACTCAACCGCACACCCTAAGACCACCGGCAAGCCAATTCCAGTAATTGGTGTTCGACGGATTTGCAGCAAGGTTGCAACCCCACACATAAAGATATCCATCGAAACCAGATAGGTCATTTGGGCCGCGTTAAACTTCAAAGCCGCCCCAATTAGCAAGGGGACTAAAATATCGCCGGAGTACATCGCCAGCAAATGTTGAAAGCCTAAAATTGCATTCCGGATTGGCGACTTTTCTTTCGAAACAGAAACATTATTCATAATATTCTCCTCTTTATTCGTGTTTAACGTAATATTTAAATATTAACACGAATGAGGGTTAAAAACAATTTCATTTCCGAATAATCTCGCCGACTGACTACCTTCATCATTATGATCACACCCTGAATAGCCATATCAGTTTTACTTACAAACTGATATGCAAGAGTCGTTCGAATTAATTGGCTATTAATAATCAATGCCGATACCGTTTTCATTTTAAAAAATAATTTAATTACCGATATGAAACGTTTTCATAGCTATTTTCACTTGACTTATTATTAAAAGCAGTTAGACTGTTTAACAGTAAAGAAGACATTAGCACTCAGAACTAACATATCAGTTCTAGTCGCTATCAACGAGTTACTGCTTTCAATTTAGCAGCGCTCACGTCAATATTTGTAGGACAGCTCCTCCAAGCAACAATCTGCGTGTAAGCACCTCAAACAAAAATCCCCAAAACCAGGATTTCTGTTTGAGGAGACTTACACTCCGATTGCTAACCGCTTGGATCTGCTCACTACTTCAAAAGGGGAGATTATTCAATGACAATTAACGACACAACTAGCTGGAAGGACTCATTACAATCAGAGGCCTCATTCAAAAACTTCATCACCAAATATTTCCAAGAACACAAGGAATTAACCGGTAAGTATGAGGTTCCTTCATATTATGAATACTACACCGCTCATCTCGACAGCCGAGACGGTATTATCATCGCTTTAACAACCGGCGTCAATCAATCTGTCAATTCACCTATTGCACCTTTACCATTCAAGCAAAAAGAAAAAATGTCCATCGAACAATTTCGCCAATTGATCCTGAACAAGAAATTCGCTGACATGCAGGTTTCTCTCGCTGACGTTTTTAAAGCCGTTGCCGGAGTTCCAACTGCTAAAAGTACAAATCAATAATCAACTTTTATTAGGAGACTGGGAACGAAACGTTTAGATTCCAGCCTCTTTTTTCATCCCATTCATTATCCATCAGAACCCAGTTTCCATGTGTTTCAACTACGTAGTTCATTTCGCCACCAATATAAAAATAGGCGCAACCATTCCGATTTCTGGAATGATTGCGCCTATTTTTGTTTAAACCTAATTGCCGTTTAGTACCAGCCGTATGCTTTCCAATGCTTCTTAGCATTAACCCAGCTGCCATAACGAGCTTTTACATAATGATCAGCAGCTTTTTCTTGGTTATTTTTTGAATAGTCACCATGTAAATATGATGAACTTAATTGATATTTACCAACGTAACGACCATTACGGGCGCCATATGACCCTCTTGATTCATGATAGGCAATCCATGATTTGGCCTTTTGGTTAGCCTTTGATAAGTCTGATTTGTATACTTTAGTTGTTTTAGCACTTGCGATTTCAGTGGATGTGGCAACGTTAAATGTGCCATAGAAAGTTAATGCGGTCATTAGGACCATGATGATTTTTTTGAATTTCATTGTGAATTAATTTCTCCCTCGTATTTACTCAACACGATAGAATATACACTCCGGTATTTACAGACAGGTTGCCGGAAAATTACAAGCGTGTTAAACCCGTTGTCATGTTAGTAATATTAGCAAGCGAAATTAGTAATCACCGCTGACTTAGCCTATTGCAGCAGCTTTTTGAGCAAAAAATTCCACAACCTTTTTATTTTAGATTATGGAATTCTAATATAAATTATTTGAAAAATATTGGTTATCGATCATTTTTGGGCGTTTTTAATCACTCAATTGAAACGTTTTTGCCCCAATCTGACTCGTAAGCCACTTGGTCAAGATCGCCCCAGCTACTTTCCCAATCACGCACTCAAAACTGGCTTATCATAGAATGCTAATACTTCACCCAAACCTCATTGACTAAATCACCATCATAGGATTTGCCATCCGTTAAAACAGCGTTACCATCGTAAGACATATAACCATAGTACGTTTCATTTTCCCCGTTACTCCAAGTCACAGTCACCTTGACGTTGGCAGTAATCTTCTTGGTCTTATTGGTATCTGTCGTGACATCGTAAGAAAGAACATTGCCTTCGTTGATACCACTAATGGTTGCAACCCCATGAAAACTGCTGCCATCCGTATTCTCCTGCAGAACGGTTCCGTCAGAGTCAATCACTAAATCACTTTGGAGCCGGTCAGGATCATAGTTATAAAACTCATAATCGCCAGCAAATTTCGGATAACTCGAAAAACTGTTATTCGTACTCAAATCCGTGGTGCCACTGCCCGTATTTGTCCCCGTCGCTTGGTTTTGTTTCTTCGCCTTCTTTAATAGGAAAGCATCGTTACTTTTTTGTAACTGGAAATATTCAGTCTTTAAAGAACCAAAGCCATGGTTACTCAGATCGGCAACCCGAATGCCATTTAGCGCTTTGTTTGAAGCTTTGTAATCGCCACTTTCATTCAAATTACGGGCAGATTTAATAGTTCCTTCATACTCCGAAATTTTATCCCGGGTTTTAGAACTGATGGTTGGTTTGTCGCTTGTACTGGCAGATTTACTGGAACAACCCGCCATTGCAAACGTCATAACCGTCAACACACAAAATAGTATCCGAACTTTTTTCATCATTATCCCCACTTATATATAAATTATTATTTAATTATATCATAAGTTAATTTTCTCCCCGTAACAAGGGGATCTGAAACGTCCTGTTCACGATTTGGATAATTAATTGCCTTCCTAGTTCATTGTTAGTTATGCTGAGTATAATAAAGAACTGTAAGGGGGAATTGTCGTTGGAACCAAATTTTAATAAGATCACTAAGGCTGGTTACGATCATTTAAAAGCCGAAATTCGTGACTTGGAAGCTGCCCGACCAAATAAAATCAAAATTTTATCAGCAGCAAGGGCTTTAGGGGATTTATCTGAAAACGCTGAATACAGTGCCGCCAAACGTGACCTCCGCCATTTAGAAAGTCGAATGCGTTTTCTAAAAAAACAACTTCAATACGCAAAAATTTACACCCCTTCTAACCAGGATACGGTTGAAGTGGGCAAAACCGTTACCTTTGAGTTCATGGATGATCACGCCACTCAAACTTACCAAATAGTGGGTACCCCCGAAGTCGACATTGAACACAAGAAGATTTCAATTGCCTCCCCAATTGGTTCTGCCTTATTAAATCACCATTCTGGGGACGTTGTGACGGTCGCCGCGCCAAATTTAACTTACAAAATCAAAATCGTTTCAATTAAAATCTAGTCCGTGTTTGCAGGCTGTGGTAATTTGATCATGACTTCAGGACAAATCGCACAATCATTTCAATAATTAGGAAATGATTGTGCGATTTTTTTCATTATTAATATTTTTCACTCAGTTACAACGTTAACCCGGCGGTCCCGTAACCACCAAACCAGTTCTTTGATACCCGAGAGAATAAAGGTTGGTAACGCTGATAGGATAATGATGCCAACGTACAGCCCCATCGAAAGCGGTGCCGTCCCCATCACCTGATTAAAGAACGGAATCACCGTTACCAGTATTGACGATGTCGCCGCAAACCCAACGGCTAGCGTCAGGCGGGAATTGGTAAACGGATTTCTGTCAAACAACGTTCTTGCACTTCTAGCATCATACACGTGCCAGAGCTGACCAAATACTAACGTTAAAAAGGCGATTGTTTGGCTTTGGGCAATTGAGAATCCTTGACTTGCCGCCCAAATGAAAGCGATGAACACCGCGCCGCCCATTACACCCCCTCGAATCAGCACCCGTCTTAGCATCCCGTTTGCCAAAATAGACTGGTTCGCATCTCTAGGCCTTTGTTTCATAACGTCAGCCTCCGGTTCATCATACCCTAACGCAAACGACGGCAACGAATCACTAATCATGTTCACCCACAGGACCATCAAGGCAGTTAAAGTGGGCGTCACTTCCGTAATTCTGCCAATTGGTGAGGTAATTAAAAATACCCCTAACAATAGTGATAATACTTCGGCAACGTTCGTCGTTAATTCGTGACGCATAAAGTTCAAAATATTGGCGAAAATCGTCCGCCCCGATTCAACTGATTTTTCAATTGTCGTAAACTTATCGTCTAACAGGATCAAATCGGCAGCGTCTTTGGTAACCTCTGTTCCGTTAATTCCCATGGCGATCCCAATGTTAGCCGCCTTTAATGCTGGTGCATCGTTAATCCCATCACCAGTCATTGCGACAACTTGCTCATGCGCTTGGAGCTGTTTGATAATTCGCTGCTTATGTTCAGGCGTCACCCGCGCGTAAACTCGTGTCGCTAACACCGCGGTTGCTAGATCATCCTCGGTCATGTTTTCAAGGTCGCGGCCAGTGATAACCCTGGCATCATCGGTCTTAATAATCCCCAACTGTTTAGCAATTGCCTTAGCGGTCGCCGCATGGTCGCCAGTAATCATCACAACATTAACCGCTGCTTCAGTTAGCTTCTTAACTGAAGCCCGCACTTCTTCTCGTGGTGGATCAATAATTCCCACCAGGCCTAAGAAACACAGATCCTGTTCCAGCTCGTTACTTGGGGCATTTAGCGCTTGTTGTTTGGTCACCCTTCGCTGGGTAATCGAAATTGTCCGCAGCGCATTGTTGGCAAAATTTAACATCGTTTCTTCAATATTATCGGCAACCTCAGAAATCGGTTGGGCATTGCCATCAATCATTGCCGAAGTCGTTAGGCCCTTCACAACGTCTGGAGCCCCCTTGGTTAAGCTATAATAGTCACCATTTTCCTTGATAACCACCGTCATCATCTTTCTGGTACTGTCAAATGGCAAGATTCTGACGATGTCAATATCCCGGCTGCCCTGATCCTCAAGTAACGCGTCCCGTTTAATCCCCTGTTTGGCGGCGAGCACCACCAGTGACACATCGGTTGGATTTCCAAACGGCCGCCAATTTTGTTTATCATCTGGCTTAATTTCGGCTTCATTATTTAGTACAGCCACTTCTAAGAAACGCTGATAGTCCTTATTATTAACTGTTTGACCATCTTCACGGATAAAGTCGCCCACTGGCGTATAGCCATTGCCCTCGATATCATAAACCTTTCCATTTGCCCAGAACCGGGTAACCGTCATTTCATTCTTGGTCAGCGTCCCGGTTTTATCAGACGCGATGTAGGTAGTTGCCCCCAGGGTTTCAACGCTACTAAGCGACTTCACCAGCCCCTTTTGGTCAGCCATCATTTTCGCACCAATGGTCAGCACAATTGAAAGAACAACTGGCATGGCATCTGGAATAGAGGCAACCGCAATTGCAATTGACGTCGATGAAATTCCCGCCAAACTATCGATTGAAATCGCCCCAACTTGGAGTAGTTGCTTGGCAATATCATAACCAATCGTCAATAGAATAATTAGACCGGCAATAATCATTAATTTTTTACTTAGACCATGAACTGATTTTTCGATTGGTGTTTTTTGATCATCAATTCCCTGCATCAAGTTAGAGATTTTCCCTAACTCAGTGTTCATGCCAGTGGCAACCACAACGCCAATTCCGTTCCCATTGACCACCGTTGATCCGGAATAGCCCATGTTGGTCCGATCGCCTAATTCCGTATCGTCAGCAACGACCGTTGTATCCTTGTTAATTGCATCAGATTCACCAGTTAAATGAGATTCGTTGATCTGTAATTCAGCGGTTTTTAACCATCGCAAATCGCCATCAATAAAGTCACCGGATTTCACACTCACAATATCCCCGGGAACAAGCTCACTGGCTGCCACGGAAATCCAATTGCTATCCCGCAGGACATGCATGTGGTGCTGACG
The DNA here is from genome assembly GCF_001434135.1 of Lentilactobacillus kisonensis DSM 19906 = JCM 15041. GTDB lineage: Bacteria > Bacillota > Bacilli > Lactobacillales > Lactobacillaceae > Lentilactobacillus > Lentilactobacillus kisonensis. The sequence continues at coordinate 27,245 of NZ_AZEB01000006.1, read as the reverse complement.
CATATTTGACAGAGCCTCAAGCGACTTTTGAGCCGACCTCGTCTGATGAAAGGTCAGGCCACTATTAATCATGACGATCAATAAAATTGCAACCGCCTCATAAACTGAAGCCATTGCGTGTTGCTGATCACCGGTCACCTTAAAATCATACGTTGCACTGGCTAAAGCTAATGCCGTCGCTACCAGTAAAATAATAATTAACGGCTCTTTAAAGCTCTTAATAAATAGTTTCCAGGCCGGTTCTTGCTTGGCCGTCTGTAACTTATTTGGTCCATACTCCTGGTGACGTAGTTGGACTTTTTCTTCATTAAGCCCAGAAATCCGGCTAGTTTCGAGCGTTTCTAAAACTGATTTTTCACTTTGACTATACCATTTCATCGGGTTCCTCCTTGTAAGTTGGAATCTGTTTCGTAAAAATTACTTATAACAAGTATAACAAAGCTGTGTTTGGGATTTGTGACTATTATAAGAATATTTGGGAAATGTTTATGCTTTTTTAAGAAAATAAAGTGAGCGGAGCAAAGCGGTTAGAGACTGGAGTCTAAGGTGCTTTCGGCTTAAGTCCCGGGCTTGGGCTTAAGTCGGAAGTTCCTTAGATGCAAGTCTCTGCTTTGCGGAGCGGTCCTAATCTATATAAAAGTAGAAAAACCACTTAGCAAAATTAGTTTTCCGGTTATCGCGCTCATACACAGATCCTTACTTATTTCAACCGTTCCCACTCTGCTGCTCAGAACAGCAACTTTCACAATTTACAAAAATAATATAATTCCTCATATTGTAGAAACCCTTACCTCACAAATCGTTTCAAAAAATGAGTGGAACCATCAAATTGGCCCCACTCATTTCATTTATCATTTCGAGCTCTAGTTGAAAATTTATAGTAAACATAGCAGGCCACAAGCACGACCACAACCACTAGGATAACCATCAGCCATTGATCCAGTTGACTAAGCAGCCGTTCCCAAGCTTGCCCTGCAAAGTGACCAACCATAATCAGTACCGTATTCCAGATCAAAGTACCAATGATGGTCAGGCCACTGAATTTTCCAAACGAATATCCCGTCATCCCTGCTGGAATCGAAATCAGACTGCGGACCACTGGGATACAGCGGCCGATTAAAATGGCCACCCCACCGTGTTTATTAAAATAGGCACCGGCTTTTTCAACATCAGTTGGTTTTAAACGCAAGACTTTCCCAACCTTTCCTGCCGTCAGCCGTTCTAATTGCGCCACGCTTAATAGCCGGCCAATGCCATACAAAGCGACAGCACCGATATATGCGCCAGCCGTCGCCGCTAAAATTGCGCCGAAGATAGTCACTTTACTCGAAATTGTAAGGTACCCAGTAAACACCAAAACAACTTCCGAGGGAATTGGTGGGAAAATGTTTTCAAAGGCAATTAAAAAGGCAATTCCCCAATAACCATATTGATTAATTAATTCAGTAATTGTACTTTCGCTCAATTAATTTCCTCATTTCTCATTTTTAGTAAGATGATTATACCATATTCGGTTTCTCAGCCACTTCACAAAATAAAAGCGGCTAATATTTCTAGGAGCCTGCCACCTTAAACTTGATGGTGTGTTTTTGATACTATCTGCCTCAGATTCCTAATTCTAACCTCTTTGGTCTGCTCACTTTTTAGGACAGCTCCTCAAAGCAGAAGTCTACACATAAGCACCTCTGGTAAAAATTCCAGAACCAGGAATTTCTACCAGAGGAGACTTATGCTCCGACTTCTAACCGCTTTGATCCGCTCACTTTTCCTGACATACCAGTTCATTAGGATTATAATAAAAGTAATTATCAAAGGAGGATGAACATGAAGACATTAAAAATTGGTGACACCAACTTTGAAGCTTCTGCAGTCGCTTTAGGGATCATGCGGATGGCTGGTATGGACACCGCCGCAGCTGCAAAGACGCTCCAAACTGCTGTCGATTCTGGTATTAATTATATTGATTCAGCCGACATCTATGGTGAAGGCGGTTCTGAAAAGACATTTAAGGAAGCCTTAAAAGCCTCCGGAATCTCGCGGGATAAATTATTTATCCAATCAAAGGGCGGGATTGTCCTTGACCCAAGCCGCAGCCATGATGGGTTGGTTTTTGGTGCCAGATATGATTTTTCAAAACAGCATTTAATTGAATCAGTTGATGGTATTTTGGAACGAATGGGGGTTGATTACCTAGACTCATTCCTACTTCACCGTCCAGATCCATTGATGGAAGGAGACGAGATTGCCGATGCGTTTGACACCCTGCAACGGGAAGGCAAAGTTCGTCATTTCGGGGTATCTAACTTTGATCCAGAACAGGTTGAACTGGTTCAATCATGGGTAAGCCAACGTCTGCTCATTAACCAATTACAATTTAACGTGGTTCATTCAGGAATGATCAAAGCTGGCCTGCACGTCAATAAAGCCGGTGATGATAGCAACGACCATAACGACCAAATCATTGAATATTCACGCCGCAAACACATGACAATTCAAGCTTGGTCACCATTTAACTACGGCCTGTTCGACGGCATGTATATTAATGATCCTAAATTTGGTAAATTAAATGACAAACTGGCGGAATTAGCTAAGAAGTATGGTGTTTCTAAGAATGCCATTGCAGTCGCTTGGATTCTCCGCCACCCAGCTCACGTTCAAGTTCTCTTGGGAACGATGAACCCTGATCACATCAAGGACAGCGCTGCCGGTGCTGATGTCGAGCTAACTAAGCAAGAGTGGTATGATCTGTACTTTGCAGCGGGTAATGATCTACCATAAAATAGTGTGCGAAGAGAAGCGGTTAACTGCGGTAATATAAGAGCAACCCCTTTAAAATCCTGGTTTGGATTTTGAAGGGGTTGTTCTTATATTGTTAGACGCTTCTCGGAATACCATTCCATGCAGTTGCCTAATAAGCGTCATTTTAGCAAAAGTTTTTTACCATTAAACTACTGTGTTGAAAGATACCTCCATTTTAAATAACCACAATTCCATTGCCGTTGACCAATTTTGTTTATCGAGGGCTTAACCCCTTCTCTATAAAATCAATCAAGTGAGCCAATTCTAGCTTCCTATTCCATTGTTGCTCTGGAAAAAAGATATAGTGTTCCACAACGTATCCAGCGAGGCTTGATGCCAAAAAGCGAATCACCTGCTGATTCGGCCAATTAACGATAATTTTGCGTTCCTTCATTTGCGAAATTTCGTTATTAAAATCCTGAATAAATTCCGCTGGAAACGCCTTAATAAGATCAGCCCGGACATTTGAATCATATAAAACCTCATTTAAAAATATCTTAACAACTAAGATATTATCTTCAAGAAAACGAATCCGGTCTAAAATAATCGTCTGAATAAAATCATGGAGTGACGGATAGGCAGTCAGCAACGTTTTACGAGAAAATTCATGAAGAATGTCTGGCAGTAACGAATCAGTCAATGGCCTTAAGATCGTGCTCAGGAGACCCCGCTTACTTGTAAAATGCTTAAAAATACTTCCTTCAGACACCGCGGCGGCTGTCGCAATTTCTTTAGTGCTGGTATTGGCATACCCTTTCTTGGCAAATAAATCAATTGCGGCATTTAATACCTTCATTTGTTTTTCAGTTAGATTCTTAGTCTCTGGGGACTTAGCATATAAACTCGTCAAATCGCGCTGCATTGTGCCACCTCCTTCTATTAATTATAGTCGATAACTCAGTGTTCGCCTACAAAAAAATGACTGGCGCAAAAGCTCCAGTCATTTTTGGCAATTAGTAAATCTCACTTAAACCTAACCTGCTAATTAGTGTTGAGCACTTGGGTGACCAAGCTTACGATAGCCGTAGTAGAACTGAACGCAAGCCAAGACAATGTTGACATAATTCAGTACATTAAACCAAGTTGAAATTCCACCTACTGAAGATGAAGCGAAGTATACCCAAAAGCCAACGATAACCGCAACAACGTTGATCCAGGCAAATGTCTTCTGCAGAGTCTGATTATCAAGTGCAAACCACATCCAAATAACGTTAACAATAAACCAAACTGCTAAAACCCAAAATGTCCCTGCAAACATCATATTACCCTCTTTCTGTTCATGAAAGGTAGTAATTACTTCCTAAGTAGTGAGTGGTTACTATCTTTTGAACAACTACATACTATTTCCTCTTCTACTCAATGTCAACAAAACAATCGTAACTACTTGCCGTTTATTATCATTTTCTGGTATCTTTGATAGCGGACATTCCTAACATAATCGAGGTGATACTATGTCTAAACGCAGACGCAAGCGTCGTCAATCATACACATTTTCTAGCTTAGTGGTCGCAATAATAATATTAGTTGGTGGCTGGTTTTTCACTGGCAGCCAACCAAACGACATCACATCATTGATTCAAAATATTTCGCGATCAACGTTGAACCAGACCAAAAATGTCAACGCCACGAGTGAACTCGCTAAGCTTGACTATCACTCTGGCGAACAAAGCTTTATTGAAATTAATCATAATAAGGCCACTCTCAACCCAACAAAATGGCAATCCAACCATGTCGTCTATTCCGACCTAGATAACGCTAACCGAACAAGTCGGGGTAACATTGCCTATCTGGAATCTCGCAATCTGGCTTCTGATGAAAATCGAGTTCGCCAGTACGTAGAGCCAACTGGTTGGCACCAGAAATTCATTGACCGCCAACCAATCATCAACCGCGGGCATTTAATTGCCTATTCAATCTCAAAGGGAATTAACACTGATGGCTCTTATAATCCTCACGATACTTCTGGTGACCAAAATAACCCCAAAAATTTGTTCACCCAAACGGCTTTCTCCAATCAACGGATCCAAACCATCTTTGAGCAAAAGATTCGCGATGCCCTGAAGGATGGCAAACGGGTCATCTTCTTTTCTAGGCCAATCTTTCGCGGCAGCGAACTGATGGCGCGAGGGATTCATTTAGAGGCAATCAGCACTGATAAGTCCTTAAATTTTAACGTGTACTTGTTTAATGTCCAGCCGAACGTCAAATTCGACTACGCAACTGGCCGATCTACCATTGATCGGGGGATGAAGGTTCCGGAACCATAACATTAGAAACTAAAAGGAACTATTAATAATGAATTTGACCATCCATTATTAACAGTTCCTTTTAGTTATGTAACCAAAAAATCTATTCCGTTATATCATAGTAAATCCAGCCAACTAAGTAGGTCAAAAAGCCAATGATCAAAGTACTACCAATCACAACCACAACCGCTTGCCGAAACAAAACCAGTCGTGACCCAAAACCAATACTCATAACGGGTACACCAAACAATTCAATGATCAGCAAAGTAAAAACCACTCGATAAGTCCATCCCAGTGCCCGCTGAGAAATCTTCCTTTCACGTTCATCGCCCGCACTCAATTCACCCTCGCCAGTATGATACGACTGATCTAGCTTTGACAACCCTAACCTGATAATGCCAAAGACAATCAACCAAGCAAGGAATAAGATTCCAAACGGGCCAAATTGAAAGGATGACGTTCCATTGACATCCCAATGAGAATTAGCCACCATGAATACCAGCATGCACGTTCCAAGGCCAACCAAAATACCATTACCAATTTGTTCAATGATTACTTTTTTCACTCTCACCACCTCCTAACCAAAATAAGTTATTAATATCAGTTTCAAGTACCTTAGCGAGTTGCAGGGCCAGAAGCAATGATGGCGTATATTTCCCCTTCTCCATTGAAATAATCGTTCTTCGCGTTACATTAACAGAGGAAGCTAATTGTGCCTGCGTTAGTCCTAATCGTTTACGTCGTTCTAGTACATTGTTGTTAATGAAAATAATGATCATCTTCTATCTACTGTGAAGTTCACTTCACATCATAACATCGTTTTTCTAAAAAGTGAAATTCATTTCACATCGATGATTGAGCTATTTCTTCAAATCAAAAATCATCCATTTACTAAAACCGTAGTGCAATAATAGTTACTGCCTACATTAGAATTTTGTAACCAGAAGAATAAATTTTGTTCTAATCTCTGGTGCATCAAAAAAGCTCAATTAAAAACTAATAACCGTTTCTAATCGAGCCCATCTATTTTTAAAATGTAACTGGCTTAAAAAATAGAGAAATTGTTTTCCAGTTAGCAATCAAACTTTTATTGCTAAGCTCGCTGGGCACCGTCAATTACAAAATCAGCCCCATTGGCAAACTTAGATTCGTCACTGCCAAGGTAAACACAAACTTCACCAATATCAACTGGTTCTCCCATATGCCCAACTGGAATCGTACTGATAAGCTGTTGTTCGTATTCTTTCGGGACAATATCAGTGTTAATCCAGCCCGGATGAACATTATTAACCCGGATATTAAGTTTCTGTTGCGCCAATGAAAGAGCCGTTGCGTGGGTTAACAACCGGGTGCCACCCTTACTTGCAGAATATGCAGGGCTCAGTGGAAGGCCAACTAACCCGGCAACCGAAGAAATGTTAATGATTGATCCTTTCCCGTTGGCGTATTTTTTCATTGCTTTAATCGCGTATTTTTCACCAAGAAAATTACCAGTTAAGTTAATATCGATCACCTGTTGCCAGTCTTCAAGGCTTAACTCATCAAGCGGGCCATTGACACCACCAACCCCGGCATTATTAACTAAAATATCAAGCCTACCAAATTTATCAATGGTTTTAGCCATCGTATCTTGCCAGGACTTTTCATCGGCAACGTTTTGTTGGACGAATAGTGCTTTATCGGCCCCAAATTTTTCAACGGCCTTCTTGCCGCCTTCAACATTATGATTGGCGGTCAGGACAACCTTTGCCCCTTCGCGAACATAACACTCGGCAATTCCCAAACCAATACCAGCAACGCCACCAGTAATTAACGCAACCTTATCCTTTAATCGATCCATCATTAACCGCTCCCCTTCTTATTTGTCATTACAAGTTAATTTTACAGAGTGGCATTTTTAATAGCAATTGATTTGCTCTTAACTTCACAAATATTTTGTGCGCCTTGCTAACCTTGCTCATGCTAAAATAATATCAGTTACCGTCATTATCAACCAAAGGAGCCTCTATTATCATGTCGACAATCACCCAACAAATGCGTCATCAGGCTGAACCGTTATGGCAAGCCAGCTTCAATCATCCCTTCATCAAAGAATTAGTCACCGGGAAATTACCAATGACAGAATTTCGGTATTACTTAAAACAGGACCGTTTCTACCTGCAAAATTTCGCCACATTACATGGCAAGATCGCTGAGCAGCTTACGGATCCCGCAATCAAACAATTCCTATATGCCGGGGCAACCGGCTTAGATGACAGCGAAAAGGAAGTCAGAATTGAATTTTTCCAGCAGTTGGCAATTACCCCAGCTGAGATTAAGCAAACCCAAATTGCGCCGAATGCTTACAACTACGTGAGCCATATGTATCACGAACTATACGTTGGTTCACCGAGGCGGGCCTGCGCTGCCTTACTTCCATGTTACTGGCTGTATAACGACTTGGGTAAACAGTTAATTAGCAATGGATCACCAGTTAAGCTCTATCAAGAATTTATTGAAACCTACAATAGCCCTGAATTTACTGAGGCCACCAATACGATGATTGCGATCGTCGACCAACTAGGCAAGGATGCTGATCCAGACGAAAAGGCGGCAATGATTACGGCCTTTGTCCGAAGTAGCTACTTTGAATTACATTTCTGGGAAATGGCGTATGAGGAGCAGAAATGGTAATCCAATAAGGATCAAAAATAAGGATCAAAAAAGCGGTTAGAGACAGGAACATGAGTCTCTAACCGCTTTTATCGGTGCTTAATATCTCTTACATAGAGTGAGATCGCTCCGCAAAGCAATAAAGCTATACTTAAGAAATTTTCGATTCAATCCCAGTTACTTAGTGGCTGTCCTCTGTTATATAGAGTAGGATCGCTCCACAAAGCAGAAAGCTGCACCTAAGCTACTCCTGCCAAAAGCCCAAGCCCATGGCTTTCGGCAGGAGTAGCTTAGGCTCCGCTTTCTAACCGCTTTGTTATGCTCACTTTTCCTAGGACCGCTCCGCAAAGCAGAAACTTCCACATAAGCACCTCTAACAAAAATCCCAAAACCGGGGATTTCTGTTAGAGGAGACTTATGTTCCAGTTTCTAACCGCTTTGCTCCGCTCACTTTAAGTTTAGCGTTACCAACGTGTAATTAATCCTGGTATTCGTAACCTGGCTCTTTGCTTTCTTTCCCTTTTGCTTCACCTTCGTCACCGTTTTGGTTGTTGACTTTCCCTTTTGAACTTTGGTGACGATCATTTTTGTACCACTTTTGAGCAAATATTCTTTCTCCCCAATATTAGTAGAAATTGGGTCAATGTAAGCACCGTGCTTTCCTGCTGGTAAATTAATCTTCAAAACCACATACTGTTTAGAGAAGCCTAACGCAATCATTTGGCTCAGCGTACAGGAAGAATAAGCGGGATCACGATATGAACGGCCAACCTTAATCGATTGATTAGCCAATGATTTCTTTAATCCAGTCAAAGATGTCCCTCGATAAACGGTTAGCGGCTTGGTTAAATTGAAGCGCGCAATACTTGAATTAATTTGGGCGATACTGGTCATAACTTTCTTCGTTGCCTTAGTGGTTGGCGTTCGTAACGTCGTATTGATCTGGTCATAACCCTTGTTGGTGTAATACCGGATCGCTTTAATATCCGATTTGCTTAAACCCTTCGCCCATTTCTTAGAAGCCAATTTCAAGCGCTGGCTGACCTGCTTGTTATTTTTCAATCCGACCGTTGAATAGGTAGCCTTTTCGGGGTTAACAAACTCAAAATCGCCCTGACTACCAGCTTTCGTCACGACATACCCTTGGTGGTTCTGTAATTTAGCCTTTATTGTCAACACAGTGTTCTTTGGTACGGCAATATACGCGTCATAATTGGGAGTTCCGTTTACAAAAGCATATAGCCGCACCCGTTTATTAGTCACTAATTTCTGAGCACCAACGTTTTTTAACTTTGCATTATACGTCGTTGAAACGGTGGTCGTCGTATTGCCATGAACTTCTTTGGTTACCGACTTAGCATTCACTGGATTCGAAACAATTACAGTCAGTAACAACCCAGCCAATACTAGTAACCGTTTTGGTTTAATCATCTTTTCACGCATCCCTTCAAGCAGTGAGCGGAACAAAGCGCTTAGGGATCGGAGCGTAAGTCGCCTGTAACGGAAATCCTGGTTTTGGGATTTTGGTTACAGGTGCTTACGTGCAGATCACTGCCTTGTACAGCTATCCTAAATAAAACTATAAGATGTATCTTACACCCTAAGCCAAGCACTAACAAGCCGTCAGAGTTGCCCTAAGGACGTTTGATTTCAATCATCGGAACGTTCGCAATTGCCTGAACGAAATCCTGATCATGATCAATGACCAGCATTGGTGGCTGCTCCTTTATAATCAAATCTTCTACCTGTTGGCGGGTAATGACGTCTAAATAATTCAATGGTTCATCCCAAACATACAAATTCGCTGGTTCACACAACGTTTTGGCAAGGGACACTTTGCGCTTTTGGCCCATACTAAGATTACTCAGATTTTCAGAAAACGCTGACCGCTCAAAGCCAAGTTTTCTTAACATATTTAATAAGTCAGCTAACTCAATCCCAGATTCTTGGGCATAGCTTTCAATTGCCCCCTGTAAGTGTTCAAAATTTTGCGTTAGGTAGGAAATTTTTAGGGTTGGATTAAGTGCCACCCCGCCACCAGCGATCAAATCAGATTTTCCTAAAATCGCCTCAAAAATAGTCGTTTTGCCAAACCCATTTGGGCCTATCAAGACTTGTCGTTGGCCAGGTTTTAACTCAAATGTAATGGGTTGATTGAGAATCACGCCATTTTGGATGACCTGCAAATCGGTTACCTGGAGAAGCCATTGCTGATGGGGTCGCTGATAATTCATCGTCAATTGGGGCTTCTCATCAATGTTTTTTAAGAGGGTCCTCTTTTCGGTAATTGCTGTCTCAGTCCGCTTCAACGTATTTTTTGACCGCTTCATCATTTTGGCAGCCTTGTGGCCCAAGTAGCCCTTGTCCATGTTTACATGTCCCTGATGCTGATAATGTTTTTGAGACTTCTTGGCTTCTGCGTTTCCAGCCCACTGCTTAATTTTGCCAGCAGAGGTGTCTAGCCGTTTAATTTCAGTTTGTAACTGTTTTTTATTGGCCTGCTCAGCCACATTGGCCCTATCAAATTCCGCCTTCCAAGTTTCATAATTACCACTAAACAACTGAATTTTAGCCCGATCAATCGATAACACATGATCGATGATTTGGTCAATGAAGTGGCGGTCATGACTCACGACAATGAAACCGGTCTTGCTTCTCAGATAGTCAGCTACAACGTCCCTGGCAGCCCCATCCAAATGATTAGTCGGCTCGTCAATCAGCTTAAACGTCCCTGCCTCACTGAACATGACCGCTAGCAAGGCCTTGGTCTGTTCACCAGGACTTAGGGTGATAAACGGTCGGTCGAGTACCTCATCATCAAGTTGCAGTTGATCCATTTCAATCTGAATCTGCCAAAATTCACTTTCATCCAGGCCAGCGATCTGTCGTAAAACAGTCGCGGTTGACGCTCTTGAATCGGTAACAGCTTGGGGAAAATACGTAAACTTAACGTTCGCCGTGATTTGCCCCTGATAAGCCAACTGCCCTAATAAGAGTCGCAGAAATGTCGTCTTGCCCCGACCATTGCGACCGATCAATCCTAGTTTCCAACTTTCATCAATATTGAGACTAAATTGGTCAAAAAGAGCTGACGGCATCCCATCGTATCTAAATGACAGATTATGAATTTTAATTGTTCCCATTTGATCACCTCATCATTTGAAATACTCAAAAGTTGGGGTTATTCAGAGAACAAAAAGCTGCTAAGCGGAGTAATTTCCGCCAGCAGGCCTTCTGAGCTAATTCTTTTGTGATAGCCGTGTTTTAAACAGACACCAATTAAGCCGCCGTCTGTTTAGACAAACACATTTGAGATTTAGAATGCAGTAGTTGTTTGGCGGCGTCATCACACCACTTAGCTGAACTATCCAACCATCCCATTTTCTAGATCACACAAAAATTACTAAATCGCACAGAATAACCCCTGCTAATGAAGCAGTGATTTCTATCAAATTCTGAATTAACGATTAGCAATTTTCAATGCGATCCACATCCCTTATTATTTCGATTAATAATTAATATACCTAGTGTTCCCTAACATCTTTTCATAAAAGCTCGTTTTTGTCCAGTTATTCTATCATTTAAAAAATTCGATGTTTTGCAATCTCGGATTGCGTTTTTAACATCGAAAATCTTTAAGATCTATAGTTTAATATTCAATTTTCTTAAGTTGTTTAACAGCAATTGATACACTTCTTTGTCCGAGAAACATGTTACATCGGATTCAGATTTTAAATCGCCATGTTGATCAAAAAATATTTGCTGTGATGCAGGGCGAACATAAAGCCAACATTTTTTATTTCATGTGTTGGATCATATTTTTCTTTGTTATATATGAACAATCTTTTGGAAAGCTATCCTGAATGGATTGTTATCAACTTATAGTTTGATTCCAGCATTATAAATATCTCCCATCTCCACATAAGTGATGAACTTCCCAGATAGTTTACTATCCTCTATTACTTCTGCTTTCCAATATACTTTGTGATTTCAATTACTAAAGTTAACAATTGTCCGATGATACTCATCAACATAATATTTCTGCGGCGCATAATTCTCTTTTTCAACTTCGTTTAAATATTCTTGTACCCATTTCATGACGAAACCCTCTTTGTCTATATTGTTTAACCATTCTATGAGATCCCTTAGTTATAGCGGAATTTATTCAGATTCAATAACCTTTAAATCCTCTGGAGCAATTAATAATTGCTCCAAATTTACATCGTTTATCTCACTATAAGATTCCACAAGATCTCTATAAGTTGGTTTTCTTAGTAACGCCCTTTTTTGCCATTCATCAAAATCAATTACAACGTCGTCAGTTAAATTCCCAGAATCATGCAACTTTGAACCAATAGGAATGTAATCAGTAACAGTTCCAACTAATCCTTGATATTCCTCATCTAAATTAACAACTTGTACACGTTGTCCAATTCTAAAACATTCTTTTTGGCTCATGCTTAGGACTTCCTTTTCTTTTTTTAGTTTTTGAAGGAGCACCGCTGCTTCAAAACTTTTTTTGTTTTTTGAAAACGCTCAAGTCATTCTCACGGGAATTGTGAGGCGGTCAAGGGGCACTGGTGCTCGTGAGCCAAAAACTTTTTGGTATCGTTGGCACGTTTCTAGAAAAATTTTTGCGACCCTTGACTACCCGTGGTAATTAGGTGGCCATTGGTCGGGCTCCTGATTAACGCTTGCCTTAGTGCGACTCCCCATGAGAACTGTCGGCGCGTTGAAAAAAATAAAAAAGAAAGGCTTTTAATCAGTCGCAATTGAGCCATCAATTGCTTCCATGCACCTGAATTTGTCTTGCATATTAGACAAATAATTGCTTGCTTCAAATGTCGTTCAAGATAAAGTTCAATTAAATCGATGAACTTTATTCTTGTTTTTTATAAGCCTTTAATAAACAATTAACTATTTATTGCAATTTCTGGGGTTTGTCAAAGACCGCGAATTCCCGGTTCGTCAGTTTCCAGGCTTGAGCGGGAAAGGTCGTCCCCATAACCGCCTTAGCCTGACGATTAGTATAGACATAACAAGAAAATTTGTGGTTCCTCCGTTTCTGGTGAATCACATATTTGAATTTCAATTTAGAATTTCGGGAAACGTGGTGCTTGGTTGCGTTTCCGGCACCATCACCAATCTTATCAGAAAAATAATCAATCGTCTTTTTACTGGTCAAAGTCTTAATCTTTTTACCTGATGGACTGTAAACATCAATCCAATCGTGAGAATGTTTGATAAATTGATGCATTGAAGCCCGTTGTGACATACAACCGGTTAGTGTCAACAGTAACACTGTGAGGCCAATTAGTTTTAATTTAATCATCAATATCTCCTTTAGTTTTCTAACCGATTAAGAGCCGGTCTTCGCAAGACTTGTTTGCGTTGATTTGCGCGAATGGTTTGCTCAAATGGACCCGTTTTCATGGTGTAAATCGCAATCAGGCCAATGGCAACCTGAGCTGTCGTGGTGATCAATATAAATTCAACCAAAAACGATGTCGGCTGGCTCACAAATGGGGTTACACTCCCAGCCATATCCACCGAAAATAAGTCAAAAATGCTATGCATGATAACCGTTACCCAAATTGTTCCGGTATATAAATAGATGATTGCGAATACCACCCCCATCCCAAAGGCGGCCAATATCTGCAAACAAGTTGTTGTAAATGGCTGATAAAAAATGTGATGCAAGTGCCAAGCAGCAAACAGCGTCGCAGTAATCAATGTGGTCTTTAATATCCGAGTTCTCACAGATCCCTTCACCGCGTTTAAAATCTGGGCAAGAAACAGGTATCTAAAGATCAATTCTTCCTTGAAACAGACGGTAACAATTGTGAAGACCGCATAGATAGTTGCAGTCGTTAAGGAATTGTTAGGAATGACCAACCTAATTTGAAGTGGTAAGGAAAAAAACCGGGACCAACTACCAGCAGAAAAGCCCATGACTAAAAATCTGGGTATAACCAGCAACGCCAGCCACCAATAGTTTAAATGATGATTGAATTTCAATTGGGGTAATTGGTACCCCCAATGAACCATGGCGTAGATCACCAGAAGTGTCGCTGAGATAAATGCAAGCCAATATGGGGCGCCATAGTCGTTAACATAGTGGTTACCAAAGCCCAAACTTTGGGGGAAAAGCCCGAAGCCAAGATAATAAAAGAAGATTGAAACCATTCTCAAAATGGGATTAGTTTCATTTACGACCAACTTGAAAAAGCCTGGCAATGACAGGCCAATAATGAGGATGGTCCCTAATGATAGCAATCCTTGAGCCCAGAAATGGGTCCCCTGCCAGACAATCGCCAACAGGGCATTAACGACCATAATTAATACCAACGAATATAAGGCATAGCTGACTAATTTTAGACTGACCTTAATAACTGACCGGAAAGTATTGCGAGCCCGCCAAAAATTCGTCAGCCAGATCAGCCAGCAGGTAAGCCCGCCAACCAATGTCCAGATAAAAAGCCCTGAACTGCTTAAATATGATACTTGCAGAAAATGAAACAAAATTGTTAACCCAATGCACACCAAACATTCAATCCCAAACTGCAGATCCACTCGCTTACTTGATGTTGTTACCATGATCGATTCTCCTTCTCTCATTTAGTCGGCTTGTCAGGAACATATTCCAACAGATCGCCTGGCTGGCAATCCAAAACTGCACATAATTTTCCAAGGGTCTCGAAACGAACTCCCTTGGCTTTACCAGTTTTTAATTTTGATAAATTCACCGTCGTAATTCCAATCTTGGCGGCCAATTCTTTTGACGTCATTTTTCGTTCCACTAGGACCCGGTCCAGATTGACTTGTATCATATTTCCACCAGCCCCTCTCAGACAAAGTCTTCATTTTCTTTTTTAAGTGCCAAGCCCCGTTTGAAGATGATGTAAATCACGTAGACAGTAAACCACGCTAGAATTTCCACAAACAATGACTGGCCATAGGAAACGGCAGCCTCAAAATGGAGAAATTTCCAAATTAACGCCAACATACCATCAAAAATCACCAAGCCCCCAAACGAGTACGAGCACCAACGGATATAACTAAGGTTCCGGTCATTGAAGATATCATTGGCGTGAAATTGCCGCAACAGCTTATACAAAGCAAAAATGATGATCGTTCGGAAAATTAACACCCCAATCACAATCAAGATTGTCACCAACGACTCAGTAAACGCTGAATGAGCGCGCACCGCTAGCTTAGCAATAAGCGGAAAATTTGGGTTATTGCCGATAATCAGCGTTGCAATTGTACCGAAACCCACAAAAAGTGCTAGTAAGGCTTGGACAATAGAAGCTAATAGGCTTCCAATTGACAGTAGCTGAATAAACCAGCCTTCATATTTTTGGTTCATCATCTTTCATCTCCTCATAAAATTATCGTAACACATTAACTTTATAATGCAATAATTTAATTAATTTACTTTTTACGTTAATTTTATAAAACAGTAGTCTCGAACCCTAAATTAATAACTGATCATTTCAGCCCAACTTCAGATTAGCCACGCCGTTCATTTTAGTTAACCTTAGTTTCTTTTTAGGCCAATTATTGTTAAACTTTGTCTGGACAATCGTTTTCTTTAACGGTAGTCTATTTGTAATTGGTCTGATCATCATTATCGTCATGGACATCATGGTTGCCAGTTTAATGTATCGTTTGCTGCCAACCAATAAGATTACCACTTGGCTGCTTGGCCCTTATCTGGCCTGGCTACTGTTTGCACCCTACCTTGCTGGTGGGGTGGCATTGTTAAATCATTAGACCAACAATAACCATTCGAAGGGACATCACAAATGATTCTTTTATTACTACTGCTCATCTTATTTGGCACGCTCATCTTTAAAACAAGTTGGTTCTTACTCAAGTTGGCTGTTGGCATCATCGCGACCATTCTATTGGTTGTGCTGTCATTTTCAGCTATTTTCTTTTTGCCGCTGGTAATCTTAACTATCGGCTACATTGTTTATTTGATTTTTCAACATTCTCAAGCGTAAGTCGTTCCAATAAACGATCGTCATATCATAAGAAAACCTCAGGGAAAATCGGTTATCAACGGTTATCATGCCCCATAATTTTATAATCCCTTATACGTTTAAATAAACAACGGCCAATAACTTCTTTAGTTTTTAGTTTCAACTCATTACCTCCCCGTAATTAAGGCATTTACAAGCCAAATGCGTTACAATGAAGACGTAAAGAAAGCGCAACCAATTTGTGCCAACGAAAGGCTTATTAGTCCTTAAAATGCCGCAAATTGTTTGCAATTTTGTTGATTGATAGTTATGGGGGAGCGATTTTATGGATGAGAACTTAAAAATCACCTTAATCGGTTTGTTAACATTATTTATTGGAACTATCTTTGCATCAATTATTGCCAGCTTTGGCTTTACTGATGTTATTCCTGGACTGATATCATTCCTCATTGCAGCTGTTATTGTGGTGATTGGCTTTAGACTTAGCGATCACCGTCGTGGTGGTCATCGAATGACCCCAAGGCATTAGTCTTGATCTAAAGAAGCTACCGTTAAAATCTCATTTCTGGATTTTAACGGTAGCTTCTTTAAGTTCAACATCGTTCATGGAAGATCCGTTTCCTCCTCATAATGGATTAGAGGGTCAACTTATTAATAATCTTAGCGCCCTCTCTAACCGCTAGCTTCGACAGTGACCGCTGCGCTATGAACGTCTTTACCCACTCGGGATCATACTTACTATAGTTTCGAAGCGCCCAGCCAATTGCTTTTTGAATGAAGAATTCGTCTGTTTGGCTATCATAGTCAATTGCCTGAGCCAGCAATTTTTTATCTAACGTTTCTTTTTCCAATAGTTGCAACGTAATGGCAACCCGTCGCATCCAAAAATTGGGATGGCGGTAAAACAAGTCAAATACCTTCCCCTTTTCTGTTGGATGCAGGCTAACGTACTTCCCAAATACTTTCCGCCAAGTGTCCACGGTATCCCACCAAGACTTAATCTGGATGTAGGCAGACAGCTTCTCAATTTCTACCATTCTAAGCCGGGTTACGTTTGCATAAGCCATATCAATCGCAACGTACTGGTACTCCCGATTATCACGGCGATAAAGTGCTTCAATTTCAGCTAGCACATCATTTAATGGCAATCTTTTTGATGCCTGAATAAGCGCTTTTGATTGCCTCTTTCTAGCTGGCGTTTTGAGACCTAAAAAGGAAAACTGATTACGCATATACCGTTCCATAAACGGTTTATTTTCTTTATCACCAACTAATTCAAACATTTAACTTCCTCCGCCATAATCAAATAGTATATACTTATTTTAACAGTTAGAACGGAGGCTAAACCATGTTCATTGACCAAATTAACGACAAAATTGCCTTGAAGCTTCCAAGTAAAAGTGACGCGGCTGACTTACTCGCTTTAATTGACGAAGACCGCCAAGAGCTCGGCAAGTGGCTGCCATGGGCGAAGACCACTCTTTCTGCTAGTGATGAAAGACAATTCCTCCAATATGGGATTGAAAAGATGGCAAGCGGTGATTTCTGGTTTGCAATCATTCTGGTAAATGGCGAGCCTGCTGGGATGGTCGATCTTCATGAATTTCACCATGATCATTTCCGCTGTCAAATTGGCTATTGGCTGGCCAGCCGATTTCAGGGACAAGGAATTATGCACCTGACAGTAGCAAAACTAGAAACAATTGCGTTTGACGACCTCCAGATTAACCGGTTAGAAATTCTGGCCGACGTCGAAAACCAAAAAAGCCGCAACGTTGCGGAACGCTGTGACTTCCATCAAGATGGTCTCTTGAAGCAATATGCATTTTATAACGGTGGCTTCAGGGATATGGTTCTCTACTCAAAGTTGAAACCATCATCACTTTCCAACCACGATCACGACTAATAAAATGACCGCCGAAAGCAAAATGGTTTGCCCGTGGAAATATTGAACGAGGTACCCATTTAACAATGCCCCTACAAAGAAAGCGCCGATGATTGTTGCAATATCACCGGCCTTTTTGAGTGCCTGCTTATCATTTTGGGCAAAGAAATCCAGCACACTTTCAGCAAGTGTTCGCACGTTGCCAGTCATCATTAACGACGTAAACGGTCCGTTCTTCATGGTTCGGAACTCTTGCAATTGAGAAGCCGCCGCTAACGCCAACATCCCCGTCGTCACAAGTTCTGATACCCGGTTAGCAATCACACTAACGCCAATGAACAGCAATATTTCAAAGGCCAAAGTGATCACCCGCCGCCTCACGATTCGTTCAACCGGGTAATGATACTGAATGGTCCGAATAATTGCGACACCCACCATGAACATCAATAGCGAAACGATGGCTTGCAAGATATCCCCGTAATCACCGCGGCCGACCCTTAACCCAGTTAGGATTAAGTTACCAGTCTGCAACCCTGCAAAAACGCCCCCGTCTTCGAGATAAGTATATGAATCTAACGCCCCAGCGGCCATTGCCAACAAAGCACCACTTAAAAGGCGCTCATAAGCCCCAATTTGTTTCTCTTCCATAATCAGCCTTCTTTATATTAGTGTCCGCAGCAAGCATCTCAAGAGCAAAGCTATAAGCGCCTATAAATCAGAAAGCCTTTAACAGGCGATTTGTAACTATAATGCTTATATGTAGCCGTAGCCCTTTGCTGTCCTAAAACGGCGTGCTTACGTGAGAATCCCTACTTTTGGACCCATCTCAGTCTTTTGATACCTGAATATAATAAACGATTACTGCTAAGATTGCCAATAAAACAGCCGCCATTATCTGCAACTGACTAAGTAACATACAGATAACGGCGAGCCGTCTATTTAATAATTAGTTTCTAACTCAACACCTGATTCATCTCATTCACAATCAATTTAGGATCCCAAAAATCGGTATTGGGAATTTTAAAGGCGTTAATCGTTTTGGTTCCAAGCCTTAATGGCCGCTGCTCAACCCCAACTGCCTGATTGTCTAAATAAATAACGTTATACGCAGTTGCATCGGCCACAAAATGCTGATGGGGGTTGGTGCAATTAATGTGGTAAGCCGTTGAGTCAGCAACGACGTTTAATATACCACCAACCTGATACATATTTGCAAAGTGAACGTGACCAGAAAAAATTGCTTTCACGGTACTACCTTGAATCACCTTCGCTAAATCATCACCATTCTGTAAAATACTATAGGCCATATTTCTTAGGGGCGGTCCAGCCAGTGGATGATGCATGAATAACAGAGCTGGTTTAGCCGATTGCTTGAGATTAGTCTGCAACCAGGTCAGCTGATCCTGATCAAGGTAGCCGGGCTCTAAGTTACCACAAGTTGTATCCAAAAAGTAAAAATCCCACCCAGCAGTTGCGAGCTTGTCGTAATACCGGCTCTGATATGGTCGCTTTAAGTAACCTTCATAAAACGCTTTGGTTCGGTCATGATTGCCAAGGATAACCTTAATTGGTGCCTTTAACCGTTCCTGTTGGGCCATTAAAACATCGTGAAAGCGTTGGTAATCCTCAGCATGGCCTTCGTGAATCAAATCGCCGGTAATCACAATCAAATCAGGCGCTACATTAGTTGTATAAATGTCGTCAAACACCGCCTGCAATTTATCGGCAGGGTCAACTTGTTGATTATTGGCTGGTTCAGCACCAGCCGGGGTGAGGGGCGTATCTGTAATTTGCACAATTTTATAGGTCATTTTTTATCACTCCAGTACTGGCTCCAATTTACGACTGGGCTGAATCCGTTCATGGGTTCGCGCATCGAATAATAAAATTGCTTTAGACGTCAACTTCGCGTAAACCGCCTGATTACCATGCCTTTGCCAGTCACTGACCACCGCTTTAATTTCCAATCGGTCGAACACTTTCAACGTTAACTGCTTATAGCGGCCATAATCGACAATGCTCTCAATTTCAACCTGGAAGTCCCCCTTGGTTGCATCCGTGGTTAATTGAACGTTTTCTGGCCGAATTCCGACTAAATAGTCGGTATCTTCCTGTAGCCCATCATCTTGATAAGCCGTCAGATTAGCAATCACCGCACCGCTCTCGTCTAGCAGCTGGTGATTAAAGTAGTTCGCCTTGAACACGTTAATCTGTGGTGTACCCACGAACTGGGCCACGAACAAATTGGTTGGATTATGGTAAAGGTTCTCCGGCGTATCAATCATTTGAATTTTGCCATTATTCATCACGGCGATGCGATCACCTAGTGCCATGGCTTCTTGTTGGTCATGAGTGACGTAGATAATTGTTTGGCCATTTTGCTCATGCAGCTTCTGAATTTCATCCCGGGCCTTTTCCCGTAGTTGAACATCAATGTTTGATAACGGTTCATCTAGTAAAAAGATCTGGCTTTTTTTCGCCATTCCCCGACCAAGCGCTACCCGTTGTTTTTGACCACCGGATAATTGACTCGGGTAACGATCTTTATAGTTACTCAAATTGAGAGACGCTAAGATTGCTGTAAGCCGCTGCTGGCGAACTTGTTTGGGCACTTTGTGAACCCGCAGTGCGTATTCCAAGTTTTGATAAACGGTCATGTTGGGGTAAAGTGCATAATCTTGAAATACCATCGCAATGCTTCGCTGGATTGCGTTCATCTTAGAAGCATCCTTACCGTTGATCAAAACTTTACCACCAGTGGGCGCTTCTAGCCCGGCAATGAGCCGGAGTGTCGTCGACTTACCACACCCAGAAGGTCCCAACAGTACCAAAAATTCACCCGGAACAATTGACAGATCCATCTTATCAATCACGTTGTTTTTTTGGTTGTAGCTTTTAGACATTTTTGCCAATTCAATTGAAAAGCCTGTATTTGCCATCGAATCATCCTCACTTTAATCCTGAAGTACTGATACTATTCAAAATATACCGCTGAAAGATCATGTAAATTAACAACGGTGGCACAATCATAATTACCGCTAGCGCCATTGCCAGTGGGAAATTAGTGCCACCCTCACTGGAAATATAGTTTTGTAAGGCTAGTGGCAGCGTGAAACTACTCTTATCTTTAAGAACCAGCGTCGGCCAAACGTATTCATTCCAGCTATTGATGAAAAAGATCGCACCAACACTGATGATACTGGGCTTCAGTAGCGGAATAATCAGGTTCATAAATATTTTCCGGTTCGGAATGCCATCCACCTTTGCCGATTCAGTCAGGCTCGCTGGAATTTTCCCCATTGCTTTAATAAACAGCATAATCCCCGTCGCATCAGCCATTTGTGGCAATGCAACCCCGATCACGTTGTTCAGTAAATTCATCTTTGCGATAACCAAGTAATTGGGAATCATGACGGTCGTAAAGGGGACAAAAATGGTGGCAACAAAGATAAAGTAAACCAACCGTTTCCCTTTAAAATGAAAATTTTGAAACGCGTAGGCCGCCAGGAGCCCGGTTGCCACCTTTCCCAACGTGACGATCATTGCCATCAAGAAGGTATTTGACACCATCCGTAATAAATTGATCTGCTTATTCAAGGTTAGGTAGTTGCTAAAGGTTGGCTTGGCAGGTATGAGCTGTAAAATGGCGTGATAGGATTCCTGGAGCGTCTTAAACGAATTTGAAATCATGAACAACACCGGCAGCATAATGGCCATGACAATCAGGATCAACAAGACGTGCCAGCCCCAGTTCCGTTTTTCAGTCAGCATCCTTGTGCCTCCCCTCAACAAACTTGATTTCAATGAATAACAGAATCAAGAAAATGACAAACGTGACGGTTGCCAACGCCGATGCATTCCCGGTTTTATACAAGACGAAGGCATTTAAATAGGTATGATACAACAGGTTTGAAGACCCATAGTATGGTCCACCCTGCGTAATCACGTTGATGGGCGTGAAGACATACTGGAGTCCTTGGACGATCGTTAAGATGAAGACGTAAATAGCAACCCCACGGTTAAGCGGCAATACAATATTCCAAATGACCCGCCACTTGGGAACACCATCCAGGGCAGCCGCGTCTAAAATGTTCTTAGGAACCGCTCCTAATCCTGTTAGCAGCAGGATAAAGTTGTACCCAAAGACTTTCCAGTTGGTAATTAGGCAAATCACCACAATCGCCATGGCCCCAGAATTGGTCCATTGCGGCACTTTCATTCCGAAGTCTCTTAGGAACAGCGCCAGTGGGCCAGAAACCGGGTTTAAAATCCAAGAAAATAGCATTGCCCCAACTACCAATGAAAACAAACTGGGAATGAAGAACAGGATTTTGTAAGGCCCCTTCATTTTGCCAATGAAGAAATTAACGATTAGGGAAATGAAATAGGGCAAAATGAAGTTTAAGATAACCAACAGCACAATGTATACCAGGGTATTCAAAATAACTTTCTGGTTTGTTGGGTCGGTAAACACGTTGACGTAATTGGCAAGCCCGACAAATTCCTTGGTTGGCGCGATCAGGTTCCAGTTAAAGAAACTCAGATAAAAGGTGTAGCCAATTGGAATAATCATAAACACCAATAGTAGTAGTGCGGATGGTAATAGGTATAAAAACGGCAAAAGCCGTCTTCTCGGCTTGCGGGAAGCCCGCGGGCCATAACGGCTATTAACAGCTTCTTCAATTTGTGAGTTATTGTTGAGCATTGATTTTCTCCTGAGCGGCCTTTAGTGTCTGGGATACGTTACTACCAGTTAATATCTTGTCACGGGCATCAATCATATCCTGTTCTGCATCCAACCCATTCTTAGGGAATGAGGTCCAAGGAACGGCATTCGCCAATTCTTCGGTAGCTGGCTTAATCATTGGGTTGGCGGCCAAGTATTTCTTAAATTGTGGTGAATCCAGAGCAGTCTTAGTTGGCGGTAAGTAACCTGTCCCTTTATCCCAAGTTAACAGCGAGTCATTTTTGTACAACCACTTTTCAAATGTCCAAGCAGCTTTTTGCTTAGCACTATCTTGAGAAGTCAAGGCCAACATTGAACCACCAACTGGAACGGTTAATTTATTGCCCTTAAAGGTTGGTGCAATCTGTGACGAAGCTTTAAAACTGACACTTTGTTTAATATGTGATGCTTGGGCAACCGTGGTGAACGCCATGGCAACCTTGCCGTTGGTAAAGTCATCCATCCCCTGAGCCCAGGGTGTGTGAATGGCGGTCTTATCCTTAAGCACCATGTTTTGATAAAGTTGGTAAGCTTTAACGCCTTGTGCACTGGCAAATGCAGCCTTACCGGCAGCATTCTTAATCTGGGCGCCGTTGCTTAACATCATGGCTTGTTGGGCCCATGTATCGGCTGGTTCTTGAATATAGAGCCCGTAATTGCCACTCTTTTGTTTAATCGTCTTAGCAGCGGCTTGAACCCCTTCCCAGGTACCTAAGCTGCTCTTCTTAATCCCGTATTTAGCAAGCATGCTGTCATTGGTAAATAGGATTGGCGTACTGAGTGAATATGGCAGGCCAACTAATTTTCCCTTGGCGTTTTTTGCAAACGACAGCGATTGCGTTGAGAAGTTATTAGTAATGGCACGCTTACTCTTATCAAATTTCTGAGCGGCATCGGTTGGTGTCATGTATTTGAAGTTATCAGAGAAGTAGTTGGTAAACGCCCAACCGACTTGAACGATATCAGGAACTTTGCCTGAAGCTTGAGCAGACTGCAAATTCTGCATTAACCCTTGATACATGTTGGGGTTAAACTTGGCAGTCACCTTGATGTGTTTGTGGGTCTTGTTAAATTCCTTCACCAGCTTATTAACGGACGCCCCACCTTGGGTTTCCGCGTTAACGTGCCAGTATGTAATATGCGTTGTCTTGGTAGCCGCTGATTTGGAACACCCAGCAAATAAAAGTGCCACCCCAGCAATTGACAGCAGACCGATTAACCTCTTGAAACCGTGTCTAAAGTTCATCATGAAATAATCCTCCCTGTTTGCGATTAATTTTAGGATAACAAGGTGATGTAAAACGACGGCAAATTTTTTGTTTCGAAAGTGTAAAAATTGTAAATAGTCAAAGTAACGAGGAGCTGCCACCATTTCCAGTTCGCTTCAATGCACAATCCAAGACAGTTAATACACTCATCTTCAATTGTTCCGTTTAAAAGCTTTTCTAGCTTGATTGAGATCATATTCGATGCTTAATCGCCTGTATTTAACAAAAAAACAATCATTCCTATACAGAATGATTGCATGATTGATCACTTCGTTTTATTAAGTTTTGAAAGAGGATATCAGCTTGATGTAATGGCATTAGTCAAAATCCTCCGAACCAACATCTGAGTCCCAATCAACTTCTGGTGTATTAACACTGCCATATTTTTTCTCTTGTTCATCAACAACTAGCCAAAAAGCGCTACTATTTGGACGTCCTACCATATCAATGAACCCCCCTACTATTCCTTACATTAAAAACACATCCGGTCACCAGGAAAGGCAAGTGTAAGAATATAACATCATTTCTACCCTCACCTTGCCATAAACTTAGCAAAATTAACCATTAGGTGATAGATCCCGTCAAAAAAGCCTAGTAGGACGCTGCCAATTGAAGCTAACAGAGATTTGTGTTGGGGTGATTTCTTTTGTTTAGACTGCTGCTTTGCACCCACATCCTTAGTTGCCAGCATCGGAACTTTTGCCATCCCACGGCTATTTGTTAGTTTAATTTCCGCGTAACCAATTGGTTGTCCCTTGGTAACCGGCGTCGCTTTTTTAGTTAAGACATACTTAACAGCTTGCGGCTTTTGTGCTGAATTCTGGCGCCAAATGGCGGTCTTTGGTTCTTCGGGGGTGGCCGTTACTGACTGGTCATCTAGCCTAAATCGATGGGTGTTTAAGGACACATTGACCTTATTATAATTTTTATCAATTTGTTGAATCAACCGATCCATTGACGTAAAGACCGAGTCACTATCAATAATCGTGGCAATCAAGTGGCGGCCATTATGCCAGAACGTCACGGTTAAACACAGGCCAGCGTTAATTGTGTAACCAGTCTTTAAGCCATCTACATGATTACTTTTCCGGTAGTAGACCTTATTTTTCAATAAGTTATTGGAGTTAACCAACCACTGCTTGCCAACCTTCATTGTCGACTGATTGCTCCACTGAGTGATCGTTGGAAAAATGCCAAGAACCTTCGCGGCGACCTTAGAAATTGCTGACGCGCTCACCATGTTCTGGGCTTTGCTAGTTGTATGCGGCACTTGATAGTGATATTTGCTTAAGTCGGTATTATCGAGGCCAGAACTACTGACAAAGGTGGCTTCGATCCCCCACTTTTCAGCTTGTCGATTCATCATGTTAATAAACTGAGTGTTATTGCCGCCACCTACCAATTTGCCAAGAGCAATTGCCGCTGAGTTTGAAGAGGCAATTAAGGCTGCTTGATACAGCTGCCTAACGGTAAATTCGCCAGAGCGCTTAATCTTAAACCCGCCCAGTGTCGGATCCTTACTCATCTTAATTAATTCATCATCAACTGGAACTTTTTGGTTCCACTTTATTTTGTGATGATCGATCGCTTTTTTAGTTAGATATAACGTCATCAATTTCGACAGACTCGCAATAGGGCGTTTTGTGTCCGCGTTTTTCTGATACAACACTTGGCCCGTCTTGGCGTCCATTACATAGGCTTCCTTAGCCTGAAAAGCTGGCAACTTTTTCGCCCCAGCAGATGGCGCCAAAAAGATTGCAAAAAGGATCGCCAGGCTAAAGCTCGCAACGAGAACCCATTTCAAAAAATACTGATGACTACTTGAGGTGGCTTTATTCAAACCGAATACCTCCAATTTCTTAATAAGTGATGCAACTATCCTAACTTAATTTCACAAGATTAAAATAGCTAGCAGCAAATCTTTATATAAAATTTACCACACTAAAACACCCCTCAATGCCTAACTAGGTAGTATTGAGGGGTGTCCTATTAATGTAAACGTACAGTACTAGTCTTGGCTTATATCATCAACATTTAAAGAAGCATTATGATAGCTCAAACGATAACTGGCCTGTTTATAGGCCAGCTTGGCTTCCCGTTTCCCAATCCCAACGATATCAATATGCTTCTTATTGTTAGGATTTTGACGAAAAATAATTCTAAGGTCCAATTCACGATGTTTAATTTCGCGGCAATCTTTTAAATCACTATTCAAAGGCTTCCCTGCTTTCATACCTTGAACTTTAATTCGCTTAAGCCCCTTATTAACAATTTTCAGCTGTGAACCATCAAGATGACGTTTTTCTTTGGCAGCTTGTCGAAAGTATTTTAGGTGGTAGTCAGTAGGCACCATCATTCCCACCCGTCATTATCATCAAAATCAATCTTTTTTAAAGTATTACCATCAACTTTGTCCTCATCAATTAAATCGGGATTTTTCTCATCAAGGCGGCTTTTAATTTCTAAACCATATAACTTATCTTGCAATGCATTATTATCATTAACCAGTTGTTCATAGTCTTCCACAGACAAAACGACCCCTGCAGGAGTATCCCTGTTGAAAACATAAAGCCCCGTTTTACGCTTCCGAGCTTCTTCAAAGGCTTTAGTTGGTGACTTCTTTAACGTCGTCATATTTGTAGTCGGTACATTCAAAGTTTTCATTTGAAATCCTCCAATCCCTTTTTTAATTATAGCACGATTAAGAGGGCTGCTAAATGACTTTAACCTAGTTGTTTAAATGTCATTTATGATAAGAGCAATTGAATCTATCAAACTAAGCGTATCCAGTTTTATCTAGTTAGGTTCAGCAGTGCAGCAAATCTCTTAGGACCCACCACGTTATCATCGCCCGCACCATAGTTTACAAAATAATAATATTAACCACCAAACGCCAATATGAAAATTACAAAAATAAATAGTCTTGGTAGTTGTTATGCATTAAACATGCTATAATTTGAGTATGAAAAAGGAGCACTGCTGGAACAGCGCTCCGATGTAGAACCGTTAAAGATGGTGACATTGTGTGGAACTATAAGATCATTCCAAACTCGTCAAAGTTAGTGGAATGGTCTTTATTTTTTGTGCTTCCTGAATTTTCGCCATGCAATCATTAGTTTAGCAACCGCATTTAGCAGTGTCGAAACTGCCAGAATCAATGCCGTCAATCCACTAACGATTACAATGACTGATCCAAGATCACTCAAAATGGCTTTTCCTTTCATCAGACTGTGTTCTACGAGTTGTTATCCCATAGGCATCACCTTCTTACTTAGATTTGCCAACCGTCACTAACTTCCTACATTAACAATTATACAGGACCCCATGAATTATCCATAGGGGAACTTAATCTTCAAAAGCAACCTCATTCTTTCATCAAGAGTGAGGTTATTTTTTATATTAGCCTCGTGGACTGAATTTCGGAAAACTTTTTACAAACGGTTACCCTCAAAAAGATGACACGACCTATTTTAAAATATGTCGTGTATCGATTTCTTCCCCCCTTATTTAAATCTAAAAAAGAATAGTGGCAAACGATTGGTTAATTCCAAGATAGTCGTTACTAATAAAAGTAATTACCAAAGATTGATGAACGCATCGTGCTCTTCTAAATGACACCAAAATGGGATTGAGGCCCACCGGTTAAATCCCCGGATATGGCCCAGTCCCATTTTTTAGTAC
>NZ_AZEB01000059.1 GCF_001434135.1 Lentilactobacillus kisonensis DSM 19906 = JCM 15041 | reverse complement strand
AAGTCATGCCCCAACGTTGGGTAGTCGAACGTTGCGTCAACACTTCAAACTTGTGTAATTCGTTACGTTTGGCGACCTGAACGGCCGTCTGTAGATTGCTCATAACATCTAATTTAAAGTTAACTCCCGAGTAGCCACCATCAACTAAGACATTGCGAACATATCGAAGATCATTGGCGTGTAAAGCAATCATTGTACTCGCCCCGTCTTGATCAGAAACATTTGCCCGCGTAATGTGAATGGCCTGCGGCCAACCATTGATATCCACGGCGAGATGGCGTTTGATTCCAGAGACTTTTTTGCCACCATCATAGCCTTTATTTCAGCCGTTTCAGTAATTTTGACACTTTGGGCATCTAGAATGATGAATGAAGTGGGTGCCGAACGGCCCATGTGTACTCGACCTTGATTGACAATTTTTTTAAGATTGAATCCAACTGACTATGGCCGACTACATTAATCGGTTCTAACCAGCGGCGGAAGTAACCATAAACCGTTTGCCAATTAGGAAAATCATGGGTGATTGACGCCGTTGAGATCCGGTACGAAGAATATAAAGGACGGCATTAAAGATCCCGTAGAAATCAACTTAGCGCGGTCGTGTACGTTGGCGCACAGCTTCTAAATCAGGTCGAATTAGTTCAAATTGTTGCCGGAAAATGTCGCTTGGATAGCTAATCATCTATAAATATCCTTTTTGATTAAACTATATCAAAAATATTTCTGGTTAATAAAGATCAAAAACAGGCCCTTAGAGACTTTGTGCCTAGTATTGTAATCGAAGTTTTCGGCCTCAATTTTTAATTGGTATTTATTGGATGATAGTAATATTTGAATATCCAATAAACAATTCCGCCAATTAATGGAATTCCCAGTCCTATAAATGATGTAACGGGATCATCAAAAAAATTATTGGATAGGATAATTAAAAATGATATGGTTGCAATAATAATAGTCCAAGGATAGCCCCATACTTTATATGGACGAATAACATGCGGCTTTCGGACTCTCATTAATGGAACTGCAAGCACCGTAAGCATATTAAATATTGCTCCTGAAAAAACGACTAATGAAGTCAGTTGGTCTAAATTTCTACTCCACGCCAATATAATTGAAAATAACATTTGCATCCAAAGAGAAAAATCTGGTGTTTTAAATTTTGGATGAACATGAGCAAACACTCGCCAAAGCAGACCATCTTTAGCCGCTGCATAATAATAACGGGCAAATGCCAAAATCATACCATTTAAGGCGCTGATCATTGCTAAGGCCATTGAAATCGCCACTAGAACATTCCCGGAAGTTCCAAGAAAATGTTTTGCTACGTCAGTTCCTAAATACAATTGTCCATTGTTAATGGCGCTTTGGATGTGGCCAAAGGATAAAGTTCTATAAATCGCCAAATTAAATAACACATAAACAATTGTTGTAAAGCCAACTGAAAACAATAAGGCTCTTGGCAGATTCTTTTGCGGATTTTTCATTTCTCCAGCGACAGTGTTTAAATTTGTCCACCCCTCATATGCCCATAATGAAGCAATGATTGCAAAAGAAACCATTTTAATTATAGCAACGGGAGAGAGTGTACTAATTCTAGTATTCATAGTGAAATTTGGAATATATCTCCCCCAGAAAATCCCCAAAATAATAATCAAAATCAATGGTAAAACTTTTAAAACATTGAAACTATTTTGAACTATTTTACCAACTTCGACTCCTAGTACGTTAATTATTGTAAAGATAATGATCAACGAGGTAGCAATAATTTTTACCCATAAATCAGATATTGGCAGCAACGTTCTAAAAGCAATTGGCAGAGCAATCGCAATTGCGGCTACTGATCCAGGACCACCAATAATCATACTTTGAAAATTAAACATATAACCAACAATGGGTGAATATGCATCAGATAGATAAATATAAATTCCCCCTGTAGCAGGATTCATTGCACCAAGTTCAGCAAGGCATAAACTACCTAATAATGTTATTAAGCCCCCTAATAACCAAGCCATCAATGCTAATCCCATTGACATGCCGGAACGTTGTAAAACATAAGATCCGATATAAAAGATGCCGGAACCAATCATAATACCAACTAAAATATTGCTACCGCTAAATACCCCAATGGCTCTTTTGAGTTTGGGTTGAGGGGCCTGTGACTTTTTTGATGAATTCATCTAGTATTTCTCCCAATAACAAAATTTTTCCATTAATTTGCATCTAATACCCATATACATAAGCTTATGGTTTATCAAGTTTTAAAATAACGAGGTAACTGTTCTCTAAAATTATGTGTCTGCTACAAATGAATGCATGCAGAGGACTTAAATTTGTTCAACCGCCGTAATAGTAACTGGAATATTCCCCCTTATTGCTCGTGAATATGGGCAAGCTTGGTGAGCTTCTTCTAGCATTCTCTGTGTTTCAATAATTGAAGTATCCTTTATCCAACCCTCAATATCCACTCCCAAAGTAACATCTGGAACCAGACTATCACTATGGTTATACAAGGAAACCCTTACTTTAATGACTGATTCAACATTAATTTCATTCTTTTTTTTAACGTAATCTAAAGCACTGTTGAAACAGGCACTGTAACCAGCGGCAAATAATTCTTCCGGATTAGTACCCAAATTCTTACTGCCAGGATCTTCAATATTTAGTTTGAATGACTGATTAGGTGAGTAAGATTTCCCAGAGCGACCACCTTTGTTGATCATTGTCGTCGAATATATTTTTTTGCATAATATCACTCCCGTAATTTCTAAAATAATGTCTGTTTATAGGGAAAGAATAAGCCATTTAAAGTGGATATGCGAAAAATTTGTTTGTAATAATCGTGAATTTTATAAAGTTTAAATTACTAAATATCAAGATTATCCTTCAGGCGTTTCAAATTACTACTATTTCCTGTAATTCAGTATGTTCTTGCATCAAGTTTTATTGCTAAAGATTTAAGCTTCGATTCTAATTCTTCCCTTTAGTACCTAAATTAAAAGAGAATTTATTGTCCTCATTTTATTAAGAACCCTGTTTTTAATCTTTAATAACGTTTCAATAAAATCCCAATGAAAGCTAAA
This sequence comes from Lentilactobacillus kisonensis DSM 19906 = JCM 15041, assembly GCF_001434135.1. Classification (GTDB taxonomy): domain Bacteria; phylum Bacillota; class Bacilli; order Lactobacillales; family Lactobacillaceae; genus Lentilactobacillus; species Lentilactobacillus kisonensis. The sequence goes on along the minus strand of NZ_AZEB01000059.1, from coordinate 877 downwards.
GCTACCATAATCCGACTAATTTGTAGGTAACGTTCGCAGTTGCGCCATAGGCGCCGACATTTATTTAACCAACTAAAAGATCGTTCACCCCCCACCACTGTGGTGTTATCCAGACGTGTTTCAAATCACTTTGCTTCGCGTTGATTGTTTCAATCAAACCCGCAAGGTTTTCTTCGGTGTAGTCATCATAAGCCATCACATGACACTCTGATCGAGACGGGGCCAGTGCAATGATCACTTTACATACCATGCATTTACGACAGGTTCAAAATGTCTTAGTTGATGGTGGTTATTCAGGTATTAATTTTCGGATTGATGTGGCCAGTAATTTAAACGCAACCGTGTAGGTTGCGAAGCACAATGAGTTGCATCTTTGGAAAAATTATGAGCATCAATTAACCACCAATCTGTAAACGGCGTTTCGGCGTTCATAGCACTATTACTTAAGAGATTTTAGACAGCCTCTAAGTAATTTCTCTGTTTTTCCCATTAATAAATATAAAATTTTTACTCGAATTGACCTTTTATTAGATCCGGTTTTAATAATAATTTGTAGGTGCACTAAACCAGCATATACAATTTAGTACCCTTCTATTCAGCAATCATCGTTAGTTAACATGGCACTTTGCAGGAACGGAGAAATCACAGTTTTAATTTGAACATGCAAAATGAGCAAACATGTGTAGTTTAACTAATTGATAAATTTCCCGTTTTCTCAATGATTCGTATACCCATTTTAATTTAACCCGGTTTGATCATTGAGGGTATATTCAAACGAAGCGTAATGGCTGGTGTTACTTATCAACCATCATGGATCTGCACTCAAGACGAATTATCGGCTATTCATTCTCAAAAAAGATGGCTACTGATTTAGTCT
>NZ_AZEB01000058.1 GCF_001434135.1 Lentilactobacillus kisonensis DSM 19906 = JCM 15041 | reverse complement strand
TTACTTAAGAGATTTTAGACAGCTTCTTAGGGCTTTCTAAAAGTACGTATTATCATTGGAAACACTATCAGATAAGTCGTCATGATAAACAAGATACGATTTTAAAAAGCCAGATCTTTGAAATTTGGAAAAATAATTATAAAGCCTATGGGTACCCTCGGATCACAATTGCCATGAGAAGACTTGGTGTAGTCATTGGCCCCAATCGTGTCTACCGATTAATGCAGGAGTTAGGCATTCGATCACTAATGGGGCGGCGTTTTAAGAAGCCAGGCACTCATGTAGATTATTCTCAACGGCCTAACTTGATTAAGAACCATCCAATCGGAACTATTTGGCGTGCTGACATAACCTACCTAGAACTAAGACCAAGCACTTGGGTCTATCTAAGTACCATCTTTGACCAAACTAGTAAGCAAATCATCGCTTTCAACATTGGCAAGGAGATGGCATCGAAACTGATTATTAAGACATTGTTGCAAGCCTTGAGCAGGGCTTCTAAGCCAACCTTTTTGCACTCTGATATGGGTTCACAATACACCAGTATTGCTTATGAAGGCCTGTTAAAGCGGCACCTGATTAGGCATTCATATTCCAAACAAGGTTATCCATATGATAACGGTCCGCTCGAAGCTTTCCATTCGCTACTTAAACGAGAATTTATTTTTCAAACACGTTTTACTAGTTTTGAGGACTTAGTCCTCAGAGTTGAAAATTACATTAACTGGTATAACACCGAAAGAATTAGGATAAACGGCTAATTTTTTAAGTACCAAAACTTGACGTAGGAGCACGATGAGATTCTACCTCTTTTTGGTATCTAAAATTAGTAACTGAGAAATGATTTTAAAAAAATACGGTCAGTTGTATACTGCTTAATCTCTATTCAATATCTAGACTTTCTTTTACAAAAAGATCTTCTCAAATTGTTGAGAAAATCTTTCGAATACAATAGGGCCTACCCTATTGTAACTAAAGAGAGAAGGGAGTATTATTAGTTACATATAAGTGACCCGGAGGTGACCTGGAATTGGCTAAAATCGGTTATGCGCGTGTTAGTACGCGTGATCAAAATCTTGCACGTCAAATTGAACAGCTACATGATGCCGGTGTTAATAAAATGTTTCAAGAGAAGCTTTCAGGTAAAAATGCCGATCGTCCTCAACTAAAAGCAATGTTAGACTATATTCGTGATGATGATGAAGTAGTGGTATTGAGCCTTGATCGACTTGGTCGCAATTCTCATGATTTGACTGACATCATCGAAACCATTCGGCATCATGGAGCTCAATTGAATGTTCTAAACCTGCCTAGCTTTGCAAGTATTGAAGATCCTAACCTTCGTAACTTGATTACGACAATTATTGTCGAACTATATAAGTATATTGCTCAAGAAGAGCGCGAAACTATTAAGATACGGCAACAACAAGGCATAGAAATCGCCAAACGCCAGGGCAAATATAAAGGAAAAATTCGCGAATATGGTCCTCATTCACCTAATCGTCAAAAACGCTATATATATAAAGAAGCCTGTCGCCTTTTAAATAAGAAGAAAGACGGAGATGAAACTCTGACAAAACGACAAATTGCTCGCATGTTAGGCATTGCACCAGTAACTTTATATCGCATCGAAAAGTATCAGGCAGAAGATCTAGCTAAGGTTCCCTCTAGTGAGAGGTAAACATCATGGTAGATTTAAGGGGAAAAAGGATTCTCTTTACCGGTCGTTTACGATCTTTTCGTCGTTCTCAGGCACAACAGTTAGCAACTATTCTAGGAGCAAAACCTGTCAACGGGATTGACAAAAATGTCGATATCCTTGTGGTTGGTATTATTAGTAAACCCTATGATCAACTACTTACCACTCAAAAGTTAACGTATGCTAGAACCTATGGCATTCCAAAGATTGACGAATTAGCCTTTATTTCATGGTGCCAATGGCGATTAGATCAATTGAAAGCAACTCTTTAAGTGCCTTCTTATCAAACGGGGGAATTAGTATGCAAAAGCGTATCGATTTGGCCAATCAAACATTTGGGCGACTCACAGTTATTAGTTTTTTTGGAAGCAGTTCTAATGGCAACGCGCTTTGGCTCTGTCAATGTCAATGTGGAAATAAATGTATTGTTGACAGTCAACGACTTCAAAAAGGATTCACTCGCAGTTGCGGGTGTTTGCGATCAGAAATAAGCAGATCAAACATAAAAGCTAATAACCAGACTAAAAAATACATGGGCAATCCCAAGAATTTTCAACTAATCAATCGAACAAATTTAGTTGCTTCTACACTTAAACGGTCCAATAACAAATCTGGCGTTATCGGAGTTAGTTGGGATAAAACTGCTCAAAAGTGGATCGCAAGGCTGTACTTTCAAGGCCATCTTGTCCTAAATCATGTATATATTCATATGGAGGATGCCATCGCTGCTCGCAAGGCAGCAGAGAAAAGGTATATTGTACCTTTGCAAAAGCAATATAATCAAACACACCAAAAAAATCAATTAAATTGATTAGACAATCCGATCTGGAGAAAATGCCATTACCTGCACTTTCTATAGACTTATAGAAAAGCCGATTCATTATAAAATGGTTCAATTCCGTAATCATGCAACTGCCCTAAATACTAAGATCAGTTTGCAAGAAAAGAAGCCGTAGCGTGTGTTTGTGGCATCAAGACTTAATTCGACAAACTCCCAGGACAACAATTATTGGGACAGCGTCGTGAAATGGAAAAACGAGGTTATCATCCAGATCAGAAACAGTGTGATCCTCTGTATCAAGGCCAACATTGCCTAGCATACAAGCAACTAAGTCCTGTTGCACTCACAATGCCCATCTATCCTGAGTATGACCAAGGATATAAACACGTTTGCCTAACTAATCTAACAAGCAAAAGGATCTTGTTAACCTTTCAGCGATCCTAGTCTGCGGTGTTCATCTGGGGACATAGGATTGACAAAACAGAATATCGGCAATATACTTACTAAAAGTAGTTGGAAAGCGTAATGTCGTGTTGATCGGAGAAAATTAAATGGTAAATCTTACAGAAGAAATGAAGAATATGTTAAAGAGTCAGCTCCCCTTCCTAGCAACAACAGGAATAGATGGCAAACCTCAAGTTGGTCCCAAGGGCTCACTACATGTCTTAGATGACTCACATTTAATCTACTTTGAGCATACCTTCAGGCAAGCCTATGATAATCTCTCGAGCAACCATTTGGCAGCGGTTGCGGTTGCTGATAGAGGCGCTCAACAGGGATTTCGCTTTGAGGGAACGGCTCATATTCATGAAACAGATGATTTTGCTAATCATATTTTAGATCAAACTAACATTTTTGACCGTTTCCCACGCGCTGGCGTAGTGGTCATTGATGTTGAACGAATCTATAAATTGGATAACACCTTAGAGGCTGGCATTCAAATCGCCTAGGGTTTTTAAAACAAATTCAACCGAGTAAGTCGAAGAACTTTTTAGTGTCCAAACTCATACAGTGTTTATTTCATGTCATTAAGTATTCATTAGCAAGCAGTTTTGTTATACTTTGTTTAGAAGTGATGGAAGTACGTCGAATTCTTAAGAAACCCATAGCTTACTGTTAACGCCATTACTTCGAGCGTGTCGACCTTTGACACGCTTTTTTTATGCTATTGGATACAAATCATTCAATAAAAATGAAGCATCAAAAAAGACGGCTTCCACTATGGAAAGTCGTCTCCGATGAACCTGGTTTTCTAATAATCATTCATGTCGCATCGTCTCGCTATAAAAGTATTCAGTATCGAAATTTGTGACATATACCTTATTGACGTTCTCGTCGGTAAGGTTTGAAGAAGCTATAAACGAGTAAACCAAGAACAGAAAGTATCCCAATCAGTGTCATGCCAACGTTATTGACATCTCCTGTATTTGGCATTTTTTGACCATTGCCGTGATTGTCATTGGTGTTTGGTGGTGTACTCTTCTTAAAGTTCTTCGCCACAACCACAGCCGATTCATTACTGAGTTGAAGCTTGATCGTAAACGATATTTTGTCGTTACTCAGTTTATAACCAGCTGGTGCTGCTGTTTCAACAAAGTAGTAGTCACCTGGCTTCAAATCATTGACTTGGATCTGGCCTTTAGCATCTGTCGTCAAACCGCTAGCGATCTTAGTGCCATTCTTCTTAGAAGCTGTCCAAGATCTATGATTTT
>NZ_AZEB01000057.1 GCF_001434135.1 Lentilactobacillus kisonensis DSM 19906 = JCM 15041 | reverse complement strand
GAATATTCAATATTGGCATATTTAAAGTAGTTCAGTTAGATTAATGAAAATTGTTGGTACTAATGTTGCTTGAATAATTAATCATGATAAAAAATTAGTGCTTTTAATGTTAAATATCACTCAGTATAGAAGCAATATTTTTGTCTATCGATACTTATTTTAAAAGTAACTAGCACCACATATATTTACTGAATAATGTTATCGTATATAGTATTATGTAATGAATAGAGAGGAATAATTATATGAGAAGAACATTAATAATCGTATTACTTACGGTGGTATCATTGACAACAGGAAAATTATTAACTACACCCCCCGTTTATGCAACTTCTGAAAAAATAGAGAGTGTTGAATCTTATTCTCATAAGCAGTCAATGCTAGTTTCAAGCAATCGGCATACATACGTTTGGAATGTTAAACATACCAAAGTTGAATATGATTTAAGAGAGCATCCAACAATTAATTTGTATGCAACCAAGAAAGTTTCATTGTCATTAAATTCTAGTCCTGCAGAAAATTACTACTACGTTCAAAATTATACACATAAGATTCATGGCTATGTCTTGGCAAAACTTTTAATTGCGGGTCGTTACATAAAAGGTGGATATTATAGCTATCCGACTAAGGGAATATTATTATCTACAATTTCTTATCCTGATGATACAAACAAAGCAGGGGCTCAATCAGCTTATCCTTTGAATGGTTGGAAAACATCTTCATCATTAAGGCCATTTGCAAGGATGCCTTCTATTAAGCAAATGATTACTGTTCTTAAATTCTTTAACAACAATAGTAAAAATCATAATTTATCTATTGGATTACGTTGGCGGTCTAACCCTGGTGTCAGAATTGTATTCAAAACAATTAATCAGCCACACGTTACAGTCAGAATGCCGGTCCTTCAATTATATGCAGGCAGTAAAGAAGATCCTTATTGGGATACTCGTGCCAATTTTTGGGAAGCAAGTGACTTAGTTAAATCTAAAGCAATTCCAACTACCAATTTTGGGAAAGAAAGTTATTTTGCAGTTAATTATGGTCTGGAGTATCGTTTTCCTGATACTTCAGCTCAGCATTCCTTACAGACTTATTTGCGTGACATGGAACAAATCAAACGAATTTATAGTAGCGGACTAGGGGCTAATCATAATTTATCACTGGTAGACTTAAATGGTTGGCTAAGATATGTAGTTACTGATGACATATTTTATATCCCAGCGAATAAGCCTGTCTTAAAAGATGATATTTGGTATGGAACGCAGGATCCATCATCGCCCCTTGGGGAAAAATGGATTATTCAAAGACAACGGACTTTACTAAAAAGTTTGAATCCAACCATTTCTAATATTTATCGACGGATTTTTAACAATGGATTCACTCAATTTCAATATCAAAATGGTAAATGGCAACAGCAATTTGAAGTGAGTCTACAAGATAGTACTTCTCCAGATGTCGCAGTGAGGTTGTATACACCGTCTAGTCCTGTATCCGATCTAGAACAGCCATATACAATGATTCCACCAACCTCAGAAGCAACTAAAGCTTTATTGTACAAGCCCACTAGCTATTTCGAAAAAATACTTTCAAATCGATAATTATTAGTTTTCCATACAATAATATTTGATAAAATTGTTATGCAGTCTCTTTAACGGCATGATTCCGGTATTCTTTCGGGGGTCATGCCGTTAAGTGTTTTTTGTCGTCGTTCTTGGTTATACCAATCAATGCAGTTCTGAATTGCAGTGATCATCTCAATTTGAGATAAGGGTTGCACAAACGCAAAAAGGCTCCGTTTCTATGTGACTCTAGAAGCTTTCCATTGGACTATTGTCTCCTGGAGTTCCTAGCCTAGACATACTATGAATGATGCCTATACCAGCTAACGCCGTATTATATCGTCCGGATGTATAACTTGATCCCTGGTCGCTATGGATCAAACCGCGCTTTACACCATGATTATTCTTAATGGCCGCTTTGAATGTGCTGGTGACCAGATCGGTAGTTTCTGTTAAAACCTGTTTAGAGTCTTACAAAGGCCCGAATAATTTGCTACAATCTTGATAAAAAAAGCGATGAGACCTACTTTGATGACTAACTACCTTAATCAAATCTCCCGTCACCAGTTTGAAATGATTCGACCGGAACTCGAAGCCGCCAAAACGCACCGCTCCTCGAACCCAAGATCTCTATCAAGTCTTTAATGCATTGCTTTATCTACTAAAATCTGGGTGTCAGTGGCGTCAATTACCTCACCATTTCCCCAAATGGTCCACGGTTTATTACTATTACCGAATCTGGTCAGCCAAAGGTCCCGGCTTTCAAGAATCTTTATTGGAACAGGTTTTAAAAAATTGTCTTTACCTTACGATCCCAACAGGATCGCTCGGCGCTAACCTCATTTATTATCGTTGACGCTCAGAGTGTTAAAAATACCGAAACTGCCGAGAATAAGGGCTATGATGCCGGTGAGAAAATTTCCGGAATTAAGCGGCATCTAGCAGTGGATATCAACGACTTCCCGCAAGCCATTCATTTAACGCGGGCCAATGTTTCTGACCGTGACGGGGCCAGTGCCATGTTAGCCTTAAACGCCGAAAACTTACGCCGAGTTCAAAGCGTATTGGTTGATGGTGGTTACAGTGGCCGCAATTTTGCCATGGATGTCCAGCTTAATTTAAAAGCGACCACCCAAGTCGCCAAACGAAATGAGTTACATAAATTTGAAGTGTTGCCACAACGCTGGATCATTGAACGCTCGTTTAGCTGGTTGGAAAAATATCGTCGGCTCTGGAAAAATTGTGAACGACAGCTGCACACCAGTACAACGATGGTAACTTTAGCATTTATCTCAGTTTTCATACGCCGCTTTTAACTCAAACAGTTTCTTAGTCCGGCTAAAAGCCAACCGGCAACTAGCTCGTTTAGCAGAAAATTTTATCCAAATTGGCGATGATCAACTGTGGGCAGAAACCGAAATTCACTACCACACCACCACCTATCAAGCCGGCTCCTGGGATCAGCCGCGAAAAATTTATATCAAGTCCACTCGTTTCACCGGCGAATTATTATTCCGACACGAATATTTAGTGACTAATTTTACCGAATTAACCGCTGAGACAGCTTTTGAAGCTTATCACCAACGGGGAAAGATGGAAAACTATATTAAGGAAGCTAAAGCTGGCTTTTACTTTGATAAAACGGATAGTTCGAGTTTTGTCGCCAATCATGCCCGCATGATTTTAAGCCTGTTAGCTTATAACCTGGTTAGCTTTTTGAAACAGCTCTTACCGGCCGCCCAAGTCGGCTTATCGGTTGACACATTGCGCTTACGGCTGTTTAAAATTGCTGGAAAAGTCGTGCATAGTGGCCGCAAAATCCAGCTGAAATTAAGTTCCCATCATGTTTATCGAAACTTATTTTATCAATTGCTAGCTCGAATTCAAGCCTTAAGTTGGTCATTATGACGCATTGATGGATTAGCCAATTAAAAAAAGATTCCTTTAACACCAAGGGATGCGCCCAAAATTTAGAAAAGTCCCGTTAAGTTACCCCAAGAATGACCGCAGTATCAGTAAAGTGATCATTAAGGTCAAAAACAACCAACCATTTTAACGGCTTCGTTAAAATGGTTAGCTATTTTGAAGCTATGAATAATTCGGGATAAAATTTTGATTTCCATAATCTTAAAGCTTTTGAAAATCATTAATCTTTAAGAGACAATTTCGTAAAATTTGTATTAATATTGTTAACCCCGGTTTTTCAAAGAATCCCAGATGATTAAACATAAAATACATAAGGTAACAATCAAAGGAAGATAAAATGAACTAAAGAATTCATTAAAATTAGGGTACACCAAATTCACTATTATTAACATGTAGATTATCATTGCTGCAACGACTATCCAATTATTCAATCTAGAGATCCATAAAGTTGCAATGCAGAAAAGGCATAGAAAAAAGCCAAATTCTGCTAAATAATACAAAAATTTTCCACTTAAATCTTTCTGAATAGTAAAATATGCATGATCTGAAAACCAAAAATCCACACTGCTACTTAAAGGTGAATATATTAATAACAAAGTGAACAGGCTTAGTACCAAGACATTAATTCCATGAAATTTGGTGGTTAAAAATTGTTTCACAATTGCACCTCCTAATATCTAACACTTGCGACATCTTTAGGTTTCTTTACGAAGTAAGTTTGCATTTTATGTGGACTGATAAACCAAAAGCCGGGTCTCTGCTTTACAGCTTTATGATGTGTTCCACGCCAATAGGCAAGATAAACGTATTTTGAGCAATAACTTGGATTTTCTTTATATAAATTCCAAGTTATTTTATATTTTGGATTATGTTTCTTATACATGTGGTGATATGCATAAGAAACAGCCTCTTTTCTGTATCTTTCATTAGCTGGTCTGTAAGAAGCTGTCCAAGATCTATGATTTTTGA
>NZ_AZEB01000056.1 GCF_001434135.1 Lentilactobacillus kisonensis DSM 19906 = JCM 15041 | reverse complement strand
ATTACTTAAGAGATTTTAGACAGCTTCTAAGCTTAGTGCGAATTATTAATTGAATTTATCGTTTCCCTGTATTTACCATCAAATGTTTTTTCATCTGGAAACAAGGTTTCTCGTGAATATCCTAGTTGTCTTAATTTTTTTTGGATCGAATCTTTAACTTATCACGGAAACACGAGTTACATCACGGTATTTATAGTCCTGTTGTTTTCGTTAATAGCTTGGCTATTTATGGCTCGAAGATTAAAGAAAGCTGATTATGCATAGACACTATTCTATCCCCATTTCCCTGTATAATAGATTAAGCAAGAAGCTTTAATGGCAATGATTGTCTTTTCCCTTGCGAGGTGAGGCTCATGGGAACATGGAATAATCTTCAGGAAGGCTTCACAGTCAATGAGCGTCTTTCAGACACTCTCGTTGATGTTGCTGTTTGGCACGTTTTTAATCGCGCTACTCAGCTATATCGACAAACACCACAAATGAAAAAGCCGCCCCACATAACTTTGACCGGTTATGGGGCGAACTAGTGTTGTTTTAATATCTGCCACCGTCTTTAACGGCTCTACACGGGAAGTCCTGTTCACGTGGGACTTCCTTTTTCTTTTTCATTATAGCATGACTATGAAAAATTGGGTAGCAAGGCATTTTCAGCTTATTATTTATCTTTGTATTTTTCAAAAATAGGTTCAACTAATTCTTTTTCAGCGTTTTTCGTACTTCGCCGTATTTGTATATAGTTTCCCAATATGTTTATGTCTGGCAACGGACCCACTTAATCTAATATTTATTATTATGATAGACCAATTTGCCTATTAACTTAGTCTCGGTGTTTTTTTTCTAAAGTTGCTAATAATGCATCAATCCGTTGTTTAACTCGGGTTCGTTGGGTTGTATCAGTTAACAGTACTAACGTATCACCTTCATGAATCAAGGTGTCACCATGTGGAATCACTTCTTGTTCACCACGCCGGATTCCAATGAGCAGTGCTTCTTTAGGCCATGGCATGTCTCGGACCATTTTGCCGTTTAAGGGACTGCCAAAGAAAACCGGTATTTCCAAATGATCAGGTCGATGAAGTTGCTGAACAGTTTTAGGCATTGTCATCTGCTTAAGCAATGCTTCATAGATTGGTGCACCGCCTAATAAATCAACAACAAGGTAAGCAGTTAACGATATGACTGCTAATGGCATTAAATGTGTTAAATTGCCAACCATTTCTGTTACCAGCAAGATAGCTGTGAAGGGAGCTTTTCCAATTCCAGCAAAGTAACCGGCCATGGAAAAAATGATTAGGTTCATGATATAGACATGCGATAATAATCCTAATTGATTCATTAAGACGCCATAAACCGCACCAATCACAGCACCTAAAGAAAGAATCGGCAAAAAAATACCGCCAGGTAATCCGGAACCATATGAAATCATTGAAAAGACGAATCGTATAATAAAAATTGCAATTAGTACAAACAAAGGTGGAACATACTGGCCAAATCCAACAATTAATCCATTACCACCACCGAGTAAATTTGGCGAAAAGTAACCAACTAAGATTACCAGCAGAAATGGTACGATACCTTGTATTGGGCGTGGCAAATGTGTCAGTTGATGATACCACCGAGGCATAACTAACAAGACCCGTTGATATAAGTAACCAAACAATCCCAAAACAATGCCGAGTAAAATTAAGTGCCAATAATTTGATACTGGTAAACTACGTGAATAATTTAAATGTAACACGGGAACAAGTCCGAAAACATTCAGCGAGATAAAATTTGAACCAATTGCTCCGGCTAATGCTGTTAACCAAACCAGCGGTGAAAAATTATGGTAAATCTCTTCTAAGACAAATAGAGTTCCAGCAATGGGAGCATTAAACGCCGCTGCTAATCCAGCAGCGGCGCCTGATGCAATTAGCAGTCGGCGATCAGTTCCTGATAACTTAAACCCAGCAGCGAAACCTTGACCAACTGACGCACCTAATTGAATCGACGGTCCTTCTCGTCCGAGAAATAATCCAGGTCCCAATGCCAGAATACCACCGATAAATTTTCGCCAAAGAATTGACCACCAGTGCATTTCCAATTCGCCAGCCAATTGACCTTCAACTTGCGGAATTCCGGAACCAGAGATATAAGGTTCTCTCTTGAGAAGTCGAGCCACAATTAAAGCTAAACCAAGGTTGATGCCAATCAACAATGCCCATTCCCACCAAACAAATGGCGCGATTCGTAAGTATCTATATACCAATCGACTATAGTGCAGCCCTATCTCAATACAATAGCGAAATAAGCTAACAACGGTGCCACTCATTAAACCCACAAGCAGGCCAAGTAAAACAAATCGCAAACGAGTAACGTCAAATTTTTCTTTTACAAGCTGTATCAAATAACTAATCCTCCATTATAACCAATATTATATAATTTAGTGCTTAATTAAACTAGGCAATATCTCGATGAAATCTAGTAGTTATTTTTCACAGAGAAGGGGTGTCATACCGCTAAGATGTTTTAGTAGTTTATATGACGAGCCGCATGTTTGAGTAGTAATGGTGCTAATAACGTTGTTAGGATAATGGCAGTGATAATTGCCGAATAGTAATCATCACTGATTAGTTTGGATTGGTAGCCTATTTGAGCGATAATCAAGGCCATTTCCCCACGCGAGACCATCCCCGCACCAACGAGGTAAGCTTCATTCGAACTGAATCCGGCCCATTTAGCCCCACTTCCCGCTCCTAATATTTTTGTCAGTGTTGCCACAATCGTCAATACGATAATTAATAACAAATCGTGTTCTATGCCAGCTAGTGACATATTTAAACCAATTGAAACGAAGAATACAGGAATGAAAATCGCATAACCGATTGGTTCGATACTTTGATCAACTTCATGAGCTACATGAGTTTGTGCAATCGCAATTCCTGCAAAAAAGGCCCCAATCACTGCACTCAGTCCAATCAGATCTGCAATATATGCCATACCAAAACACAAAATCATCGCCATTATAGTAGGTCCCACTGGATTCAATAATTTGGTGCCTAGTCTAGCGAGGAGAGGGGCGATAAAACGCATCACGAAATAAATTGCGGCAAAGTAAATTAGCTGCTCTAAAAAAGTCAGAGCTAGCGGTATCTGGGTATCCGTACCAGCCTTTGTACCTATTAAACTGACCATAATGCTAAGTAAAACGACAGCTAGCACATCGTCAACCACCGCGGCACCGAGGACTGTTGAACCGCTCTTACTATCAAGTAAATTTAGTTCTTTCATGACAGCAACTGAAATTGAAACCGACGTTGCGGCAAAAATAACGCTCAAAAACAAGCTTTCAAATTGTGTCAAGCCAAAAACAATACCAACTGGATAGATCAGTACCATCGGAATCAAAACTCCTAACAACGCGACAATTATGCTAGGACGCAAATATTTTTTAAGCAATGTAAGATCACTCTCAAGTCCGGCGATAAACATTAAGATGATAACCCCAATCTCTGAAAAAATATGGATGAAATCATTGGCGTGAACCCAATTCAACAAAGCAGGGCCAAGAATAATTCCAACAAATAATTGACCGATCACTGCTGGGATACCAACCCTAGAGGCTAGATGGCCAAATAGACTAGTTGTAATCAAGATGATCACCAAGGTACCTAAAAATTCCAAACAAAAACCTCCTCATACAAAAAATGTAAACCCAGATACCTCTTACACACCCCTGAAAGAGAACACCTTGAGCTTACGTCAACTGATTTATTTATTCATGTTTTAATAATACTTCTTATATGCTAGCAAACTAATCAAAAATATTCAAGTAACGATAAGTTGTCACATTTAGTTACTTATTCGAAACTGGATGTAAGCTGATTCCTGAGACAACTTTTAAGAGAGCGTATAATGAATAAATCGTCTCTCAAAAGGAAGGAATTTTTACATGCCAACTCGTTACGACAAAGAATTCAAACAAAACATCATCAACCTATATAAACAAGGCGAATCAGCCNCAGCTGCCCAACTGGCCAGAGAATATGGCATTGGCTATTCAACCGTTCATAAGTGGATCCAGGGCCAAGCCAAAACTCAATCCGGTAAATCGCCAGACGAAATTAAAGCGATGGAAAAGCGGCTGGCTTCCCTGTCTGAGGAGAACGAAATCCTAAACAAAGCCCTGGGCTTCCTTGCGCAGAAGTAACCAATATTTTTGATTACATTCACCAAGAAAGCCATCACCACCAGGTAACTAAGATGTGCCGAATCCTCGGTGTTTCCAGAGCTCAGTATTATCGTTATCGATCCCCCAAGCCTTCAAAACGCCGGGCCGAAGATGCGGACTTAAAACAACGGATTCTGCGGATCTTTGCGGAATTCAAGCAGCGATACGGCNTCAACCACTGCAGCTTCGGTGCAGTCCACGACGGATTTCCCGGCTCATGAAGGAACTGGATATCCACTCCGTTACCGTCAATAAGTGGAAAGCGGCTTCGGCTTCCAAAACCAAGGTTGAACAGCGTCCCAACTTGCTTAAGCAGGATTTCTCGACCACTGGTTTAAATCAAAAATGGACCGCTGATATGACCTATATTCAAACGAAGCGTAATGGCTGGTGTTACTTATCAACCATCATGGACCTGCACTCACGACGGATTATCGGCTATTCGTTCTCAAAAAAGATGGATACTGATTTAGTCTTAAAGACCCTTGAAAGCGCGGTTAAAAATCGAACCATTACTGGGGACCTGATTATCCATACGGATTTAGGATCACAGTATACCAGCGATGATTACAATCAACGTTTAACTGAGCTACATATCCGCCACTC
>NZ_AZEB01000055.1 GCF_001434135.1 Lentilactobacillus kisonensis DSM 19906 = JCM 15041 | reverse complement strand
TTGCACTTGATTTGACAATTGAGGAAAAAAATAAATTCAAATTAAACCATTAATTTATTCGTGTTCAGCGTGATCCTTTGATTTGGCACTGTTTTGGCCATAGTAAGCGTTGACACCATGCTTACGGTAATAATGCTTGTCCAAAAGATATTGTGGTACGTGGATTTCGTCACGAGTCAATTGCAAAGCATGGTAACTAATTTCAGCTGAAACTTCCAATACCTTGGCATTGTACACTGACTTATCCGGTGTTGGTCCCCATGAGAAAGGTCCGTGTTGACTGACTAACACAGCTGGTACAGCATCCGGGTCAATCCCACGTTTTTCAAATTCATCTACGATAACTTTACCGGTATTTAACTCGTAAGCATCCTTGATTTGTTCCTCATTCAAAGCCGGTGCACATGGAATATCACCATAGAAAGTATCAGCATGTGTCGTGCTGACAGCTGGAATATCCATTTTAGCCGCGGCAAAGGAAACACCCCAAGGTGAATGTGTGTGGGTAATCCCACCGATATTAGGAAAATGATTGTACAAATAAGTGTGGGTTGGTGTATCACTTGATGGATTCATGTCGCCTTCAACGACTTTACCATCCAAGTCAACCACTACCATATCGGATGGCTTCATCTTATCGTACTCAACTCCGGATGGTTTGATAACGAATAAGCCCCTATCCCGATCAATTCCGGAAACGTTCCCCCAAGTAAAAGTCACAAGGTCCAACTTAGGAAGCTGCATGTTCGCTTCATAAACTTCTTGTTTAAGATCTTCTAGCAAAGTAAAAATCCTCCATTTATTTAACTGCTGGTTCTTGTTTGATACCAACTTTTTCAAAGATATCATCAAAGAATTGTTTTGCCACCTTAACTTTTTCCAGTGGGTCTGCTGAATTTTCCGACCACATCTCAATGGTATATGCCCCATTATAATCTAATCTCTTTAGAGTTCGCAAGCACCCTTCAAAATCGACAGTCCCTTTTCCAAAGGGTACATCTCGAAATTGGCCTTTAGAAGTCTTGGACACAGGAGTTGTATCTTTTAAGTGAACAGCAGCGATATTATCAATATTTGATTCTAGCTCTCTGCCAACATCATTTTGCGGCCATGCTGTTAAATTCCCTAGATCTGGATATGCTTGTAACCAAGGACTATGAATTTGGGTTTTAATTTCAGCAATTGTGTTCAATGAGTTAATGAATGGGTCATCCATCGTCTCAATATCAAGCATTATTTCTTTTCTAGCTGCAATTTCAACGGCCTTTTTAAGTCCTTCCATAAACCATTCACGTGATTGAATCGTTTTTGGCTCATAATAAACATCGTAACCTGCTAGTTGAATATTTCTAATACCCAAATCACTAGCTAAATCAACAGCCTTTGAAAGCATTTCTAAAGACTTTTCCCTAATATCAGGATCGGATGAGCCTAGGGGAAATCTACGATGACCACTTAGCATTAGTGTATGGAGTCTTATTCCTGTTTTCCATGAAGCATCACGCACTTCTTCACGCTGCTTTTTAGTCCAGTCTAACCTTGCTAATCTTTCGTCACTTTCATCAACAGAAAACTCGATAAAGTTAAAACCGAGTTCTTTTGCAATTTCCAAGGTTTCTAACCATGACTTATGTTTAGGCAAAGCTTTTTCATATATTCCTAAAGAATTCATTATTTATCAATCCTCTCTTGCATTTCTTTTAATTTTGACCACCCATGATTAAGTGTATGAAGTAGATCAAGATATATTTCATACTTCTGAGTATAGATCTTATACTGTTCCTCGTCAGGTTTCACATGACTTTTAAGCTTAGACATACGTTTAACTGCCTCATCAACATTCGAATACAACCCCGTTCCCACAGCAGAGGCCATAGCACCACCAAGGCCACCTAACTCAGATCCTTCAACCGTTTCAATAGGTATCCCAAGTGCATCAGCAAACATTTGCACCCATGCACGTGAATTGGTGCCGCCACCTGATATCCTAATCGCTTTAGGGCGATGCCCTGCAACTTTAATAAGTTTCTCAATATGATATCTATGGGCAAAAATAATTCCTTCATAAACGGAACGAATCATCGCCAATTTTGTTGTATTACTTTGAATGCCAATGAAACTTCCCTCAGCATCTGGGTTTACATTAGAACCATAAAGGAACGGAAAAAATATTGCTTTAGAAAACCTAGCATCAGTATGATTCAAAAATTCTTCCAAAACATCATAAATAGACCTTCCATGAGTTTTGGCATTCTTAATCTCCTCACTCATTAACGTTTTGATCATTATGTCTAGATTACCAGCAGAGGTTGCGCTTGAAGCCTCAACAAGATTTAATCCGGTTGGATAAATTGAATTCATCAACCCACTTTCTTGTTTAGCACTTGTTTGTGATGGAAAAACGTTGATATTCCACGTTCCAACAATAGAACTGAAGTAGTCGTCATTTAAAACACCCGTTGCTAATGAGCATGCATCAATATCAAACATGCCAGCATAAACTGGTGTACCTTCTTTAAGTCCGGTTCTTTCTGCGGCTTCAGATGTTACATCCCCACAATAGTCACTAAATTTCTTTAATGGTGGCATTTTATCAAACATTTCAGGAATTCCAAAGAAATCAAATAATTTCTTAGAATATTTTTGATCCGATAGGTTAATAAAATTATTTCCAGAAGCGTCTCCATATTCTTGATTCACTCTATCAGTCAATCGAAACCGAATATAATCTTTAGCAGCCAGAATGGTGCCAATCTTGTCATATTTTGTCCGATCATAATCTTTTAACCAACGCAGCAATACTGGAGATTGGGTTTCCATAACATGCTGATGACTAATTTCATATACATCTGAAACATGTTTTTCAAACTCTTCAGCAAGCGAAGTTGCACGTGAGTCAGTTGACAATATTCCGTGCATAAACACTCTATGCCCTTTATCAAGTACGTAGAGTCCTTTCCCATGACCAACACATGAAACACCATTAATTTGATCGTTTGTAATCCCTGATTTAGTAATCACCTGACGAATGGCTTTGCTAATCGAGTCCCAAGATTCGTCCAAATCAATTTCATGAAAACCAGATTGCTCCTCAATACGTGGTGTTGGAAATGCAACAGTTTGTATTTGTTTACCATCATCATTAAATATAATGGCTTTCGTGTTCGTTCCACCATTATCAATGGTCAAAAAATATTTTGTCATTTTATTATTTCCCCGCTCTTAGCTTAGAAATCAGTAATATGATAAATCGCTACCTCATTTGATTCTCGATTAGCAGACAATAGGTACAATTTATTGTCTTTAGAGAAAATAGTTGCATTACTTGGACCAACCTGTTTATCAATGATTTGAGTAGTAATGTCCCCATCTTTGCTTCCGATTAATTCGAGATTTTGAGCACCTTGACGAAAGCCAAAAACAAAATATTGATTTTTACCGATATTTCCGCCCCAGATTGCGTGACCAAATGGTGTTTTCGGTTCACTATAATATAACGTTTTAAATTGATCATTATAAATTCTGATGTATGAGCCATGGAATCCTTCAATCGCCAAATACTCAGCCTTACCATCATTATTAATATCAGCGGCAGCAATATCGCTTGTTTCTTTGTTAGAAAGTTTTGTGAGTTTCCAGTCATCACTAGTAGTTGGGTAATCCAACCGATAAATACCATCAGCAGAAGTAATTAATGAATAGTCTCCCATATTCTTATATCCATGGTTTTTAGTAAGTCGGGTATCATCAAGCGCATGAAGGCCTTCAACTCGTTATTTATTATCATTATAATTTCCTACCAAGGCCTTGCCAGGATCAGTCCAGTCGTCAGTATTTTTCTTAGAATTAGCAATTGAACAGCCAACAAACCAAAGCCCATTTTCATGAGGAATAATATCAAACCTATGAACATATGGGAAGTCTCCGACGATTGATTGATCCCATCCATTGCCATTGAACGTTTCCTTAACAATGCGACACCGTGCTGAATTAAATCCAGGATAGAATCTTTGCGTTGCTAAAAAGTTCATTGTTCCTGGAATACGTACCAAAGTCATAGTTCCCCCAACATCAAGCCAAACTGTAGTCCGTTTGTATGAATCATTCAAATCATAAGCGTAACATGGCTGATTTTCTTCAGAAGCAACAATGATGTAATCATGACTCCCGTCATTAATTCATGTAATTGCATAACAATGGTCAAGCTTATCCGAAAAAACTTTAGTAAATTTCATTATAATCATCCTTTCTCCAAATAGATTTTCTTAGTTTATGTTAATCGATTAACTATATAAAATCAAAAATAATTTGCAAATCCAATTAGGGTCTGTCTTAAAAAAAGCTAATCCGGTATAATCTGGATAAAAACGAATTGAGGTCTTGGCATGACAATCCCCAAACGCTATGAAATAACTGACGAGCAGTGGCAGCGGATTGAATCACTTTTTCCACCATATTGCACTGGCCGACCGCCTAAATTATCCAATCGACAAGCTTTTAATGCGATCCTCTGGATCCTAAAAAGTGGTGCTGCTTGGCGAGATTTACCGGAACGTTATGGATCTTGGAAAACCGTTTATAGTCGGTTTCGAGTTTTGGCAGATGCCGGGTTATTTGAAAAGCTGTTTCGGCAGCTGATTGACGATCCAGACCTAGAAAATGTGAGTTTAGATTCTACCAGTATTCGCGTGCATCAAAAAGCCACTGGTGCTAAAAAAATGCCCGCTGCCTCGTCGAAAACCAAGCCATCAGTTTAAGCCGTGGTGATCGAACGACCAAAATTCATGCCGTGGTTGACGGTTTAGGTAACCCGTTACGCTTTATACTGACTGGCGGGCAAGTTCATGATAGTCAGGCTGCCCAATCCTTGTTAAACCAGCTGGATCTAGCTGGGGTTAATGTGATCGCTGATAAAGCTTACGGAACAACTGGATGTAAGCTGATTCCTGAGACAACT
>NZ_AZEB01000054.1 GCF_001434135.1 Lentilactobacillus kisonensis DSM 19906 = JCM 15041 | reverse complement strand
CCGCGCAAGCTACTACGCCAACCACTACTCCAATCGCTAACGACCAAGTTCGTGTAACGTTTGTCGACCCATCAGGTAAGACTTTGGGTTCAACTACTCTTACTAAAGATGGTTCAGAAACTTACGCACTACAAACCATTCGCAACGCAGCAGATGGTGATATTGTAGGTAATACTTCAAATGTTGTTGATGCTGGTTACCGTGCTTTATTGAAAAAAGCTAACTTTAGTGGCTGGAACAACTATGGTGCTGCTAAGTTAACAGCTTCTCAACTTTCAACTAACAATGCTGCATTCCAAGCTGCAGATTATGGTAAAGAAGTTAAGATTACTGTCGATACAGAAGCTGTTTATCCACTTCTTCATGCTGCAAACCTTAACACTTATTTGAAAGCTGCAGCAGTTCAGAATGCTAACGTGCATAATGAAGCAATGACATTTGATGGCGCTCCAACTTATGCATTTGGATCAAACAATAAATTCCAGGCAATTCGGAGCTTCAGTAGTGCATTTGTAAACGATCCAACACTTAGTGGTACCCAAGGTACACAGGTTACTGCTACTCAATTTGCAACTGCATTGAAGAACGCTGGTGCTGATACGCTTTATTATGCATATGTTTCATATACTAATAATGCAGGTCAAAATCACTGGTTAACTTCAAATGATGTTAAAGCTGATGGAACTTTGAACTCTAACGTTTATACTGATGTTGATGGTGCTGCAACTGGTGCTACATTAACAGTATTCCGTGCTCAAGCTGATACTCCAACTAAGGTTGCTAATAACACCTTTACTGGAGACACCATTCCTGCAGCCAATACTGATAACAAATTATTTACAGATGCAGATGCACATACTATTATTGCAGCTGATTCATTTAATGCATCAATTAACTATATTCCAAATACTGATGCACGTACTTTTACTATTGCACAGAATAGTACACCCGCATCTTATACCTTGTCTGATTTCTACACCCAGGGTAACAATGTAACTGTTCACTAGTCATTGATCTAGCGTACACATGTTTTACCTAGGATGTTGATAATAAGACACCTCAAAGGGCTTCAATGACTTCATATCATTGGAGTCCTTTTTTCGTTTTATTTCTGTTCAACTTAGCCTATTTCTAAATTAAGTAACGCCAGAAATCAAAAAACTAAAGTTCACAAACCCTGCTCATGGATTTGATCGCTTTAGTCATCGATATAAGATATATCTGGAGGGCATCATTCTAATTGAGGTTAGAATGACGTCATCTGAATAGCGATGAGGGTCGTTATTCAGATACAATCATGATAGCATTTTATGCGAAACAAGAAAAGTTCCAGTATGGCAAAGTTATCTAATGATTCCAATTAGTGAAAAGGTGTCGCCTTGTGCGATGCCTTTTTTGGACTCAACAATATCCGTCGTTAGTAATAGACTCCATTTGTTACTGATGACAGATATTGCGGAGCTTTTCTTTTATTGGAAGTGATGTCACTGCACCCTTTTAAATTGGGACAAGTAACTCATATTATAATTAACGGCATATCTCGGGCATATTTATTGTCTTATGTAACATCCTTCCATAAACTGGTTATACATTATAGAAAGTGAGGAGTTGCATATGGACACAATCCAAGAACATACTGAGAAACTAGTCGTCGATAACAATGATTTCATCGGGCGTGGTATTAATCTGTCCAGCGCCAAAGGCCCTTTCACTGCAGACCTTAAGTCACCCATTTTGAAGATCCAAGCAATCAAAAAAATGGTCTCAACCATTGAATCTTTACACGGAGAAACGAAAGTTCAATCATCGGATAGCTTATCAGAAGTTTATTCTAAGTGGGAAATCAGTGCAGGTGTCGATGTAAAAACCGCATTCTTTTCTGGCGGAATGGAAGCCGAATTCTCAAGCGTAAAGAAACAAAATATGTGTAATCGGTTTTTTAAAGGCATCACCAATATCAAATCCCAAATGCATACGCTATCTGCGCCTGAAGCCAACAACCGATCCGCTTTGGTCGATTTCTTAATTGATAATAACTTAGTTAATGCAACTGCTTTAAAAGATATTAACAACAGTAGCTATTCAGCCCAACGACTTTTTGCCCAGTATGGCACCCACGTTATCACTCAAGGCATCACGGGCGGCTGTATTTCAATCAGTGCCTCATATTCCAATAACGAATTCTTATCTGAAACGGATTTCAGCGCATCCTTAAAATTTGCCTGTGGATTTGCTTCTGGACAGTCTAAAGGTGGCTTTTCCGAGAAAGATAAAAAAATATTTTCGAATGTAAACTTGAGTGCGACCTCTCACGGTGGCGATGAAAGAATTGTCGGAACGCTCACAAATTACGAAAAGATTCCCGATGTATTTGAAAGATGGTCCACTTCTGTTGAGAATAAAAATCACGTATTAACAGACATTTTGGCGGCCATCCCAATTTGGGAATTTTGTAGCAATCCTAACCGCGTAAATGAGTTGAAAAAAATGTATACAGGAACCAACCAGCAACGCTTCAAAACGATCGAGAATTTTTCACCATCGCCTAAAGAAATTGAAACCGTGCGGATTGATCATCTTTATACTAAAAAGACCGTAGGCGCCTCTGTTAGATATCATTATCAGGCGATGCTAGTAAACTCTAGAGATCAAAATGTTGTACATGTTGTTAAAGAACGGCTTAGCCCCGATGTTTATGCTTTGAAGCTAAAAACTTCAACTCACGAGGATGCTTATCTAACGGTTATTGAACAATCGCCTTTTGCACCCGGCACATTCACTTATGTGGCATTTACTGGAGATAAAGACAACCAACATGCTCATTTTGAATTGATTCCTACCGGCGCCAATCAATACCTGATTCGGTCAGTTAGTACGAATCGTTATCTATTTTATACTCCAGAATCAACTAACCCGACGTTCTTTCTTAAGGTTCTTCCTAGATCGGATAGTCGGATCCATCCGATGTCTATATGGAAAGTGACCCCCTTACGGTAAATTCGCAAAGGAGAATTAATGATGATAACTCACTCTAACCCATATCCCGTTAATATTGCTTCTTCTGTTGATACTAGCGATCCAAGAAGTCGATTTAAATACACGCCTGATTTCGCTCAGGCGACGCCGAAACATGCCATAGGAACTGGTAAAGAATTATATTGTCCTCCTGCAAAATTAAGCTAACTGGTAAACGTAATAGTGATTTTGTAGCTGCCAATACAGCAGCTCATATAGCAACGAAACCACTTGGATACACTTGGCATCATCTTTATGACTTGAATTTTGCCACCCCCGCAAATGACGATCAGAGTTGGATGCAATTAGTTAGTATGCCAATGCACCGAAGATCATGTCCCCATTTGGGTTCTGCCAAGCAGTGGGTGGATAAGCACCATACGCCTTATAAATTGGGCCTATCATCAACCGGAGAAACGTTTGCCGACAACGAGTTCTTAAACACAAACAATAGTAACGAAATAATTGATTCAGTCGAGTCATCCGTTGATTTAATCAGAGGATTACACGACCATAAGTGTGTGGGCCCGCTGAGTCCATCCGATACGCTGTATGTGCCTACTATTTATGACTGGTATAGAGTGGGCGACTATATAAAACTAATCAAAGATCAACGGCCTGAATTGGTAAAACATGGGGTTCTTCCTTTAGGAGAGGATGCCTTCGGAAATGTATTATGGTGGCAGCAAACAGGCCGAATAGCCGAGGGAAACATTTACTATATTCAAGACGACGTCGGCTTAGACTCATTTGATGATAATAGCATCGTTTCCATTAGTATTAAATCAGACAACGTTAAGCAATTCATACAACAATATGTCAAGCGAGCGTTATAATCAACTGAATTACTCTCAAATTAAAAAAAGCCTCCCAACTCATTTTAATTCAAGTTAGGAGGCTTTTCACTTCTTATTCAGCCTAGATTTAAGAGCTACTCAGATTTAATGAATTGAATGAATATCTGACTGATCAAGAAGTCATAGATACAATTACGGATCAGTCTCCACGCTTTAAATAGGTTTATTTAAGCTACCAAACCATTCTTCACGCCATTCAAGAAGGTGATATTGCAGCCTTAAAAGGGCTTATCAAACGTTACCAGCCAGCGCAAAGTGAACTGGATACCGCCTTTAGAAAAAAATGAACGGTGAGTGAGAATAGCTGCTTATCAATATTCAAACGGGTCTTTGAAGGAATTATTCAAAAAATCAAACAGCTTAAACGTGGTTGCTTTGGGTTTAAAAACTTGGCACATCTGTTTATTCGGATTAAACTAATTCATCCTTAATAAACAAAAGGCACCACCTTTTAGTGATGTCCATGAATCGCCATTAATACGATTTGACTTTGACTACAAAAAAAGACATCTAAATTGAAAGATGTCTTTTTCTAACTTGCTTACATTCATCGGTAAACAATTATTAACAACGGATTACTAACCAAATGGGTTATAACCATTGCCTGAAGTTGTTGGGAATGTTGTAAGAGTGGTTGCAGTACTTGGGTTGAAGCTATAAACGACTTCTGACGGAGTAGTTTGACCAAACTTACCAGCATAAGCGGTTTCAGCGTTAAATGTCACTTGTTTCCAAGAAGTAATCTTACCATTAGCATCAAATACAGGATAAGCACCAGACTTCAAGGACTTCAAACTGTCATGTTTGTTGATATAGTTCATAACATCGCTTCCAGAATAACTAGCGTCTGTTGAACCACTGAATAGGTCATTAACTTGCAAGTTAGCTGGAGAAACGTAAGTTCCAGCAGCTGCAGAAGCAATCGCGCTGTTTAACTTATCTATAGTATTGCCGTTACTCTTAAGGTAATCCAAAACTTGGGCTGTTAAAGCTGATTTAGCATTACCATTAGCATCAACTTGGGTAAGATCAAATTCAATTTTACCTGCAGCTGTTGAATCATCTGAAACCGTCAATTTTTCACCATTATTAGTAAATACAGCATTTGACAGATCAGGATTGGTTGACTTGTTAACAGTTAAGTCAGTAGTATTTGCGAGTCTCGGGTTAGTCGTGCTATATGCAGCTGGCTTGAGAACTTGGAATACTGCTGAACCCTTAGTCAATGGAATGTTAACTTCTGAACCAGTAGTTGCTTGACCAAGAACGGCTTGGTTATTTGCTACATTAAATGAATATCCAGTACCGGCTAGTGTTGCATCAACTTTAGATTGAATATCATTACTTTGATCCGTTGTAAGTGTCCAACTGTAGGCTGTTCCAGCTTGATTAAGCTTGAAGGTTCCTAATGTATCACCTTTTTTAGCATTAGCCTTTACATAATCAAGCGATTTGATTGCTTTGCCAGTGTTATCTACAAAGTTGATACGAACAGCATTGTCAGCAACCGGAGTAGTGGTTGGCGTAGTAGCTTGCGCGG
>NZ_AZEB01000053.1 GCF_001434135.1 Lentilactobacillus kisonensis DSM 19906 = JCM 15041 | reverse complement strand
GTAAGTGCGCATTAACCTCGTTTCACTCGGTCTGCTGATTCTCCTGAATTTACTTTTAGTGTATGCCTTCTGCTTCGCTATTTCAACTTTTATCCTTTGACTTAACGTTTACCTTATGATATAGTGTCGGTGATTATTTCTAATATGATTGGAGGGATCGTTATGTCTCAAAGTAACTTAGAAAAACAAGAAGCTAAATTAAAAGCCCTTAATCAAAAAATTAAGGACGAAAAAAATAAGGTTGAACAACGGCTAGGTAAACAAATCATCAGTCAAGCCAATTTAGATTATGCTAATTTGTCTAACGATCAGATTAAGCTTTTAGCTAAGCAATTTTCTGAATTTTTAAAGGTAAAGTCCGTAGATCATTAGCCATACGAGATGGGGAAATTCCATGTCTAATCAATATGAAAAACTAGTCGAGCAACAAGCGCGTTTAAAACAAAAAATTGAGCGGGAAGATTTTAAATTACGGCAATCTAAATACTATGAAAATCGGCAAGCCCGCAAAGCCCGTTCTCGCCGATTAATTCAAAAAGGGGCTTTATTAGAAAAGTACTTCCAAGCTAATAACCTCTCGGTCGAACAAACCGAAGAACTTTTAAAAATATTTGCTGACTATGTTAACGCCCATAAACCGGATAAATTAAAAAACGATCAACCTAATAACTAGGCCGATCGTTTTTATTTTCTGGATCATTTTTAGGCTTTACTTCTGGGTTTTGATCTGCAAAATTTTGTAACTGCTTTTGCACCTTTTCTGGATAAGTAATATTTTGGTTTATCCAAGGAAAATGCCTCAAATCGTTCTTAAAAACTTGTCCCTTCTCTCTTGCATAAACAGAGGTAAACTTTTCGCTATTATCATAGATCATGACCTTATCAGATTTAAAGGCCACTAATGGCAAATTATGTTTGGATTGCTGATAACGTTTCTTGATCGTTGCTACTGGAACACCGTGCCCACCTTTTTGTACCCGTTCGTTGACCCTTTGGATAGCTAAATTTTCATCTCGCAAAGCAACATATAATAAAGTCACTTCAAAGCCATTTTTGTGAGCTTTGTCAATCAAATTGAGTTGAGATTTGCCTCTACCTGCCAGTGTTGTTTCTACGTGAATACTTTGCTGGTGATCTAAAGCATAGTGTAGTTGTTTGATTTCTTCTTTCATGGCTTTTAAGTTGTCACTATCTTTATGCCAATCGCCACCCATTTGTCTTAAAAGTTCATCAGCGTTAATCCGTTTTGTTTTGTCAAACAAGATGGGAAATGTATCGTATAGCGTACTTTTCCCTGCTCCGTTAATACCAGCAACAATTATATATTGGGGTTTATCTATCAACGGACAAAGTCCTTTCGCTTAATAACCTCATCTTGCCTTTTATCTAAAAAGTAGGTATATAAAGCGTCATATACTTTGCGCTTTTCTGGATCTGGCTCATGTAATGACTTATCAAGTAAATCTTTTAAATCAGTTTCTTTGGCAATTTCAAAAAAGTCATTAATTGTGATTGTATCTTTCATGTTCATCACACTTCCAAGTTATTAATTTATTTAATCTGATAAGCCATTAGTCCTCATCTGGATCATTGAGCCAATCAGCGACTTCTTTAGCGTCTTTGAACTCTGTTACTGGTGTCTCTTTGGTAGCCTTTAAAAGGCTTAAATTAGCTCTTTCGGCTTCGCTCAGGGCTGGTTTAAACGGTAATGCTGCGTCAGCTACGATCCGCTTATAAAACATATTGATCGCGGTAGTTGGGTTTAGACCTAACTGGCTTAAAACGGCTTCGGTATTATCTGCCAATTCTTTGTCAATCTGGACTTGTACGCGTTTCTTTTCCTTAACTGCCATGATTTTCTCGCCCCCCCTTTATTACTACTCACATTATACTAATCTTTGAGTATCATCTCAATTAGCCTGCTTCTTTAAAAGTTGTGAATTTAAGTTTGCTGTCCTTTCCGCAATGGCACTTATACAACGTTCCTAAAATGCCCGTAAGCGCATTTTAAAACTCGTTTAATATAATTATGCTCTATCTGTTTAAAACGGCTTAGATGAGCTTAGATGAGCTTAGATGCCGTTTAATTCCAAGAGCGCTCATTGTCAGTGTTCTGCTCTTCGGGGTGTTTGGTAGCATAATCTCTAGCCGCCTGTTTATTCCACCAAACACCAAATAAGTTTTGCATGGTGCCATACAAGTAGTTCTCAACGTTCTTGATGTGCTTCTCATTACTTCTTAGGACGTTAAAGTAGCGTCTCAAGGCTTTAGTCATTAGCGGTTTAAGTTCTTCGTCGTCAAGCGGGATTAGAACGCCAATATCTTTGTGATCCTTCTCAACTCGATACTTAGCATTTAAGATAATGCCAATGAAGCGCCGCATTTGTTGTGGGGTTCGGCACCAAAAGCTAAGTAGTTGAACAGCTTCGGGTTCTAAGAAAACTGGTAAGCCACTGTCTTCATCAGTTAAGAAGTCATTAGCATGGTTCACCAAATCCTTGTTTTGCTTTTCTAGTTCTGCTGGTGAGAAATGAGCTGTGGAAAAGTCCAACTTTTGAGTATCTATATTGTATCTATTAGTATCTATGTTTTTAAAGTCTTTATATAGATCGTGTCCGATTTTCGGATTTTCGCTCGTAGCAAGGGTTTGCGGGGTGTCGTCAACGAACTTTTGCGAACGTCCGATTTTCGGATTTTCGCTCGTAGCAAGGGTTTCAACGGTCTCCCGCGAACGTCCGATTTTCGGATTTTCGCTCGTAGCAAGGGTTTGCGGCTCTTTTTGGGCATATTCACCGCGTAAATAGACGTCCGTTGACTGCATATCTAGTTCGGCCAGGTAAAGTCGATTGGGTTCGTTTTTGCCAGTTTTGGGATTGAAATGCATGGCTTTTTGATAAAGTAGTCCTGCACGTTCCAAGTCTTTTTTCACGGCTGCTAACTTATCATTTGAGCAGTCGAATAAATCTTTAAGTTCTTGATTGGTAAAAATAAAGTAGACGTGCCCTTCCTCATCAATCCAGTGATTGCGTAAAGAATACTCTAGCCGGTCTTTTAGTACCATATAAGCCAATTTAGCGTCACTACTTAAATGTTTGTATTGCTCGCCATACATTAATACCTTAGGGAACTGGAAAAATAAGGCTCCATATACGCTATTGGCGTCATAGTAATTGAAATCTGTTGATTTTGTCATAATAAAAACTCCCTTTCTTGACTGACACACGCTGTCTCAAAAGAGAGTTGCTAAAACATTTGATTTGCTTTAAAATACAAATCTGATATGCTCTAACTGAATTACAAAGCGAACATTGGTCGTGATCGGCTTTGTAGTTTCACCAGCATGTGTCTGTTTCTTGGTTGCCCAGTCGGCAACTTTTTTAATTTCTAACAACAAAAAATGGACTAAATAGCTTCAGTTAGCTACTTAGTCCATTGACTTTAATTTGTTTTTAACTATCCTTAACTTGTCCTTTGGGACTGGTTTGCGGTATAATTAACCTACAAATTAAGAACAATGTTCAGTCGATTTTTTCCGCCAAGTCAAAGTCGACTGAATCTAAGTAGCTGTCTGGTAGCTACTTACTAAACCAAAAGTCTCTGATTCCTCGTGAATTGGGGACTTTTTCGGTTTAGTTTGATCTCTTTATTCGGTTGCTAAATTAACTTTAGTCTAGCATAGCGCTTACTGACCACGTATTTGGCCTTGTACTCTCCTTGTCAGTTTTCGGTTGGAACCAATACGCGATAGAAGGTACTGTTGAACATTCGAGTAACATAAACGCTTCTGGATATCTAAGTAAGTATCTGTCGAAAGCACTGAAAATCAATAGCAGAATGAAATTGCATAAAAATGATTAAATATCTTATAAGTTATAAAAAAACAGCACTATCAGGATTTACACGTTAAAAGATCTATAAAGTGTAGTGACCTGTATAATTGACTAAAAGTTATTGGGGAATGATTTTTAAGCAATGATCTTTTTGTTTGTTTTGTTGAGAAACCACTTAACGTGACCTTTTTTGATCACGCTTAAATCATAATCTTCATTGGATAAGAAGTAAATAAGCAAATTAAATTTCTATAGAAATGTTGTGATAATATAGAATTATAAAGTTATAGTTCTATAGAACTATAAAACTGATTTTAAACTAATCTTGCACTATTCCTAATATTAAGCTACTATAGTTCTATAGAAATTCAATTCTATAAAGCTATGTTTCTATAGATTTTGAATAAAATAAATGGAGGATAAATTTATGGCAATTACGATTACTACCGGAAACTTTAAAGGTGGTGTGGGCAAAACAACTAATGCTGTGATGATTTCTTACATACTATCAAAGCATAATAAAAAAACATTACTTGTTGATCTTGATCCCCAAGCAAATGCAACGGATTTACTTTTTACCACTATGGAAGCCATTTATGATATTAAACCAGACTTTGAAGAGACATTAGAAACTGCGCTAATCAGCGGTAATCTACAAAAGGCCTTAGTTCATGTTAAAGATAATTTAGATTTGCTACCGTCATATCAAGATTTACAAGGATATGAAAAATATTTAAATGAAACTTTTGCTGATGATTATACACAGGACACTTACCTAGCAAAACTGCTCAGCCCATTGAAAGAAAAATATGATTACATTATTTTAGACGTTCCACCGCAGTTAAATAAATTTACTGATTCAGCGCTTGTGGCAAGTGATTTTGTAATTATTATTTTACAAACTCAAGAAAGATCATTAACAGGCGCTGAAACCTATGCTGAACACTTAATTAATTTGAAGGACGACTATAAGCTCGGATTGGATTTATTAGGTGTTTTACCGGTTTTACAACAAAACGGGAACAATCTAGATCTTGATGTCTTAGATGATGCAATTGATAGTTTCGGAAAAGCCAACATGTTCAAACAACGGATTAGACAAATGGCTAGGTTAAAGAGATTTGATCGAACTGGTATTACTGATAGGTCTAAGGATATAAATGATATTCGAGTAATGAGTGTTTACGAAAATGTTGTCAACGAAATCAAAGAACGAATCACTAAATTTAATGAATAAGGAGAGATCATATTATGAGTGAAAAGTCACTGGGATTGAATGGCTTAGGCAAAATTAGGAAGAATAAAACATTCCGCCCAGAACGGATAGAACCTAAGGTATCTGAAACCATACGAAGATCTTTACCAGACGACCAAATTTTAATGCACTATACTAGAAAGTTGAAAGCTAAAGACACGCCAAAATCTGTTCAAACACAAATTGATACTCACATGGCGATTAAACAAATCGGGATTGTTGAAAACAAAAAGAACTATGAAGTTATTAATGAACTTGTTGAAAAATATATAAATGATATGCCGGATACCAAGAAAAAACTTGTGATGGAATTCGTTCGGCAGGTTCAGCGAAATATGCCTGAAGAATGATGATTATTCTTCTATAGAATTATAGATATATAGAAATATGATTCTATAGATATAGGAATGACTATTGGTAGATAGCATCAAGAATCTTGTGTACATAAACTGCCTTCGTACATAAAATATGTAGCTAACTTAAATAAATGATGCTTCCAAAGTGTTCTGAAGTTCTTTGAGTCCTCGATGGATTTGTTTCAAGGATTACACATTATAAGCAAAAACTTGTTTGTGCTCTCCCTTATGAAACCAACCGCTCTCAGGATCATTCCGACTAACTTTTCGTCGTTTGGTTTTTACAGCTGATTGATCTGCTTTTAAGAAGCTGTCTAAAATCTCTTAAGTAAT
>NZ_AZEB01000052.1 GCF_001434135.1 Lentilactobacillus kisonensis DSM 19906 = JCM 15041 | reverse complement strand
TCGTTAGCGTCTTTAGCGGCATTAGTTGCTGCATCTGCATTAGTCTTCGCATCAGAGGCGGCAGCCGTGGCATCAGAATCAGCATTAATTGCATTCTGAGCATCACTTGCAGGATCATCAGCATTCTGAGCATCACTAGCTGCCGCATTGGCTTTATCAGCCGCACTGGCAGCTTTGCTTGCATCTGAGATTGCTGATTCCGCAGCCTTTTTAGCATCGCTCGCCGCACTGGCTGCCTTATTCGCGTCACTTTGCGCAGCTGGGTTCTTCACGGCCGCATCACTGGCTGCGCTGGCATCACTCGCTGCTTTGACCGCCGCATCGCTGGCAACCTTAGCGTCACTTGCAGCAGAAGCAGCTCTACTAGTGGCATCTGAAGCTGCACTATTAGCTAATGACTCTATGGCACCGTTATTAGCATCCTTAGCAGCATTTGAAGCATTATCACGATCACGTTCAGCTTTATCCGCAGCCGCCTTGGCATCTGATGCATCTGAAGCATTCCCATCTCCAGCAGCGGCATCGCTCGTTATTTTTTCCTGAACAGCTGCATCTGATGCACCTTTTTTTGCGACAGTAGCCTGCTCATCAGCAGATACAGCCGCATCCGATGCAACCTTAGCATCGCTTGCAACGGTTGCATTATTAGGATTAACAAGAGCTGCATCGGATGCTGCTGAAGCATATGCATTTGCGGATTCAGCAGCATCACTGGCTCGAGATGCATCACTCGCCGCGTTAGACGCTTGAACATGAGTATCATTGTAAATGTCATTCAACGCATTCTTAATTGCAGTTTGAGTGTTCTTCACATAACCATCAACAAAGGCAGTCCCGGTAGCAAAACCACCCAAACCTGACGTCGAACTATAATCTGAGGCAGTTCCATCATTTGCACCACTATATGTGACATCGCCGACTTTGGTAGAAACAGAGTCATCCCCTACCGTAGCTGTTGGTAGGGTGCCATTTTTCTTGAAATAATCACTCTTTGCTTGCTCATTTGCCGCTTGTTGGCCTGCAGCAAATGCAGCATTGGCTAACTTGGCTTCGGCATTATAGGATTCAATATAATATTTTCCCAGTGTGCTACTGGCTGACTGACCTAAACTTTGCACAATCGCATCTAAACTATTTTTTAGTTGATCACTACTCAAAAGGCTAGTATCACCTTTAAAAGTTTTATCGGTCGTAGAAATATCTACTACCTGACCATTCTTTTGGTCATGCGATGTCACATCAGCATCAGCCTGGCCTTGTTTTGCAGCGTCGGAACTCTGTAAGTATGCTAGGATTTTTGCATAGTCGCCCGCATTAACTGTAATCGCGGTTGACACCGTCATTGTCCCTGTCTTCGAATCATAAACGTTATTACCAGCGGTTCCCTGGTTGACAAATTGCACCTTACTACTATCAATAGTCGTGTTAGGGTTGGCAGCAAAATCAGCCTTAGCTTGGTTAATCGCGTTAACTTCGGCGTTATAAATTGCCAAAATTGTGTTCATTGCGCCAGTAGGATTTGCTTGGTAATTAACTTTACCAGTAACTTCTGAATACTTCGTGGTTGGGTTTCCTGCACTATCAGTACCTGTAGTCCCGGGAGTGGTAAGCAGCGTGTATTCAGTATCACTGATTACCTTATCCGCGTGCAACTGATCAACAATTTGGCGAGCGGTCAAGGTTCCAGTGTTACTGGTTACATTATTTACTGCCATCTTCAAAATAGCTGGAACCAATTTCTGACCATAGGCATAACCAATCGCCTCAACGAACTTAGTGATGTCGCCAGCATTTTGATTAGTTGTCGCAAATTTGCCAATGTCAGTAGTTGAGTAGCCCGTGACTTTTGTATAATCAATCGCAGGAACAGTTCCGTTCATGATATTTGCAACCGCCGCATCAAGCCCAGTTTGGAAGTGACTGTTGATAGCAGTCCGAACTCCCTTGGCAATTGATAAGTAAACGTTATTAACAATCGTGGAACTAATGACATTACCAAATCCAAATGCGGAAGCAAGTTTCTGTAATGGTGCATTGAGATTCATTGCTTCCGTCAACGTTGCAGGAAGGGTAACGGAAAAACCGTCAGTCTGACTGCCCTGAGATCCACCAAACGACCGAATATCACTTAAAGCCTGGTTCATAATTCCATTCTGAATGTATGGTAATGCCAATGCAATGAACCCGTTGATCGTTGTAACACTAGACTTAACAAGATCATTAACCGTTGAGTCACTAGAATTTGTATTGACTCCAAAAATAGCTGGGTTCGATGAGGTAACATCCTTTTGACCCAAAACGTTTAATAATTTCCCGATAACTGTAGTGATTGCGGTACCAAATATCGACCAAATATCCGAGGTTGCAGTCAAATCACTAGAATTATACTTCGTTGTATTGACCAATTTATCGCCGTTATCAGGATTTTGAACCTGATTTTGAACCTGGGTCATAAAATTAACCATTTGTTTGGCATAGTCTTTGACATAGGCGGCGTATCCAGCACGGTAATCGCTAAGGGTCAATGTTTTGTTGTTTCCTAGGAACGTACTGCCTAATTTCCAATAGCCTTTTTGGTTCAATGGATAAGTACCAATAAGATCCATATTCCACGTAATACTGACACCATCAGTAGCCGGTATTTTTCTCCCCGTCCAAGCTGGTGTGCCGTCTGCATTCAGCATGGTGTGTTCCGTTGTCGACCCAGCAACTAACGGTGAATTGTTATAGGCATCAACAATATCAGCAATCGTCGGCACTTTACCCGTTCCATTCTTGAGGTCATTCCAAGCATCGGTATATCCCATTTGATATGAAGGTGAACTCGTATCGACAGCGGCGGCACTTAAGTTCTGCGCGGTTGCATCGACTTTTGCGAGGGTAACCGTCTTACCAGACTTTACAATTGCAGCTTTTAACGCCTTAAGTTGATCATCGGACAGTGCTGTAACATCCATCGTCGTATTGTCCGTAATCTTACCCTGACTAACGAGTTCATTATATGAATTAACAACTGCTTCGACATCGTCAGTACCAGTATCATCAGCCGGCGCACTAAACATGGCTCGCTGGCCTAATTTAACGGTTGTTGCTTTGGCCGTAGCTGGTCCGTTATCAGTCAATTCAAGATCACTGGCAGTCGAATCAGCTTTCTTCGCATCCTCCGTTAAACTCACGTTGGAATCTGTCGGTACACTCGACTTGGAAGAACTTGCCGATTTATTACCATCACTCGTTGGCACTGCGTTGTCGCTTGCTGCTGTGCTGGTTGCTGCCGACTCAGGTGTCGTTGAGGCTGCCGGTGCTGCTTCACTCGCACTGGTCGAAATGGTCGCTTCAGAGCTAGCTGCTGATTCGTTACCAGTAGCGATTGAGGTTTGTTGCGTATCGCTCATCGCTTCATTGGAACCAGTTGAAGACACTTGACTCGCAGCACTGGTTGTACCAGTAGCATGAGCCGTGCCGTCGCTCGAAGGCGCTACCACGGCGTCACTCTTTGAAGCAGCACTTTGAACAGGTTCAGCTGTCGTCGACACTTCTTGGGTGGTATCAGCAGCCTCGCTCACTGGCGCCTGCGATGAAGGATCAGCTGCCGTTGCGGTTAACGCCGTTCGGGTATTGTTATCATTACTATTTAGTTTATCTTGCGTATCAGCACGAACCGACACGTCGGTGAGCATAAATGAACCTAAAGATAGCATAAATAAGCTGGCAAATACCCATTTTTTACCAACTTTATACATCTTATAGTGAAGATTCGATTTATCAGACCTTTCCCATAAATTATTTCGAGATGAATTTTTTCCACGCATGTCTAAACCCCCTATTCGGCATATGCATGTAACAGAGAAATACTAAAGATCATAAAAATTATTCAGTTTAATCTACTTTCTTTCATAAATTGATGGTTAAATGATAACACATTCATTAGTTTAGGGGGAACTTTAATGCTTACCATTTGTTAATTATTGGTTTAAATTTTCATAACTGATGTTAACTAAATTGCCGTTAAAAAGCCTTATATCCCAACAATTTGTTAATTTTAGCTAAAACCATAAGCCAATTTTTATATAATAAATTAGTTAATGAGATTAGGAAAAACACCCTTTCTAATTAAATTATAATTTTACTTCCCCGATTTTAGTGGTTATACAGTATAAAAATTATGAATTCCATCAAAAAAGAGCAAGCGGGAATTTTTCTCGTCTGCTCTTTTTTCTCATACATCTGTGTAAGACATTAATAATATTAGTAAGCTCATCAGCAATATCATCCATAAATTATGAACTATTTATTGTTAATTTTCACAAACTTCACGTTTGCAGTCACGTAATGACCATTAGTCAATTGGTAACGACTCCTACTGCCATCCAAAACGACAGCTCTTACCTTAAGTGTTTGGCCCTTCTTAACAACTAACACGCGATTACCCTGCTTGAAGTTAACCGATTTATATTGGTAAGCTCCCTTAGCATTGACAACGTGTACCTTCTTGGCAGAAGTATAGTTAAACGTCTTATGGGTCTTCTTAAGTTGTTTAATCATCGTTGACTTAGCGGTTACATAACGACCATTGGTTAACTGGAACCGAGTGATCGAACCAACCTTAACAACTCTTCGAACCTTCAAGACAGTTCCTTTTCTTAAGTAATGAACTCGCTTTGCATGCTTGAATTTACTACCAGTATATTCGTAGACACCTTTCTTAGAGGAAATGTACCAAGTGCCCTCAGTGTCAATGCGATACCCAGCCTTAATTGAAACAAACTTATCAAATGACTTCAACGCGGTTACGTACGAACCATCGCGAAGAACAAACCTGGTCGTATCACCACTGGTGTCAATCATGATAACGTGAAGAACCGAGCCCTTTGGAACATAGGCAAGCTTTTTAGCTTTGGCGAATTTCTTACCACTATAACGATACATACCATGTTTCGTTATGATCGTATCGGTTGCCAACTTGGTATAGTAACCAACATATTCATTTTGGCTTGGCACAGCTGCTTGGTGGCTAAATTGATCGTTATTACTTGGTGCCTGACTCGGAACAGTGGCACTACCAGTGTTTGCTCGGGCAGCAGCATCACTATTTGCAATACTGGTTGCTTTACCAGCAGCCGAAATTGCATCATTGGCATACTTCTCGGCGTCACTTTCAGCCGCTGAACCAGCCTTGGCAGCATCACTAGCTGCACTTACCTTATTCCAGAAATTATCGTAAGCGGTCGAAGCGGCAGCCTTATTTCCGGCAGCAGCATCAGAAGCAGCTTCATCAGACAATGATTTGGCATCGCTGGCAGCCCCCTTAGCAGCACTCGCATCACTAGCTGCATCGACTGCATCAGAAGCAACTCGGGATGAATCACTTGCAGCCTTCTTGGCATAACTGGCTGCATTGGCATCTTCAGAAGCTACACTAGCTGCTTGCTTGGCGGCATTAGAAGCTTTAGCATCGTATGAATTAGTTCCGTTAGCAGCATCACTTGAGTCCTTTGCCGCATCACTAGCTGCTTTAATGCCATCACTTACGGCCATTGAAGTGGCAGCAGTGGCATCACTAGCAGCTTTCTTTTCAGCAACCGAAGCAATTGCGTTTTGATTTGTTGCATCGCCAGCTGTTGCCGCACCGGATTTACCTGCTGCTGTTGCTTTGTTAGCAGCATCTTGGGCAGAAGCTGCGTTTGATGCAGCAGCTGCGTCACTAGCTGCATTAGAAGCAGCTGTCGATGCATCGGCGGCGGCTTTAGCATCAGAAGCAGTCTTTATAGCGGCATCTGATGCCGCCTTAGCTGCAGCATCCGCATCAGCTGCGGCACTTTGAACAGCAGAATTATTGGAATCTTTACCAGCAGCATACTCTGCATCACTAGCATCACTGGCTGCATTAGAAGCAGCTGACTGCGCTGATGTGTTTGCATTGGCCGCACTGGTTGCGGCTGCCGCGGCACTGGCAGCTGCACTATCGGCGGTACTGATAGCGGTAGCCCGACCAGCCGCATCATGTGCAGTTG
>NZ_AZEB01000051.1 GCF_001434135.1 Lentilactobacillus kisonensis DSM 19906 = JCM 15041 | reverse complement strand
TTAGTGTTGCACTTGATTTGACAATTGAGGATTAAATCAATTTCCTCTTTTTCAACTGATCATTGATTGGATAAAAGATGAGCATTATTTGTAGGCCTTAAAACCAACCCATTTGCCCTTCAGCTCTTTTCTAGATACAATTACGTTAACAACTGGCTGATGCATTTATTAATGCTTACTCGTGGGCATTATGTGGAAGGAAAACAAGATAATGACTAAAGATACCCAACAGGAATTGTTCAAACAAATCAATCAAGCGCAACCAGAAAAACTCAAGAATTTGATTCTTCGATTGGCTTCTCTGGATGACAACCTTGCCGGCCTTATTCTCGGTGTCTTGAATGATGAGCCAGTGCAGGCTTCTCAGCCACAGAGGAGGGAAGTCAAAAACAACGCGATTGAAAAAGAAATTCATCACATTCGCGGCGTAATTGCCAATACTATTTTAGAGAATGGTGGCGATACTGATTGTTTTAAACCACAACAAGCCAAGTCATTGATAGATTTCTTTGATGGTTTGGTTGATGAAATCCAGAATGGTATCGAGAGTGGGGACATGCCAATCGAACTTTCTGTCCCACTTTTACTGATGACTTATCAAAACCAAATTCAGCTATTGCCTAAGATAGTGGATTACAACCAACAGTTTGACGACAGTGTCCAAGGTACGATGCTTGCTCTGGAGGAAGCGGTTGATAGTGTTGCAGGTCTTAGCACTGATATAAAAGATAATTTGATGGACCAGGTCATTAAACTATTTAAAAAGGCGATCTTTGAAGGCTTTCCAGAAGAAAGGTATGATTTATTCTATACCGCTTTGCCGTTGGTTACTGAACAAACTGCGCCAAAGCTGATTGCTGTTTCGGAGAAGCTTAAAAAGCAAGTTAGTATCATGGACATGCTGTATCTGGAATCCAATAAGCTGCTTCTTCAAATTCGGATTGCCTTTCAGCTGGGACAAACCAAGCGGGCGCAGCAAATTATTGATGACAACATTGATAATGAGGACGTTCGTTCGGAGTATGTCGCAATCCTTGAAGGATCCAAGAACTTCCCAAAGGCAGAAGCAGTTATTCAAGATGCAATTAACAAGAAGTTGGGCGATCCGCAACAATGGCGTAATCGGTTAGCTCGAATTTATCGACAGACAAATCAAACAGCCAAGTTGAGAAAGTTATTGAAAAATCAGTTGCTGTCAGGCGATATCGAAGCTTATGACCAATATAGGGAATTACTGGTTGGTATGCATGAGTGGAAAAAGGAGTATCCGGCATTATTGGCTACGTTGGCGGCTAAACTTGGTCGGTATGATTATTGTAAAATTCTTCTTAAGGAAAACGCGTATTCTAAGATTGTCGATCAACTAAACAAGTACAAGAGTATGGCCATGATCCGGCAATATGCGCCCATCATATATAAATACGAGAAGAAGCCAATTACAACGTTGTATTTAAATTCGGTTGTGATTCCCCAATCCAACAAGAAAACCGCAACTGGGCCGGTTCAGCTTGCAAGTGATATTATCAAATTCTTGAATTTCAGCAAGGATCTTAAGACAACTAAAAGAGTGATCAAGCAACTCAAAGTGAGATTGGGTACCGGTGGGAGATTTCGGGATGCATTTTCCAAGATAGATGACGCAATTGAAAGGTTTGAACTGAATATAAATTGATGGCCATAGTGGCAGTTAAGTGTAATAAATCGGAGGTGGTTTTATGAAATGGAACAGGATCATTCCATTAGTGCTTACGGCATCTTTGTGTTTTGCAATTACCAACTATCTCAACGTACAAGCCAGCAGTGATTACCAAATTGTGAAAACAAAATATTATACTAGCAGTACGCCATTCCACGCAAAATATCCTAAGCAAAATACTTATCTTTGGAATGCTAAACATACAAAACGGTTGCACAACCTCAAAAACTATCCTAATTCTTTTTGGACACGTGCCAAGACGGTTATTTTACGGAAAAACAATAAACCGGCTGTTTATTACTACGTAGCAGGTATGACGCCCCACGGGACACCTAACCTTTATGGGTATATTTGGCGAGGCTATTTAAAACCAGGATATAACCCTAATTACAAAGCTTGGAATGGCCTTGACATTAACTATTTTCTAAGTGACAAGGACTATCAGCGTTATATTAATCAATCACCTTCGCAAAACTTGAGCCGGGAAGTCCTGCATTTATTTCCTAATGCTCGACTTTCATTAAATTTGTCAAAATTAACAGCTTATGGATCAACATTAACTGATTTTCAAAAGCAATTTTCGGATGTGCTTATTGTTAAAAATGCCAATAACGCCTTTTATAATCCCCGTGGCAAGGTAACCTCTGCCAATCAAAAACTAACGGCAATTAAAGCAGCCTTTGATGCGCATGGATATAACCAGCAAAAGCGGTCAGCTTTAAATGGTTATCAAATTGGCATCTATTATGAAAGTAATCGGCAAAAGGGGGGGATTTTTTCATATGACGACGGTTATTATGCTGGTGTAACGGTAGCCAAGTCACTAAATTAATACCTTAAATAAAAGAAAGTTGAGTCAATCCGAAAATGTAACGGATTGATTCAACTTTCTTTGTATTGGCGTAATCTGAAAAGTAATGATAATTAAGATCTTGTCATATCAAGTCGAATTATTGATGTTGTTTCAATTCCAGGTCCTGGCTGGCCATTCGATTCCGCATCAACAGAGCAGCTCCTAAGCCACCAATCAAGACAATAACCCCTGATGAAATCGCAACAGCAGTCATACCACTATCGTAGGCCCTGATGACGATTCTTTGCAGATCCTGGGCAAATGGTAGTTGTTGCATTCTGGTGGAAAAGGCAATGGTGTGCCCGGAAAATGGTCCGGCGTTGACCAACGCCTCTTTGATACCATTCAAAGCTTTGGCTGGCATGTTGATCAGCGGTAGGTGGCTGTTTAAATGAGCTTCATACTGGGCATCTTGAATCAGGCCCAGGCCAACCACCCCAACGGTTGTTCCAAACTGGCGAAAGACGTTTAGTAAGCCAGAAACCATGCCCATTTCTTGTGGGAGGGCGCCTTCCATGCCGGCGGTGTTGAGCAATGGATTGACCATCCCGTTTGTGATCCCCATGAGGACCATTCCGGGCCAAAGTTCAACGAAACTAACCGTTGGACTGATCGCATAAGCCATGGCAAAGAAGCCAATTCCACCGATGACCATGCTGCCAACAATCATCCACTTTTTCGAAAACCGCGAGCTCAAAATTCCGGCAACTGGGCCTAAAATTAGCGACCAGCCACTAATCGTTAGTTGTCTGACTCCGGTTTGGACGGCTGAATAACCGATATAGTTCTGCATTAAGGCAGTTAAAAACGCGTTGTAAGCATAAATCCCAGAACCCAGTGCAAAGGCAATGATGATGGTTCCAAGGAAATGTGGCCGTTTGAACATTTGGATATCAATCATGGGGTCGGCTACCCGCACTTCAATTAGAACAAAGATAATCATGACGATCACGCCACCGATAAGTAACCCACTGACGCGGCCATCGAACCAAGACCAGTGGGGATGACTTTCCTTGACGATGAGGCCATAAATGATTGCAAATAAACCAACTGCGGAAGTTGCCATTCCTGCCAGATCAATTTTGTGGTTTTTCCCGTAGCTAGGAGTTTCCTTCACGTAAATCAAAGTCAAAATAACGGCCAAAATGCCAAATGGCACGTTGACATAAAAAATGGCTGGCCAACCAAAGTGTTCGACCAAATAACCGCCAATCAGTGGACCGGATGCGGATGAAACCCCAATGATTGAGCCTAAGATTCCAAGCGCTAAGCCACGATCCTTGCCCTCAAAGTTAGATGCAACTAACGCCATTGATAACGACATCATGCCTGCACCACCGATAGCCTGTACCCCGCGGCCAATGTCCAAGATAATTAAGCTGGGAGCCATGCCGTTAATCGCCGAAGCAATCACAAATAAGATTAGTGATCCTAAAAAGATTTTCTTGCGGCCATACATATCGCCTAACTTGGACATAATCATCAAGGTGACCGCGTAGACCAAGGTGTATGCATTTAACACCCACTGTAAATCGGTAAAAGTGGTGTTAAAGCCCCGGACCATTGTTGGTAAGGCCACGTTGACAACCGTTACATCCAATAACCCCATAAAAACACCGAGTCCCATCGCCATCAGTGCAATCCACTGTTGGACTTTTGTCTGTTTATTCATTCAACTCTCCCTATCTATTCATTCTTTTATAAATCACGTACAAAACAAGTGCTAACACAAGACCAAACCCAATCATTGGGTTTTCTTCAAAAATCAAATGTAAAAAATGCACGGAGTGGAAGCCGTGAATTCCTACGACAAAAAAATTAAATATATTCATAAATTGTGGCTTCTTTCTAGTATACTAACAGTTGTAATCTTATTTAGACCAAAAGTGGCCGTCTGGAGGAAATTATGAATTTTGATTGGTCATTGCTATTTAATATAGTCGTTGTGGTCAATGCGGTTTTAGCTATTTTTACGGTTTTTAGAGAGAAACGTGATATTGCGGCTATCTGGGCATGGCTGTTGGTGCTGGTATTCTTGCCGCTGGTAGGATTCATTGCTTACGCCTTTTTGGGCAGGAAGCTACCTAAAAACCGGTTATTCAAATTACATAAACATGTTCAAATGCAATTGGATGAACGGCTAAATGAGCAGCGGAAACAATTAGGGCATAATGCTAAAACACCCGCTGACGAG
Source organism: Lentilactobacillus kisonensis DSM 19906 = JCM 15041 (assembly GCF_001434135.1). Taxonomy (GTDB): domain Bacteria; phylum Bacillota; class Bacilli; order Lactobacillales; family Lactobacillaceae; genus Lentilactobacillus; species Lentilactobacillus kisonensis. Next base: position 2,112 of record NZ_AZEB01000051.1, on the reverse strand, counting down.
GTTGTCTTACGATCCCGTACCGCAGTTGATATGTTTATGACAACGGATGCGGCGTTTTTATCCCGTCAAAATAAAGTCCACATTTATACGAATGGTAACGATCTTTTTCATCGTGTTATTGAAGACATTGAGGGCGCCAAAAAAAGCATCCACATTGAATTTTACACGTTTTATAACGATCAGATTGGTAACGAAATCCTTGATTTGCTGGTTAAGAAGGCCAAGCAAGGGGTTGAGGTCCGGGTCATTTATGATTCCTGGGGGTCAATGGGAACTACCCGTAAATTCTTTCAGCCGTTGATTGATGCTGGCGGTCATGCGTTTCCATTCTTGAATACCAGATCCGTTCTGTTGGATTTCCGGATTAACTTTCGTGATCATAGGAAAATCATTGTCATTGATGGGACGATTGGTTACACCGGTGGCTTTAACATCGGCGATCAGTACCTAGGGCGTAAGAAGAAGTTTGGCCATTGGCGTGACACCCACATCCGCATTATTGGCTCAGGCGTGTTTGGCCTCCAAGCTCGGTTTATTCTTGACTGGAACGCTACGAGCCCCCGAGACCAAATTGATGAAGAGGAAGTTGAAGCTAAATATTTCCCGGTAACGACGACCAAGGGGAACGTGAACATGCAGATTGTCTCAAGCGGTCCAGATTCGGATTTGCAACAGATTAAGATGGGCTACATCAAGTTAATTACCATGGCAACCGACTATTGTTGGATTCAGTCGCCATACCTCATTCCCGATGATAGTGTTTTGGATGCCCTGCGGATTGCGGCAATGTCTGGGGTCGATGTCAGAATTATGGTGCCTAGTATGCCGGATCATCCGTTTGTGTACCGGGCAACGCAGTACTACGCCCGTCAGTTAGCTGAGGATGGCGTTAAGATCTACTTCTATAATAATGGCTTCATTCATTCGAAGACGATGGTCATTGATGATGAAATCTCATCAGTTGGCTCGGCTAACTTGGATTATCGGAGCTTTAAGCTTAATTTTGAAATCAATTCGTTTATTTACGATCAAAAATTCTCGACCGAAATGCGCGATATTTTCCTGACTGACATGGATGAAAGTACGCTACAGACACCTGAACTGTTTAGAAAACAGTCGTTGTGGTTGAAATTTAAACAAACGTTTAGCAGATTACTATCGCCAATCCTATAGTTGGAGGTTGAAATGGCAATCATTAACAAGAAATTGGCTTTTGAAGATATCGAGCCGGGAAATCAATATACCGATTGTACCTTTACGACCTCAATGCAGGCTGTGCGGGTGTCGGATGTCACCTTTCATCAGTGTCAATTTGAGCAGGATAACTTTGGTGGCAGTGAATGGTTGGACTGCCGCTTTGTTAATGTGTCGTTTGCAAATAAACGGTTTGAAGGCAGTACCTTTTATCGAGACCAATTTGAAAGCTGTCAGCTAATTGGAACTGAATTCCAGGAGAATAACTGGAAAGATTGCGTCATCAGTGGTTCGCAAGTTGATTACGCTAATTTTAGCAGTTCGAAGATCAATCGCTGCCGCTTTGATGATGCTAGCTTTAAGGAAGTCTACTTTAGGTATCTTAAATTAGTGGGTGGTTTGAAAACTAGCGGATGTAACTTCGAGGGTGCCAGCTTTGTTGGGACCAAACTAAAAGGGGTTGACCTTTCTCAAAGTGAGTTTGGGTATCTGGAGGTCAATCCTGATGATTTGAAGGGCCTCATCATCAACCAATTTCAAGCAGCGTCACTTATCGGATTGCTTGGCGTAAAAATCAAATGAGTGAGCAAATTTGGCAAGCAAAACTTTGGTGAAAACAATCGGTTAGAAGTATAATAATGGTGAAAGGTGAATAGGCTAATCACCTGTTAGACAAGTGAAAGATATACAGAAATGTTGATAGGCGCTAAGCCAGCGAGCTTAGATCCGTGTAGCTTGTCGGTACCACCCAACAGAAGCATTAAACGAAATGTTTACGTGACCAGAAGTTATGGTTAATGATTGGTCTAATACCTTTCGGAAAATATTGTTAGATAGTGTCACAGCACCTAGAGGGTGATGGGGCACTATTTTTTGTTATGTATAGGGTGCACTGGTGCTTGTCAAGTTGACAGTTCA
>NZ_AZEB01000050.1 GCF_001434135.1 Lentilactobacillus kisonensis DSM 19906 = JCM 15041 | reverse complement strand
ATTAGTGTTGCACTTAAAGTGTAAATTCAAGGGTTAAATAACGCGTCAATATGAAAAAACTAATCTTTGTGGTGAACTTACCACTTTTCCTATTTGTTAAATAACACGAGCTATTTTTTATTAAATTTATTGTTAATCGTACTTGTGATGACGCCAGCACATAAACTAAGTATGATGACTAAGATAGTATATGGGATTGCCGTGTTATTTCCAAAATATGAATTTATGACCGGTTGTATTAAAACTACGATGGATATGCAACATAATGAAACAAGAAAGATTATCCAAAAAGAAGTCCTTTTCATAGTAGTATCGTCCTTTCGCTCACTATCGATAACATGTTTAAATTATCATGAAGTCGTACCAATTGTGAAGAACTCAGTAGTTTACAATTGGTGTGGTACCTTCTTCGTATGATACTATAAGTTAATTAAGACGAGAAAGGTGAGGATACATTGGATTTTGTTTCATCACAATTAAAATCAGTACGTGTTTCTAATGGATTATCTCAAAACGAGGTCGCTGCAGCATTGCGTATATCGCGTCAGTCAGTGTCTAAGTGGGAAAATGGCCGAACGTATCCTGATATTGACAACTTGATCTTATTAAGTGATTTATATGAGACGTCCGTTGATAATTTGGTAAAAAGTCATGAAGAACTACAGCAGTAAATCAAGGCTAATAATTCTAAAAAAAAGAGCGACAAACAAGCCATAAAAGCATAAATGCAAAGAAGTCCTGGCAACATGGACACCAAAGCCCCCAACAGCTGCAACTGTTGAGGGTACACCTCAATCACCTAAATAACGGAGATTGAAGTGTTTTTTAAATTCTCAGCCGAATTAAATTAGTAAGCCAGTAGCTCCTTGGCCACCACCTGATCAACAACCAGGACATTCGCGTAGCCGCCCATCAGCGCCGCGTGAATGGGTAACAACTTAGGCTCACCACCCGCTACTAAGATCGAATAAGCTTTCTCTTTTAATTTATTTAAAGGAATGGCAACCGTTCGGGCATCTAAGTTTTTATCAGCAATTTGGCCATCAGCCGTCACAAAATGGGAAATAATATCGCCAACCGCTTCCGTTTGAACCCTTTTAATTTGTTCATCATTTAGATATCCCAACCGAAACAGCATGGCATTAGATCGAGTTGTGCCAACCGTATAGATTGCAATATTAGCATCATATCCCTCATGGATAACGCTGTTGATAAAGTAATCTTTAACCGCTACCGATTTAACTTTTGGGTCCTCAAAAATAACGGGTAGTGGCAAAATATTCGCCTGCGTATGAAAAGCCTGATTGAACTTACTCGTGATGTCAGCGGAATAATTTCCTTCTTGGGAGTTAGTAACGCTTCCCTTTAACTGGACCACTTTGATATTTTGGTGACGGTCTTCTCGTAAATGGGCTGCGACCGCCTTCATGGTTTTTCCCCAATTAATTCCAATAATATCATTATCCTTAACAATACTATGAAGATAGTCCGCGGTTGCCTTTCCCAATGAATCTAAAATGGTTTCTTGGGTATTATTCGGCTGTAAAGTAACCACCACATGCTTCAAATGGTATTTATCCTGTAAGTTTTTTTCAAGTAAGGAAACATCTTCAAAGGGATCCACGACTTCAATCCGAACAATCCCCTGCTGACGAGCTTGCTGGAGGGATTTAGCAACCGTTGGCCTTGATAATCCTAATTGTTTGCCAATTTCAACTTGGCTGAGTCCTTCCTGATAATAGAGTCGGCTAATCGCCACTAACCGCTTAAACTGTTTATCTGATTGCAATTCTTTCAAATCATCCATCGTTTGTAGGCCACCTTTATTTGGTCAGGAATTTCGTAACTTATTCGTCCAGCTTAACACAGTTTTTAATAATTTACATTTGCAAAGTGTAAGGGTTTACATTTGTATAATACCATGGTATCTTATGTTTATAAAGAAATTGAAAAGAGGAACTTATTCATGGAAACATTAAATCAATACATTGACCATACCCTACTAAAACCAGAAGCAACTCAAGCTGATGTTGATCGAATTGTAAAAGAAGCGGTCGAAAATGACTTTTACTCGGTTATGATTAATCCCTACTGGGTTTCACACGTTCACAACTTGCTAGCTGACACTCAAGTTAAAACAGCTACCGTTATTGGCTTCCCACTCGGTGCTAACACAACCAACATCAAGGTTGCTGAAGCCAACCAGGCGATTGAAGACGGTGCTGATGAAGTCGACATGGTCATGAATATCGGTGAATTTAAAGGCGGCAACTACCGTGCGGTTCAAGAAGATATTCAATCAGTTGTTACCGCGGCTCACAAACGAAACACACTTATTAAAGTGATAATTGAAAACGCTTTATTAACCGACGAGGAAATTGCGAAAGCGGCTGACATTGTTGCGAACACTGGCGCTGACTTTGTTAAAACTTCAACCGGCTTCTCCACAAGCGGGGCAACTGCCCATGATGTTGTCATCATGAAGAAAGCAGTTGGTGATCGGATTCAGGTGAAGGCTGCCGGTGGCATTCACTCTGCTAAGGACGCTGAGAATATGATCAAGGCTGGGGCAACCCGCTTAGGAACCAGTGCTAGTTTAAAGATTATTGGTAAAGCCTAATACATTAACTTGAACAGAGAATTCAGGTATTGGTTCTCTGTTTGTTTAAGCCAACTTTTGTAAGCGCTTTATAAATTATAACCAGCTATTAAGGAGATATTCAACAATGAAATCATTGAATCTAAGTCATGCGATGTTTAATCAAGCCCCTTTTGACCTCTTTAAGGATGACAACTTTTCAATTAAAACCTTTGTCTATCCCTCAGGCATTGAAGCTTTAAAATTGACCAATTCCCGAGGTGCTTTGACCGTTTTGCCATTTCATGGACTGATCATTTGGGATGCGATCTTTGATAATATTTCCCTCAAAATGAAGGATATGTTTACCCAGCCATTACCCGGTCCAGGAATTGCCGATACGTATGGCTGCTTCCAATTCACCTCTGGTTTACTGGCCAACGGGACCCCAGGACCAGATGATAATTATCAGCTACACGGTGAATTTCCTACTTCCGAGATGGACGAATCCCATCTAACTTTTGGTGAGGATACAATCACAATTCATAGCAGTTACGAATACGTTAAGGGGTTTGGGGATCATTATTTATCCGAACCTGCCGTTACCATCCATAAAGATAGTGGCTTGTTTGACATTCAACTCAAAGTTACCAACCTTTCAAATTACCAGCCGATGCCGCTCCAATACCTGTGCCATATGAACTATGCATACGTTGCTAACGCTGAAATGAGTTCTAATGTCCCCGACGACGCTTTCCAACTTCGGCAAACCATCCCTGCTCATGTTCACCCAACGCCAGAATGGACCGCCTACAACGATCAGCTGAAGGCCTCGGGTAAGCTCATCAATAAACTAGATGATCCAGAACATTACGATCCAGAAATCGTCTTCTTCTCATCAGACTTATCAAAATACGTCGATGAAGCCGAATTTCGCGTCAATATTGGAAAAGGTAAAAACTTCCTAACCAAGTTCTCAACCAAACAATTTCCAATCGGCACTCGTTGGATTCTCTACAATCCTGATCAGCAAGTCAACGCTTTCGTTATTCCTGGAACAAGTACTCCCGAAGGACTAGCAGCCGCCAAGAAGGCCGGTACCTTGATTATGCTAAAAGCCCACGAATCCCGTGAGTTTAAAGTAACCACTGGTTTGGAAAAATAAGGAGGAAATCATAATGGCTAAAAGTGACGTCTTAGTAATTGGTTCGAATATGATTGATTTAATTACCTACATTAACCGGATGCCCATTGAAGGTGAAACAATCGAAGCACCCGATTTCCAAATGGGGTTTGGTGGCAAGGGGGCCAATCAGGCCGTCGCCGCTTCCCGGTTGGGTTCTAAGGTCAGCTTTATCTCGATGGTTGGTAACGACACCTTTGGTAAGCAGCAACTAGCTAATTTTAAAGAAAACCACATTGATACCACCGGCGTTAGCATTGGCACCAAGAGTAGTGGCGCCGCTCCCATTTTCGTTGAGCCAACCTCGGATAACCGGATTTTAATTATCAAGGGCGCTAACAACGAATTAACGCCGGAAGTCCTTGATAGGTACATCGATCTGATCAAAAACACGAAGATCATTGTCCTTCAACAAGAAATTCCATTAGAAACAAACTACCACGCGATTGACCTAGCTAATCAGTTTAACATTCCGGTCCTATTGAATCCTGCCCCAGCTAACGAAGATCTCGATATTAACCACGTTTCCAAAGTCGATTTCTTCTCGCCAAATGAAACGGAACTCGCAACTTTAACTGGCATGCCAACGAATAATTTGGACGAAATTAAGCGCGCTGCAAAACACATGATCGACCTAGGCGTCAAAAATATGATGGTCACGCTTGGCTCCAAAGGGGTTCTCTGGGTTAGCAAGGATAGCGGCGAATTGGTTCCTGCAGTCAAAGTTAAAGCTGTTGATACAACTGGTGCCGGCGATTCGTTTATCGGCTCGTTTGCCCACTACTTTGCTCAGGGTGAAGACGTTCCCACTGCTTTGAAACACGCGAACCAATACGCGGCGGTTACAGTTACAAGACAAGGAACTCAGAAATCGTATCCAACTGCAGCCGAATTAGTAAGTCACATTAATTAAAGACAGGATAAAAGAATCGGTCAATAAACGCCTCCTTGAGCAATCCCTAATTATTAGGTTACCCAAGGAGGCGTTTTATATGGTGTAAAAACAAGTAGCATCTATCAGCGATGTGATTGAAGTTAATTATCAGTCGCCAAAATTCGATACACGCCAATTCAATCAACCAACTTATTCATAAGTAATCTTATCCTTGCTGCCTTCAAACCCGGCATTCTTATCAGCCATTTTCTGAAGATAGACCCAGATTCGTGAACGTCGTCTTCGCAGCAGAACAGCAAATGCCATGTAGACAACAATGGTGAGGCCAATCCAAATTGGACTTTGACTAATCCAAGCGGCAAAGATTAGGGCATTCAATGGGCGCGCCATTAAGTTAAAACTCGTAATTAAAACGATGCCAGCTGGAATCGCAACCCCATAATGTGAAATTGCGCCAGTGTAGATCGTCCCTAGCCAGCTGCTGGCATACAACCCAATACTGAACCAAACAATCCCGTTGCAGATAACCTTTAAGATATTTCCCCGGGTAACCGCAACGATTGACTCAACCATGAACGGAATTGAAATCAAATCAACCACTGGCAGCGTCCTGTTACCTGGAAGTAGAAAGGCAATCACCACCATAATCGGAATTAATAACACCCCAGAAATGATTGTCGCCGGTTCACCATAACCAACGCCATCATCAACGGCAAGGAACCAACGCTTTTTGTCATGAATCGCTTCTTTTTCTTCTTCCGCTTCTGATTTGGGACTGACCTGACGCCGTTTATCAATTTCTTCAGCTAATGGCGAAAATGCTTTCGCAAACACACCCGTAACCAACGGAAAAATCGTCATAACGGCGGCAAGCTGAATGGCAAAGGTGAGGATCTGTCCCCATGCGGCTAATGTCCCCAACTTGCTCAAGTTACCAAGAACCCCAATCATAACGCCAAGGATTGCTCCTAAAGTCGTGGGTTCGCCAAACGCCCCAAGTTTATTTTTGAAGTAATCTGGTGTCATCTTAACTTTATTCAAACCAATCAAGTTCCAAAGCGGATCCAAGATAATTGCTGGAATGGCTTGTTCGATATTATGAATGGAACAAACCGTTGCGTTTTTAACGCCATAATAGCTTGACCAACGATCCGCCTGAATTTCTGCAATTACTAACGTGTAAAGAAGCATGAATGAAGATAGCGCCAATGACAACCAAAAATTATGGGTTACGTAAAAGCAAAGCGTGCCCCAAATCATAAAACCAAAGTTATTCCACAGATTTGATGGCATGAAGATCTTTGTAATCCCGGTAAAAAATAAGACCAATTCCAATATAAGACCAAATACAAAGAAGCTTAGGCCAACACTGGATCCAAATGAAGCCAGCGAGCCAGCTTGCCAGCCAATATCAACAATTGGCAAGTGAATGTCAGTTCCATTCACCATTTGTTTAATAATTTTCGTCACCACTGGTGTAAATGAAGAAATAATCCAAGTAAAACCGGTTAATCCAACCCCCGCATAGAAAGCACTCATCATCGCAGTCCGAACCTGAACTCTCAGGAATAACGCGACAATAAAAATCATAATCGGAACAACGACGCTGGCCCCAAATGTTTGGAAAATATCGTTAACTATTTGTAGCATCATATTCCTTCCCTTCCAAACGCAGCCAGCTTGATAATGCCTGACCACTACTCAATAATTATAAAACAATCTAAGATTAATATGAGTTAGAAGCTGATCCGAAACTCACTTCTAGCTCATATTAATCTTAGATTGTTTTTGCTGTTAAACCTATTTTTCTCGAACTATTTAGCCTAGTCACTTACTCTTTATACAACTGTCCGCGGATATCTACGCCAGCGTCATAACTATGCTTTGAAACCATCCCCGCTGCCGTTTCCAACGTGTAATGGTTATTATCCTGAAGGACTAACCCCAAACCACTAATGGTATCAGCTGAAGCTACTAACTTTTCGACAAATTGATTCCGTTCGGTAACTGTATAAAAGAACAACGTGGCGGTACATCCAAGTAGCGGCCGTGACCAATCATGAGTATCCAAATCGTCATCTATATCTAACCAATTATTTTGGGATGGTGAAAAACCGTCAATTGCCTTTTCACCATCAACCGTCATGAGTGATGGTTTGTTAATATCAATTTTCATCGGAATCTTCCTCTCTAGTGAACTACTCGTCACTAAAGTAACGAGCT